>NZ_LYBV02000020.1 GCF_001660705.2 Saccharicrinis aurantiacus
TTACTTGATGCTTTTTACTTGATACTAAAAAAATGCCGAGGTAGCTCAGCTGGTTAGAGCGCATGATTCATAATCATGAGGTCGGCGGTTCAAGCCCGCCTCTCGGTACATAGAATACATCAATAATGGTAAAGCCTCACAGATACTCTGTGAGGCTTTTTTTGATTAAAAAAAGGCCCTAAGATAATATCATCCTAGGGCCCAAATTATACTTATTGTTATTTGATCTTACACAGATTCAGATTTAAGCTTCTTCTAGCTCCTTTTCATAGCTTTTTAAGAGCTCTTGCTGCACATCATGAGGTATAATGTCATATTTAGCAAATTTAAGTGTAAAATGAGCTCTTCCACCTGAAATAGAACTTAGTGAGGTTGAGTACTTATCCATTTCCTTTAGAGGAACTTTAGCTGTAATTACTTCAAAGCCTTTTTCACTACTCATACCTTCTATTATGGCTCGCCTACCTTGTAGGTCACTCATAACATCTCCCATTCTATCTGAAGGTACTTTAACCACTACTTCGTATATAGGTTCAAGTATTTTTGGACCTGCGGTTTTAAATGCTGCACTGAAGGCATTTCTGCCTGCTAGTTTAAACGAAATTTCATTTGAGTCTACTGCATGCATTTTACCATCATATACGCAAACTCTAATGTCACGCGCATATGACCCGGTTAACGGACCTTCTTCCATTTTCTCCATGATGCCTTTCATTATCGCTGGTAAGAAACGGGCATCTATTGCGCCACCAACAATACAGTTATAGAAAACCAATTTACCACCCCAAGGAAGCTCAACTTCCTCTTTACCTCGAATAGGCATTTTAAACTCATGCCCATTAAACTTATAGGTTGATGGTTCTGGCATTCCCTCAGTATAAGGCTCAATTACCATGTGTACCTCACCAAATTGTCCTGAACCACCAGATTGTTTTTTATGACGGTAATCTGCTTGTTCTGCTTTTGTGATGGTTTCGCGATAAGGAATTTTTGGACGCTCAAAACCAATGTTTATTTTGTCGTTGTGTTCAATTCTCCACTTTAGTGTATTTAAATGGAATTCACCTTGACCAAATACTAATATCTGTTTCAATTCTTTTGAATATTCAACTATAATTGTAGGATCTTCTTCGTGCATACGGTGAAGAACTTCTCCCAGTTTCTCATCGTCACTATCGTTTATAGGAAATATTGCTGTTCTGTATTTATAATCTGGATAGTGAATTGCCTCAAAAGCGAATTTGCAACCTTTTTCGTTAAGCGTATCGTTCGTTTTTGTTTCTTTTAGCTTTACAGTAGCCCCTATATCTCCTGCCACAAGTTCTGTAATTTTATGTCTATTATGACCAGCAACGCAGAATAATTGCGACAAACGCTCTTTTGTATCTTTCGTCATGTTTATAAGGTCAGAACCTTCCTTTACAGTACCTGAAATTACTTTGAAGAAAGAAACTTCACCTAAGTGTGGTTCTATACTCGTTTTAAATACAAAAACAGAAGCTGGTCCATTAGGATCTGGGTTTACCTCTACTAAGTCCTTAGTTATGGGTTTTGGCATTTCAGATACATAGGGAACGATGTTTCCTAAAAACTCCATCATGCGTCTAACACCCATATCTTTTTCTGCTGAAACACAAAAAACGGGATATAAATCCAATGCCAATAGCCCTTTATGAATGCCGCTTCTCATTTGATCTTCATCGAGAGTTCCTTTATCAAAGAATAGTTCCATCAAATCTTCATCATTCTCAGCGGCAGCCTCAACTAAAGTATTATGTAATTCGTTGGCTTTATCTTTTTCACTGTCAGGTATGTCAAGTATTTGAGGTTCGCCACCATCAGGTCCCCACTGATACATTTTCATTTTAAGTACATCAATCAAAGCATCAAAGCCATTACCAACTGTAATAGGGTATTGTACTATCACTACCTTACCTCCGAAACTATCTTTAGCTTGATCAATTGTTTGTTCAAAATTTGCCTTTTCGTGATCTAGTTTATTTACTATAAATATTACTGGTTTTTTGTATTCTTCAGTATATCTGAAAAGGTTTTGTGTTCCTACTTCAACGCCATGGGAAGCGTCTAAAACCATTAATGCAGTATCTGTAACATTAAGAGAAGTAATGGCTCCTGTTACGAAATCATCAGAGCCAGGGGTATCTATAAAATTAATCTTCTTCCCTAACCATTCTGTAAACATCACTGATGAGAATACTGAGTAACCGTATTCGTGTTCAACAGGATGGTAATCTGATACTGTGGTTTTACTTCCGATATCACCTCTACGGTTGATAACACCACCCTCAAATAACATAGCTTCGGCGAGGGTGGTTTTACCCGAGCCTGAACTTCCGAGAAGGGCTATGTTCTTGATCTCATTTGCTTGATATACCTTCATAAAACTAAATTTAATAGGCTTTCTCAATTACAAATAAGTCGATGACGCATAGCCAAAGGAAGGCTTTTAAGAGCAGTGTTGCGGCAGGAGTATTTGTTGAAGTGAGAGAACCATAAGTTAATAAATAAGGGATTTTATACTCCTAAGCCTAGTTTATAAATGAATTGGATATGACTAAGATTAAGGAGTGTTTCAAATTTAACAAAATTTAAGAAATTATCAAGTGATCAGTGTTTTGATTTACAACATTTTGCTTGTTTGTAAACATTATAAATTAGGTAACCAACTTATTCAAATTTTCAGATATAATAGGGTATTGAATGTGATAATTATTAGTTGTAATTTACCTAATGAGAGATTAACCTAGAAATGAATTTTTAATGCAACTAAAAGGCTAGGGTATGGTGTTAGAAGGAAATGAGAAGAAGTTGAAAATTATAATCTCTGAGTCAGAAGTAATTTATCAGAGAAATTTATATGAAGCCATAATATTTGCTGCTAAAAAGTATACTATGGCAGGTGTAACTGCAACAAAAGGATTTTTGGGATTTGGTGCTGATGGCCCAAAAAATGGAAATAGAGGCATAAATTTTAAAACTGAACCTCCAATTACTATTGAAATTGTAGATAGAGAAGAGCGTATAGAAGATTTTTCAAAGGTTGTATCTAGCTTATTAGATAAGGCCAATGCTTCAGGTATTGTTTATATTGAATCCGTAAATGTTGTATGTTTCAGGAAACAAGAGGATGCAAAGACTTCAGCAAATCACATCTAGCATCTAAGCTTACGCAAATATTTTATCGCACTTATTTCTTGTTGTTGATTTGAGTGTTAAGCTTATATTTGCGTAAACATTTTTTTCATATGATGCGTAACAAGCTTGTTTTACTATTTCTTTTAGTCGGAGTCAATATATTCGCTCAAACCACTTCTGTAAAAGTAGCTCCTAAATTGGTGTTATTTATTAATATTAATGAGTTACAAACGGATCATTTTTTAGCCTTAAAACATAAGTTTGGTAAAAACGGTTTTAATCGTTTATTAGATGAAGGAACCCTATATACTAATGCACAATATGGTACATTTTCTTCTTTTCATGGATCTAAACGAAGCACTTTACTCACCGGAGCTTACCCTTCCGACCATGGTATAATTAGCGATAAGTGGTATAATCGTTATGGAAAGGATTCTGAATCAGCTTTTCAATTTACAGGAACCGATAATATTGCCCATCCCGATTCTGGTGATTTTTCATCCAGTAAGAATAAACTAGCTACTATTTGTGATGAGTTGGAACTGTTTACCCGAAATCAATCAAAGATTGCCTCTATAGGTATTAACCCTGCTGATGTTGTTTTTAATACAGGACATAAATACTCTAATATGTTTTGGTTTGATAGAACAACAGGGGAGATGATTACTCAAGGTAAAGATACATTGCCCGAGTGGGCTAATAAATACAACTCGCATGGTTTTCCTGCAAAGAATATAAATAACTTGTGGGGGCCATCAACCGATATAAGATCCTACCATGAGTATTTAGGAGATCATAAAACTGAAATAAGACACTTTTTATATCAGCTCAAACAAGAAGGGAATACACCATTTGATCGTTTCTCAGGCTCACCTGAAATAAATACTGTTTTGAGAGACTTTTCTGTAGCCATGCTATTAAATGAAGCTTATGGTAAAGATGAATATACAGATTTTGTAAGCATCAATTTTACTTGTAAACCCAAGGTGTTAAAAGGTTCTAAGAATTCCTTATTATGTGCTGAACAAGAAGATATGTTACTGCGTTTGGATCAAGAAATTGCATCACTCTTAAAAGTGATTGAATCACAAATAGGTACAGAGCATACCCTAATTATGCTAACGTCAACGCCTAGCCAGCGTTACATGCCAGAGCAGATGAAAGCCCAGGGAATGGAAGGCGGTTCTTTTAACGGTAAAAAGATATCGGCTTTATTAAATTTATATCTTATGGCTCTACATGGCCAAGGAAAGTGGGTATTGGGGTATCATGATAGGCAGTTTTATTTAAATCATGATTTGATAAAGAAAGAAGGTTTAAAGTCGTCAGATCTGCGCGATGAAGCGTCTGAATTTTTATTAGATGTTGCAGGTATAGATAAAACGATCTCAGGAAGTTTATTAAGGACAAATACCTACACCCACGGTTTGTTTAAAGAGATGCAAGATTCTTATGCTTATAACAGATCAGGTGATATAATGATATCCTTATTATCTGGCTGGAGCGAAGAAGTTGACCTGAGTGGGCAGAAAGTAGAATCAATAAATCATAACATAAAAGTACCGCTAATTTTTTGGGGCAGTGATATTAAGCATGGTGCAATTTATCGTAAAGTTGAGATGGTTGATGTAGCTGCTACATTATCTGCACTAATGCAAATTCCTATTTCAGAAGGTAATATTGGCGAACCTCTTCACGAAGTACTTTCTCATTAGCTATCTGATAAATATTCCAATTTTCCTTTTAAGTTTATGCAGGGGCATAGATATTGTTTTATAATAATATGTAATCGCTAATAAATGAGAAATCTAATGTTTATGGGGCTTCAGGACTAGTAAGTGCACCACATAAATGTAGATTCAATTCTTTTTTATAACAATTATGTAGGATCTTAAAACGAATGCTTATGTCGATACAAAACGCGAAAAAATTTATTCAGTCCGTTCAAACAGATAGTGTTTTTAGAAGCGAACTTTATAAAGTAGATGGATTAGATGGCCTCAATACCTTTATTACAAAAAAGGATTTGCCATTTTCTGAAACAGACTTTGAGGAGGCGCATAGCATGATGATGTTTAAATGTCAGTTTGCTGAAGAACACGATGAATTGGAAAATACAGTTAACTTAATCAAGTTAATTGCAATGTAGAATTGGTAATACTATAAACTTTTATGCTATGAATTACAGACCGCTTGGATATGTTATGGAGATTTTAGAATCGGTGGGTTTACCGGTTTCTTATAGCTACGATGATTTAGTTTTTGTTGAGAATAATAGTGTTTTGGTGCGCTTTAACGATGAAGATGCGAAACAATTATTTTTCTATTTCAATAAAGATTTGGATACAAATGTAGCCACCTCAATAGAGCCACTTTTATTAGAGGCAGCCTACGAAAAAGGATATACTTTTATCAACTCAGGTAGATATGATATTCGCGAAAAAGATAAGGATAACGAAGAATTAGAAGTAGTATTTCTGAACTAAGGGGATATAAAAAAGAACGTTCCAAAAGAAGGGCAATTCAAAATTTGGAACGTTCTTTTATTTTCTAGAATCGTTTATCGGCTAAGCCTATACCATTTATTTTACGGTATAAATCGAGGGCATAAATATCTGTCATACCACTTATATAGTCTAAAACAGATTGCAATTTTTCGTAGGTTGTGGCATCTTCAGCAACCGTAAATTGCTCAGGAATAAATGCCAATAACATTTTTGATAAGGTGTCTTTGGGTGTTAAGATAGCCTGAGAGAATTCGTGTAATAATGAGCCAAGTATTTTAAAGCCAGATATTTCTATTTCCACAACAGAAGGATGCCTATATATTTTCTCAAGTGAAATTTTCTCACAATACTTCATGGCATCTTTGGTACAACCGCTTAAATGATCTGTTAGGCCTTTCTCAAATTCTCCATTCATTATTAAATTATAATTTTCTTTGAAAATTTGCGTACATCTATTAACCAGTTTGCCAATAACAGCTGCTCTTATTGTGGCAATTTGTTCGTTAATATCGCTTACCTCTATACAAGCAGTTTCAATTTTTTGGCAAGTACTAGCATCTTCAGGTTCCTTGAGGAAGGCCATGAGGATATTTTTAGTTTCTTCAGTACTTAATATTTTAAGCTTATGCGCATCTTCAACATCCATTACACCATAACAGATATCATCAGCTGCTTCAACTAAATAAACCAAGGGATGGCGACAATAGACATCAGGTTCCTTTTCAATGATGCCTAACTCTGCCGCTACTTTTTTAAACATCTGTTTTTCCGACTGGAAGAATCCATATTTCTTTTTATCACTAAGGCCTGATGCATAAGGATACTTAACTATTGAAGCTACAGAGCTATAGGTAAGAGAAAAACCACCTTTTCGTCGGCCATTAAATTGATGCGTTAAAATGCGGAATGCATTTGAGTTTCCTTCAAAATCGGTTAAATCATTCCATTGAGCATCAGAAATATCATATTCGGCTTTTAAGTTCTTGCCTTCGCCACTTTTAAAATAATGAGAAAGTGCAGTTTCACCAGAATGGCCAAATGGAGGATTTCCCATATCGTGAGCTAAACATGCCGTAGCTACAATAGAGCCAATTTCGTTAATAAGTTCATTTTTTTCTCCGTATTCATGGAGTAAATATTCACTAATATTGTGTCCCAAAGAGCGTCCGACACTGGCTACCTCTAAACTATGTGTTAGTCGGTTGTGCACAAAAATACTTCCCGGTAACGGAAATACTTGAGTTTTATCTTGCAAACGACGAAATGGAGAAGAGAAAATTAAACGGTCATAATCGCGCTGAAACTGTGTTCTTTGGTGTTTTATATCTGAAACTCTATCTTCTTGACCTGTTCGTTTAGTCGATAGTAATTGATCCCAATTCATCATGTAAATGTTGCTTTTTGTGCTTTGTAAAAATAGTAGATTTATTGCTACAAGAACGCATAAGAAGCACAAAAAAAGAGGACACATACTTGTGCCCTCCGCATATAATATAAATTCGAGCGGTTATTTTTTTACCACTCTTTGAACTTGCGTTCCATTTTTTACAATATAAACCCCATTGGGTTGGTCAGAGATGTCGATAGTTACTTTTGTTGAAATAGCCTCCTGTGTTTTTACCAAATGGCCAGAAGTGTTATAGATATTTATACTGCTATTACTATTAACATTACTGATGTTTATGATATCATTTACAGGGTTTGGATATATTACAAGTTCTTCATCTTTTGTGATATTAACATCCGTACTTGTTGTTTCAGATATATTTATTGAAGATATATACAATTGCGGATTCCCAGTAACTCGGTACACACCTGCTCCAAACGTCATGGTCTCGCTTGTTGCTGTTATCATTATGCTATAGTCAGTCCAAGAACCATGATCAGCTACAACTTCTTCATCTTCAACTGTTACATTCGGAATATTTGTATTATTAGTTTCCCAAGCATACATTGCCATCTTGATATTTGGGTTTTGAACCATTGCATTTATTTTAAGTTCGTAGGTTTTGCCTATTGTTAAGCCGCTAAGCGAATAGGCAAACCAAGCACTTTTATAAAGTGTTGGAACAATACGAAGACCAGGAAGTGTTGCATAAGCTGATGCTTTATACTGTAGTGTTGCACCGTTATCTTCAGAGCTTGCAAGGGTGAACCCTGATGGCAAAGCATCGTCCATTGTGTAAGTTTTTTCAAGTGTCCAACCGTCAGTTCCTTCTGCAGACCATGCTTGATTAAGTAATGAGGTTTGAGCATTTACAGAAAGTGCTACGAAGCTTAGTAGAATTAATAATGTAGAAGTTTTCATAAAATTATTGATTTTTGAGATTAATAATCGTTGATAAAAAGTTCATCTCAGCGCTTTATTTATTCTTGTATGGAGAATATAAAGGCTGAAATGAACTATAAAGGATCTTAGTTTTTAATAAAACTGATACGTTGAGTCTCTGATCCAGAGAGTTTAAGAATGTACATTCCTTTTGGAAGAGCACTTAAATTGATTCGTGCTGTTCCGTTTCTATTTGTTATGTCCTCGTTTAAGATAAGCTGACCTGTGTACGAGAATATCTCAAGTAATTGGAATATGTTCGGATTTTCGATGAAGATATTTAAGTCTGACTTAGTAGGATTTGGGAATATTTTCACCAAGTTTTTATCCTCAGTAGATAAATTCGTACTGATGTAATCACCAATTCTTACTAATTCAATTTTATCTAAATTCCATTGCCAATCGCTACCCGATGCTTCAATTTTGAAGGTGTGTAAACCAACAGATAATTGAGCAGTTGATGATGCTACAATTGGAACATAGGTATCCCATTCTCCTGTACCATTATTCGGAATATTATCAGTACAAATAAAGGCACCATCAACATAGGCAGTTATATTTCCATCGGGTGTTGGGCACGAAATATAATAGGTGATTTTATACGTTCCTGATTCTGCAATATTAAAATTATACTCTGCCCAGTCGCCATTATTTACATGATTTATACCAACTCCAGGGTTTAGATTGACTCCTCCATCTTTTCCATCGGCATAGTCGCCACCATCAGCAATAAAATCTTCAGCTTCAATTACAATTGGGTCAGATAGTTCACCAACGGTAACGTTACAAGATGCGCTTAGATCTGTGTTCTCAGTTGAAGTAGCAGTTATAATTGTTGTTCCTTCAGCTAGTCCTGTAATTACACCATTAACTATACTCACTATTCCATCAACAGAACTGCTCCAAGTTACACTAGTGCTCGAAGCACCGTTAACAGTAATTGTGGGAACAAGTGTTTCCTGATTACCGATGGCTAAATGAAGAAATGAAGTGTTTAATACCATTTTGTCAAAAGGTACACCTACATATTCTAGTTTAAATTTATCAAGGTTCCATTGCCAATCTGAAGTACCCGCCGCATTTAACCTGATGGTTTGTAAACCTTCGCTAAGGCTTACTTTTGTCGTCATCTTGTAATCAGTAAAACTATCCCATGTAGTTGAGGTAAGCTTTACGCTACCTTGGCTTACACCTTCAAGTAATAACTCTATTACACCATCAGCAACCGCTGTGGCAGCCACAAAGGTTACTTCGTATTCTCCTGCTATGGGAGCAATCACATCATACTCTAAATAATCACCTTTCTGAACATTGTTAATGGCTATCCCATTGGTAAAAGTATATTTACCAATGTCGCCAACAGCACCTCCCATAGCTGCCCAATCTTCTGCTTCAATTATTAAAGTTGGCTCAACATTAACAATACATGTTGCAAGTACAGTTTCGTCCTCCACGGATTTGGCCGTAATTGTAGTACTGCCTAAATTAGCATTAGCACTTAATTCTCCATTTGCATCAATAGAGGCAATATTTGGGTTGCTCGATATCCAAGTAAGCCTTTTTAAAGATTCGGGTAAAGTACTTGGGGTATAATCTGCAGTAAATGTATAGTTTGCATTAGGAAAGACACTGATTTCACTCGGTATCATTATTGACTTAGGACCTTGTGTAAATGAACTTACAGCATTAAGTGTAACGGCATCCGATTTGTTTCCATCTTCAGAGCTTACTGTAATTGTAAATTCACCTTCAGTGTGTGCTGTAACTGTTCCATCTGTAGCAATAGATGCAATGGTAGGAGCGCTTGAAGTCCATGTAACGTTCTTATTAAATGCACCTGATGGTTCAATTACAAAGCTTAGTATTGGACTATCGCCATTAATTTCTACTTGATTGAAAACTTCATTTAGTAAAATGCTTTCAACATGAATAATGTCCAAGATTTCAAGATTAGTATTCGTTTCATAAATGCTGTTTTCTCCATCTTTTAGAACCGCTCTTAGCGAATAGTTAGTTCCTATGGCTGGAACACTTGCTAAAGAAAGATTTATTTTAATGTCTGTTTTTCCAAGAGCATTAATATTTGCTGTTTGAGATGCGAGTATAGTTGTCCCATCTTGAATTAACTCAATACTTAGCGAACGAACTCCATTTACATTTACAGGAACATTGATGGTATAATTATCATTACCAACCAATTGATTAGGCAGTGCATCTGAATAAATCGTTTCTTCACCAACAATGCCAACATTTACAGTAATTGATTCTGTAAAAATAGCATCTCCATTATGCTCATCAGCAATGCTAGCTGTTACTATTGCAGATTCACCAATTACCTTGCCTAATACTTTTCCTGTTACAGGATCAACCTCCACAATATCATTATCTGAAGAACTCCAAATTACAGCTTGAGCAGTTGCATCAACAGGAAGGATACTTGCGTGTAAAGGCGTAGTTACATAGTAATCGACCTCTATGGCATTACCTTCGTTAATAGTAATCCCAGTTATCGGAGTACTAAAATATGGTTTGGTATCTACTGTAATAGTAGCTTCCTTATTACCATTATTACTAATTGCTTTAATAACTGTTGATCCGCTTGAGCTTATTGCTGTAACTACGCCCTGTTCATCAACTGTTGCAATATCAGTATCATTCGATTCCCAAGTGATTTTCTTATTCGTAGCATTCTCAGGCGTAAAAGTAAGTGCCAGTGATTCAGTTTGATTTTGCATAAGTGATATATTAGCAGGCAAAGAAATTCCTGTTAATGAAACACCATCATTGTTCACAGAACGCATTGGGTCTGTTGTAAAATTGAAAACTTGCAACATTACAGTAGTGTAGGTTACATTGTTGCCAAATTGGCAGGTAATTGTATTGTTTTCTTGTAAATACTCTTTAGGCACATCTATTTCATACACACCAAACCAATAGTTTCTGCCAGGGTTATCTTCACCTCTCCAATCAAGATCTAAATCTGAGCTAAAACTAGGGTTTGAGTGCAATACATTACCGTTAATGGTAATTGAACCTGGTATTTTACCACTATCCCAAAACTTACCACCAATTCTTATAACTGCTTCAGCTGCTCCGCTAGGAACAATTACATTGTTAACTTGTGCGCTTAAGTCTGTTCGACCATCCACAACCTTTCTGAAAACATCTCCACCCGTTGGCGTATTTCCTGTTCCAAATCGTTCACACATATATTTTACTTCCTTCATTTCATCGGTAATTGAAACCGAATTTTCAAAAGTATAATCTAAAATAATGGTTGCATCTCCATTAAGAACAATTGAACCTGGTGCTGTTTTATATTCAGATACATCGTATATAGCTTCT
Organism: Saccharicrinis aurantiacus; assembly: GCF_001660705.2. Taxonomy (GTDB): domain Bacteria; phylum Bacteroidota; class Bacteroidia; order Bacteroidales; family Marinilabiliaceae; genus Saccharicrinis; species Saccharicrinis aurantiacus. Next base: position 11,338 of record NZ_LYBV02000020.1, read on the forward strand.
CCATGTGTACCTAATGATTCATTGAAGTATAGGTTTTTTACATTTACACTTTTGATGGTATTTGTACCTCCTCCAAACAGATTTAAATCTATTGTTTCGGCCTGAGAATGAAGATTATTTAAAATTAAATACACATGGTTACCATTGATATATGCATCAACCTGAACATCTCTATCTGATGATTTGGTCTCTACTCTTGTGCCATCAACATCACTCCACTGTTTATACCATAATAGAAAATCTGTCCATTGCCAATCTCCATTTTCATCTTTATCAAGGAGGGTAGACGGGTATCTTTTGGTTAGATTCCCATCGGCATCATATTCATCACCCCACTCTGCTTTTACAGGAGCAAAAGGCATGGTTAAGGTAATATGAGAAGGGCGTTCTAAAAACTGCATAAACATAGAATTAAAAGGCTTTAGGTTTTCCCAAGCTCTACGTTTAGGACTTACTTCATCAAGGTAACCTGATACAGAACCAAATTCTGAGACAATGAGTTCTTTAGGAGCACCTAACTTGTAGTTATCGTACCACTCAATCATATCAAGAGCAGCTTCAACATTAGGGCCTGCGCGGTTAATGCTATTAGAGGCTTTGGGCCAATCATAAAGGTGAATACTCCAGAAGTCCATGGTAGGGCAGGCATCCATAAACCCTTGAAATAATACATCCCATTGAAACCAATCGTTTTTATAGTATGGTTCTAGGGAAGTATTTACAGCATCAGGATCTATTCCCCAACCTAAGACCTTCTCAACCGATTGTCTGCCTATGCCATCACCCTTCTCAAAATCGTGTTGTCCCCAGGTCATCCCTCCAACTTTAGGAGCTTTTTCACCTAAACGTTCGTCTAAGGCTTTTTTCACTAAATTGTGATATTCCCAAATATGCTCATAGCTTGAGAATAGCAATTTACCAGTCATAAATTCCATGTCAATTTCATTTACAACTTCCCAATAAGTAGGTAGTGGCTCTCCTGGTTGCCCCATGTACTTTCTGAATGCATAGTCTAAATATAGTTCTACCCATTCTGAAGAGGTTTCAACATTTTTAGGTTGCCATCCACTCCATGTGGATCCATTATCATACCACGATAGGGTTGGATATAATGGATGTGGGTTAGTACCCATAATCATGGCTCCTTTGGTTTCATATTGATGCGCTATAGTTTTCTTTGCATATTCATCCTTTAGCCAGCTTCCAAAACCTTTAAACCATAAAGAATCAACATGGTTTCTGTTGTTCTCATCTTCTTCAGATGCTTGAAACTTCCATGTTGAGGAACCATTATCCCTGCCGAAGTACACATCTAAATCATTAATAAAGTAATCTAGTTTATCTTCTTCACCAATCCAGTCAATTTCGGTAGGTGTTGAGTGTACGGTGATGTGTCGTTCTCGACCAAAATCGGAAACGCCGTTTACAGAATGTTTAATGTTTAGATTAACATCAACATTCACCTGTGCAATCATATGCGCCATTGTTATGGACATAACAGCACTAAGTAATAATTTTTTAATTTTCATGATTTCGATTTATTAGTAGATTAACATACTAAATGTATCGATCTATTGTTCAGGCTTTAAGGGGTGTTGTGTTTCAAGTGTGGGTTTATTCGATAACTTGTAACTATAGGGGTTGATATGATAACCAACCGTGATAATATATTAGATTACCGAAATCTAGACTTTAAGGTGTCAGAAATATATTTGATTAAACAGATTATACAATAACATAGTTGGCGCAGTAGCTGCATTATGTTCATCTAACCCTATTGTATTTATATTACTTATATGTAGTAGTATAACTTGTTTTTTCTCATGGTTATATTGAGGAGCATTATTTTAAATACCCCCGACTAAATTTTCATATAATGATGAGATGTAACTCATTTATGTATAGCGGAGTATTAATACGCTTAATAGATTACCGTTCTATAGTGCTTCATTTCTTTATCTAGTACTTTTGCTTTGCCATTGGTTACTTTATCCAATAAAGCCCAAAATCTAGGTCCGTGGTTTTTTTCAACAGTGTGGCAGAGCTCATGTAAAATTACGCTATCAATTAAATTGTTGGGTAAGCGCATTAAATGTAAATTTAAATTGATGTTATTAACATTAGAACAGCTTCCCCAACGCGATTTTAAATTCTTAATAAATACCTTCCGATAACTGAAGCCATGGATTTCAGCCAACTGATGCAAACGTTTTGGCAGATAGTTTTTCGCATACATACGCATAGCTTCTTCTATTCCGTATCTAATATTTTCTTGAATAATAGGCGATTTAACATTCTGATTTTGTGGGTAATAGATTGCGAGTATCCCATTCTTTAATTGCAATTTTACTTGGCTCAGGGCCGATTTTTTAATTAGTACAGAGAAGTCACGTGTTTTAAATTGAGTGTGCTCATCAAAAATGGTCAAATCGCTTTCCTTTTCTTTAACCTTAATCATATTCTGCTTGATCCATGCTGCATTATCATGCACAAATTGTAAGGCTTCTTTTGGGTGCATGTGTTTGGGCACAATTACCTTCACCCCCTCAAAAGGTTTAAGTTTTATCGATAGGCGTTTCGCTCTATTGCTTACCTCAAATAATACAGGACCTACATCCTTTATATTAACCATCTCCATAGCTGCAAAATAAATAAAACTAATCAAGTAAACTTATTTGTTCTGAAAATATTATTATATCTAGAAAGGTAGATAATTAATTATTTCTATATTTGCACATCAATACATATTTAGATGTGTTGATGAATAGTTTGAACAATAGAAAAATATTATATAAATGAAGTACATTATTGTAGGAGGTGTTGCTGGAGGAGCTACCACAGCTGCGCGTTTGCGAAGAGTTGATGAAGAGGCAGAAATAATTATGCTCGAAAAAGGGCCACATATTTCTTATGCCAATTGTGGATTACCTTATTATATTGGAGGTGTAATAAAAGATAGGGATAAACTACTGGTACAAACACCAGAAAGTTTTAATGCCCGGTTTAATATTGATATCCGCACATTTTCTATGCTTACTTCAATTAATACTGAAGCTAAAAGTATTCAAGTGAAAAAGATGCAAACAGGAGAAGTGTACACTGAAACCTACGATAAGTTAATTCTATCCCCAGGAGCTTCGGCTGTAAAGCCTCCAATACCAGGTATTCATTCAGATAATATTTTTACGCTACGTAATGTTGAGGATACTGATAAAATAAAAGCTTTTGTTGATGATGAAGAACCCAAAACAGCTGTAGTTGTAGGTGCCGGATTCATTGGTTTAGAAATGGCTGAGAACCTGCATCACGTTGGTGTTGATGTTACTGTTGTGGAAGCATCAAGCCAGGTTATGAATATGATGGATAGTGAAATCGCCGCTCCACTTCATCAGCATTTTAAAGAGAAAAGTGTAGCCTTATTTTTAGAGGACGCTGTTAAAGAGTTTAAACAAGTTGGAAACATCGTTGAAGTTCACTTAGCTAGTGAGCGTATTATTAAAGCCGATTTTATTATTCTTTCCATTGGGGTTAAGCCAGATGCTAGTATTGCAAAAGAAGCCGGACTAAAAATAGGAGAAACTGGTGGTATTTGGGTTGATGAATATTTACAAGCTTCTCATAAAGATATTTACGCGCTTGGCGATGCCATAGAGTTTCCACATCCAATTACTAATAAACCAAGTTTAGCATTTTTAGCTGGGCCTGCTAATAAGCAAGGACGAATTTTGGCCGATAATATGGTTTATGGTCATAATAGATCTTATAAGGGTTCAATAGGAACAGCTATTGCTAAAGTATTTGATATGACTGCCGGTATTACTGGTATGACGCATCGAGGTCTTAAAGCAGCCGGAATTAAACATGAGAGTACTATTGTAAATGCAGGTTCGCATGCAGGTTACTATCCTGGCTCTATGCAAATGATTCTTAAAATTAGTTTCGATCCAGATAATGGAAAATTACTTGGAGGTCAGATAGTAGGTTATAAGGGAGTTGATAAACGCCTTGATTTATTGGCTACTACCATTAAAAATGGCGGAACAATTTACGATCTACAAGAAATTGAGCATGCTTATGCACCACCTTTTAGTTCAGCAAAAGATCCGGTAAACCAAGCTGGATATAATGCAGAGAATATTATGAAGGGCTTATTTAAACCGTTATCCCCATTTCAGTTTAAAAAGCGTAGTGCTAAAGATTCTTTTGTTTTAGATGTTCGAACAGCTACAGAATATGAAATTGATACCATTGATGGAGCAGTGAATATTGATGTTGATGAGATAAGAGATAATTTAAATAAGATTCCGAAGGATAAAAAAATAATGATCTATTGTGGGGTTGGATTACGAGGTTATGTTGCCGCGAGAATTCTTCGTCAACATGGTTATGAGGATGTTTACAATTTATCAGGAGGATTAAAAGTTTATAAACAAACCATGGCAGAACAATCTAATCCAATATTTTTTGAGCCCGTACTTACGGAAGTAGAAACAGAAGCACCTATTAAAATAGATACCAAATTATTACAAGTAGATGCTTGTGGTTTGCAATGTCCAGGGCCAATTTTAAAACTTAAAGATACCATTGATACAATGGAAGATGGCGACCAGATGGAGGTAGTCGCTACCGATCCTGGTTTTTATAGTGATGTTGAATCATGGTGTAAGGTTACTGGAAATGAATTAGTAAAGCGCGAAAATAAATCGGGCGAAATAACAGCCGTTATCAAAAAGCAGAAGAAATCAGTGGCTCCAAACGGAGCAGCGCCTTCTAAATTGGATCACAAAACAATGGTTGTTTTTAGCGATGATTTAGATAGAGCCCTTGCTTCATTTGTTATTGCCAACGGAGCTGCCAGTATGGGTAAAAAGGTTACCATGTTTTTTACTTTTTGGGGATTAAATGTGATTAAGAATCCTGATAAACCAAAAGTAAAAAAGGATATGATGGGCAGTATGTTTAGTAAAATGATGCCAGGGCATGCAGGCAGACTAAACCTATCCAATATGAATATGGCAGGTATGGGCCGTCGTATGATGAAACTGCGCATGAAGGATAAAAATGTAGATGCCCTTGAAACCATGATTGATAAAGCTAGAGAAAGTGGTATTAACATGATCGCTTGTCAAATGAGTATGGATATTATGGGTGTAGATAAAAAAGAATTAATAAGTGGTGTGAAAATTGGTGGAGTAGCTAATTATTTAGAAGAAGCCGAACAATCTAATTTGAATTTATTTATATAGAGTTTATAGGGACTGAAAGTTAACTTTAACAATATCATTATAATTTTTGTATTGTCTATTGATACCTCACATCAAAACTTGATGTGAGGTATTTGTGTAAATAGAGTAACTCCTCGTTTAAATCCACATTAGTATTATAAAATTTGTTATGCTTAATTTTTTTGTTTCACTCATAGTAATAACCATAGACCTCCTTGCTTTCAAGCCTTATTTTATAGGGTCTTTAATGCATATAACGAAGCTCCAATTCAGAATACGTGCTTAACAAAGCAGTGAGCTTTAGTATTATAATTGTGAGAATTAATGCATTATTTTCGATTTTCCTTTATATAATTGTATCCATAAATCATTATTGTAAGTATACAAGAATGAATTTGTATTAACCTAAATAATAAATAACTCTAATCATGAAGACAACACTTACACTTTTACTACTATTAATTAGTATTGTACATACACAATCTTATGCTCAGGATATTGAATTTTCAAATCAATTAGTAGAACGTTACAATAAGCATTTAAATAATGCACAACTAAAGAGTACAGAACAACAAAGTAAACTTTGGTTAACCCCACTGCTGAAAGAAGCTCAATTAAATTGGGATAAACTTACACCTAAAGCACAAGAAGTCTTCTCGGTTTATAATAATGCACCTAGTTTTAGTGGAACAGAACTTACCTTTGAATCTGGTATTTTTACGTTTCATTATACAATAGATAGTGATGACCCTAGTGAGGATGTGGATCCTACAGATGATGACGATAATGGAGTGCCAGATTATATTGATAACATGGCTTCTGTTTTTGTTGATAAAGTGTTTGATGAATACCATAGCACAATGACTTATACAGTACCTCCCAATGTAGATATTGCTAATGGTACAGGAACCTATCATGTATATGTTAGCGGAAAAGCGGCAGGAGAGTGGGTTTATGGCTATGTATCTTCAGGAGATAAATATACAGATAACCACAATTCAATAGATATTGTAGAGCGGTATTCTTATGGTAGTCATATGGTAATGCGTAACAATTATCAAGGTTTTGGAAATACTGCTACTCAGGAAGAAAATGCGCTTAAGGTAACCGCAGCTCATGAGTATATGCATGCTATTCAGTTTGGTATTGCAGCAACTATGGATGGATGGTTCTTTGAAGCTTGTGCCGCATGGTCTGAAGAAGTTGTTTATCCTGGTATAGATGATAATTTTCAATACATGCCATTTATTTTCTTCTCAACTGATGTTGCCTTAAATTATGAAAATGGTGAGGATCCTGATGATGATACATATGATGGACATTGGTACGGATCATGGTTATTTATTCAGTATTTGTCAGAGCAATTTGGTAACGAAATAGTGAAGAGTATTTACAATACAAGTATAAATTATTATACTTTGAATGCTATTGATATAGAGCTTTCAACAAATTACTCTACCTCGTTGAAAGAAATGTTTATAAAATTCCATGTGGCAAATGCTGTATTAAAAGATAATGCAGATTTTTCACCTTATAATTATAGCAGAGCAGGTGATTATTACTCTTATTTAGCATATTATTCTGGATATTCATTTGCTTCAAAGGCATACGAAAATGGAGCAAATTATCTTAATTTCTCAGGGCAAGAAATAGAATGGATTAGCAACGTTGATGGTAACAATCAATTAATGCGTTTGAGTGCCGACTATTTTAGCCTAGTGGCATCAAAGCCTTTCAAAGTAAAACTGAAGGCTTCAAGTAGTCTCGATAATATGCAATTGGTATTGGTTAAGATACATTATGGGGCCGACCCACAAAAGATAGAGGTGGTTTATGCTGATGAATATAATGAAGTGATTGTAAACGATTACGATTCATGGCAAGGATTTTTTCCTTTGGTGATTCGTATTGATGAGGAGGTAGAAACAATTGAACCATTTAATTATTCTCTGGTAATTAATAGTGATTTACAAAGTTTAGTAAAGTACAATGAGAATTCGGAGATAAAAATTGCGCCTAATCCTATTAATAATTTATTGAATGTATACGGCACAAAAACAACAGATGTAGTTGTTAGTCTTACAAACATGACAGGTGTTGAAGTGCTTCGTAGTAGCCTTATGGATAATAGTATTAATGTTTCAGATTTAAGCAACGGAATGTACTTTTTGTCAGTTTTTGAAAACAGTCAATTGGTAAGCATCAAAAAGGTTATTATCTCACATCATTAAAATCTGCAGATGAAATTACCATCTGACCAATGAATAATAAATTTTAATCAATGAAACACTTAATATATTTATTAGCACTACTGACTGTTCTGATATCAGCTTGTCAAACTACAAAACAAACTGCAGTTAAAAGTAATGAGGTAGTAATTAAGTTATCTAAGTCGCCAGGAAGAAGTATTAACCCTTCATACAGTCTTGAGTTGTATCCTGATGGAAAAGCCGTTTTAAACGGACGAAAGAATATGGAACAGCTAGGGAATCACTCAAAGAATATTGGATTAGAAAGAGTAGACCTTCTAATCAAAGCTTTTGAAAAGGCGAAGTTCTTTGATTTTGAAGATGAATATACAGCAATGATTACTGATTTACCTACTACGTATATCACATACACCTCAAAAGGCGTAAGTAAAAGAATTCGAGATTATCATGGGGCACCCGAAGAATTAAAAGCTCTTGAAAAGCTGCTTGAAGATATTGTAGCCGAAGGAAATTGGCAAAAAATGGAATAATTAAAAAGCTCCAATATGCAAGTGTTCATATTGGAGCTTTTTATTTATATACTATTTGAATATTAACTTTCAAGTAGTGTGTTTAATAAACCACCACTACTTTCTTTTCCTCTATTTCCGCCAGTAGGTGCTATCTGAGCTATTAATTTACGAATTGGCATTGATTGTAGCCAAACCTTACCATGTCCTCTTAGAGTGGCTAAAAATAATCCTTCGCCACCAAATACCATCGATTTTAAGCCCCCAGCACGTTCTATATCAAAGTCAATTCCATCCTGAAAACCCACTACGCAACCAGTATCAACTCTTAAGGTATCACCTTTAAGTTCGTGTTCCACTATAGTGCCACCAGCATGTATAAATGCCATTCCATCACCCTCTAGTTTTTGCAATATAAAACCTTCGCCACCAAAGAAACCTGCAGTCAACTTACGGTTAAAGTGCATACTAATTTTGGTACCTAATGCAGCACATAAAAAAGCATCGCGCTGCACAATAATTTTCCGGTTCATATTTGCCAAATTTACTGGTATAATTGTTCCTGGATAAGGAGCCGCAAAAGCAACATGGCTTTTACCAATACCACGATGTGTAAAGTGCGTAATAAATATCGATTCACCAGTTATGGTTCGGGATACGGCAGAAAATAATTTTCCCATCATCCCCTGATCTGGTGCTGAACCATCGCCCATCTTGGTTTCAAACTGGATGCCTTCTTTCATGTACATCATTGCTCCAGCTTCAGCAATAACAGTTTCATTAGGATCTAATTCAATTTCTACAAACTGAATATCATGTCCTTTAATTTTGTAATCAATTTCGTGCGATTTCATTATTGTGAACTTTAAAAGTTTTTTCAAGAATTTTAATAGCGCTACACTCCTTAGTATATAACGTAAGTAGCCTTACTATTATACAAATTAAGTTATAAATTTTTATTTTTTTTCTGAATAGGCTTGCCATCGGAAAATTTATGTATTATCTTGTATATGAATTCTTTTTATAGATTAGGTTAAAGAAATGTGTTGCTTTTACATTCTATGTAAAAGTGTTTAGTTAGGTTTGGTTAAGTATAGGGGAGGAGTGGTTACCTCCCCTTTTTTTATGCCTAATAATTTCTTCTGTTTTTAGATAAAGTAACAAGAGTAGACCTTGGCATAATTATGACACTATAATGGAAGAAAGAATTTATAATTAAAACAAAGTATTAAGCTTCATTGATAATGTAGAGGTAATTATCTTATCAAGTGAATAGCGCCTTCTAGTTTCTTCTTTTCATCTTTATTAAAGCCTTCTGCAGTGATGTAATAAAAGTAAACGCCTTCTGATGCTTTGCGCCCTTTAATTTTTCCATTCCATCCTTCACCCGGATTATTGGTTTCATACACTTTGCGTCCCCATCTATTCAAGATAACCATTCTAAATTTTTCAATGGATTTGTATTGTACCAAGAAAATATCATGTGTGCCATCATCATTTGGAGTGAAAGCATTGGGTACTTCAATTGACATTTCAATTACTTTTATTTCAGTTCCACTGTATGTATCTGTGCAGCCTGTTGTTCTGTTTAGAATGCTTAGCCTTGCATTATAGGTTCCAGCTTCTGAGAAAACGTAATTGGGTTTAAGAATATCATAATCGGCTCCAATTTCGCCTTCAGGGCCCTCAATTTGCGTATTATAGTATACCCACTCTCTATCATCAATACTGCCTTTTGAGATATCTTCGAAATTTACTAAAACAGGAGCGGAGTAACTATCTGAACTACTTATCTCATTTTCATAATCTCTTTCAGAAACTGTCGCTTTGTATTCTGCCTTCACAGCAATCTCTTCAATTTCTATAGTATTACTGTTAAGCGTATAGAAATTGAATGCTTCAAGGTTTAATGCATAAGATGTTTTTTCAACCGGAGCAGGTAGTGCAGGGTTGGGCTCATCAACATTCTCAAAATCATCGTTGGGAGTTATGGTCCAATTGTAGGTGTATTCATATTCGAGGTTGATAGCCGCTGACGTAGTAATGTCGTAATAAGTTAGATTTTTTGAAACAATATCAGTTTTCATCCGCACATACTCACAACTTGTAGAAGTGGAATCAATATCTACTGATTCAATTACAGGAACAAATACCCAGCAATGGTGTGTTTCAGTTATTGTACCAGTTTCACCACCCTCAAGGATTTCTACTTTATAGCCGCCTTCTTCTATATCCTGATTATAAACAGGGCTATTATTGGAGTATTCCTCTTTCCAAACACCATTTGTATTCGTATACCAAACATAGGTGGGCACTGCTGGCGGGTTAATAGGGCTTACCGATATGACTCCTGCACTAAGATTGGAGTATAAAAAAACGGGATCTTGCGTAGGGTGTGTTGTGTATTTTGTTTCTGTTTCGCTATTGTTTCCTGTGGCTTGCATTTGCGCAGAAAGAAGTGCGGTAGAGAATAATAATATAGCAAGAAGAGTATATAATTTCATTGTTCTTTATTTCAAGCTTATAAATATAATTGTTAAAGATATTTATTTAAACGGAATGCATTTATAATAATTGTATTTCGTATTAAATTGACGAGATGTAACTGGTTAGATTGATACTTCTATCTAAATCCATTTTTTTACGCAAGCGATGCCGTGCTTTATGCACACTATCGGTTGAAATTCCCAATAGATGCGCCATTTCTTTTCCTGAGAAGTTTAATTTGATGAGGGCACATATCTTTAAATCACCATGACTTAGCTTTGGAAACTGTTCTTGTAGTTTGTCGTAAAAATCTTTATTCACAGCAATAAAACGCGTATTAAAATCATCCCACAAAGTATTTTCATTATGTTTTAATGCATTTAGTAGCACTTTTGATTCGCGATTGTCTTTTTGAGATTTCAGATACTCTCGCACAGTAATCATCATTTCCTCTTTCTCAATTAACTGTAATGTAGATGCGGTTAATTCCTTATTTTTTAATTCAAGTAGTTTTTCTGATTCCGTTTGCTTCTGTAAGTTAAGTTGTTTTTCTTTTTTGTGTTTTTTAGCCTGATATCTATTCCTAACAATTAGTCCTCCTATTATTAGCAATAGAAATACGGAATACAATATAGCCCTGAACATGATTATGGATTGACGGTTTTTGGCCAATTCTAAATTCTGCTTTATAATCTCATCATTCTTTTGATTGATATCTTCCATATACCTGCTGCGAATGGTAATGAAGTCATTGTTAGAAATCGCTTTTGTGCTAAAGTAGCGCTCGTTCATATTCTTGGATAATTGCAAATGGGTATATGCCTTTTGATATTGTTTTATTTGATAAAGTAATAGTGCATATTGTTCATGTATAAAAGGACTTAAGTCAATATGTTTTTTCTTTGTCTCTAATAATTGAAGCGCTCGCTCAAAATAATTGATGGATGCAGAATAGTTCTCTAGTTGTTTCTGTACAATACCTAAATACGTGTAAATGATTACCAAATACTCCTTGTCTGATATCTTTTTATCCGTCGGCTTAATTTCCTCAAACACTTTTTTTGCACTATTAAGTGGTATCAAGGCATCTTTGGGTTTATTTAAACTACTAAGGAGTATGCCTTTTTCCACATCTAAATACCCCATATTTACTGGGTTTGTATTAATGGTATCCGAAATAAGATAACAACTATCTAAATACACCAAGGCCTTGTCGTATTCCCTAAAATGCCTGTGAGAGAGGGTAACGCTAAAGTAGGCCGATACTAACCTATGCACGTTTAACTTATGCTTAGGCACTAATTCTTTATGTAATTCTAAAGCACGTTGCAAATAAAAGTTGGCATCGGTCTTTTGATATAGCATATAGTTGAGCACACCAAAAATTTGGCAAGCGCCGGCTAATAATACAGAATCCTTCAGTTCTTCGGCTAGGTATAATGCCTCGCCTGCATACTCAAAGGCAGAGCTGTAATTCTGCGTAGTTTGGTTATACTCACTCAGCTTTAATAGGGCTGTAATTTTTAAAGAATCGTTGCCTTGATTATCCGCAATTGTAAATGCTTTTTCTAAAGCTTGAAGTTCCGGACTCTTCTCTTTTGATACTTGCTCATGGTTTCTAATATCTGTTGAGGCTTGTCCTGATGTTAGTTGAGAGAATATAGTTGCTATTACTAGTATTAATATACTTCTGTATTCTTTAAGTGTCATATTATTAGATTCTTAATGATTTTCAAAAGTAAAACAAATATTTTATATGTCCTGTTAAAATACTGCTAAAAGTATCAGTTGTCCTGTTTTTGTCAGGCCTCGTTATTGTTTTATTTCGTTAATAAGCTCTAAAATTGCAGAAGTATTATTACAAAGATTAACATTCACATCAATCATATTTTAAAACTATAAATACAATGAAAAAGTTAGCTTTATTACTATGTTGTGTTTTTGCTTTGCAGCTTGCCTCTGCACAAGAGCACGGAATTATTAATAACTCAGAGAGTCCGTATGTAAAACTAAAAAGTGTTGACATGGGCGACTGTGTTTGGACTGATGGTTTTTGGGCCGAGAAATTTGATGTAGCAAAAAATAGCATGCTTCCATATATGGAAAGCCTTTTAACTGGTGATACAGGCCATGCGCTTAACAACTTTAAAATTGCTGCTGGTTTAAAAGAAGGAAAGCATAAAGGTATGCGTTGGCACGATGGCGATTTCTATAAATTTATGGAAGCCTACATGTATATGTATGCGCAAACTAAGGATGCAGAAATCTTAAAAAAATTAGATGGTTGGATTTCTATCATCGAGCAAGCCATGCTTGAAGATGGTTACCTACAAACGCAAATTCAGTTAAACGATAAAGTAAATCGTTACGAGAATCGTAAGTACCACGAGATGTATAACACAGGTCACCTTTTAACAAGTGCTTGTATCCATTACCGCATTACTGGGCAAAAAAACTTCTTAGATTTAGCTGTTCGTCATGCCGATTTATTGTACACTTTATTCATGCCAGAAGATAAACATTTTGGTCGCTTCGGGTTTAACCAAACTCAAATTATGGGTTGTGTTGAATTATACCGTACAGTTGGCGATGCGAAGTATTTAAAGTTAGCAGAAAAGTTCATCAATAATCGCGGACAATATAAAGTAGAAGAAACACCAGAAACTCAGGGTTACCCAATTGGTGATATGGTGCAAGAGACTACTCCTCTTCGCGAAGAAGATGAGGCAGTAGGACACGCTGTATTAGCTTTATATTATTACGCAGGTGCTGCTGATGTATATGCCGAAACCGGTGAAAAAGCTTTAATTGATGCTTTAGATAGACTATGGTATAACGTTACACAACAGAAGATGTATGTAACTGGTGCTTTAGGTCAAACACACTACGGAGCATCTTCAAACCGTCAGTTGATCGAAGAGGGATTCTTAGATGCCTACACAATGCCAAACACACATGCTTATAACGAAACTTGCGCGAATATTTGTAACTCAATGTTCTCTAAGCGTATGTTAGATATCAAAGGAGAATCGAAGTATGCCGATATTATGGAACTTGTGGTTTATAACTCTGGTTTATCAGGTATTAGCCTTGAGGGTAAAGACTATTATTACGCCAACCCATTGCGTATGATTAACGGAACAATTGACTATGATAAAATGGTAACTGAGTTTCCTGAGCGTCAGCCTTACTTAGATTGTTTCTGTTGTCCTCCAAACTTGGTTCGTACGGTATGTAAACTTTCAGGTTGGGCTTATAGCAAGCCAGCCAACGGTATTGCAGTGAATCTTTATGGCGGAAATAAACTGAACACAACTTTATTAGATGGTTCTAAATTAGAGCTTGAGCAAGTAACCAAATATCCTTGGGAAGGACGTGTAGATATTACCATCAATAAAGCTAAAAAAGCCGCTTTCGATGTAATGGTGCGTATCCCTAATTGGGCAGAAGGAACCAAAGTTTTGGTTAACGGAAAAGATGCTGGAGTAGCTGTTGAGGCAGGTAAATTTGCCACTATCAAACGCGCATGGAAAAAAGGCGATGTGCTTACTGTTGATATGCCAATGGACGTAAGATATGTTGAGGGTAATACTTTAATTGAGGAAGCTCGTAACCAAGTGGCCATTAAGCGTGGACCAATTGTATATTGTGTTGAGTCGCCTGACTTACCAAAAGATGCCAAAATCATGGACATCTACCTAAGTAGCGATAAAGACTTTAAGCCAGTATACAAAAAAGACTTATTAAGTGGTGTAACTTCAATTGAAACCGAAGTATTGGTACGTAAAAACAACAACGATGCTGATATGTATAAAATGGTTTCAAAACCTGAGTTCGAAGTAGTAAAATCACAATTGGTACCTGTTTACTCATGGAGTAACCGTGGTCGCGCAGAAATGACTGTATTTATGCCAATAATCTGGAAATAACCCTATCACTAATATTTATTAAGAAGCCCGGAGGTACTAAGTATCTTCGGGTTTTTTTATGTCTGTAGCTTTGCAAATAATTTACTATTAATATATATACACCTAATTACAAGCTGTAAGTTCCATTAATAATTTAATAAGGGGCTTCCCCTGCGGGTCACGCTATACGCTGTATCTTTTTGTCCCGAAAAAGGCCAAAAAGGATGCCGCTCCTATCGTTAAGCCGGGCCCTTCTCACCTCATACCATCCTAAATTAGTCAATGCAATATAAAGCCCAATACATTATAATTTTCGCAAAATCGCACCTTGAGCCAATTGTCCATTAGGCTGAACTTATTGTCCGCATACGCCTGCTCATAAGCCCCTACATTTGTAACATAGAAATAAATACAAATAATGAAGCACACGCTTCTTAAAGCTTATAGCATGAAAAATTTAAAAATTCACACAATCGAAACAGCTCCTGCAGCGAGCAAAGAATCTTTAGAGCAATCGTTAAAAGCCTTCGGGATGGTACCAAACTTACATGGTGTTTTAGCCGAGTCGCCAGGTTTATTAGAAGCCTATAAACAATTGCACGAGTGGTTTGTAAATGCATCGTTTAATGCCGATGAGTTAACCGTAGTATGGCAAACCATTAATGTGGAGCACGAGTGTCATTATTGTGTGCCAGCACATACCGGTATTGCAAAAATGATGAAGGTTGATGATGCTATTACAGATGCCTTACGAAACGAAACAGTTCTTCCAAGCGAGAAACTAGAAGTCTTAAGAGAGACAACACTAGAGATTGTCCGTCAGAGAGGAAGACTTACAGGTGCAACACGCGAAAAGTTTTTCAGTGTAGGCTATGAGAATAAACACTTGCTTGATATCATCCTGGGCTTATCGCAAAAGGTGATTAGTAATTACGTAAATCACTTGGCAGAAACACCTGTTGATAATGGCTTTGTGAAGTTCAAGTGGGAAAAATCAGTTGCAACTCATTAATTAGAATTCATGTCAAAATCAGTTAAGATACTAACAGGTATTTTAGGGTTTATTATGTTAGTGCCAGGGTTGGCAAAGTTCGTCAACCCTTTTAAATCCTTCATTTTTCAGCATCTTGTAATTATAGGTTTTCCATTTCCTGAGTTTACACAATATGCCGTTAAGTTTGGCGAAGTAGGAATAGGAGTTCTTCTTTTGTTTCTTGCAATCAAAGGCAATATGCTAAAAAAACAGACTCAGAAAATTACCTTCTGGCTAGCCAATATTGCTGTAATTGCTACTATGGTGGTTGCCATTTATACACACCTGCATCCTGATGTGCCGGCTGAGATTTTACCAATGGAATATAAGCCACCCCTAATGGGAATAGCATATATTTGTTTAACTGTTACAAATATGTATTTGTATAATAAAACTAAGGACAATGGATAAATTAAACATTTTGTGGACGACCACAAACCGCGACACAATTAGTAAAATGATTGTAATGTATGCTTCTAATGCCATTATTAATGCTTGGTGGAAAGAAGTTAATGTTATTATTTGGGGTGCGTCGGCACAGTTGGTCGGAGAAAATAGCGAAGTGCAGCAGGAAGTATTAGACATGATGAAAGCAGGCGTTCATGTAGAGGCTTGTCAGGCCTGTGCTGAGCAATTTGGTGTGGCTGAAAAAATAAAAGCACTCGGCGTAGATGTTTTATACATGGGCGAACCTTTAACCCAATATCTAAAAAACGACGAGAAAGTACTTACACTCTAAAAGTGTACAAGAACAAAACTATCATTTGAGATGTTCGCATTTTAATACCAAATGCATTATTAAAAGATTGATAAATAAATTGAATTATATTGGGTTTTTACGATGCATAAAATAGATGTATAGCCATAGCTACATTGATATTTTATGAAGAAGTTAAAGCTTAATAGAAGTAATTTATATTAATCATTTGATGATGGTTTTGGTATAAACTAACACAATTCAACAAAAAGAATATGAAATTGAATACACGCATCAAATTATTTGTTTTAGTATTACTAACAATAACAGCAAATAGTATTTCGGCTCAAGATAAACAGAGCCCTAAAAACGCAACTCAAATGAAATCACTCGGAGAGCAATTGGATGAACGAGCGCAATGGGCGCAGCAAAATTTTAGTAAAGAGGTAAAAGATATTTATGCCAATGGCGTTGAATCGGTAATAGCTTCGGGTATTTATGAGCGGGTTTTAAAGGTGGGAGACAAGGCACCTAATTTCACCTTAAAGGATCAGATGGGCAAAGAGCTTGCACTATATGATATGCTTAAAGAAACTCCGGTTATATTAACGTGGTATCGCGGTGGATGGTGCCCTTATTGTAACCTTACGCTTCACGCGCTTCAGGATAATTTGGATGAATTTAAAAAAGCAGGTGCTAACTTATTGGCACTAACGCCTGAATTACCGGATAATTCAATGAGCACGGCTGAGAAAAACGAACTCGAATTTAGCATACTAAGTGATTTGGATAATAAGGTGGCCCGAGAATACGGATTGGTATTTAAACTGGCTCCGGATGTGGCTAAAATTTACGATGCCAAGTTCGACCTTAAATCTTACAATGGTAATAATTCCGACGAATTGCCACTTGCAGCCACCTATGTGATTAATAAAGATGGTGTAATTAGTTATGCTTTTATTGATGCCGATTATACCAAACGTGCTGAGCCAAGTGAGATTATAAAAGCCATTGAAGCTATAAAATAAGCAAGATGATTCTGAACCAGTCGAATTTTGAATACAAAGGGCGTGAGCTTATTTCGCGGGTTACCGTAACAGCCCCATTCCGAAAAGAAGGTATTTTTGAGAATGAAGGTTGCTTCCTTTATTTTAAGGAGGCTGGTTTTAAAATGCAGTCTTCAACATTAAAAGACATGCCCATAAAATCGAAAGAAGCGGTGCTGTTACGTTGCGGTACCTACTATTTCGATTTGCTAAATAGTGTTGATAGCGATACGGTTGATGTATTGGCCATTCATTTGGTACCGGAACAACTAAAAGCTATTTATGGCGATGAGCTACCTGCCATTATTGAAAAAAGTAAAACGGCAAAGCAAAGCAAAGTTGTTGCTTCTGAAAATATTATAGCACGCTTTATTGAGTCGCTCGAGTTTTATTTTGAGAATCCAGATTTAGTTAGTGAAGATATACTCGAACTTAAGGTAAAGGAATTGATATTATTGCTAATTCAAACCAAGAATATTGATTCGATTGTTGATTTGATCTCCGATTTGTATGCCCCAAAAACTGCGCAACTCAGAAAGGTGATAGATACGCATTTGTTCTCCAATTTTTCAGCAGATGAATTGGCTAAAATGAGTAACCTGAGTTTATCCTCGTTCAAAAGAGAGTTTAAGAAGGTTTATAACGATAGTCCGCAAAACTATATTAATACCAAACGTATTGAAAAAGCACAAATACTTTTAAAAAGTACAGCGCTTAGTGTGAGTGATATCGCCTATGATATTGGTTTTAACGACCCACAATATTTTACCCGTCTGTTTACAAAACATACTGGTATTACTCCTAGTGAATTCCGTAATCAGAATTCGAATTAAAATACTATAAAACAAAAAAAACAGCGAAGCGTCTCCGCTTCGCTGAACCCATAAGCCGAACATTGCATAAGAATAGTCACTCACAAATTTGTGTCACCTATTCTAAATTCGGGTTTTCGTTATTCTTTTTAGCGCTTCACTTTAATACCTAGCACTTCGAGCAATTGAGGTTGATAGCGATGCATACCTCCTTAATCGTATCCTATTTCAATTCAACTTTAAACAATTTCTATTTCTAATTGTGTTTAGAATGCCTTAATTTTAAGAGAAATGGAAAAATGGCGCGCTTGCAGTCAGTGTTTCTACTTCAGTCATTCAAATTGAATAGCTAGTTAATTAATAAACTCATACTATGTATACAAAAGCAATTTACCCCATTAGCACTGTAGTGCGATGGACAAGGAGGTATCTCTTTTTCTTTGTACTCTTATCACTTGTACCTGTAATATTATACGAAGTAGTAGATTGGAAATGGCTACATCTGCCATGGCTTCCTATCGGATTGGTTGGTATGGCCCTCGCATTTATCAGTGGGTTTAAAAATAATGCCTCCTACGGAAGGCTTTGGGAAGCTCGAAAAATATACGGAGGAATTGTAAATACATCTCGATTATTGGCCACAATGGTTAATGATTTTATTACCAATGAGTATGCCAAGGAAGCCAAAACAGATGAGGAGTTTTTCAAGATTAAAAAAACGATTATTATGCGCCATGTGGCCTGGATGACAGCCCTCAGGCATGCCCTTAGGGTTAAGAAAAACTGGGAAACAACGGTAAGTAACCTATCGGATAAGGAGCATATGAAAGCCATTAAAGTAAGGGAGTATGAGCATACCTTAAAGGAGGAGTTAGCCGGTTATTTATCTGATGAAGAAAGAGACCAAATATTAAGTAAAACCAATAAACAAACTGCTTGTCTTAACCTTCAGTCCAGTCATTTTAAACAATTAAAACTGAACGGATATATCGACAATTTTAGGCATGTGGAGTTTAAAAACATCATTGGCGAGCTACTTACTTTGCAGGGGCAAGCAGAGCGGATTAAAAATTTTCCTTACCCCCGACAGTTTGCCACTCTGAATCTGTTTTTTGTTTGGATTTTTATATTTCTATTGCCATTAGGGCTTATGCATGAATTCGATAAGATTGGCTATGCATTACTCGAACACGAAAATGTTAATGTATTGCACCTGTTCTTTGCTAAAAACTTTGTGTGGTTAACCATTCCCTTTAGTATCGTTATTTCGTGGATTTTCATGTTAATGGAAAGAGTAGGCGATGTTTCTGAAAATCCGTTTGAAGGAATGAGTAACGACATACCAATTACAACGATATCCCGAGCAATTGAAATTGATATACGCGAAATGATAAGGGATGATAAAAATGAAATTCCGAAAGCACATCCTGAATATTCAAATACACAGATGTAAGATGCTTTGAGGTAAATTGCGCTAAGTTTATAGTAATTTGGGTGTTAATACCAAAAAGTATACAACTACTACCAAAATGTTTAAGTGCTAAATGCCTTTGATGAACGACCTTTGTACCATAATATTTTAGTAACTAAAAGTTTGAATGATGACTGATAGCAGATTTGGAAGAAAAGGATGGACACCAGAGTTAATGAAATCGCAAGAGGGGAAAATATTTGTTATTACCGGAACCACTAGCGGAACTGGATTTGAAGCAGCAAAAATTCTTCTATCGAAAGGTGCCAAAGTAGTGATGTTGAATCGTAACCCTAAAAAGTCAGAAGATGTAATTGCAAGCTATAAAAACGAATTAGGAAATGCTATTGATGTATCCTATATAACTTTGGATTTAGGTAAGTTGGCCTCTGTTAAAAAAGCAGCTAAAGAGGTGCTTGAAACCGTGCCACGCATTGATGCTTTAATGCTAAATGCCGCCATTGCACAAGTGCCCAAGCAAGTGCTCACCGAAGATGGTTTTGAAAGCCAATTAGGAACCAATCATTACGGAAATTTTTTACTACAAGGATTATTATTCCCTTTAATTGAAAAATCAAAAGGACGCATTGTAACCGTGGGTAGTTTGGGTTATAATATGGGCATTAAAGCCATAAAATTTGATGATATGAATTGGGATAAGGATTACACCGGTAATAATGCTTATAGCCAAAGTAAGCTGGCTCAAATTATGTCGGTTTACCAATTACAAGATAGATTAAAACAAGCCGGCAAAACTGATGTGAAAGCTTATGCCTGTCACCCGGGCTCTTCACGAACTTCGCTTATTAAAACCAGTGGTAGTTTAATGCTTAGAATTACCTTTGGATTGATGAAACTATCGCCCTTAACACAATCAGCTGAAAAAGGAGCTTACCCTGAGTTAATGTGTGCCACCGAAGATGATTTGGATGAAAAAGGCTTTTACGGTCCTACAGGCCGAAGCAATTGGGTTGGGCCTGTGGGAGCACATAAAATAGAAGCTCACGCTAAGGATATGAACGTTGCAAAAAAGTTATGGGATTTATCAGAAAAAGAAACGGGTTTAAAGTGGGCTATATAGCTATTAAAGCAGCTCATCAATTTTAAATATTAAAATCAATAACGCTATGGATATTTTAAAAACTGCAACAGATTGGGCTAAAGCCGAGGTTTTTTCAACCGCATTTTTTATCGTTTTCGGATTTGCTTTTGTATTAGCAAGCATCGGTTTTTGGCAGCTAGGAAAAACAGACATGGCCAAGGCATATATTATTCCAACATTGGTTGCCGGAGCAATGCTTTTAACAATAGGTTTTGGTTTGTTTTTTACCAACATATCCCGAATTTCGAGTTTTGCAGCAGATTACAACACGGATGCCTCAGCCTTTGTAGAAGCAGAAATAGTACGTGTAGATAAAGCGATTAACGAATATAAAACGATAGTTTTTAAAGCTATTCCCATAATTATAGCAGTATGTGCTTTGCTTATTATTTTTATGAATTCGCCAGTATGGCGCGCTAGCATGATTACAACCATTGCCATGTTAGTAGTTATTTTATTGATTGATGGTACTGCTCGCGATAGAATTGAGGTATATAAAGCTGAATTAATTTCACTTGAAATGCCTTTAAATAAATAGTTTGATTTGTAGTGATGAGAGAGATAAACTTTAAAAATATTACCGAGTTCAACTTGGCGCAGAATTTACCTGAGCCAGAGAATCCGCTTTTCAGTATTGGTCAGAAAACCATGAGTACCGATGAGATAAATAATTGCATCTCCTCAAAGGAGGAAGCCAGTTATACCAATCAGTTTTATATCATCAGTTTAAAAAACATTGTATCTGGCGAAATTATTTATGGCCGCACAAAGTACGATTGTAGCACAGGAACACTACTATTCTCTGCACCCAATCAAACCTATACGGTAAAAGATATTGTAATTAGTTCTGAATCGTGGTTTTTGGCTTTTCACGATGATTTTATTCAAGGATTGGATATTCGTAAAAGGATTAAGAATTACAATTTCTTTAATTACAATGTTAACGAGGCGCTACATCTTTCGCCCAAAGAGGAACAAACCATAAAAACAATCTTTAGGAATATTGAATCGGAATACCAAAACAATCAGGATGAGTTTAGTAAAGAGATTATCATCTCTCACCTTGAAACACTTTTAAAATATGCCGATCGTTTTTACAAGCGTCAATTTTTAAATAGAAAAGAGATTAATAAGAATTTAATGACGCGGTTTACCGAAATTTTAGATGCCTATTTTGAAAGTGGACAGCTATCAGAAAATGGAATTCCAAGCGTGCAATGGTTGGCATCTCAGTTAGAAGTAAGCCATCGCTATTTGAGTGATAGTATTAAAGCAGAGACCGGGAAAACTGCTGTTGATCAGATTAACTTGTATTTAATTGAGGAAGCAAAAAACCTATTATTAGATCCCGCCACCTCAATATCCGAAACTGCTTACAAGTTGGGTTTTGAATATCCGCAATACTTCTCTCGTTTATTTAAAAAGAAAACCGGACTGAGCCCCAAAGAGTATATTGAGTCAGCTTCGTTGAATTAGTTATTAAAGCAGTTAATACATAGCTTCAATTGTTGATTTATAATTTATATTTACCTGCTTACGACGTACCTTCATGGAGTTGGTAAGCATGTTGTTGGATATGCAGAAAGGCTCCTCAACTAAATTAAACTTAATAACTCTTTCGTGCGATGGTAATAGTTTCTGTAATTCTTCAAACTCACTAGTGATCCATTTAATAATCTCAGATTCTTCGAGTAAGCTACCTATGTTATCGTAAGCTATTTTTAATTCATCGGCATGTTTTATAACGGCATCGTAAACCGGAACTACGAGTGCAGTAAGGTATTTACGGTTGTCGCCAATAACACAAATTTGCTCCACAAGAGTTGATTGGCTTAATACCAACTCCACCTTTTGAGGTGAGATATATTTACCGGTAGAAGTTTTAATAATATCTTTAATTCGCTCCGTCATGTGTAGTTTGCCAGGCTTGGGAATATATCCTTGATCGCCTGTATGGTACCAACCATCCTTTAATACTTCGGCGGTTTCTTCGGGTTTGTTGTAATAACCCTTAAATACTGTTTCTCCTTTTACCAGAATCATATTATCCTCTGATATTTTCACCTCTACACCAGGTAAAATATCGCCAGTATAATCAAAATCGTAGTTAGTAAAAGCCATGTTAGATACTGTTGCCGAGGTTTCAGTAGCACCATAACCATAAGTAATAAACATACCAATGGCATGGAAACATTTTAGTATATGTGGGCTCAAGGCCGAACCAGCACAAGGTAACATACGAAAGTTCCCCCCAAATACAGCACGTACTTTTTTATACACAAGTGTATCGGCTAACTTTTGTTTTATGGCAAGGCTTTGTGGTACTTTTTTGCCATCTTTTTGATATTCGATATATCGTAAGCCAACGTTTAATGCCCAACGAAAAATAGCTCGTTGGGGTGCGCTCCAAGTAGCTGCCTTCTGGTGAATGGCATCATAGGTTTTCTCAAAAAACCTTGGAACGGCACACATTACTGTAGGCTTTACTTTTGGCAACACTTCTATAATTTTTTTAGGATTATAGTTGTACACATTGGTAGCACCACTGTAAAGCAATAAGTAGGTCCACATGCGCTCAAAAACATGACTTAGAGGCAAAAAAGCAATGGATACATCATCTTCGCGAAGCTGAAGTCTTTCGTTGTTTCTTTTAAAGGCACACATAAAGTTTTTATGCGTTAGCATAGCCCCTTTAGGTTCGCCAGTGGTGCCCGAGGTATAAATAATGGTTGCTAAATCGTCGGTACTTACATTATTTAGCCTTTCATTAAAGCTGGTATCATCAGCTACAGCCTTTGAGGCTGCTACATCAATAAAACGCACAATTCTTGGATCGTCGCTGTCCTCACAATTAAAGGTAATAATCAACTCCAATGAGTCACAGCTATCTAGAGCCTTTTTGGCATGTTTAAGCTTTTCAGCATCGCCCACAAATAAAACACGCATATTGGTTTCATCAACAATGTAACTCAGTTGTGAATAAACAGCAGTTGAATAAATTGGTACCACAGCTGCGCGTATTGAAAGAATGGCCAAATCACTAATAGTCCACTCGGGCATATTAGGACTGTAAATACCAATATTACTGTTTTCTGCAATATCTTGGTGCAGTAAATATTTTGATATTTGTTCTGCTATCTGCTTAAATCGTTGCCACGATATTGTATTGTAATCGTCCCCTTGCTCGTATTTAAAAACCGTTTTACTTCCGTATTTATCGGCTCTATTACGGAGCATGTGTGCTATATGTATATCAATCATTGTTTACGCTTTTGTATGCTTCCATCGCTTGTGCGACCACAACCAGTTTTCTGGTTTCTTTCTGATAATTTCTTCTAACTTGTTTTTGTACAAATCGGTTATCTCGCCGTCCTTGCATTTCGAAGGATCTTCAACAAGAACAGATAATTCTAGTTCGTAAAAACCGCGTTTCACTCTTTGTATGTCAATATAAATTACCGGATAGTTATTGATTTTAGCATGTCTTTCGATACCAGAAAGAAAGGCCGTTTCAATACCTAAAAATGATGTCCAGTGTGCATATTTTAACTGGTTTCCTTTGGAAGGACTTTGATCGGCAGCCATTAAAAATACATAATTCTGATCTTTATATTTTTCAAAGGTAGCAGCTGTTTGTTTTATCGAAGCCAATTCAGTACCACATTTACTGCGACTATCGCGCAGTATCTTATCCATATACTTGTTTCGAACCGGTTTGTAGAAAGCCACAAAATTATTATCGCACTGCAGGCTTCCTGATAAGCTTCCCCATTCCCAATTGGCATAATGACCCGTGGCACCAATAATTCCTTTGTGTTTCTTAAAGATATCTTGTAAAAGCTCAGGGTTCTTTATTTTATGGCGTTTTACTACTGTTGACTTACGTATGGTGAAAGTTTTAAAGCTCTCAACAAAATTGTCGCATAAGTTTCGGTAAAACAGTTTGCGAAGAAGTTTTAATTCGTCATCTGTTTTTTCGGGGAAAGCCTTTTTTAGATTAGAAGAAACTACCTCAACTCTGTACTTTGCTACATTGAGCATTATAAAACTGGCAAAGTTAGAAAACCAATATAATGCCCTAAATGGCATTACACTCACTATAAGCACTAAGAGGTAGAAAATACCTGTCAAAAATAATTTCATTCTAAAATGTTCTATTGTTTATAAACTCTCACACCACTATCAACCTCCTTCAAAACAATACAGATGAATGTTTTAACTTTTGAGGACTTAAATGCATTAAAAGAAAAGTCGTCTCTTAGATACTTATTCTGTTAAGAAAGGTTACAAAGTATTGTAACTGCTAGCCTTTAGCATAAATATAAAATAGTAACCGTATTACCTATTGTTTTGTTGTATTGTGTTTTAGATAATACTTGTTATTAAATATTTATTGGTAATAATTTTATTCAGGTAATCCGATACTATAATTAACTCTTTGCAATAACAGCTCAAAATACATGCCGTAAATTAGGGAGTAATGACTTTGGGGTATATTAAAATACGCATGCGCTACTTCATACCATTAATCTGGCTTAGTGTTAATTGCGAGCTGTTATCTATATGTCTCAATTCGATCTTGGTGTGTTTTTTACCATTCATCTATAGAAACAAGTTACTCGTCTATGGATGTTCTAAATTAATGCTTATTTAAGTATATTTAATGTAAACTTCTAAAACATAGCGAAATGTATAATATTTTAACTACACTGATGATTCTTGCATCGCTAAGTATATTTGAAATAGCGAGAGGCGAAGAGAACCCAAGTTCAACACCATTTAATTGTGATTACAATGCCTATTTATTTCAGAAAAAAGATGTATTTGCTATTGACCTGGCCTCAGGAAGCGCTTATTTGGTTGCTGTAGATGTTGTTAAAAATGGCAACATAAATGCAGCGGGGTATAATCCAGTTGACGGATTTATATGGGCTTCTGTAACAACACCTCAAAAAACGATTATCCGAATAGGAAAAGACTTTGGTGTTACTGAATTTGAAGTGCCTGAGTTACCTAACACCAATCGTTATATTGGAGACGTTAGTAATACAGGTATTTATTATGCTAAAGGTGGCGGCACAGAATTACACCTTATTGATTTGAATATTGAGAACTACGATGGTGATGTTAGTCATCTGAAGACTATGAATTTATCTCAGGATATATCTATTCATGATTGGGCCTTTAATGCGGTAGATGGATTCTTATATACGGTGGAGAAGAAAACTAATATTTTATATCGTGTTAGTCCAGAATCAGGTGATGTAATAGCCCTAGGTGAGGTTCCAATTTTAAGTGGTGTTAATTATACCTATGGAGCAGTTTATTTTGATAGTGAAGGTAGGTTTTATGTATCCTCAAATAATACCGGTACAATTTATATTATTTATGATGTACAAGACATAGAGCCCAATGGTGTAATAAATTCAAATTTGTTTGCTTATGGTCCATCAAGCAGTAGTAACGATGGAGCTCGTTGTCCAACTGCTCCTGTGCCACAAGAAGATTGTTTAAATGGAATTGATGATGATGGCGATGGCCTAATTGATTGCGATGATCCATCTTGTTCAGGTGTTGCAGAATGCCCAGTAATTACGATTACCAGCTCAGGTAATGATGGTGGCTTAGAAAGTAATAATCGTCTAGGGGAGAAAATCAATCAGCGTAATTTCAATAGGGTTAAGAACAATGTAAAATTTGACAAATTAAAAGCAGCCAAATTTACAGGAGTACCTTCGTTAAAAGCCTCAACAAATGGTGTTCCTGAAATTGGTTCAATGATTCCCGTAGAGTCACCTATACCTGGTTTAATAGGAGTTACATCCACACCGGGAGATTTAATAGATATAACTAATGCAGTTGAGATTCATTCAATTGATTACCTTGATGAAGAAGACACGCGCGCTGCTTTAATAGCTATTAAAACAGAGAATGGTGTTTATGAGCATACAAAGTATATATGCGATAGAATGAGTGGGTCTGAAATATTATCTGTTAATAATATTATTATTGGTGGTGATAGTGATAGTGATAGTGATGATATTGGTGGTCATCACTTTATAAAAACCGAAATAAAAACCCCTGAAGGAGCTAAAGAACATGTTATAAGTTTTGCAGCACGTTTGCAAGATGATCAGTTTGTTATTGAATCTCATTGGAATTTAGATCAGTTTACTGCTGATAGTGATTATTATAACTTCCAAATTTGGGCTAACAATGCAGATGATTTGGTTACAATTGCGAATAGCATTCTAGAATTAATAGAAGCTCAAAAAACAATTGGTTCTTACAATTTATCTGCAGAGCCTCCTGTTTTTGTAAAAAGTGGTGCTTATAAGAATGGTGTTTTAAATCTTCAAATAATTAATACCCTTTATCAGGTAGATGGTTTAGGATATCAGATTGATGGGGGTATGTCGCCAACAGAAACAAGTGCTGAAATCGATAAAGAAGAGACTCTTACCTTAGATGAATATCTTAATGATGTTAATATAGAGATTGGGCAGATGTTTGATTTTGGTTTCAGGTTGAGTAATAGTAAAGATATGTCACCTGATGATCTGTTTTTCTCTGATGGTGCTTATGGAGTTGATACTAATGACGGAGCAACAACAATATTAGATTATTCAGTTACAAATAATAGTTTCTTATATGAAGGTGAGGGGCAAAGAATTGAACGAAATGCTAATTTAGAAATTAGTACAGATAGTTATGGCGTACTATATCGTTCTTTAACCCCCCGATTCATATCAAGCGATTTCTCAGCGTTTAATAGTTTGAGTTTTAATGCCTCCGGCAATGGCGAATTAATAGTTTCATTATTTAAAACGAGTGTTGAGGACTGGAGTAATCAATTTAAAACTCAAATAACACTCACAGATTCTGATGAAAGGTATAATTTATTATTCTCAGATTTTGTTGGTGGAGAACCAGAGTTTAATGCAACAGACTTAACAACATTAGTATTTATTATGGAGGCCTCCAATCAAGGAGTTGAAGAGAATAGGCGTTTAAATATTAGCGATATAGAGTTTTTATCTGTGCCTACTGATATTGATGGTATTCCTGCAGATGAAATTGAATTATCAATTATTCCTAATCCAATAAGAACTTCTGGTGTTATTCAATTCTATTCAGATTCAGGAGAAAATTATAAACTTGAACTATTATCAAGTACAGGGGTAAATGTAAGGACCTACGAAGGAGTGGCATACCAAGGTCTTAACGAAATACAAATTGATAAAGACGATATTAAAAGTGGGGTTTACATATATAGATTAATCACTCCAAATGGGAAAAGAAATAAAGGTAAGGTAGTTTTCATAGATTAATTAGAAGTTTTAGATTGTTTAGTTTTCTAGGTAGTCGCTTATGCGGCTACCTTTTTTTTGCTTAATGCAGTTAGCATAGTGACTTATATCAAAAATATCGTCATATGATTGATGTAAATTATTCCTTAAGTGCCTCTTTTTCTTCATGAAGCATCAATGTGGCTATGGCTATATATCTGTTTTATTCATAGCAGAAGCTTTAAATTATTCAATTTCTCATCAATTATTTAATAAGGTATTTGGTATTACCAATCCATATCAGTCGACTTATATTTTGAAGGCTTTTTACTGCGCGATTCATTATTTTTTTGCTCTTGCTTTAATACATCTTGCGCATTATCGTTAGGCGGGGGAAATCCTTCTACTTCATCCATGCTACTTAATTCTGCTGAGGCTTCGCTTTGTGCTTCGGCAAAATCAGATTCACTCTCTTGGTCACTTTCCTCACTTTCGCCTTCTTCATCAGATTCTTGCTGTCCCTCGGGCATGTTAGGATCCTGATTATACTGGCTGTTAAAATAGTCAATAGTTTCCTGAATTAGCTTAGCTGCATTGCGTTGGTGACTTGATAAATTATGCTGTTTTTTTGAGGTAATCAATTTAGCTGCTTTTTGTTGAAACATAAAAGTAGAATCCATTTTATTGATGGCTATTTTATGTATCGTATCTTGCTCAAACTGTATTTGTAATACATTGTGAATCGAATCAAGCGCAGTCTCTAAATTCCAAATTAGTTGTAATGCAAGGCGCGTAGTATCACTATATTGTAACTGTGTTTGTGCAAACTGCTGTAACTTTTCGGTACGATTATCCTGAGTGAAATTTTGTTTCTTATTTAGTTTCTTACGTAGGAACCAAGTTACATTGTTATTATGCTTCTGCTGCAATTGCAATTCGTTGGTCAACACTTTTAATATCTCCTTTACAGGATCATTCATTTGATCTTGCAACTGATTTTGCTTTTCAATTTCTGCCAATAATTCATTCTCACTTTGCTTAACAACTTCGTAGTTGAATATGGCATCTTTTAGTTTTGGGTTTAGTTCTAAGGCAATTTTGTAATAGCTTAAACTTTCGTTGTAGAGTTGCAGTTTTAATTCATCAATATCAAATTCCTCGTCCTCTTCAATATCTATTTCTATATGAAAAGTTTGTTGGTACAAACAATTAGCAACATTATATGCCAAAGCAGCTTTTGTTTCCCGATGTGTACTTTGTTCGTAAGCTGTTTTGTAATCGTTTGTAGCCAATATATAGGCTTCTTGATTGGTACTTAATTGTGCACTTTTGTTTAGTTGTTTAATCTTATTTTGCTCATTATTACAACTGAGCAATGATAATATGAAAAACGGAATAAGAACCTTAGTGATTTGATGTCCCTTTCTTTTAGAGATGGCTAGTGTGATAAAAACTAATAATAAAGCCAATGCTATAAACCATTGAAACTGCTCTTTAAAGCTGCTAATGTCAGATTCTATTTCACTTTTGAGTTGTGCATTGTTTTTATGTTGCTGATAGATATTAATTAAGTTAATGGTTTTGCCAACCGTTTCTTCATAAGCTCCTTTGGTAATTTTGGCTATTTGTTTGAGGGCTTCAGGTTCTAATGCTGTTTTTACGGGTTCTCCATGATGTTGTACATAAGGGGATGTTTGCATTTTATCAGCATCTGTTTCTGGTATTAAGCTCTCAATATTGGCATTCCCAATACCAATGCTTACCAAGTTAATTTGGTTCTTTAGGAAGTATTGGCCCAATGAATCTAATTTGCCCATATCACCGCCATCCGATAATAGTAATACATCAACTAAAGCCTGTTTTTGCGTTTCAAGCAAATCGTTACAAACCCGTTCCATGCCTGTTGAGATATAGGTGCCACCTACATTAGCCGATTGCCAATCCACATCTTGCACTACACTCTTAAAAAAGTTATAATCGTAAGTAAGAGGACAAGCAATTTGCGATGCACCAGCAAAAACCACCAATGCAATTCGGTCACCTTCCAAGCTCTCAGCAAACTCTATAATAGCTTGCTTTGAAGCTTCAAGTCTGTTGGGTTTCAAATCCTCAGCCAACATACTTCTGGATACATCAAGCAGAATTACAATATCTTTTCCTTGGCGGATGGAGGTGTCTGTTTTTAAATTCCAAGCGGGTTGTGCCAATGCAAAAATCAGTAAAGCACAAGCAGATAACATTAAAGAAATTTTTAGGTTGCGCAGCTTTTTTGGTCGCTCAAAAGCACTATCTTTTCTATGTGGAAATAATATTTTTAAAGCCTTACTACGTTTTACCGATGCACGCAAATAAAGAAACAGCAATATGCCAACCAATGGCATAAAGCTTAAATATATGGGTTTATATAGTACTAATGCTATCATGGAATTTTGCGTAATAAGGTGTTGCGAAGTATTATTTCGGAGCAAAGTGTCAGTAAGGCCAATAGTGCAAAAATGTAAAACACATCCTTTTTTTCTATCACCGATATGGTTTTGATATCGCTCTTTTCAAGTTCATCAATTTCTTTATACACTTTGTTAAGCGTACCAAAATCGTGTGCACGCCAAAACTTGCCTCCTGTTAAGTTCGACATTTGCTGTAAGGTATAGTCTGTTTGGCTTAAATCTTCGGGCAACTCAATAGTTTGTCCTTCGTGTTCTATTTCTTGTGTATCGGGTTCGTCTTGTAACGAGATGGTATAAATTTTAATGCCCCATTTATTGGCCAATGCTGCTGCTGCCATGGGTTGGTATTTACCACAGTTATTTTCGCCATCTGTTAACAGGATGATGATTTTACTTTTTACAGAAGTATCATCTGTTTTTTGTACGTTTTGCTGATCGTAAATATCATCCATGCGTTCAAGGCGCGCTGCAGCAAGGGCAGTTGCATCGCCATAAGCAGTTCCATCTTCGTTGGGGCGATCTTCAATTTCAAGTTTATCCACAAAGTGCACCAATACATCAGGCCCCATAATAAACGGACAAATGGTATTGGCAAATCGTGCAAATGAAATGATACCTATAACATCGTGTGTGCGTCCCATAAAAGTAGAATCGTTACCCTTTATAAAACCAGCTATAACATGTTTGGCTACTTCCATTCGAGTAGCAGAACTATCTGCAATTTGAACATTCTGATCCATACTACTCGAGATATCCACCACCAGTTGCATGGCAATCCCCTTTGATTTTCGTTCAGACTTTGCATTTGTAGTTACCGGGCGTGCTAGGGCAAATATTAGAAAAAAGGCAGTTGCTATCTGCAATATATAAGGCAGCTTATAATACCATTGCTGACGTTTATTTATGAGTTGCATTGCAGCATCATTCGACATGGAAATACCACTAGCCGTATTTTTGCGCTTGCGGTAAATCACAATTGCAAGCAATAGCGGAAGTAAAAATAATGCTATGGGTGATTCAAATTGCATTGACTATATGTATATTTTATATTTCGTATTATATCATTTAATTGCTCAAGCCGCAAGGGCTTTTACTTTCTCCCTGCAGTCGCAGAAAGTAAACAAAGAGGACCGTGGCTGCAGCACTCGCTTACCCACTTTTGTTTCATTGCTGAGACAAAAAATAACTCGCTGCGCTCAAACAGCTTTTTGTCTTTTCATCAATTTCAACAAGTGGGTCCCAAGCTACGTCACTGAGGCCAACCCACGATGCATATTTTTCAGTTTAGTTATTAAAAAATCTATTAACTTGTTCCGACGTTCTGATTCAGCTTGATTATTAGCAAAACTTTGTTCTTTATAATAGCTATCATATTCGTTAATAAGTTTGATATATTCTGTAGGTTGAAGATGTGCCTTAAAACTAATTAAGAGCCTTTGTAAATGGCTATCGAATTTCATTGGGCTTGTCGGCTTAAGCCTTAATGATTCTATTTCTTTTAATAAGTATGCCTTTTCATCACGATCAATAATAGGTGTCTCAACTTTAGTTTGAAGCCTTCTCTTATAGATGTAAAATCCTCCTGCCGATAGCAGAATAATGATTGTTATAAATACAAATGGGAAACGAAAGGGTAATTTTGTAATGATTGGTTTTGGCTCGGCATTTTTATCATTCAGCACTGAGTTTATAAATATCTGTATGCTATCAGTTTTTACCTCAGCCCCATTATTGAATTGCACATTAAAGCCAGAAAACCATATTGTATCGGCTTGCTTAGCAGAGAAAATAAATTGGTATTGATGCAATAATCTATCTGCACTTGAAGCAACAACGATGTTCTTATTGAAATGCGCTAATTGCAAATGCTTCTTGTATTGTTTATCTATGGAAACCTTAGGCGTAAGTTCTTCATTACTCTCAATATTTAAACTAAAATTAATATAATCAGGTAAATGATATTGCGTTTTTTGTAATCGAAGCTCAACAGAGCTTTCTTCTAATGAATAATGCTGTCTTAGGCTAGTATCTTCTTTCTTATTGCAAGCTAATAATACTACTCCCATGAGGGAAGCAAACATTAATTGGTAGAATAAATTGTATGTATGATTTCTATGCGCCCACATGATTCCGTCCTTTTTTGCGTTGACTAAAAAAATGCTTTAAACTAATTACTGCGTCATCATTTGCATTAAGCTTGAGATGTTCGCAATTTACATCGAGCAGCATACGATGTAATTTGCCTTGTTGCTCACGGAGTGATGCATTTATTTTTTTAAGTAGCTTTCGGTTAGATGTGTTAATAATGCCTGAGGTGCCACTTTCAATAGCATTCATTTCAATTAAGCCCACATTTGGTAATGCTTCGTCTAAAGGGTCGCTTACTTGCAAACAAATTAAATCGTGCAATTCCGATACCAACTCCAATTCCTCTTGATAATTAGAATCCATAAAATCGGAAAGAAGAAATACCAAGGCATTTTTCTTTTCTAAGGAAATTAATTGTTGTAAGGCTGTTTTGATGCTCGTTTTTTTAGAATGGGTAGCTTCTTTATATAGTAAGTTGATGGCTTTTATACTTTGCGATGCCGTTTTTGAAGGAGGTAAATATCCCTCTATTTCATCTGTAAATTTAATAATAGAAACCTGATCGCGGTTACGCACGCAAAGCATGGTAAGTAAGGTAGCTAGTTTGGTAATAACACTTTGCTTGCTCGACTCTAAACTATGCACCAAACCAGAAGCAGAAGCATCTACCAATATAAAAACAGATAATTCTTTATCCTCTAAATTCTGGCGGATATATAAATCACCGGTTCGTGCAGTCACATTCCAATCAATCATTCGAATCTCATCACCCGGGGCATACTTTCGTATTTCAGCCAATTCGTAGCCGTGGCCTTTAAAGGCACTGCGGAATAAGCCTGCTAACTGTTCATCAACAATTTTAAGAAATTGCAGGTGAATATCGTGAATGTCGGTTTCGTGTACTGACATATTAGGCTTCTTCAAGAGCTACGTTTTTAAGTATGGTATCAATAACCTTTTCGATGCTAATTCCGCGCGACTGAGCTTTGTAATTTACTACCACGCGATGGCGTAAAATATCGGGAGCCACAGCATGGATATCTTCAGGAGTAACATAGGTGCGCTGTTGTAAAAAAGCTTTTGCTTTTGCCGCCTTTGCCATAAATATGGTAGCCCTAGGCGATGCACCAATCTTAATATATTCGGCCACCTCGCTAACGTACTTTTTAGGTTCTCGGGTGGCAAAAATTAAGCGAATAATATATTTTTCTAAGCGCTCGTGTAAGAATATTTCATCAAGCGAAAGCTGAATACCTTGTATCTCGGCTATGTCAACCACTGGTTCTAACTTCACATCAGCCTTGGCTTTCGACATGGCTTGTAGTATTTGATGTTCTTCTTCAAAACTTGGGTATTCCACATTTAGTTTGAACATGAATCTGTCAACCTGCGCTTCCGGTAACTCATAGGTTCCCTCTTGTTCCAAAGGATTCTGTGTAGCCAAAACAAAAAAAGGTTTTGGTAACTGAAGCGTTTCTTTACCAATGGTTACTTGCTTTTCTTGCATGGCTTCTAACAAAGCCGACTGTACTTTAGCAGGAGCACGGTTTATTTCATCGGCTAATACAATATTGGCAAAAACAGGTCCTCGCTGGGTTTCAAAACTACCGTCTTTCGGACTATAAATTAAAGTACCCGTTAAATCTCCAGGTAATAAATCGGGAGTAAACTGTAAACGTTTAAATGATGCATGTAAAGTATCGGCCAGGCTGTTAATAGTTAGGGTTTTTGCCAAGCCAGGGACCCCCTCTATAAGAACGTGACCATTACATAATAGGGCCATGAGTAATTTATCAATTAAATCACTTTGCCCAATGATTACTTTACTGATTTCTGTTTTAATTTTATCAAAAAGCAGTGCTTTCGCTAATAATGCTTCGTTTTCAGTTTTTATATCGTTCATTATAATAGGTCTTTATACTTACTAATATCTTATTTTATAATTTTGGCACCATCTTCTTGTATCCAAGCTTCTTTGCCATCGATTAACTTTATTTTAATCCATTCATTACGTTGCTCTAACAAGGTAAACTCACAGCCTTTGTTTAGTCCACTCATTAGTGCATCCTCGTAAACCAAGCTGTTTCCTTTTTTAGCAATGATGCTATCTTTTATGATGATACCCTTTGTAGATTCAATGCTGCTTAAGGCCAATAATATGGTTATGGGCAGCAGTACCGCAAAGCCAATCCATCTGTAGAAAACCGGGAAACGTTTTTTTATTGGGGTGATGAAAAGGAGCAATACTATGATATACAATGGAATAAATAGTAACACTTTAATTGGGGTAGCGATGCTTCGGATATACTCCATAGTTAGGGCATACCGCGATGAGGTATTTTCTTCGGTAGCATCAGTCACTAACGATTGTGCATATTGTAGGTTATGACTCACATCCTTGTGATAGGGCAAATATTTCTGAGCCATTCTATAGTTATATATGGCTAAGCCTAGTTCGTCCATTCTAAAATAGGTATTCCCTAAATTGTAATGTAGCCATCCGTTTTTGATGTTCGATTTTTGTATTAAGTACTCTAATCTATTGGCAGCTTTTTGATAGTTCGCTTTTGCAGAATCAGGATTTGCAGCTTGTAATTCATCTGCCTGTTCAAATAGTTGAAGTGCTTGTTGATAGCTTTCATAATTTTTATCGGCATAAGCCGAAATCCCAAAACAGAGCATCAATATGGCCAAATGGTATCTTATCAAGTATTTTTTTATTTCTGTAAGCATATTTTAGCAAGTTTATTGATGCACATTTTAACCTCTTTAGTATTGGCTAAAGTTGATTTATCAGTTTGAGAAAAGCTATTGCTGAAGTAAACTGCATAGAAATCTTTAATTGGTTGTAAATCGATATTTACAGAGTAAAAAGAACATACTTCAGTTATTTTATTGGGCAGTAAAACTTCATCTGTAACCGCAAAAGCATCCTGAAAGAAAATTTGTATTGCATTCTGGGTTTCCTCAATAGTATTGCGTGGACTGTTATTAAATACTCTTGTTGCTTTACGAATGTTTCTTTTCTGAGTGGCGGATTGGCTGGTGAAAGATACATACGCTTTATTGCCTAAAAATATGGCGATAGGCAAGAGGATTAATGACCACCAAAACCAATGGTTTCCTTTTTGTTTCTGTTGCTTCAGGGCATCTTTTTGTGTGTATAACTGGAGTATCCCGTAAGGATTAGATGTTAATGCATTTTTTTTAACAGCAGTTTGTGTAGAATCAGCAATATCACTTGTGTTTGCTTTATTGGGTAGTACTTGTATATTTATGGCATTGGTATTGATAAATGCATAGCTGTTTTTAGATGTATCAAAGTAAGGAATGCGAATTTCAGGTAACGCCTTCGTTTTTACGCTATTAATACGGATTAATTTATCGATGGTAATTAACGAATCATTATACGAAACTACAGGGTTTGCCTTAGTAAATGAGAAATCATTATTCAGAAGGGTATTAAGTTCTGGTAAAGCAAATGTCTCGGGAAACGGATAGTCTTTAATTATGAATTGCATTTTTAAAGCTTCGCCTGCTTCAATTTGTGCTTCGCTTAAATTAGCCTCGGCATTGAAAGCACCGAATAAGCCACTAAAATTTGCAGGTTTGTTTTTCCTAGGGAGTTCTTTAACATGTAGTTTTATGGTTTTGGATTGACAAACCAATCGCTTGTATTTATTTGAGGTTTCTGTATCGAATAGGTTATTATCGAAGTAAGCAGGGTAGGCATTGAAGGAAGTATTTTGCTTTAGGTACGAGCATAAAACAGTAGATGGTTCTATCTCGAAAATACCTGCTTGCTGGGGTACGATGGTTAGCTGAAATTCGATGCCTTTATATGGTGTGTTATTAATATCAACATCGTGTATGCTTGCAATTATACGCTTGCCCGAAACGGGTAGACCAATATCGTGCTTTGAGAATTGTGCTGTTTTACTAGGTGTGTATACTTTAAAATATTTGTTTTTGTAAATGGGTAAATCAATATTTACGGCCTTTAGGTTATTAAGAGGAATAGCCGATTGCCAATTAAAGTACAGCGTAATAGGCTGAAATTGATAACAGTTGTTTTCTGAAACAGTTACCTCAAGCCGTAAATTAGGATTACGCTCAGGAGCTTGCACTATTAAAGGAAAGTTATCAGTTTTAAGATTTCCTATAGCTGCTTGTGGTAGTAAAAGCGAACCTGCTTTAACAGGAATAAACTTATATCTGAAGATGGTTGTGGTTTGATCTTCGGCTTCTACTTTCTTTTTTTCAAGTAATTGGTAACTGAAAGCTTCAGAACTCGCTAGTTTGGGTTGTTTTTTAACATCAGAACCAGCTATTATTAAAGAAGCCACAAAATAATCGCCTACAAAATAGCTTTCGTTGCTGCTTTTCCAAAATGCAGTTTGTGCTTCCGTTGAAATTATAGAAATTAACAAACAGAATAATACCAACAGTCGTTTTCCAAATTGTGATTTGTGTATTGGATGTTTAATCATGATTCAAAAATACATAATGCAGTTGGCTTTTGTGTACTTGTGCGTATCAAGATTAGTACTTCGGGGAGTGTTTAATAGATTAAATATTGAGGGGTACATTGTTTGTTTCTACTCATGGTAACTATAGAGTTCTTTTACTAACAGAATGATTTCTTCCTGAAGTTCTGGCGGACTGATCACTTTAACTTCAGTTCCAAAACTAATAATCCATTTAGCAAAATAGATGAGGTTACCATAGGCAAAATCCATTGTATAATTATTACCATCAAATTGCTCATTTAGCAAACCATAAAAATACTTTGCAAGGGATACCTGAGTGTAGATGCTTTTATCAATTTGGAGGGTAATTTTTTTCAGGTCATTTTGTGGCGAAAGGGTATTAAAATAATCTTCAATATTAATTAAGTTCTCATCACCATAGTGTTCATCTAATACTTTAAGCGAACAGATGCGATCTAACCTAAAATCGCGATAGCTATTTCTTAGTCTGCAATATGAAATTAGGTGCCACGTTTGCCAATAATTACAAAGGCACATGGGTTCAATTACTCTAGAACTTATTTTACCATTATAATTTGCTTCATATTCAATCTCTAATAACTTTTTATTTACAAGCGCATGCTGAATATCATTTAGGAATAGGTCAGTGTCATGATTGTTAGTGTTATTAATATTGTAAACACTTATTTTTTGATCTAATGATTCTAGATAATCCTTTTCGTTTGAGCGTAATACTGATTTAAGTTTAAATAGAGCAGTGCTGAAGGCTTCTTGAATTTTTATATCGCTCATTTTTGACATGAGCTTTTCTGCTAATATAAAAGCACTGGCTTCATCTTGCGTAAACATGATAGGAGGCAAATTGTATCCAGAGCATAAGGAATACCCCTTACCGGCTTCGCTAGCAATGGGTACACCACCTTCTTCGAGGGCTCTAATATCTCTATAAACAGTTCGTAAGCTAATATTGAAACGATCAGCAATTTCGGCAGCTGTAATACAGCTTTTACTTTGAAGTTGTATAAGTATGGCACTTAATCTATCTATTCTATTCATTGTTATAGAGGCATATTCTAACTCATAAAAATAAGTTAGAATATGCAATTTACTTATTCTACTTCAATAAATATTTCAGTAACACAATTAGATTGGTCCTCAAAATCGCAGTTGAGGTAAACTTCACGATTTCGTCCACTTGGTTTAAGTTTATTCTTAACCACATCTTGTATTAGCTTACCATATACATTACCAAATTCACTCCAAGGGCCATTGTGGGTATACGAAATGCCTTTCATCTCGGAAAGGGTAAGAAATTGAATAAACTCAGTATCGGTACCCGCTTTGGCAACAGGCACGCAAATATTAAGGTCGAATATGGTATCAAGCTTATCGTCGCAGCCATTATAATCCCAGATTTGTGCTCCCGTAGGTTCAATTCCTTGGGTGCTGAGTTCTTTGTAAATTGCCTCTGGCGTAACGCCAACTTCATCCGTTATGGTATTAAGAGATGTTTTAATACTGTGGCATGCTACTAATGTTTCATTCATCTTAGTTGTCTTCATAATATTATCGTTTTAGATGTTTATTAGTACAAATAAAACAAGGGGGAGTGACAACAGTATGTCAGTAGCTTTTATGTGGGGAGTTAATTTTTTAAAAAAAGGCAAAAAAAAGGTTGACCTATTGGTCAACCTCTTTATTATCTTCATCTGTGATCTTGAACTCTAAAAAACTTAACGAAGCGGAAGGTATCAATTTCAATCCGAATGTATATTTAAACTTCCACTTAAGGAAGATTGAAGGAAAGCCTTTCGTTAAATAAGCTCCCAAATACGGATGAACCTTCAGGGTCAATTTCTTTTTCTTGTGTCCTTCAACAGCTTTTCTAATGCTGCTCTCCAGTTTTTCTTCCAGTAGGATAGCTGGTGCAATTTTACCTGTTCCATAGCAGGATGGGCAAGACTCATTAGTCTCTATTTCCATTTCAGGTCTAACACGTTGACGTGTAATTTGCATTAATCCGAATTTACTCAGCGGCAGAATATTATGCTTTGTTCTGTCGGGGCCCATAGCCTCTTTCATGCGCTCATACACTTTGTGCCTGTGTTCGGCCTTTTGCATATCAATAAAATCAACAACAATAATTCCACCCATATCGCGCAAACGCAATTGGCGTGCAATTTCATCGGCAGCCGCTAAATTAACATCAAGAGCATTGTTCTCTTGTGTGTTTGCGCTTTTTGACCTGTTACCACTATTAACGTCGATAACATGAAGTGCTTCCGTGTGTTCAATAATAAGATATGCGCCACTTCTAAAGGATACTGTTTTCCCAAAAAGTGCTTTAATCTGTTTCTCAATTCCAAATTGATCAAAGATAGGGACGTTTCCCTTGTACTCTTTCACAATCTTTTCTCTGTCGGGTGCAATTAGCCCAACATATTCTTTTACCTCGTTATACATATCTTTATCTGATACGTAAACGCTGTTGAAAGAAGGATTCATTATATCCCTAAGAATGGCCGAGGTGCGTCCAATCTCTCCAACAACAAGAGCTCTAGGCTTTAAATGGAATAATTTAGCCGTTGACTCTTCCCAACGTCGAAACAGCGTGCTTAATTCTTTATCAAGCTCTGCAACGCGTTTACCCTCTGCTACGGTACGTACAATTACACCGAAGTTTTGGGGTTTAATACTTTGTATTAGTCTTTTCAAACGGTTACGTTCTTCAGAAGATTTAATTTTCTGACTAACGGATACCTTATCTGAAAAAGGCATTAATACAAGGTTTCTTCCTGCAATGGATAATTCAGAAGTTAGCCGTGGCCCCTTTGTTGAAATGGGCTCCTTTGCTATTTGCACCAATACTTCCTGACCTACTGTAAGAACATCTGAGATTGAACCGTGTTTATCAATATCCGGTTCAGCTTTAAGCTTGTTTAAGGCAACTCCTCCCTTTTTGGTAGTGGCAGCTATATTAAGAAACTTTTTGAGGGTACGAAATTGGGGTCCAAGATCCAAATAATGCAAAAAAGCATCCTTTTCGTAACCAACATCAACAAAAGCAGCATTTAAGCCTGGCATTATTCTTTTTATCTTACCCAGATAAATATCGCCAACCGTAAATTTTACGTTGCTTTTCTCTCTTCTTAATTCAACCAACCTTCTATCCTCGAGCAATGCAATCGAAAGCTCGTCGGGAGATACATCTACAAATAGTTCTGCACTCAAAATGGTAGGTATTTCAATAATTTAAGAACG
This sequence comes from Saccharicrinis aurantiacus, assembly GCF_001660705.2. Lineage (GTDB taxonomy): Bacteria > Bacteroidota > Bacteroidia > Bacteroidales > Marinilabiliaceae > Saccharicrinis > Saccharicrinis aurantiacus. Next base: position 51,413 of record NZ_LYBV02000020.1, read on the forward strand.
ATGCCTTAGTATTATGTCATCAATAAATTTTGATGAGATGTTACTTATTTGTAACATCAATATTAAGGTCTTTTTTTTAATGTCTACATACAACAAAGAACAGACTGGTAAGACAAATGTCTTTTTAGTCTGTTCTTTATTATGTTTTTTACCACAATGTGGAGAAGATTACTTCTTCTTCTTGTGTCTGTTTTTTCTAAGACGCTTCTTACGCTTGTGCGTAGCCATCTTATGTCTTTTTCTTTTTTTTCCGCTTGGCATAACCTAACTTTTAAACTTATTAATAACCAAATTAATTTACGTTGTTTTTCACTTTTGTTACAAAGCTCTTAGAAGGCTTAAATGCAGGAATAAAGTGCTTTGGAATAATGATCGTAGTATTTTTTGAAATATTACGAGCAGTTTTCTCAGCTCTTTCTTTTACAATAAAGCTACCGAAACCACGTAAATATACATTTTTTCCATCCACTAAAGACCCCTTAATAGTCTCCATAAAAGCCTCAATAGTCTTTTGCACTGTAACTTTCTCTATCCCTGTATCTTTAGAAATCTCGTTTACAATATCAGCCTTTGTCATCTTTCTATAAAATTATTTAATAATCAAGTAATTACAATGTTTTTCAAAATTTGAGACTGCAAAGATAGAATGATATTCGAAATAAAAAAAAACAAAAAGCTTATTTTTGCTAAAAAATATACAATGAGAGATTTCAGTAGTGAATTGATTTTGTGGTACAAAGCGCATAAGCGTTCCTTGCCATGGCGCAAAACAAAGGATCCGTACCATATATGGATTTCTGAAATAATATTACAGCAAACGCGTGTTATACAGGGGATTTCGTATTACGATAAATTCACAAATACCTTTCCAACAGTAGGAGATTTGGCACTTGCTACTGAGGATCAAGTACTAAAATTATGGGAAGGATTGGGTTATTATTCTAGAGCCAGAAATATGCATGCGGCAGCAAAAAAAATTTACTTTGAACTAGATGGAGTATTTCCGAGTACATATAACGACTTGATAGAATTAAAAGGTGTCGGTCCGTATACAGCCGCCGCTATTAGTTCAATATGTTATAATGAGCACAAAACGGTTGTTGATGGTAATGTGTTTCGTGTATTATCCAGGTTATTTGGTATCGATACAGCTATTAATAGTACCATTGGTAAAAAGCAGTTTGAAAAGCTCGCCCATAGTTTAAATACCGGAAGTGAGCATGGTTTATTTAATCAAGCTCTTATGGAGTTTGGGGCCTTACATTGTACACCTAAACTTGCCAAGTGTGAAACTTGTATTTTTCAAGATACTTGCGAAGCGCTTAGGAGTGATAAAGTAGATGTTCTTCCTGTTAAAGAGAAGAAGTTAAAAGTGAGAAATAGGTATTTATCATTTCTTTGCATTATTGATGCCAATGACAATACATTAATCCAAAGGCGCGAAGGTAAAGGAATATGGGAGGGCTTGTATCAGTTTCCTTTATATGAATCAGATGAAGAGGTTTCAATTGAGAATTTCCTCAATTCTGATTTTGTTAAAGAGTTGGTTTTAGTTGCTAAAAAAGAAATAGTTTATACAAATCAGGTAAAGCATAAATTAACCCATCAAACTCTTTATATCAATAAAGTAATTTTAAAAATTGATCAGTTACTCAAAACAAATATCTTTGACATTGAGAGTATAAGTAATCTTAAAGAATATGCTTTTCCAAAACCTTTAACAGATATAGTGGCTCGCTTTAGCAAAGAGTAGAGTAATTTCTGTATTTTTGCAAATCTTACTTATTTAAGTATTTTTAGAAAAGTAAGTTTAATCCAATAACTAAATAAGAAATGTCGGTAAATAAAGTAATCCTAGTAGGGAATGTGGGTAAAGACCCTGAAGTTAGATATTTTGAAAATGACAGAGCTGTTGCTAATTTTCCGATAGCAACTACAGAGCGTGGTTTTAAAACGGCATCAGGGCAAGAGGTTCCTGAAAGAACAGAATGGCATAATGTTGTTATTTGGGGTGGATTAGCAAAAGTAGCCGAAAACTACGTTAGAAAGGGTACTCAAATTTATGTTGAGGGAAAACTCCGTACACGTTCGTGGGATGATAAAGATGGAAACAAAAGATATACAACAGAAGTTTATGTTGATAACCTACAGTTATTAGGAAGAAAATCAGATAATCCGGGTGGAAATACGCAAGTCTCAACAGGATCTCAAGGATATAAAGAGCCTACTATTACGGAGCCTCCACAAGCTGGATTTACATCTAATACACCTAACGAACAATCTTTTAATGACTCGGATGAAACCGATGATTTACCTTTTTAATGTTTAACTTAGCCAATTAATTTTAACTACAGTATTGATTTACTCACATATAAATACAACAATTTTAGCTATTGAGTTATTGCCCCTAACCACTGGTGTAATGACTGCTATAGTAGCGCTTTTTATTTTGCTTTTATTGTCAGGTATGCTATCTGGTTCAGAAGTAGCGTTTTTCTCACTAACACCAAGTGATTTACACAATATTGAAGATGGAGAAAATAAGAGTGCAGCATTAATTCAACAGCATTTAAACGATCCCGAAACTTTATTGGCGACTATATTGATAGGCAATAACTTTGTAAATGTAGGTATTGTAATATTATCAGCCTTTATTTCTAATTCATTAATAAGCTTCGGTGAAACAGCTTGGGTTAAGTTTGCCATCGAACTTGTTGGAATTACGAGTTTAATATTATTCTTTGGTGAGATTTTCCCCAAGGTTTATGCCAGCAGATTTGCAGTTAGGTTTGCGGAGTTTATGGCTTATCCATTGACTTTATTAAAAACTCTTTTTCGACCATTTAGTTATATTTTGGTAAAATCATCAGGCTTTGTAAATAGGCGCGTTGCTAAAAAACAAAGCTCTATATCAATGGATGATATCTCACATGCTTTGGAGTTAACAAGTAAGGAAATTACTGACGAAAAAGATATACTAGAAAGTATCGTAAAGTTTGGTAATATTAGTGCTGCTGAAATTGCTACTCCTAGGGTAAATGTTGTTGATGTTGAAATATCGAGTTTATTTACCAAAGTGCTTGAGATTATTGTTGAATCAGGCTTTAGCCGTATTCCAATATTCGAAAATACTCCAGATAATGTAAAAGGTGTTTTATACGTAAAAGATGTATTGCCTTATTTAGAGAAAGGCGATGATTTTAATTGGCAAGAACTCATCCGAGAACCTTATTTTATTCCAGAAACAAAAAAAATAAACGATTTACTAGAAGAATTCAAACTTAATAAAATTCATATGGCCATTGTGGTTGATGAATATGGAGGTACTTCTGGGATTGTTAGTTTAGAGGATATATTAGAAGAGATTGTTGGCGAAATATCTGATGAGCAAGATGATGAGGAAGCTACTTATACTATTCTGCCGGATGGAACCATTCTATTTGAAGGACAAACCTTACTAAACGATTTTCATAAGGTAACTAATATCGATGAGGATTATTTTGATGAAGTAAAAGGAGAAGCAGAAACCTTGGCGGGATTATTACTGGAACTGAAAGGAGAGATACCTGATAAAACAGAGATCATCAAATATAAAAAATGTGAGTTTACGATTGTCGATGTTGATTCACGTAGAATTATTCAAATTAAATTTGAGGAAAAACGAATCGGACGTGTTCGTTAAACAATTGCCTTAAAAAGCTATATAATGAAAGGGAAATTAAATAAACAGCTAGGCTTAATTATAGCTTTAATTATAATAATCACTGCTTGTACACATTCAACAACCCCAAAACCACGTGGATACTTCCGAATCACTTTTCCTGAACACGAGTATTCATTATATCAAGATGGTAAACCCTATACGTTTGAAGCTTCAAAACATGCTAATGTAATAGCGGACCCGTCTCCACATGCAGAGCAATACTGGTTAAATATTCGTTACCCACAGCACAAAGGCGTAATTCATTTCAGTTACAAGCCCGTTGAAGATAATCTTGCTGTGATACTTGAAGATAGTAGGGGATTAGCCTATAAACATTCCATTAAAGCAGATGCCATTGGAGAACGTGTTTTTGCTTCAGATGAAAACAAAACCTATGGTATTTTATATGATATTAAAGGAGATGCAGCTTCATCTTTACAGTTCTTTTTAACGGATAGTGTAAAGCACTTTGTACGTGGATCCTTATATTTCGATGTTATTCCTAACAAAGATTCATTGGCTCCAGTTGTTGATTTTATAAAAGAGGATGTAATGCACTTAATGGAAACATTAAAGTGGGAAGATTAAAGACTTTATAATCATGCCTCCAATTAATACTATAAATCACAATAACGGTTTTGTAAAGGTTTGGAAGATTGAAGAAACGGTTGATGAAATATTAGCAGAACTTCAAGTTTCAGATGATGATTTGCAAAAAGTAAATTCGTTTAAGCTTGTTAAGCGAAAGCTTGAGTTTCTCTGCACACGTTGTCTTATAAGCGAAGTTATCGGTGTATATCCAAAAATAAGCTATTTAGAATCGGGTAAGCCAATACTTGAGAATAGTGATTATACCATAAGTATTAGTCATACTAATGGCTTTGTTGCTGTTGCTTTTACCACAAATGGTGTTCCGGGTGTAGATATCGAATACCCTTCTGATAGAGTGATGAAAATAGCACAACGATTTATTTCAGCAGATGAGGATCTATTTATTCCTGTTGCAGATAGCAATAAATACTACTCCTTAATATGGTGTATTAAAGAGGCTTTGTATAAGCTATTAGATACAGAAGGTGTAATTTTCAATGAAGACTTACTTTGTAAACCATTTGTAATTAGCAATCAAGGTATAGTTAATACTTCTGTTTTTGTAAATGATAGTACAGAATATATAAATATTCACTACTTAATCACTCCTGAATATTATTTGGCTTATAAGGTTTAGCATTGTTTATTATGCGAACTCTAGCTAGCTTTACCCATACGCATATCAATACAAAAAGAATGATACTTGAGTTAATTAAAGATAAGCAGAAAGCAGGTAAGAAATTACTTGCCATGCTCATTGACCCTGAAAAATATCCTCAGAATAACCTAATTAAAGTAATAACTGCAATAGAATCGGCTATGCCAGACCTTATATTGGTGGGAGGTAGTTTAGTTTCGGTGAAGACAGATAAGGTAATTAAATCTCTTAAGCAACACCTTGATATCCCAGTAGTGCTTTTTCCAGGAAGTTTATTACAGGTTACCCCTGAGGCAGATGCTTTGCTTTTTATATCGCTTATTTCAGGGCGTAACTCAGATTTATTAATAGGCAACCATGTTGTAGTTGCTCCTTTTCTAAAAGAATCTAATTTAGAAGTGCTTAGTACGGGGTATATCCTTGTTGAAAGCGGTAAAAGAACTTCAGTTGAATACATGAGTCAAACGGCTCCTATACCTGCTGATAAATCAGATATTGCTGCCGCAACCGCTATTGCCGGAGAAATGTTAGGGCATAAACTAATTTATCTTGAAGGAGGGAGTGGAGCAGAGGTGCCGATTCCGCAAGAATTGATACAAAAAGTGAAGCTTAGTATTGACATTCCTCTTATAGTAGGAGGGGGTTTAAATACCGCAGAAAAAGTAAAAAATGCATGCGACGCTGGAGCAGATGTTATTGTTGTTGGAAATGCATTTGAAAAGGATATTTCTTTACTATCCGAATTTCGAAAAATTATTAAGTCTTATTAGGGTTTTATAATGGTCAAACTATCAGATAATTGAGGGTGTGTAAAGTGAATAATAAATTTTTTGTACTTTTTTGTTTTTTTTTATTGATATACAACTTTTAATCATACATTTGTAATAGTTAGTTTTTATTTACATTTATTATGAAAGAAGGAAAAGTAAAATTTTTTAATGAATCAAAAGGTTTTGGTTTTATTAAAGACAATGAATCAGACAACGAGTATTTCGTTCACGTAACTGGTCTAATCGATGAAATCAAAGAGGACGACGACGTTACTTTTGAATTAAAAGAAGGAAAAAAAGGATTAAATGCGGTTAACGTAAAGTTAGCATAGATTAAGATATTTCGATATATAATTTATATTACGCAAATCCAAGCCCTCACATTTATAATGTGAGGGCTTTTGTTTTTTATAGGTAATCGAAATGTATTATTCATAGATGTTATTGGTCAATAAGTTAACTTCAATCAATTAGGACTTGAAATACAAATAAAATATCCCTAAATTGGATTAATACTACTTAATAATCACTACTATGAATAAATGTAAATTATTGCTATTAACAGTTGTATTAGGGGCATTTATGACCTTACATGCTCAAAATCTTGAAGATTTTATATCAAAGTATACTTCAGAGAATGGGCAAAAATATATGCAGCCCTTTGCTGATGCTTTCTCCGCTAATCTTAATAGTGGACTGTACCATAATTCGAGTATTGAGAAATGGGGTTTCCAAATGTATATAGGAGTTGTTGCTCAATCAGCAATTATTCCTACCAAATCAAAGTATTTTATGGCCAAATATGACGATCCATCTTCAGGACTATCAGGTGAGATTGAAGCGCCAACTGTTTTTGGACCTGCTGAAGGACCTACTGTGACACACCCGGATAATGGATTAAGTTATGTTCTCCCAGGAGGATTTGATGTAGATCATATGCCCTTACTGATGCCACAACTCACCATAGGGTCGGTATATGGTACAGACTTAACAATTCGTTATACCAAAATGAATATTGAAGATGCAGGTGAGTTAGATGTATTTGGTTGGGGAATTAGGCATAGTATTAATAATTATCTCGATAGTATTCCTGTTGATATAGCAATTGGTTATTACAATCAATATTTTAAAGTAGGGGAGTATCTTGATGCAAGTTCTAATATCATTAGTTTGCAGTGTAGTTACAATACCTCGTTTGTTACTTTTTATGGAGGTTTATCTTATGAAACAGGAAAGGTAAAGGTTCAATACGATTATAGTGGAATAGAACCAGAAGTGAATTCTGAGTCTACAGAACCTGGAGATAAGGTGGAATTTGATATGGATGCAGCTAATACCATTAGAGCAACACTTGGTATAACCTTAAATATGGGGCCTTTTAAAGTTAATGGAGATTATAATTTTGCTAAACAGAATACTGTTAACGTAGGAATAGGGTTTGGAATAAATGAACGGGAAAGATATAGGAAATCTAAGGAATTAAAATAACTCCCGATTTTCACGGGGGTAAGTATAATTAGTTGAGTTAAATAATTTGTAAAATATAATGCAATGAAAAAGTTAGTAAACTTATTTATAATTTCCATCCTTTTAATTGCTTGTGATGAAAAGGAGATAAAGCTATACCCAACAATTGAGCATGACGCAACAATTATAGTTGCAGATAACGGAAACTTTGAAAAACAAGCTATAATTTATGCTAGTACTATTAATGAAAGTATTCAAGATTTGGAGTTTGAAGATGCAGGAATAGAAGATGTTTACATTGAAGGTGTATGGATTAACGTAAAAACACTAGGTATGAATGAGGCTGATACAATAGCATTAGATCTTACGATTAAAGAAGACAATCAGCTTAAGTACTTATTAGATAATTATGAATTAGTTATTCCAGATGATGAGGAAGAAATATTTCTACCCGACTACCTTCAAAAAGAAGGGGTGGATGCATTACATAATTTATTGAAGGATATTGTGGTGAGCGGTGCCGCAGATACAGATATTGAATTTCTGGCAATGGGCAAAGCAAGTCCTGAGGATAGTTATATTAATGTAGAATTAGAGATTCATATTAAGGGAACTGTAGTTTTCTCGCAAACAATTGGATTAGAGGAATAGTCTCTGATATTGAGTATTGTCAAGTGTAAGTGATTCATTTGCAGGATTAGGTTTAATCTAAGTAATTCGAATATTATGATTTTAGGTGTATCTGAATGGCTAAGTGGTAAATTGGGTTGGAATGTTAAAGGCATACGTATTGCATTTATTTTATCGGTATTAATTTTCGGAGCAGGAATTGGCTTGTACCTAATGCTTTGGATTGTTAAGATGTTTTCGAAGTAGTGCTCTTGCAGGATCAATACAGCCTAAATTAATTGTATATCATTACCAATAATTCCATGGCAAATCTATTTTTATCAAAATAAGTTATGGATAAAGATTGCGGATATAAAAAATATTCGTATATTGCGGTGGGTTAGGTTTGGTTAAAGATTGAAAAGCTGCTATCGTTCTCACGATAGTGGCTTTTCTTATTTTATACCCATCAGTGAAAATAGGTTCATTAGCAATAGTTTTGTTAAAACTTAATTTTAGCCTTAAATATATTTGAGTGACTCGCCTGTTGAATATATAGCTCTCTATCAACACCATGTATGCCAAGGTCTTCTGCTTTATCTTCTTTGCGTAAATATCTTTTTGATTCCTTAACAAGTTGTTTTCTTTCTTCTTCAGTCATCCTATATTCTGGAGCCTTTTGATTAGCAGTAGTAGTGGATAATAATATCTGATTTTGATTAAGGGTATCTGATACATTTAGATTTGAATAATAGAGTATCAGTTTTTCTATATTTTGCTTATACTGATTTAGAATGGTTGAATCTATTGATAAGTCATATGCTCCTTTATATTTTTCAATAATATTCACCTTAAGAGCTGAATCCTGATAACAGATAACTCCTTGTACATAACAAGAATCACTTATTTCAGGGAAGAGATAGAAAGCGACTTTCTCAGTATAGCTAATAGTATCTCCAATTAGTGGGTGCAGTTGAACGGGTTTCTGCGAATTTGCGCTATTGCTTACACATAATAATGAAACGAATAACGATAATTTTAAAAATAGATGCTTACGCGGATAATTGCAAATTTTGTGTGACACATTGAAAAAGCGCCTATCTTTTCTTGTTTCGTTGATTTTCATAATGTTTGATGTTTAGGTTTTAGGGGATTTGTATAAAAAAATATTACCACATCAAAAGTATTAATATTATGTACGTAATCAAATTATGAGATTTTATTAAATAAAGTATCAATACACAAGTTCCAATATGATTTAAAGCTTGGTTTGTTCCAGCGTTATAATTAAATCAGCAGGCCTGATTTTTTTCGCTTATATATGTTACTATCTAGATTTTTTTACTATATTTGTGTGGGTTAGGTTTGGTTAAAGATTGAAAAGCCGCTGTCGTTCTTATGACAGTGGCTTTTTTTACTTGGATCCTTTAATAAAAGAGTTTAGACTTATTACGAACCCTCAGAGTATGGGGTACAAGTGAGTTAACACGAGATTTTTATGCTTATATGAGGCATTAATTTGTTAAATAGCACATGTCTGTTTTTGAGGTAATTAACTCTATTAAACTAAACAAATCCCTTTCGGAGAGGTTATCTAAGAAGAATAACTGAAGTTATCTTGTCTTTCAATCGAATATATTTTAAGAATTTTAGTATGTGTATTAAAGATACTATCCTCTTAAGATTGTCCGAGGTGGTGTCTGCAATAACCACTAGTATTATTGGTTTTAGATTTGCAGCGGTTGCCTGTGCTCTTGGCAATGCCTTTACATTGCATGGTTGATGTTTTTTTCTTTACTGTTTTGGATTCTGTTGTGTTAGATTTACGTTGCCAATCGTCGATATTGCCTAACTGACTTTCAAGTTGTACTTCTAAGGTGTCATCTAACTGAGAGAAGAAATTGATACCAGTTAAGGTTTCAATGCTGTCTACTGAGATAATGAATTGAGTAAGTTCTTTGTCTGATTTTTGGTTAGGTAACACAAAGCCTATCATTTTTTGTGTTGATGGTTGATATATTACTTTGTAATAGTGACTAGGTACAGTTACTTTATTTGCACCAATACTTCCTTTGTTGTCTTTAAATATTGGCCCTGATACAACATGGGTTTTAGTGTTCCATCCCCACTCTCTTACTAATACTTCTAGGTTTTTCCAAATACCCCTATTAAAATTGGGTTCTTGAGGGCTTATATTGGACATGAAGAATGTTTCGCTCATAGAAGTGTGGTTTAACTTCATGGTTGCAGCTGGACATAGATGACCACGGTCGTATCCTGAGTTTTTATAGTCAGCCAATGTAGCTGATTTTGTGGATACTTTTGGGTCGGGTCTGAAATCATCAGTCCGTGTTTCATTGCCTGCATGGATTGTATAATATACCCATTCGGCTTGTTCGTGGGCTTCAATATATGAAAGTGAGTAATATTGGTGTTCTATTAGTTCTCCGTTAGAGGAGGGATGATATTGCGCAAAAAGAATAAAGGAGTAAAGGCTTAATACAATGGATAGAATATACTTTCTCATAAACATAACTTTTAGAATTGTGTTATGAAGAGTTATGTTTGTATTTCATAGTGTGTTTAGGAACCGCGAAAGTAACAGAATTATTGGAAGGGGGTGCTGTTGTTTGTCATGATGGTGGTTTGTATCTAGCACTCAAGTATGAGGTGAAGTGTTCTGAGGTTTTTGTGTAGATTTTTTCTTAATGGATATATTACTCTAGGTAGTAATTCGATGTTTTTATGATTAAACTTAATAAATATTATTGATGAAGCGTGTTGTGGTTTGAAACTAGTTTACCAACAGTTTGGTGGTTTAGCACTGAGGCTGAAGTGGTTTGTGGTTTTAAGATTTGTAAAAAGTAGCCCCAACAGGACTCGAACCACCACATGTAAATCGCAGAATATCAATGAATAAAGAAAAATTATTTTTCTATAATTCCCGAATTACTCACCAATTATTTGGTTAATATTGAGTTCAATTATAATGCTTTGAATATTACAAAGATACGAAAAACCATACGCTTTGTATACTAAAATGTATCAAATTAAATGGTTTTAGTTATTAGAATATTACCTGGTAATAGTTCTGAAAGCACTTATGAAAATGATAAATTGCCTACTTATTAAGCAAGTTGACAACTGGCATTCCGATCAATTCATAATTCGTACTTCTTCCTCCTGAAGCTTCTTTTTGTAGTATTTCTTTATCTATTAAATCATTAATATCTCTTACCGCAGAATCTTTTGAACACTTTGCAATTTTCGCCCATTTTGAAGAAGTTAATTTTCCATCGAAACCATCCATTATTCGATTAAGAAGTTTCTTTTGTCTTTCGTTAATGATTGTTTTTGCATGCTTTTGCCAAAATTCAGATTTAAATAACACCATGGTCAGTACCTCATTTGTTGATTTGAGTGCATTTATTAAACAGTCCAAAAACCATGTGATCCAATCTGTAATATCAAGATTCCCCTTTTGTGTTTTTTCCAGTAGCTCATAGTATTGTTTTCGCTCATTTCTAATTTGTGCTGACATACTATAAAATCTTTGAGTTGTTTTATCTGATTGTGCTAAAAGCATATCAGTTAAAGCTCTCGTTATTCTACCATTACCATCATCAAATGGATGTATTGTTACAAACCATAAATGAGCAATTGCTGCTTTAATTACTAAATCTAGCTCATTACTATTATTAAACCACTCGAGAAATCTTGTCATTTCCTTTTCCAATAATTCTGAATCAGGAGCCTGAAAGTGCACCTTTTCTTTTCCCATTGCTCCAGAAACTACTTGCATTGGACCTGTTGTGTCTTTTCTCCAATCTGCTACAACAATTTTATACATTCCACTTCTTCCCGTTGGAAATAAAGCTGCATGCCAATCGAACAATCTATCTTTGGTTAATGGCTCAAAACAATTCTGCGTTGCATCCATCATCATTTCAACAACGCCTTCCACATTTCTATCAGAATACACAGACCCTGCTATTTCAATTCCTAATCTTCGTGCAATTGAAGAGCGAACTTGATCGGTATTTAAAAACTCGCCTTCTATTTCAGAGGATTTTATCACATCAAGCGTCAGCGTATCAAGCATAGCTTCACTTCTTAAATCGAAACCTAAAGTCTCCATTTTTCCAATTAGTCGGCCTTGTAAATTTCGCGCTTCACTTAATTGGCTCAAGAATATATTACTGTTCCAAGTAAACTCAGGCCATTTGTCTTGTTGATGTATAAATGCTTTCATTTGATGCATATTTTGCAACGAATATAAAGCTTAATCATCGCAAATAAAAATTAATCGTCGCTATTATTGCATCGATTATGACAGTTATTCGACGCAGCTTCTCATTTTTGCTTGCTAGTATTTTAAAAATACGTACTATAAAAAGATCAAAATGATACAAATTGTATGGGTGAAAGGTGTGTTTATTAATAGGGAGTTGTGGCTTCTTTTCTTAATCCTAGAGATAGTTTTGGATTAAGTGAGCTTCTATTCCTGTATACTTGGCAAACTCCTCTGTAGTGATGTATTGATGAGGTTCTTTACCAAGGCTCTTGCGTATTTTCTGAAGTAACCTCCTGGAGGTCTTCTCACTTTTACCTGTTATGCGCTGTACATCTTTAGGGTAAATACATATGCGTGATAATTTCATCATTGCTTTTATACACTATCTATACTTTATCCATACTTCTAATATACTTAAAGTATACTAAATACGGACATAATTTCCTTTGGGGGTCATATGGGACAGGGATATTTGAAATGCTCTAAAACAGCTATTACATTAGTTCTTATTCATTAAAAAAAGGGATTATGGCAAGGCAAAAGGGAGTTATTAAGTTGGAAGGACGCGTTGGCGATTTGTCTTTTTACAAGAGTGGTGGCGATTATTTAGCACGCACCAAAGGTGGTGTTGATGGTGACAGAATTAAGAAAGATCCGGCATTTGCGCGTACTCGTGAAAATGGGGCTGAGTTTGGTAGAGCTGGTAAAGCCAGTAAATTATTGCGTGGTGTTTTTAAGGCTCCAATAGCAATGACTGCTGATAAAAAAGTAGCGAGTAGATTAACTACTCAGATGTTAAAAGTAGCTCAATCGGACACTACTAATGGTAGAGGAGAACGAACAGTTGCTAAGGGTGACTTAGGTTTGTTGCTTGGTTTTGAGTTTAATGGGCAAGCTAGCCTAGATGAGATTATGTCTGCGAGTTCATCTGTTAATTTTGACCGAACTACTGGGGCTGTTACTGTAGATACTGAGTTTACAAATCCAAAGTTAGAGCTTATTGCCATTGAGGGTGCTGATGTGGCCCGCATGACTGTTGGTATTGCGGCTGTTGATTTTGAGAGTGCAGAATTTGAAGTAAATGTGGCACAGTCTGATGCTATTGATATTACTTCGAAGGATGCTTTAACTTCATCTGTATCGGCGAATATTTCTGCTGATAGTACGCTTCCTGTTTTTATTGTTTTAGGTATTGAGTACTACCAGAAGGTGAATGACGAATTATACCTCATCAATAACCAGGAGTGTAGAGCTTTGACAATTGTGGCGGTGGATACTGTATAGGCGTTAGGTTTTAGTTATTAGTAGCTAGGTTTTTTATTTTATGGAGGATACGGCAATTTCACGGAATGGGAAAGCAGGATTTTTAGGAGGCACTTTTGTGAGTGTGTTGCATGGCGTTTCGATTGGGGGCATGGTGGAAACTATTGTGTATACCGTTTTGGGAACCGTGGTGAGCTTTGGCGTATCGTGTCTTCTGAAATACATTGTTAAAAGGTATCTCAAAAGAGGAGTTTAAAAATTTGATTGTTTGCTTAGGTTGATTCGGTGGTAATGACTACTGATGGTGTTTGGTGTAGCCCTTGGATTCTCAGTCCGGGGGCTGTTTTATTTAGTCAGAAGTTTTTAGTCAGTGGTGAGTAGTAGTTTAGGCTGAGGGCAGCAGGGATTTACAGCTTGGTTATTTAGTATCAGGTATCAAGACACAAGTATCAAGATGATTTACAGCTTTTAATTGTTCATGACGCCTTGAGATTGCTTTGCTGCGCGCGCAATGACGCAATAACGTGGATTTGCAGCTTGGGGCTTTTTTTGTTCTAGCTCTTAGGACGCTAGTCTTTAGGTATGATTTTAGAGTTTTTAAGGTTTGATTATGAAATTATTTGAGAGGATAAGTGCTTTGTTGGGCGGTGGATTGGTGAAGGACGTTGGAGACCTCATCGATAGGTTTGTGACAACGGGTGCTGAAAAGCAAGAGGCGAAAGCGTTGCTTTTGGAACTGCAGCACAAACAGGAAATGGAAGCTTTGAAACTCTCTTTGGAAACGGAGCAGGAGTTTAACCAACTAATAAAAGATTTGGAGGGTACTGCGAGTGATTTAAGCCAATCGGGTTGGTTAGGAAAAGTAGTGCTTTTCTTGCGTGGAGCGCAGCGACCAATGTGGGGTTACTTTGTGGCTTTTATGGATTACATGGTATTTGCAGGACGTTGGAGCTTGAACGAAAATGAGCGTTTGGAATCAGCTTTTTGGATTATCAACTTTTTGGTTCTGGGCTTTTTATTTGGTGAGCGTGCCGTGAAGAATGTGGGACCATTGGTGAGTAAGATGATGAAGAAGTAGGTGCTAGGACGCTGCGCTTTAGGTGTTAGGCTTTAGGTATTAGGATGCTTTACGGCTTGCCTTGAGATTGCTTTGCTGCGCGCGCAATGACGCAATAGCGTGGGATTTGCAGCTTGGTTAATTAGTATCAGGTATCAAGGCACAAGTATCAATAGATTTTGCTGCTTTAAAAGAACACGTGAGGACACGTGCACTAGCGATACGCTGAAGGCAGAAGTGGATTGAAAAAATTGTGTGTTATGGAGTTAAAGGTTTTACGATATAGTGATTCTAGGGGAAGTACATTGGGACTTTTGTTTATTGATGGTTTGTTTGCTTGTTATACTTTGGAGGATGAGTATAAGGCTGTAAAGGAATACGGTAAAACAAGGATTGCTGCAGGCAGGTATCCAATCCGATTACGTTGTTTTGGTGGGCACCATTGGAAATATTTGAAACGCTTTGGTGCAGTTTTTCATAAAGGGATGCTGCAAGTAATGAATGTGCCGTTATTCTCAGATATCCTCATCCATATTGGTAATGATGCGGATGATACAGCAGGTTGTTTGCTCCTAGGAAATGTGGCCAACAATAACCAGGTAAAGAATGGGTTTATTGGAAGTAGCACAGCTGCTTATTTACGTGTTTATCCCATTATAAGAGATGCTTTGCTTAAGGGGGAAGCCGTTTATATTAGTTATGTTGGTGAAATATGAAAATAAAAACTAGACTACTATAGTGCTCTTGACTAGGATTAGTAAATAAATTGAAAGTACTGAGCTATTCTTAGTTTAATATCTACAACGTATAGTGCTATGAATAGTTGCCGCTTTCGGGTTGTTTCCCTGTCCAGTTACTCCGAACTTAATGCGAGCTACAACCCTTGAATAATCAACAAAACGGCAATTATTTATGAGTATGTGTTAGCTTTTGTTATTACAATTTTAAAGCAAGTCCTATACTTGTTACATCAATATCCTCAAAATTAGGAGACATCGAACCGTTCTTATATTCAAAGTTTAAACCTAAATGTTCAATTAAAAAGAACTTAAAATTAATTTTTATATAATTTATTGATTCATTGGATGTAACTCTTTCATCTTGTTCTAGAAAATTATAATGAATATAATTAGCACCAAAAGAAAATCTATAAAAACCTTTATTTAAAAAAACAGGATTTGTCTTGTTTTTAATTGGAGATGTCCAACCAAAATCCCAATTCAAACTTGGACTAATTACTATTCGAGAGATTTCTTCATTTTTATTTTCAATTATATTCACTCCATAATTGTAGTTGAGACTTAAAATAAAATTAACATTTCCAATACTTCCTTTTTCTAGCATCCATTGATAATAAGTAAAGCCTATTTTGCCTAATATTTGACTCATAACAAAATCTTTGTCTGATGAAAATTCAGGCGAAACTATGTTATATTGAATAGTTTGTTGGAAACCTTTAATTTCTGTAGCCTTAAAGCTTAATTTTTTTTTGATAAATGATTCTGCTTCAAATTGTATGTTGTTTTCTGATGTTTTAGTTCCTGAACCAAAATGAGATTCAAAGCTAGGTTTTATGTAAAAAGGAGAATTTTCCTTGTTATAGAAATATTTATATTCTTCTTTGGGATCTGAACCTTTTGTTTTGTTCAAATTAATATCTAAAGTTCCTTTGCCTTCAGTAAAATTGTAATTATAATTCACAAAAGTTGATTGACTATATATTGCAATATTTGATAAAGCAACCAGCCATAAAAAGATAAATCTTTTTTGTTTCATAGGTTAGGCTAATTTTTTAGTTATATAGTTAATTAATTTTTCGACTGTTTTGTTTTTTGTAAACATTGTTATTTCTAAATCTTTTTGATTCAGTGTTGTAAATTCAATACATATCTCTTGACTCAACACATTAAAGTGAGATGATAAATAAATATCTGATAAATTTAGTTCTGTATCATCTGAATAGTCTATGAATTTTGCCAATTTCTCTTCAGTGTAAGCTGTGTTTTCGGCCAAAACTTTCAGCAATTTCTTTCTTACCTGTTCTTTTGTCATAATTATTTGTTTTAGGGTGTTAATTTTTAATAAAAGCTAACTATTCTGTATCCCATCAAATATGAGAATACATATATTACTTTTAAGTCATTTAAAGCTAAGTTAGAATAAGTCTTAGAAAAAGTAAAGTAGGTTATTTAGACATTTACTATACAAATATCCCATGTAATTAAAAAAATCTTGTTTGTACCAGAAGAGAGCATCGTAAATAATATGTGTTTCTTCGAAGATATAGGGAGTTTGTTTTCTATATATCTAAATATTATTTTGAGCTTAAAGGCTTAAACAACCCCTTTTTACAAGTTGATAAATTGAGTCAAGGTTGGAGGTGCTATTTTTTGATGCCCTAACAGGGGTTAGTGCATAGATGGTGGCTATTAGGGGTTTTACAGTTTGCTTTTAAAAAGTTGCCGATGGCTTCAATAAAATGGTATCTGCACCCGCAGGGCTTGACCTTTACTATTTATCGGCTTGGGAGAATTTTGTGAGAGGATTTATGCTTTTGGTTTAGTCTGTATTTAGAGTCAGTAGGTTGTTTTTAGTTTGAAAGCTGAAGAAATTTGCGGCTTTGTCTATGGTATTAGGTTTTAGTTGTTAGCTATTGGGGATTTAGGTTTAATACAACTGTTTGTTTGCGGAGTTACCCGAAGGGCCAGGTGCCTACAGCTAGCGGAAGGAATGGAAGCGCAATGAATGGAGTGCAGCGGAATGGGTTGCGGCGGAATTGTGCGTCGAGCCGGCTGCGAGTGGAGCAAGGGTGGCAGATTGAGAATGACCGCAGGGAGTGGGAAATGGCATATGTTGCCGCGTTAGTTGGCGTGTGTTTTTGTTTGAATAGTTGCTGGTTAGTAGTTATTAGCTGTTAGGGATTTACAGCTTGCTTATGATTTTATTATTACCACACAAAAACCATGACAACTAATGCGAGCCACACGAGGGGTACAATAGTTTGAAATACAATGGAGGCTAATGGAGCTGCCCAAAATATAAAAAAGGGTGTTTTTTCACGCTTTTGTTTTGGGATGCTGAAAGCTGCTGAGAATAAGTGAAACGTAGTGGTAATGATGCTTGCGTTAGCAAAGTATGATTATCATGGAGTAGAACGTTTAGAAGCGACTTGAGGCATGAACAGTGGAATAGCAGGAATGTAGTTTAAACTATTGTATCACGAAGCCCGCAGCGACTAGCAGGCGAGCCTATATGGGGTAGCGATAAACTGGAGGCTTTTGTTTTGGGAGTTTACGGACAAAGCAAGTGCCTACTGGATAGAGTTAGCTACCCGTGAGGAAGACCGTGGGAACGCAAAAGGCATGACAGGCTAGTTTTTTAGTGCTTAGTTTGAAGGCAGAAGCCAGTAGTTGGATTTATGGCTTGCTTATGTGAATATACTACTTTAGTGAGCAGCTTTATTTAAGTGCCTTAGGGTATGGACTTTTTAAATAATGCTGCGAAAGCCTGGCGTGACCTTTTGCTGACGAGGGATGAGGAACACCGATGGACCTTTTTTTATTTTTTTTAGTTAGTTGTATATGTTACTATCTAGATTTTAATTATATTTGTTAGGGTTAGGTTTGGTTAAAGATTGGAAAAGCTGCTGTCGTTCTCATGACAGTGGCTTTTTTTTGTTTTATGTAGGAGGATGTTTTTTTATTCGCTGTTATTATCAGTATTTACTTTAACAAAATCAATAATGGAGTATTCGCCATTGTATTTCCATTGGTTATCTTCTTTAGATGGAATATCTTTTTCTTTAAGACCTACTATAACCTCTGATTTTAATACCCGAAGGATTAAGGCATCAGTTGGCAGATAGTTTATTAAATCGTCAGTTGGTGTTAAGCAATCCCACATTCTATCATCTACTAATTTACGGTAGTTTAAATCACCTTTGAACACTAATAAATCTGATTTACTCAATTCCTGGCTTAAAGCTTTTGGCATCTCTCTAAAGAGTAGGCCGCTTGACCAAAATTCATCATTAGTAAGTATTAATTTATTATTATTCACAAGCATTTCAATCTCACTTGCAAATTGGCTTAAGCCACTATTGCGCTTCAGAGAATTAATGAGATAATCGTAATCTGAGATTTGTGCATCGGAAACAAAGTATGGCATTGTTTTAAAGTGCAAAACTACCTTTTTAGTATTAGCTGTAGTAAGTAAGCAATGTGCCAATAAGAGGTCGGCAAAGAGTTCTTCTCCCGAATTATCCAAGATAATATCCACTTGTTTTAAATTGGGTAATTGGTCGACTATATTTTGTGATTTATTAATAAGTATGTGATGCTGTTGTTTCTGAGAATAGGTATCTGTACTTTGACTTAAATCAGCTTTATTACCCATAAGGTTAAGTTGTAATAACAGCGGTAAAGATTTAAGTTTGGGCAGCTTGCATATGTTATTATACTCGCTATAAGTTGCGAGCATAGTTGGCATAGAGTTATCTACTGCAGCATTTTTAGTATTTGCAAAATAGTCACCTTTTATTTCATCTTTGAAAGCTAACTCTGCTAATTTATGGTATAGATAATTTTCGAGGAATAAAAAGGGTGCATTATCCCAGGAGTAATTATTAGCACTTAATTCCTCATTGATAGCTCCAATATAAATACTCCTTTGATTTGGACAACTATTGTAAGATTCAATGGGCACTATTGGCCCATTGGATATGCTTTTTATAAATAGACCAAGGGCTGAGTTAGATGGCAAGTCGTAATAATTTATTACCTGCTCTACAATTTGTGGTATCCGATTTACCAAAGTAAAGTGAGCAAAGGATAATTTATTATTAGTGCTAATTAGTGTTGACATCTTTTATTCCTAATTGTTCCATGAAATATGTATCAATATCCTCATTCCTAGAACTTGTTATTTTACGAATATCGTTTAAGGTAATAGCGTAAGGCACACAACTAAGCACTACCTTTATAAGCTTTTGTATTTTTATATTAACTTCTTCAATCTCTTTACGTGATAGATGCATTTTAGGGCTAGATAATGATTCGTTATTTAAACACCTTACATCATAAAAATCTTTTAAAGCTCTTCTTATTTTACCTTCATCTAATTTATCAGATTTGATATTATTTTTCTTAATAATTTTTCCCAAATCATTGGCTAAATCTGATTTTATTTCTAGATCTACTTTAGATATATCATTAGCTTTGGCAATCTGATTTAAAATACTTATTTTTTGTTTAACCGTAATTCCACTTAATTGTTTTAGATTTTTTTTAGATATAATTTTGTAAAAATAGCTAAGAAGTTCGTCTTGGATTTTATCGAATATTTCACCAAGTTCACCCTGTATTAAATCCGTATAATCAGCAGTAAAATCTTCTTTACAAATTAGTTTTAGGTATTGTTTATAAGATTTTGTCGCCCAACCTAAAGCCCATATAAATTCATCATGTTTAAGCAAAAAGTAGGCATTCATCCTGTTGTCATGCGCTTCAGTTTTTAGTATTTCAATATCAATATCATTTTTATCATAATCAAGTTGATCTTTCATTTTATTAACCTCATCTTTAACCGTTTGCTTAAGCGTAAAACGCGGCAAGAATACTGAGGTTGCTACAAAGATGGCATAAGATGTAATTATCAATGTAAATATTGCTATTGCGTTAGGTTCAGGTGGCTTATCCGTATCTTCTAGCTTGCCAACTACCTCATTTGAATCAGCAACAACTATTTTACTTGAAGAGTTCTCCCAACTATTTATTGTTCGAATAGAGATCAGAAGCAATGAACCTATTAAAAGAATTACGCAAATAGAGATAATTGCTTCCCAATTTACCTTTCCTTTAGACCTTTTAATGGTATATTGAATTAACTCTATTGTGAATAGAGAAATAAGTATTAATTCATAATTTAAAATATCTTTTAAACCTAGATAGGTAATTAGTATAGCTGTTACAGAATAGATTACCAAACGTAGTTTAATATTACGCAGAAGAACAAAATGATCTATATTTTCGCTAGCTGAATGAAAAATGTTCCTAAATTTAACTTTAAGATTTTTCTTCTTATTATCGGCCTTTGATATGAATTGAGACTTCTTATCTATTGATTTATGGATAAACTCAATTAATGACACTGTGAGAATCAGAATAATAAAAATGATGATAATGTTCTCAGTAATAAAATCTATCATAACTAGGAATTGAAATTTACACTATTGTAAAAATACTTATTAAGTTAAACTAAGCAAATAGAAATGCTCTTGATTTATGAATAATATTGTCCTAAATAACTTTTCACTCGAGCCGTGTAGGTTCTTCCTTTTTTAGTTCACACAAATTCAATTTTATATTGTGTTCATGATTTTTCAATTCTTCAGTCAAAAAAGGAAGCAAAAAGACCGTCGACTGCACCCACTTAGTTCACGAAACTAAACTTTTGAGAAGTGGTAATGATTTCCGCTATACTCCAATTCACTCAAAAAACTATAATGGTGATGAAACAATTAAGAATACTCAATTTTTAAATTGTTCCGATGTTTTAAACTCACCCTTTTTCGTGCCTTAAAGGACTCAAACAAAAAACAATTCTTAACCGTCATTTCAATCCTGTTTTTTTGGTTCACTGGCTGAGGTCGAGACTAAACAAGACGTATAGATCATTACTCTAAAACTTTTAGCACGCTATTGATTTATGAAAATACAATTGCTTTAATTAGTTTTGGATGAGAATAGAAGAAGTATGATAAGATACAATAAGACAGTGCTGGTTGGTATGCCAGGTTCAGGAAAAACAACACTGACAAACCTATTGGCTAAGCGACTGGATAAGAAGATTATCACTGGTGATCAGTACTATGATTATATACTACAAAATCCACAGTTGACTATATCCCGTTTGTTTTGTAAAGAAAGCAACTTAGGTAAGGATCAGTTTATCCCTTGTCTTGGCTCGGAAGAATTTATTAAAAACTATGGTGAACAGTTATTTAGGGATTTTGAGGCTTGTGTAAATATCGACTTACTGGAAAAAAATAGGCTGGGGAAAAGTTTATTGGATTTAGGAGGTAAGGTATTTATAAATACAGATGTGCGCAAAAAATTAAAAGAGCTAAACTACACCTCTGTATATTTGCATGTGGATAAAGATTCACTTTTGGAACGGCTTATAGTAAATGATAACTGGAAGAAACGCTCTGTATATCGAATTGCTGAAGAAGAAGGGTTTGGTTGGAAGACGCGTTTTTTAAAGGATTTTGAAGAACGGAATGTTTCCTATAAGATGGCAGATATTATCTATTCTATAAATAGCAGTGAGCTAGCTGAAAAAACATTATCGAATATTCTTAAACTTATAAAGTAAAGGTATTAACAACAATCCTTATGAACTATGAGATTTTTAACTACTATTATAGTAATTCATGTTTGTATACAAGCAGTTTGTTCTAGACCACTTAGTGGGTGGTACGATTTTGAAGGCAGCATTGGTGGTGTAAAAGTATCGCTTACACTATATCCGGATAATGAGGGTAAACTTAAGGGTAGTTACTACTATAATAAGTATGAAACTAAAATTGACCTAAGGGGAGAACTAGATGGTGGTGACCTAATTCTTGAAGAATCGATTAATCAAGAGATTACAGGTTTTTTTATTGGGACTGTGTCAGAACGTTTCTCATCAATAGAGGGTGAATGGATAAATGCCAATAGTGCTAAGTCACTTCCCTTTAAACTGAATTCAACAGGATATTATTACGGATCAAAAGAGTGTCGTTACTCGCCTGCTTTTTATGATACTACCGAGGAAGTAGAGCAGTTTGCCGCTGCCATAAAAAAAGCTATTGTGGATGAAGATTATAATTGGATTGCTGAAAACATAGCATACCCTATTACAGTGCATCTTGAAGGGACGAAAGAGCATACTATAAAGACTGCAGATGAGATGCTTCGGTATGCCGGTAAAATATTTTATTCTGAATTTATCGCATACATTAAAAAGCAAGTTACCATTAATATGTACTGTAAAACTGAGGGTGCCATGATAGGAGCAGGGATGATCTGGTTTTCGGGTTATTTTGATATGGATACTGAAAAATATAGTAAAAAAATAATAGCCATTAACAATGCAGATATATATTAGTAATGGTATTTTACTCCTATACTTTTTGATTTAGTTCAGCACCATTAGATGAATTTAAGATTACAATATTATTGGTTACATGTGTTAGGCAGGTTAAAGATTGGAAAAGCTGCTGTCGTTCTCATGACAGTGGCTTTTTTTTGTTTTATAGGATAATGAACATTATGGTTTTTTCTTTACTTGCATTAGTTCTGATAGTGTTGCTGTGAATGGTTTTGCTGCAGCATTTTTTGATTGATAGTTATTGAGTTTGCTAAATATCCAATGGTGTGCAGTAAGTTCTGGTTCGTCCACTTTTTCAATGTTTATTACCAAGTAACTTTTTTCGTATTCTTTTGGGTCTTTTGGGTCTTTTGCTTTTGGGTATCCTAACTTTTCAAGATTTCTTCGTGTGAATACTCTGGGTCCCTTGCTGGTGATTTTCCAAATGTCGTTGCTTGTTTTATCTTTATGGGTATGTAATAGTAGGTATCTTGCAGATACTGTTTCGGTATCTAATATCAGTGAGCCATTACCTGATCCCATTCTAAAATTATACTGACCTTTTTTTATCCAATCGTATTGTTCTTTTGTATTATAAAATCCTACTAAAACCTGAATATCATCCGGAATTAGATTGCGATTGTTACCGTACACTTCGGGTAAAAGATCGTTTACCTCATCACTTGATTTTGGTTTATCTTTATAAACATCAAATGTACGATAGGCTATCTTCTCGCGTTGAGATGCTCTATTGATAAAGTGATTGATTACTTCTAGAATAAAATTCTTTAGTTCACTAATGCCGTCGTCTGTTTTAGAAGGACGAACAGGAAAGGCTCCTAGTCCGGGTATAATTTCGTGAAAGCCTTTTTTGTTAATTGAGGTCTCACCTGGATAAAGAACATATGCCCCACCTGTTCTTCTGATTGCATCTTTGTAGGCATGCATCTTTAATAGGTCGGCATTTTTATAAATACCTTTGCGGTTATTTTCTTTTTCTGTGGTAAGATCGTCTTCTGAGGACTTATTGAGCATATCCGTTAGGTTGGCAATTTTATACTTGGCATCGAAATGAATATGTACAATGAGCTCTTGTGTTTCGGCTTCACTTTCGGAAATACCGAATGGCCAAAACGATAAGGTATAATCAGGGCGCATTGTTGTTGTCCAACTGCCTGATTGTGGGTAATTATTTTGCCCCCTGAAGGATCTGTTATAATTAAAACGGATATTTAATTTACGTGTGCCAGTATTATAAACTCCCCGTAATGCAGTATGTGCACCCTGTTTTAGTTGCAAACTCAAACCATCGGAGGTTTCCTTTATCAGTTCAGAAATATCTTTGGGTGTAATTTCGAAAGCCGACTCAAATAGATCGAGCAACTTAAAGAAAAGCCAATACTCATAAAGGGTAGCAATATCTTTCTTCCCTCCTTTGTAAATATCGTCTCCTCCTTCCCAAACCAATTTAGCCGCTAGGTCGAACATTAACCAAACTCGCAGTACTTCGCGATAGCCTTCTTTACGTTGTAGAACAGGACTGTTTAATTTTAAGGTATTTGGACGTGAAACCTCTTTAAATATGGTATGGTGTAAAAATGATTCTAGCTCTTTTTCAAGCTGATCTGATTCTTTCCATAAGCGTGAACCATATTTTGCAGACTTATTAATGTCTGAGGCAAACTTTAGGAAGCTTTCAAGCGCAAATTTAACGAACCTATTTTCGGCGGTATCAACAGTATCTACTTTTCGATTCGAAGACACTTTACCTGGTAAACTATTTAAGCCATAAGTTTGCAGATAATGCTTGTTAGATAATGGAGTTCTGTTGCTCCCTGCAATAAGTTCCTTGATATTGGAATTTTTAAATCGCCTGATATTTCTTATGTCTTTTTGCTCAGACTTCTCTTTCCATTGTGTAACGGGTGAGGAAACTATGCGATGTACAGATTCTGCAAATTCATCTGTTGCTAATATTGATTTTATGAAAGCAAACTTTTGATATAGGGTTTCATTGTCCTTTTCAAAGTCGGTTTCAAAATTCTGAGAAACGGGAGCGTTGGCTTGCATGAGCAAGTCGGTACATTTTTCAGTAATCAACTCCAACATATCACGATAATCATCACGGTATCCAGTTTTGACAGATTGTACTTCGACAAATATTTCTTCAGTAAAATCGGGTTCCGAGAGTTTCTTGATATATAGACCTAATGTACCTACATATATATTTGGAGAAATAGTACCCGTACATTGGTTGCGTTTATGCGGAACTACATGACTTTCTTTCTGCAAGGCATAGGCGCTTGCAAAATTATTATTGAGTAGAAAAGTATAGTCGTAGGAAAAGCCCTCCACTAATTGAAAACGTGCCTCTCCGTATTCTTCTGCATCTGAATCTTCGAATAATGTGTTTTCACATTTTGCGTCGATGCAAAGTTGAAGCCCCTCTTCTATGTGATTGAGGTTGATATTTACAAATGATTTATTTTCCATTGCTTAAGCTTCTGCATAACTGGCAAATCCATTTTCAATAGCTCCTTTGTACATTCTTGTGATTTTCTCGAGTGATATGGCGTATTTAATTCCATCTGACTCGAAATCGAAATCGTCTTTGGCGAAGATATCCTTTTCAATATTCTGAAATTTTTCTTTGTCTACGCAAAAGCTAGCTAGTGTAATGAGTACTGGGCATAACTTACGGCGTGAGCCGTGAAGCTTTGGTAATAGTTTTTGCATAATGGCTATATCAAGCTTTTGATTATTGCTTAAACTAGGATCAATTACCGTTAATTGATTAATGAGACGAACAATTTCTGTCGCACTGCGGTAACCAAATTCTGCACCTGTTTTTTTGAGTTGTTCAAAAAAGTTGATTAGCGTTTTATGGGTTTCGTTTAAATCTTGCTTTGTAAATTCCTTGTTTGCTGCTAGTGAGAGAAAACTTTTCGCCATGGATGCTCCCTTGGTTTGTAATTTACTCATATCAACATCTTGTTGATTGGCAAAGAACGACTCCATCTCGGTTTTTGTTACCCTAAATTCTATTGCATTTGCACGATCGAGTACTTTAGGACTGAACATATAAGTGGTTTCGTCGATATTAACGGTGCCAATAATGAATAAGTTATCGGGCAAACTCAAGGTTGCAGGTACGCCATGGCATTCTGCTCCTTCGGCATAAAGAGAAAGTTTACCTTTGGATTCCATAAGGCTTAAGAAATCGGCAAAGTAACGCTCCACATGACTTAGGTTCATTTCGTCTAGGATAAGGAAATGTGGTAAATCGGGATTGTTATTAGCACTAATAATAAGATCAAGTGCCCCATTATCGGGTTTTACATATTCGTCAGTTTTTAATGCGTTGGGGTAACCGAGCAAGGGCTCTCTGTTTGTCCAATCGGCACCAACGGGTACAATGCAATATTGACTCTCGTCTTGACAGATCCATTGGGTAAAAGCTTGTGCTAATTTTGTTTTTCCGGAACCGGAAAGGCCAGAGAGTATAACAAAGGGCTTGGTGAGTAAGGATGCAACGAAGCGGGTTAGTAGTGTTTTGCTAATTAATAATCCGGATGTTTGAATTCCCCTAATTAGCGAATCAATATCAAAAGAGATATCGGAATTTACATTACTATCATTTTTAGATAATTCACCAATATTTATAGGACGCATAACTTTATTGCTCAAAAACGATTTATAAGAATTTAGTGCTGCAGAGAAAAACCCTTTCTCTATATAGCTTTTGGTAGACAAATCATTAAATTCTCCATAGTCTTCTGAAGAGGCATTTGCTTTAACCCAAGCTATTATTAGTTCTATGTGTGAAGTTTGATAAACCGTATAAATATTTTCTAATTCAGCAATGTTCTGTTTTTTACTTTGTGGTATATATGTGTTTAAAATTTCAAGTGATCTTATATAAGACTGTGCCTTACCACTATTCTTTTTATTTTCTGAATTAATGTACTCTGCATATGCCTTTTCAAGATGTCTGGGCTTTTTAATTATCTGAAAGTCATTCTCCATTAATAAGCCAAAGCATGGTGTATTGAGTCCGCCCTCAAAAGAGGTTCTCTCTAACTCTTCATTATTTCTGAAATAGTTGGCATAGGAAACTATAAGCTTTGGAGGTAGTAATTCATTTTTATAGAATACATCGTAAGTTGTGGATTGGGCTCCTTTGGGAATTCCTTCTTCAATTATTTTATCGGCTGCCTTTATCAGATCAGCCTTTGTAATATTTTGAGGGATTTTCATTTCAATTTTGCTTAGTATTTGTTTGACTCCTTAAACCTATACGAAATTAAAAAAAACAATCACTAAACCACTATTTTAAAGAAAGACTGGTTGGTTTGAGTTTAGTTTTTAGGCTGAAGTGATTTGTAGGTTGGTTGTTTTGTATAAAGCTGTCATGCAGCTTGGGCGTCCAGTTAGATATGTTTTATTACCAAATAACTAACAGTAGCTTTTTAAATCATTGACTCTTGTTTTTAGTCAATTCCAAGTTCTTTGTTCTTCTCCCACTCTTTTTTACAGAAATCTATATATTCCTGCACTTCTTTTCGTTTTTCTTCTGGTAAGCATTGAATACAAGTTGGGTATTGAATTCCTTTGTAATGACTCTTACATTTTGGGCACAGCTCCATATTATTTAAGTCAAAGTTAGAGGCACATTTCTTACAAGCAGTAATTGTATCTTCAAAAGAAAGGTATTTAATATTGTCGTCTAAATAAAGTAGGAAAGCTTTTTTTTCAATTGTTTCAGATTCCATCTTCTTTAATTGTTCTCTTTGAAACCAATATTTAATATTTGCCAGCTTTTGTTTATTACGCCATTTGTCTTTTGTTATAAAGCACTTGTCTTGAACCTCGTACCTATATTCATCTTCAAAAAAAATAGTAATGAGTTCGTTCGCTGATTTGTACATTGGTTCTTCAAATTCAAGTTTACAAGTTGTGCACCTAAATTTCGGGATTTTTGTTACTCTCTTACTAGGTCTTTTATTTTTACAATTTGGGCAAGTTGGGACCGGCACATAATCGTGGTTTTTAAGCACATGTTCCGTAAATTCTGCTTTATTAATTTGGTAATTATTATCAATATAATTTTTAGTAAACTCTGTTGTTAACTCACGGGAATATTCTGAAAATTTCTTTGGATGAGATAGGTGTTGCAGAGTTAGTGTATCTTTACTACTACATATTTCACATTTCTCTTTAATGATCTTTACTCTTCTTTCTTTCCAATCTTTTGTATGCCACGAACGTTGTCCTTTCTTAAAGTCTTTCCAACATTCATTTTTCGCTTCCTCTATTCCAATCTCATTTTTTATGAGTTTGTTTTTTAATTCTATAAGTTCATTGTACGTTAACATTTTAATCATTACTTATGGATAATAATTTATTTTTCTCTTATTCGCAGTGTTCTTTTAGAGAAGTAATTATAATCATTATTTCGCACATTTGTCAGTGATGTGTTGCTTAGTTTTAATTCCAAATAACTTGTATGGCGCTTTGAGATTGCTTCTTAGTACCTCATCACAATGACGCAATAGCGTGGGATGCGAAAACAAATTACTTTCTTTTATCCGGTGCTTCCTTCGGAAAGGTGATTACATTCATCATTTCGCGCATGCGGCTTCGGACGCGTTGGCCGTAGAGTTTTTCGATGTCCTGGGCATTGAGATTGGTGGTGGCGTGGGTAATGAGGCGATTGTTGATGAAGAGATCATAACGACTGAGTAATACTTCGGCCAACACATTACACTCGGTACCGAAGTGCTTGATGTTGGATTCTGCTCCTAGATCGTCAAGGCATATGGTTTTGGGGATTCTTCGCCCAGGAACATTGGTGAAGCTTTTTTTGCTGTATCGGTGAATGGCTTCGAATCCATCTTTTTGAAATTCGAAGGTGATATCACGACATGCCTTGAGGGCATAGCGTTGGTGTGTCTGAAGTATAGTTTGCATGAGTTTCATCAATGCTGTTTTGCCACAGCCTACTGGTCCGATGAGGAGGATTCCCTTGCGGGGATCCATATTGTGTTGTTGGCAGCCACTATGGTCGTTAATGAAATAGACGAATAGTTTTTTGATGATGTGCATGTCTTCATCGTGCAAACGGAAATGTGAACCGTAGGTGAGCTTGCCTTGATTGGTGATGTGGGCAAGGGACTTTTGGAAGTCGTAGATGATGGTGTTGTTTTGGATGGTATAAAATTTCATTTTAGTGATAAGTGTTAAATGATAAGTTATAAATGGGATTTGCAGGTTCGTTTAGTATCAGGTATCAAGACACAAGTATCAAGATGATTTACAACTTGGTGTTTGCTCTAGCCGCAAGGCTTTTACATTTTAGCTCACGCTATTTTGTTTTGATTGGTGTTCGTGATTTACGCTTCGCTTCAATTGTCAACAGCAAAAAAAGTAAACAAAAAATGCCGCCACTGTATCGAAAAACTAAAGATTCGTTTCACTGTGCTAAATAAAAAGAACTCGTTTTACTCAAACAACTTTTTATTCTTAACGCTCCATTCACTAATCTTCTTAACGTTTTTAGACGCTAGGTGGGAAGAGTGCGTAGTTTAGTTTTCAGGCTGAAGACTGAAGTGATTTACAGCGTCGTTTAGTATCAGGTATCAAGACGCAAGTATCGAGATGACTTACTGCTTTAATTGATCGTGGCGCCTTGAGATTGCTGCTGCGTGCAATGACGCAATGGCGTGGGATTGTGGCTCAGAACAGCTATTGCTAACACGTGGGGACACGTGCACGAGCTCTTCCTTCAGAGGGGGTCATCGTAGTTGTTGGATGAGGGCGGTGGTGATATGGGTCGGAGTTTTGCTTTTTGGGTGCCGTTTGGGTTTTTATTTTGGTTTAGGAAGCGTTGTTGGGCTACTTCCTTGGCTTTGGTGGCGAACTTTTGAATATTGAGTATCCAATTGCGTGCGGATGCTTTCCAGTCTTTCATGGGTGATTTGCCTCCTACTAACCATCCGTTACTTTCGTAATGGTTGAAGAAGCGTTCGGCTTCGGAATCGGATTGTGCTTTTTGTTGGAAATAGATTTTGATGTGCTCTAAAGGCGGTGGTGTGAATGGTTGTTTTTTCAT
This sequence comes from Saccharicrinis aurantiacus, assembly GCF_001660705.2. Lineage (GTDB taxonomy): Bacteria > Bacteroidota > Bacteroidia > Bacteroidales > Marinilabiliaceae > Saccharicrinis > Saccharicrinis aurantiacus. Next base: position 81,069 of record NZ_LYBV02000020.1, read on the forward strand.
ATCGGTATTTTCTTTTTGTTCTGCTCCATCAGAAATAGAAACTTCATTTTCTTTAATAGAGAGTGTATTGTTTATATGTTTATTAAAAGGTATCACTTTTGATACAGCGAGTGTACAGGTACCTGTATCAAAAGTGTACATGTCGACCTTACTTCCCAGACGTGCATCGAAGGATGGATGATAGCGTATAAAACCATACAACTGGAGCTCTTTAAGTATTTTTGAATAGGTATTTGGAGAACCGATTTTAGACATTTGCATCATCTCTAAACGGGTAATGGTTATGGGGTTCACAAATCGGTTCCGATTCCAAATTCTAAACAAAGCCAGGTAAAGGCTAATGTGTAATGGTTTTATTTTGGCATTGGCATCCATCAAAGCGAAAACGTGATTTTGATGCTTGATGTAGTTCATGTTTTCTTAGTATCAGGTATCCAGATGCAAGTATTCATTATTCGCTGGGTAATTCCCTGATTTATTGTCGGCCAATATTTTTTGGATTTCACTATGATCGTAGTATATCGTACCACCAATTTTGGTGTAAGGAAGAATGCCTGATACGCGTAGGTGTTGAAGTGTTCCTGGAGAGATGTTTAATAGCTCTTTAACCTCATAGGATTTGAGCCATTTTTTTTCTGTGCCACTAGCGTTCAGTTTGAGTAGTTTTTTAATTTCGTCTAAGAGCTCTATTTTGAATTCTCTTAGGTCGTCTGTTGTGATTACTTCTAATGCCATAATTTTTGATTGATATTGATTTGTGACAAAGGAAAATAGAATATCAATACAAAAACAGTGGTAGGGGGTGGTACCACCCCCGAACCACCCCATGATTATCAGTCACTTATATGGGGTAATTATTTTTTCATACTATCTGCATTAAACGATTTGTAGAGGTTTAGTATCAAATCTTTTACCACTTGCGCGGAGTTATCATCAATATTATAATACTTCTTATAAAGGCTCTTTTCTGAGACTTGAGAACTGGATGTTGAGCTAAGTATTTGTGAAAACATCTGCAGGGTGTGCTTCTTGGTTTTACCTTGAATAACATTGGCTTCGATAAATTGTCGCAACAGACATGCTAATTGTGGAACAGAAAGGTTGGTTTTAATTTTGTGCTTTATTGGTTTGTGATCTACTTTGTTGGGTATTGGAGTAGATACCATATTCATTTTATAGACATTGTATTTTAATTCTTGTTGTACCCATTTTAATACGTTTGATTTTAAAGATTTGTATTTATTAGAGTATTGCTCGGTGGTACACTGCGGTAATTGTTGGATTCTTGTTTCATATTTCTTTAGTTTATTGATTTTGCTTTGAAGTGAATTTTCTTCCTCCAAACGCTTTGTCATTTTATCTGTAATAAAAGTATAGCAGGGCGGATAGTTGTAATTGTAAACCAGAAAGGTTTTTATTAACTCTTTAAACAGCTGATCCTTCTCAGTATATCTATACAACACTTTTTTAAGCTTGGTAGCTAAGGTATTTAGGTAAGTTATTCTATTGTCAGTAAACTTATTATTCTCACAATCATTTAGTTGAATGAATGGCTTTAATGAAATTTGTAAATCGTTATAGTACTGGTTGTTAATGATTAACCAATTTTTATCAATTACACTCTTACTCAGCTCGCGTTCTACGATAATATTGGGCAACTTTAATTTTGCATCAAAGTAGTTTGGAAATCGGCTTTTGATAAAGTCAAATAGCTTTATCAATATTTCGAGATGGGGGTTCTTTATTAAATCAGCACACAGTGTTTTATACTTACAATTGCTTTGGCTGTTAAAGAGATTATTTAATGTATCAATAATGCTCAGTTGTAGTACTCTCATTTGCTGCTTTACATTCCCAGTATTGTCATTCTGCAATACGTAATCAAGAATCAATTTTTTCCAAAATGAAATACCGGGAATGTAGTTGTGTAACTGCGTTTCGTAATCTTTGGTCTTCAATAATAAGTAAAAATTACAAGCATTATTTACACATGATGAGCAAGTTAGTTCTTCTAAGTGATGTAATAATTTAATCATATTGAGTTTGGCTTTGTACAAACGTTATACAACTAAATTAATATTATCACATAAATATTGTATCGATTCGTTACACTTTAACTAGTGTTTAACCTTCTGATAATTATTTTCTTCAGACTTATTATTGAGCCTATTTCTAAGTTCTTTCATATCATCACTAATCTTATTTTCTACTACTCGTGCGTAGATTTGTGTTGTTGAAAGCTTGGTGTGGCCTAGCATCCTGCTTACCGTTTCAATAGGTACTCCATTACTTAGGGTTATGGTAGTGGCAAAAGTATGTCGCGCTAAGTGGAAGGTGAGGTTTTTATGGATGTCGCAGCGATCGGCAATTTCCTTTAAATAGCTATTGATTTTTTGATTTGAGATGGAAGGAAAAATTGTTCCTCTATGCACCGCTTTGGGATGCTCTCGATATTTATTAACGATGCTTAAGGCTTCTGGGAGCAGGGGGATGCTATAGGTCTCGTGTGTTTTTTGTCTCTCATTTTTTATCCAATTTTCACCATCAATTCCTAACACAATATTATCGGGCTTTAGTTGGTGCATGTCGATATAGGACAAGCCAGTGTAACAGGCAAAAATAAATAGGTCGCGTACCAATTGTAGGCGCTCCATTCGGAGCTTTTTGGTCATAATAACCTTGACTTCTAAATCGGTTAGGAATCCTCTGTTCACTTTGGTATAGGATATTTTGAAACGATCATATGGGTTCTTTTTAATCCAATCGAGTTTATGGGCCAGGTTAATAAGTTTTTTGAGTTTTGTGAGGTGTTTCATTACTGTATTGTTGCTCATCTTTCGTTGGTGATCGACAGGTTGGAAGGCTCTTAAAAAGGCCTCAAACTCGGTTAGGAATTTGAAATCGATTTGATCGATGTAGATTTCATCTATTGATTTAGATTGCTCCATAAATAGGTATAGGTAGCGCCTCAGGGTTTTATATTGCTTAAAGGTGGCTTCGCTAAGTATGTCGGCTTGTGTCTGATTATGATAATCGATGAGGTAGCTCAAGGTCTTGCGATCGTTAGATTTCCCTTGGAATATGTTCTTGATGATTTGTGGAGAGGATATCTTTTTAGACAATACTAATTCACGATGTATCTCGGTGATTCGTGCTCGAACTTGTTCGATATAGAGGTTCGATTTTCTGAAGTCGGGATAGCTTGAATTGAGCCTTTCTTTGGATGGCATCCATGCGCCTATAGGTATATTCTTTACTACGGAGAATTCAGTACGTACTCCATCTACTGTAATCCTGCAGCAGATGGTCACTTTCTGTTTATTTCCTTTAATTACTCGTGGAGTAAAAATAACGCTAAATGTTGTTGTTGGTGTCATGCTATTTGTTTTTGATTGTGAATAATTGCTTCAATTCGGTGTGTTTTTACTCACCTTTTAGCATTAAAATTCAATCAATATCAATCAAAAAAAACGGCCTCATTTCGGATTTTGACCTCTGTAACACATTGTATTTGTGTTGTTAAGGCTTCCATTCGGGAATCAAATGTAATGATAAAAAATGATTCCCGAATTACTCCCGATTGAATTCAATATATATTGGTTTATATTGAATTGCTAAAAAACACAAAACCCTGTAAATCATACGATTCACAGGGTTTTGTATTCTTCCTTTTGGGTAAAAAGTAGCCCCAACAGGACTCGAACCTGTATCTAGTGTTTAGGAAACACTTGTTCTATCCCTTGAACTATGGGGCCAAACAATTATGGCTGCAAATATATAAAAATTGACTAAAAAAGAAATTGGTAGCTTAAGGTTTATGTAAGGGTATTTTAATTAATAATAACATTAACTCTTGCTAGTTATCATAAAATATTCCGTTCCTTTGCACTCATGGCAGACATTATCAATCCATTACAATCAGATTGGCTTACTTGGGGTATCACTCTTTTTTGTGCTTTTGTTAGCGGTATTAGTAAAAGCGGCTTAAAAGGTTTTGCTATGATTAATATTCCTATTCTAGCCCACTTATATGGGGGGATGGCATCGGCAGGTATTTTGTTACCCTTCCTGATTTTTGGCGATCTTTTTGCTCTAATAGTTTACCGTAAAAAGATGGAATGGAGTTATATATCTAAACTTCTGCCATGGGCATTAATCGGCATTACTGTCGCAACCTTTACGGGTAAATATGTTTCTGATGATCAATTTCGCTTTACTATTGCCATAGCTATATTGGTCTGTTTGGCCATCATTATTTATAAGGATATTAAAAAAGAAGAAGGTGGATTTACTGAGAAAAAGTGGTTTTCTACTTCCTTAGGATTATCGGGTGGTTTTGCCACTATGATAGGAAATGCAGCTGGCCCAATCTTTAATTTGTATTTAATGACGATGCGTTTACCTAAAGAAACGTTTATCGCTACAGGTGCCGCTTTCTACTTGTTATTAAATACTTTAAAAGTACCAATCCATGCTTTTTACTGGCATTCTATTACATGGCAAACTATACAGCTTAATTTTGTATTGCTACCGGCCTTATTGGCTGGTGCATTTTTGGGCAAACGTTTAGTAAAAATAATACCAGAAAAGGCTTATCGCAGATTTGTGATTGTGGTAATTGGGCTATCAGCTATTATGTTATTCTTTTAATAGGCGCGTAAAAAAAGCATCCTGTAAATAGAATGCTTTAATAATTATCGTATTTAGGATTATTCAATCACAGTAACCAAATCCTTTTTACTTTTTCGAACTTTAACTAGGTTAGCTAGCCAATCATTCTCAGCATCTCTATAGCCAATTGGTAATAGCAGAGTGCTTCGTAAGCCTTTTTCGCGCAAGCCTAAAATTTTATCTAATGCATCCGGATCAAAACCTTCAACAGGTGTAGAATCTACTCCTTGGAAAGCAGCAGCATTTATCGCGTTAGCAAATGCAATATAAGTTTGTTTAGCAGCATGATTAAAGTTGGTTTCTTCATCGCGTTGTGGGTAAGTACCCAATAACATCTGACGATAGTCTTCCCAACCTTGATTTTTAAAACCACGTACATCGTTTGTTAGGTCAAACATTTTGTTGATGCGCTCTGGCGTATAAGTATCCCAAGCAGCAAACACTAATAGGTGTGAACAATCTGTTATAACTGACTGATCCCAGGCAATAGCTCTTATTTGCTTTTTTATTTCATCGTTAGTAATAACTAACAATTCAAATGGCTGTAAACCGCTTGAGGTTGCCGATAAGGAAACTGCTTCAATAATATTATCAATTTTCTCTTGTTCTACTTTTTCGCCATTCATGGCCTTTGTTGCATAACGCCACTTTAATTTATCTAATAATTCCATTATATCTTATTTTTATTATTTACTGAATGTTCATTCTTTTTTTAACCAAACACAAAATATCTAATTAGGTTTAGTGATTTGCAATAAATTTTATTTCATCCGATTCAATTATTGTATGATCTCCTTGAGAATTGCTGAGTTTATACATACAGTTTGCAATATCTTCGGCATTTATTGATCTATATTTTTTTAATTTTCCAATCATTAAAGGAGCCATAATACGCATAACAACCGACGCAAATCTTTCTCCTAACCTAAATTCAGAGCGTTTACCAACAATTAAAGATGGTCTGAGAATATAAGTGTTAGTGATTCCGGCTGAAGAAACGACGGCTTCCATCTCGCCTTTTGTTCTATTGTAAAATACACTGCTATTTGAATCAGCACCAAGAGCAGAAACTACCATAAAGGTTTTTATATGATTCTTTTTAGATAATAATGCAGCCTTAGCCGGGATACCATAATCAATAGCTTTGTAAATACTTTGGTCTTTTGTTTTTGCTTTGGTGGTTCCAATACAGCAGAAAACAACATCTCCCTTAAAGTCACTCTCGTATTGATCAAGATTAATAATCTCTCCAATAAATTCTTTAACTTTTGTGGATGAATGATTTATAGATCTCCTCGAAAATAGTTTTATGGATTCATATTGATCGTCTTCAATTAGCTTTTGCAGTAAAAGTCCTCCTGTTAAGCCACTTGCCCCTATTATTATTGCCGTTTTCTTTTTCATCGTTTTAAACTTTAATACTGTCCCACGCAGCCTGAAAAGCTTGTGTTAGTTCTACCTTATTTATTTTACACAATGATCGTTGCTCAATATTTGTTAAGAAAGATTGAGGATATATGGTAAAAGCATAAATAATATATGGCGAAACATCTTTGATAATTCCCTCATTTTTTCCTTTCTCCCACAAATCGAATAATGGTTGCAGAAAGCTCAAACCTTTTTGCCTCGTTTCTTCTTCAATAATAGGTGTATTATCGCATTGAGATAGAAAGGAGGATTCTTCAGGGTTGTCTTTTTTAAACTGAATCATGTTTAACCATATCTGCTCATAGCTTTTTTTAACTGGCTTGTCAGCGATATAGTTTTTAAAAGCAACAGTAGCATAGTGTTCTTTTACAGATAAGTATAGCTGGTTAACCATATCTTGTTTATTCTCAAAATACAGATAGATTGTAGCAGGAGAGACCTGTGCCATTTTAGCTACCTTGGCAACAGAGGCCTCTTGTATACCTCCGCTATTCACCAAGCAGAGTGTCGCTCTTAATAAGGCGTTTCTTTTTTCAATACTTTTCTGCAGTTTAGCCATATTGTTTAATTTATCGTACTTCTATTTTGAGTGATAATCGTTTATCAAATTTGCGATAAACGAATTCTCAGACTATAAACCACAAATAAAAGTGAATGTTCATTCTCTTTTTGATTTATTTAAATATTTATTGATAATTGTTGAGTTCAATATTTACAATATTGAATTACAGGGATTCTGTTCTTTTTGATTAGATTTGTGCTGAAATAAATAATTGCTAGAATATAGATATCATGTACAAAAGAGTATTACTTAAACTGAGCGGAGAATCGTTAATGGGCGACCAAAATTATGGCATTGATCAGAATAGATTAGATGAGTATGCAACTCAGATTAAAGAAATTGCTGAATTGGGTGTTCAAGTTGGAATTGTTATCGGTGGAGGTAATATTTTCAGAGGTTTAAGTGGTGCTGCTAAGGGTTTTGATAGATATCAAGGCGACCAGATGGGCATGTTGGCAACCGTAATTAATAGTTTGGCATTAAAGTCGGCTTTAAATAATAATAGTGTAAAAGCACGCGTTTTAACGGCTATCAGAATGGAGCCTGTTGGAGAGTTTTATTCTCAACCTAAGGCGATTGAATGTTTGGAGTCGGGTGAAGTGGTTATTTTATCAGCAGGTACAGGAAATCCTTATTTTACTACAGATACAGGTTCTTCATTAAGAGGAATTGAGATAAAGGCAGATGTGATGCTAAAGGGTACACGCGTGGATGGTATTTATACTGCCGATCCAGAAAAGGACCCAAGCGCTACAAAATTTGATGAGATTACTTTTGATGAGATTTATAATAAGGGATTAAAGGTGATGGATTTAACAGCCACAACGATGTGTAAAGAAAACGATTTACCAATTGTAGTTTTCGATATGGATACTCCAGGAAACCTTGTTAAAGTTATTAAGGGAGAGAAAATTGGCACTTTAGTTAAAAACTAGAGGCTATCATAAAGGCATTATTACGCAATAAGCAACTTTGTAAATCAACTATTTAGCCATATATGTGCAAAACTACTTCAATATCTTTGGTACTTCTATTCTTGTTTTCAGGAATGCTTAGCGCTCAAAAAGAGGAATTTAAACGCTATAGCGAGATAGCTGTTAAAGGAGGAGTTTATATAAAAGACCATCAATTCAACTTGCCAGAGAGTGGTTATGGTTTAAGTCATCCGTTTATTGGGACTACTTTTGGTCTACAATTTATACATATGGAGCAGAAGAATTTAGGTATTTTGGTTGAGGCTAATTATAATAATGAAACATTCAGTTCAGATACTCTATCTTCGTCAGCTAGTTCTATACAGATACCATTATTAACCCATGTAGCATTTAATATTGGAAAAACTACATTAGCCTTTAATGCAGGTCCTTTTATTACAGCTTACTTGTCTAAACCCGAGGAGTTTGTATTGGATAAGGATATTTTGTATGGTATGGCCGGAGGTTTAAATTATTCAATACCTTTTGGTAAAGTTATATTAGGCTTGCAAGGACGCTACTATTACACATTACCACTTAATAGTGATGATTATAACGGTTCAATACGAGGTGCTTATGCTGAGGTAGGTATAACACTTGGTTTAAGAAATTATAAGGATTAAGGTATATAAATTAAAATATCAACAATGGCTTGCCTTTTCATTTAGGCAGGCCATTTTTAGTTCCAAAGGAACCATTCTGCTTTAACACCAAAATATAAACCAACACTTTTGGGTCCTACAAATTGAAGGTGCGGAGAGTATAGGTTGTTTTTTGTAGCCTCGTTATAAAAAGCAACGGAAGTAATTAAACGAAGGTGAGGTCTTGCCCAATAGCTCCTTTCGCCTGTAGGTGCAAGTGTTGGAGCTAATGATATCTTAAACATTGAGTATGTTGGATCTTCACCATCTTGGCGTTGAGAATAATGCATTTCGCTGAGTAAATGGAAAATATCGCTTATGTAATAAGTTTCTCTAAAACCTATGGTAAAATCTTGCTTATAATTATATACTTCTTGTTCGTGATAGGTTTCTGCGAGCCCTTTTGTTTTGGCACCCCCTTTACTCTGTGTATATACTACGTATGCACTTAAACTATGATTTTTATTGATGTTCAGAAGTACTTCATCCACCAAAGAAATGGAGTATGCTTTGGCAAAATCCTGTTTCTCAAGATTAGGTGCACCAAAAGTTAACCATGTTCTTGCCATTCCACCATCCCCACCATTGGCTATTCGTCCGCCATACCTAATGGCTAACTTATTAAAACCGCCAGGCGCGTAGCCTTTTAATTCAGTAACCAACCGGGCACCAAGCACAAAACCATAGTCAGCAGGGTAGTCATGCTGTAGCTCACTATCCAATAATTCTTCATCAGGATCTCCTTCTGCTTTTCCCATATGATGATATTCTCCAAGTAGGGTAAGTGTATTTTTCTTTGAAAGGAGAATATCATGTTCTAATATGTTTACCACTCGTTGCCTTAAAGCCAACGTGGCTGTTCCGGATTCAATATTAATATAAAAGTACGGTGGAACAGTAGCTGTAGTATCTGTTGTTGCAATAAATAAAGTACAAAAACGGGTATTCTTATATTCTACACCGAATCCCTGTCCCGAATGATCGTTAAAATAGAAATGGTCAATAACATGCACATCAGCTCCTCTGTATAGTCGCGACCCTACCCATGCATTAACACCAGAGTTGGCAATATTTCGTGCCTCAGCATACATTTCAGGAATGGCAAAGGTAAGGCCTTCGGGACTGCTAGTTGATGAATTCCCCATTAAAGTGAGACTTTTTGAGTAAGCTGCAAATCGAAACTGAATGTTGATAATGGTTGAATCTCCTTCTTTAAATGGTAAAAAATGTATGGCAGGTACTAATTCTAAATAATCTTGTTCTTCGAGTCTCCCGCCAATACTACCCATGTTATTTAGGTTAAGTCGGCGGCCAATAGCACTTCCTTCGTTAAATGACCAATCTGCGCCAATTCTTCCATATGATCCTAGCGAAAGATTTTTATTGCTCACATTTTGGTACATGATTTGGGCCAAAAGAGACACAGTGCTATAAATAAGAATGCAGAGAGTTAGGATAGTTTTTTTCAAAATCATTAGGTTTTTGAGATTCACATTCACCAATCTCAGTTATTAAATAAAGGGAATAAATAAATATAAAGAAGAGCTATTTAGAATCAAAGTTTTATCAATGTTGATTTGATTAATTTGTTGTTTTATAGCACACTATAAATTGGATATATTCAAATTATCGTTCTATATTTAACGTAGTATTACTTAAATTCTAATCAAATATAGTAAATATGAAAAAGTATGTTGCAGAATTTTTCGGAACCTCATGGCTTGTTCTTGGAGGTTGTGGAAGTGCTGTTTTAGCAGCTGGTTACCCTAGTTTAGGAATTGGATTTGTTGGTGTGTCCATTGCATTTGGATTAACCGTATTAACAATGGCTTACGCAATTGGCCATATTTCAGGATGCCATTTAAATCCTGCAGTTACTGTTGGTTTATGGGCCGGTGGACGACTAGAATCAAAGGAGATTTTTCCGTACATTATTTCGCAAGTATTAGGTGGTTTGTTTGGCGCGTCAATATTATATGCAATTGCCAGTGGTAAGCCAGGTTTTGAAATTGGTGGATTTGCATCAAACGGATTCGGTTCGCTATCTCCAGACGGTTATAGTATGACAGCTGTATTGATTTGCGAAATTGTTATGACTTTTATGTTTTTGTTAATCATTTTAGGAGCAACCCATTCAAAGGCACCGAAAGGTTTTGCGGGTATCGCAATTGGTTTAGGTTTAACCTTAATTCACTTAATAAGTATACCGGTTTCTAATACATCGGTTAATCCTGCGCGTAGCACTAGTCAGGCTATTTTTGCTGGAGGAGATTATTTAGGACAGGTTTGGTTGTTCTGGGTAGCACCGATTATAGGAGCCTTAATAGCAGGGTTTGTATATAAATACCTTTCGCCAGAAACAGAATAATATACCCAATCAGATTTTTTGTTAGCAATAGTCCTACGCTTTAGTTTGCGTGGGACTTTTTATAATACATAAAGGTATACCGATAAAAAGTGAAGTATACTACCAATTAAAACAAAAAAGTGAAAGATAGCATGATTGTAAGGGATGTTTTTTACTGCATATAAAACAGCACCAACAGTATAGGCAATACCTCCAGTAACTAAAAGTATAAATCCATTGTAATTTAAACTCTCATAAAGCGGTTTAATGGCAAACATAACCATCCAACCCATTACTACATACATTGCTGTAGATAGTATTCTAAACCGGCCCGTGTAAAAAAACTTTAGTATAATGCCAACTAAGGCCACAAGCCAAATAATCCCGAAAACCAACCATCCAATTTGTCCATGAAGTGTAATTAGTGTATAAGGAGTATATGTGCCTGCAATAAGTGCGTAAATAGCACTATGGTCGAATATGTTTAAACGTATTCTAAGCTTTGGTTCCTTAGCGCTATGAAATAATGTTGAGGCTGTATATAAGGTTACAATGCTAAGTCCATAGATAATTACCGATACTAGTTGTAAGCCATCTTGTTTTGGGATAGACTTTATAAGCATCAGAATAAAACCAATAACTCCTATTACTATCCCAAATCCATGTGTAGCAACATTGATTTTTTCTTCTAGCGGAGGATAGTATTTAAGACTTGGTTTTTTTGTTAAATCGTTCATAACGGAGCTCTTCTTTAAAACAATATACGATTCTGATTGTCATAAGGGCAAGTTTTAATGTTATAAAATGTCAAAGTGGAATAATGTTGATATAAAATCGATGGCGCGCAATGTTTTATCACTTTTTTGAAAAATATCATGTCTTTTGAATAGTAAATCTTTCATCTTTGCAGCATGGTATAATAATTGAGGATGTATCTAGATTATTACATACATGCACAAAACGAATATTAATAGAACGTCTAAAATAAAAGTCACACAATAATGAAAACAAAACTAGCATTACTGATGCTCTTACTAATGCCGTTCACGGTTCTATTTTCACAAATAGAGCAGCCTGTGAAATGGACTGTTAGCAAAGAGAAATTGAGTGAGAATACTTATGAACTAACTTTTAGTGCCACTATTGAGCAAAACTGGCATTTGTATTCTGTTCATTTGCCAGAAGGCGGCCCTATTGCAACAAGCGTTAACTTTAGCGATGCATCAATTTTTGAATCGACTGAAGATATTGTTGAAGTACCGGTACCCGGTAAGCACTTTGATTCTTCATTTCAAATGGAATTGGCTTATTGGTCAAATGAGGCGACTATAAAGCAGGTGGTTACCGTTAAGCCCGGAACAGAATCTATTGAGGGTTATGTTGAGTTTATGGCTTGTGATGATGAACGCTGTTTACCACCTGATCAGATAGATTTTAATTTTAGTTTAAAAGAAAAGCCTGTAGTGGTTAAGGAAAGTAAAACCACAGATGCAGCTTCGGGTGAGAATAAGAGCTATTGGAGTATTTTCGCGTTGGCTTTTATTGGCGGATTAGCAGCACTTTTAACGCCTTGCGTTTTCCCAATGATACCAATGACGGTTAGCTTTTTTACAAAGCAGAGTACCAATAAGTTGGTTGGAATTAAAAATGCAATTCAATATGGTATATTTATTATACTAATATATGTTGTTTTAGGTTGGTTAGTAGTACTATTATTTGGTGCTGACGCCTTAAATGCCTTGTCAACTAACCATTGGTTCAACTTATTCTTTTTTATACTATTGGTGGTATTTGCCATCTCCTTTTTAGGAGCTTTCGAAATAGTATTACCGACATCGTGGGTTAATAAAGCTGATGCTGGAGCAGACAAGGGTGGCTTAATAGGTTCTTTCTTTATGGCATTAACTTTGGCTTTAGTGTCGTTCTCATGTACTGGGCCAATTGTTGGTTCTTTATTAGTAACAGCTGCTTCAGAAGGGGGTATGGCTCCATTAGTAGGAATGTTTGGCTTTAGTTTAGCTTTGGCCTTACCATTCTCGTTATTTGCAATGTTTCCGGGTTACTTAAACTCATTACCAAAGTCAGGCGGATGGTTAAATTCAGTAAAAGTTGTACTTGGTTTCTTAGAGTTAGCTTTGGCATTTAAATTCCTTTCAAATGCTGATTTAGTACTTGATTTACACCTCCTAGAGCGCGAAGTTTATATTGCAATTTGGATTGCTATATTCGGAGCCCTTGGTTTTTACCTATTGGGTAAGTTGCGCTTACCACACGATTCTCCATTGGAGTTCTTGTCGGTACCACGCTTGCTATTAGGTTTGTTAGTATTGTCATTTACAATTTACATGATACCAGGTTTATGGGGAGCTCCACTTAAGCTAATTAGTGCATTTCCTCCTCCATTGGAGTATTCAGAATCACCGCAAGGGGTTGGTTATAAGTCACTACACTCATCAAGCTATGTAATGCAGCAATCATCGAATAAAGATATTGCTATGTTAGAACAAAAGATGGAGGTAGGGCCACAAGGTTTATCTGTTTTTCATGATTATGACGATGCGCTTGCTTATGCAAAAGCGGTTAATAAGCCTTTGTTTATCGATTTTACGGGTAAGGCATGTGTTAATTGCCGTCAAATGGAGATTAATGTATGGAGTGATCCAGAGGTAAATTCACTCATGCGTAACGAGTATGTAGTTGTAGCTCTCTATGTTGATTATAGAAAAAAGTTAGCAGAAGACGAGCAATATGTTTCTGAAACTACCGGAAAAAAGATTAGAACTGTAGGTAATAAATGGAGTGATTTTCAAATTTCTCGATATAAAATTAATAGTCAACCCTATTATGTTTTAGTAGATAATGAGGAGAATGAATTGAATGCTCCAAAGGCCTATGAGCCTAACATCAAAGCCTATTCAGAGTGGCTGCAAAAAGGTGTAGACAATTATAAAAAATAAGGAAATTTTTAAATTTATATAAAGCCTGATGAAACTTTTCATCAGGCTTTTTGTTTTAAAACCAATTAGTTATCTGAATTTGGGTTTGCATTTTCAATATTTAACATATATTGGCTCTTTATATAGCTAATATTATCTAGGTTTGCAAATTCATTTTTATGTTCAGCGACAAACATTTGTTGTGTTTAATATCCAATTCATCACTTTAATAGTTGGGTTGGTCTAAATTTGAAGAGTTCATGTTGTTAAAAGTGTAAACTTTACGACGATTATTAACGAATACGATTTGTATGGTTAGGCTAAAATTTTTAGCATCAGTTTTATTAGTAGGACTAACTTTCTTCTCCTTTAACAATCGCTCACCTGAGCCTGTTGTTGGTGTTGAGATCGGAAATAAAGTTCCTAATATTGAAACATCTTTATTAAATGGTGAAGAGTTTAACTTGGAATCATTAAAAGGAAAGATGGTTCTGTTGGATTTTTGGGCATCTTACGATGGTTTATCACGAATTGATAATCATGAGAAAATGCTTATGCAAAGCAAATTTGCAAACAGTAAATTTTATCGAGGAGAAGGATTTGTAATCGTATCTATTTCTTTAGATCAATTTAATTCTCCATTACAAAAGGCCATTAAAGAAGATGGTTACGTAAAAGCCTTGCATATTTGCGATTTTAAGGGCGATGAATCAGATATTGCTTCTGCATACAGTGTTCATGCACCAACTAACATTTTAATTGACGGTGAGGGCCGCCTTATCTCCAAAAGCACTTCAATTTCAGAAGTACATTCTGCCTTAGAGTATCTCTACGCATACTCAAATTAATAAAATCCTATTATATTTATCGCCTCAAACGTAACGCAACATTGTTGTGCAACGTACGTTATTTAATTTAAAGTAAACTGCATTATTTAGTAATAGCAGTTGTTAATAAAGGAAAATATGATGAGGAAGTATACATTATTGGTAGCTGTATTTTTTGCAGCCATCGCTGCGGTAAGCGCACAAAAAGTAAAGATTGGCCTAGAGGTAGGTAACAAAGCTCCTGAGTTGAAGTTTTTATCACCTGATGGCGATGTAATTGCATTATCTGACCTTAAGGGACAGATGGTTCTAATCGATTTTTGGGCTTCATGGTGCGGACCATGTAGAGCAGAGAACCCAAACGTGGTTAAAGCCTATAAAAAGTTTAAAGACGAGGAGTTTAAAACAGGCAATGGATTTACTATTTATGGTGTTTCCTTGGATAAGGATAAAGACCGCTGGAAGAAAGCCATTAAAGATGACAATTTGATTTGGGAAAATCACGTTAGTGATCTTATGGGTTGGAAATCAAGAGCAGCTGAAATTTATGCAATCAGAGGTATTCCAGATAATTTCTTAATTAATGGAGAGGGTATCATTGTTGCAAAAAGATTAAGAGGTGATCGTTTAGAAGATGCGCTTAAAGCAGAAGCTAAGTAAATCAGTTACATAATACTATATAATGGCAGTTCACTATGGTGGACTGCCATTTTTGGTTTATCAAACTGTCACTTTAATCTATAATTATTCAATTATATGTCAGAATGACCAATAATATAACATTGGCAAAATAATTGTTATCAGCTATGCTGATTGCTTAAGAAATTAAAAAACAATAATATAATGACTAAGAAGAGTTCAAAAAAAGGCGAAAAGGAAGAGGTTGTTGAAGAAAAGGTTGTAGGTACTGAAGAAACACAATCTACCGAGGAAGCTACAAACGAAACTGCTGCAGAAGAGCAGGAAGTGGATGAACGTTCTGAAGAAGAAAAAAAGATTGAAGAACTAGGTTTAAAGGTTAGCGAAATTAACGACAAATACCTTCGTTTATCAGCTGAGTACGATAACTATCGCAAAAGAACTTTAAAGGAGCGCATGGAACTTCAAAAAAGTGCTGGTGAAGGACTTTTAAAAGGAATGTTACCTGTTGTTGATGATTTTGATAGAGCCTTAGCTCACTTAACTGAAGCTAGTGATTTAGAAGCAGTAAAAGAAGGTATAGGATTAATCTATAATAAACTTCAAGAGTATTTAAAGCAAAACGGCGTTACTGAAATTGAAGCCAAAGAAAAAGAGTTTGATACAGATTTACACGAGGCTATTACAAACATTCCTGCTCCAACGGAGGACTTAAAAGGAAAAGTAATTGATTGTGTTGAAAAAGGATATATGCTGAATGATAAGGTAATGCGTTTTGCCAAAGTTGTTGTAGGCGAATAATTATAATTTGTTATGTCAAAAAGAGATTATTACGAGGTACTAGAAGTATCCAAAGGAGCAACGGCTGCAGAAATTAAAAAAGCTTACCGTAAAAAAGCCATGCAGTTTCACCCGGATAAAAATCCAGGAGATTCTTCGGCTGAAGAAAAATTTAAAGAAGCAGCTGAGGCTTACGAGGTACTTAGCGACGATAACAAAAAAGCACGTTACGATCAATACGGACACGCAGGTGTTGGTGGCGCAGCAGGTGGTGGTTTTGGTGGCGGAGGTATGTCTATGGACGATATCTTCTCTCACTTTGGCGATATCTTTGGCGGCGGAGGCGGTGGCTTCGGCGGTTTTGGTGGCTTTGGTGGTGGCGGAAGCCGTCAGCGCGTTAATAAAGGATCAAACCTTAGAGTTAAAGTAAGCCTTACGCTAAACGAGATTTTAAACGGCGTTGAGAAAAAAATCAAGGTTAAAAAATACGTTTCTTGTTCGCACTGTAGCGGTTCGGGTGCAGAGGGCGGTGCTTCGCATAGCACTTGTACCACTTGTAACGGATCAGGCCAGGTAACCCGTATTTCAAACACCATTTTGGGTCAAATGCAAACTGCATCACAATGTCCTACTTGTAACGGTGAAGGAAAAATAATCACCAATAAGTGTAAGCATTGTCATGGAGAAGGTATTGAGAAGGAGGACGAAGTAATTACCATCAACATTCCAGCAGGAGTTGAAGAAGGTATGCAACTTTCAGTTTCAGGTCGTGGTAATGCAGCCCGCAGAGGCGGTGTTAATGGCGATATGTTGGTGTTAATTCACGAGGAAGAGCACGAAGATTTAGTTCGCGACGGAAGAGATTTACTATACAATGCCTTTGTAAGCATTCCCGAAGCTACTTTAGGAGCTCCAGTTGAGATTCCTACCTTAGAGGGTAAAGTAAAAGTGAAAATAGAAGCTGGAACACAACCAGGTAAAGTTTTACGCCTACGCGGAAAAGGTTTACCAGAAGTGAATGGATACGGCCGCGGTGACTTATTGGTACAAATCAATGTTTGGATACCAAAGGCACTAAGCAAAGACGAGAAAAAGGCCATGGAAAAAATGGGCGAGTCTGATAGTTTTGCGCCAAAACCAAGCTCGCAAGAGAAAGGTTTCTTTAGTCGCATGAAAAACATGTTTGAGTAATATATTCAATCCATTATATGAGGGACTGCATTTATTTGTAGTCCCTTTTTTTATACTTAGGCGGCTCAATCTTGCTTTCCGCTATAGCACATTACTTTTGGGCTATGTTTAGCTAAGCCGTGCGTGTGCTTCCTGCGGTCGCATCCGCCAGCCAAGCTGCACAAAGCCCCAAAGCAATGCGGCTGCCGCTTCAATCCAGGCCGACGGAACCATACCTTTGGCTCGTGTGCGAATTCTTTTCCTTCGTTTCAATAATCCGAAGTAGTAATGCTTTACAATTTTGCCTCATCGCGCGGAACAAAGCAATCTCAAGGTAAGCAGCAAAGCAAGGTGCCTTAAGATGGCCGCACTCCTCGCCATGATGAGTGTAGGTAAATATCTCAGACCCATAATTCCAACCTTTACTGTGTGCAATACTTTCGATAAAGCCAACAATTCATCAGAAGCAATACACAAATGCTACGAGTAAATTATTATCACTAAAGATGCGTTGCGCTGGGTAAAGAGTCGATTGTTTTGGTCTCCGAACGCTTTTTTTACCTGCCCGAATAAAATGTTTTAATAAAAGATGCATTGCGCAAATGCCACGATTGATAATTATGTTATTCGGACAAAGAATTTTCACCTGCGACTAAATTATTATCGCTAAAGATGCGTTGCGCTGAGTAAAGAGTCGTTTATTTCTGTCTCCGAGTAGTTTTTTACATGACTGGAAGGAGAGTGTTCGAGAATAATTTAAGTTAATTAGTATTACACAAAGCTAGTGTGCTATTATTTTGATAAATGTGTAGAGCAGGGGAAGCTCTAATTATAGTAATTATAAATATCGGCACAAGGTAATAGGCTGCCTTCATCAAAAATTTTATGTGTATCGTTAATATCAAATGAAAATATGTAAACTACTTCGTTTTTTAATAATGCGCTATTTTGCAATGCATCAATTGCTATCTTGAAATGTTGATAGCGATCGTTTTCGTTGTTTACACGTTTTCGGCTTATACCAAATTCACTAATCAATATAGGTTTGTTTGTGTTCTCAGTTATCTTAGAGAGGATGCGATGGGGTATTTCATTGGCTTCAGATTGATCGTTTACAAGTTTAGGATAATAGTGTGTGCCTATTTTGTCGGCATATTGTAAGTAGTCGGTCTCATTTTTGTTGGTTTTACCTGCGAGAAAGCGTAAGAAGTATCCTGGATCAACCACATTTACACGTTTTCGTCTGCCAAATTCCCAGTTGCTTAATTGATTATCTAATGATAAAGAAGCAGTAATAACCTTTGGAGCTTCTTGTCCTTTAAAAGTTGCGTTAATTTGCTCCTTAGTAATTTTTAATAACTGTCCGTATTTATTAAAACCTTCTTCAATTTTATTTAAGCCTTGCATAAACACTACATCCTCTGATTGGGTGTGCTCATTGATAATAATACCAGGTTGCTTGTTTTTATTAATTATAATATCGCCATTAAAGCCGAAATTAGGTTCGTTAAAAACTTCTATGCCTAATAATTTAGCATCCTGTGCTTTTACTTCGGCTAAAATATTTTTTAGAAATAGGGTATAGCTCTCTAAATCAATGCTCGAGAAACGATAACTCGCCTTGGTGTTTAAAAATGGAACTTTCCGCTCGTTAGGGGGGAATAGCTCTTTGGCTTTATACAAAGCTATATATACTTGCAATCCGAGACAATTGGCATATTTTATATCATCAATAACCTGTGGAATGGCTTGGCTATTTTTAGGTCCACTAAGTCTCACATACTTAGCTCCGGACTCTTTAATTAAACGGAGAATCTGCTTACGATCATCAGCTTTCTTTTTAAAATCGAGGTTCATTCGGGTAACTCCGAGTTCAAAATCGATCTGTTTTTGCGATACCGCTTGCTGCATTAATGCCCAATAGCAGCAAATAATAAGAAGGATATGTTTATGTGATACCATACTTTGTGCCTTAATATTGTTTATGCTAAAATAGCTGTATTTTTTATGTCATAAATGTGTTGCAGGACTCTTGTTGTGCTTGGGAGTTTTTATATTTGTAGAGTTTGTCTATCTAAGTAGATGTGTTCAGAAGAAGGAACTGAGCACGTGGCTTAGGGGTTGAAGCGGCATCCTTTGCGAGCCCCTTATGGCGAGTAAAGATATAGCGGAAAACCCGACCCCGATTTTATAGTGGTATTATTTGAATAGTTATTGTTGGAGGGGGAAGCCCCAAAAAGAAAAAAGCTACCTCGGAGTGAGATAGCTTTTGGTTTCATCTATGAAATATATTTTATAGCTGTTTTGTAGTTAGTGAGAAGCGGCTTCTGGCTACTAACAAAAAACTACCTAACTATTTAATTACTTTTAGCTCTTTACCTATTTTAATGAAAGCGGCAATGGCTTTATCGAGGTGGGCTTGCGTGTGTGCTGCCGAAATTTGAATTCGGATGCGGGCTTGATCTTTAGGTACCACCGGATAAAAGAAACCGATTACATAAATACCTTCGTCTAACAACTTAGCGGCAAACTCTTGCGATAGTTTTGCATCGTAAAGCATTAGGGCAACAATGGCTGAGTTGGTTGGCTTAATATCGAAACCGGCTTCAACAATTTTGTTTTTAAAGTACGATGCATTGTTAATTACCTGATCGCGAAGCTCGGTTGATTCGCTTAACATGGTAAATACTTCGTTGGCTGCGCCTACAATGGCAGGGGCCAATGAGTTTGAGAATAAATAAGGGCGAGAACGTTGACGAAGCATATCGATAATTTCTTTTTTACCGGTTGTGAATCCGCCTAAAGCGCCACCAAGTGCCTTACCTAATGTGCTTGTGATGATATCAACGCGATCCATAACATTGTGGTACTCGTGTGTTCCGCGGCCAGTTTTACCAATAAAACCAGAACCATGACTATCGTCGACCATTACCAAACAGTTGTACTTATCGGCCAAATCGCAGATAATATCTAACTTGGCAATATCGCCGTCCATTGAGAATACGCCATCGGTAACAATAATACGGTAACGCTGATCTTGTGCTTTTATTAATTGTTGCTCCAAATCATCCATATTAGCGTGCTTGTATCTGTAACGCGCAGCCTTACATAAACGAACGCCATCGATAATTGAAGCGTGGTTTAATTCATCAGAAATAATGGCATCTTCGGCAGTAAATAAAGGTTCAAATACTCCACCGTTAGCATCGAATGCAGCAGCATAAAGAATGGTGTCTTCCATACCAAAGAAATCGGCAATTTTAGCTTCGAGCTGTTTGTGGATATCTTGAGTACCACAAATAAAACGAACCGACGACATACCGTATCCGTGTGTATCCATTGCTTTTTGGGCTGCACTTACAATGCGAGGATGCGAGGATAAACCTAGGTAGTTATTGGCACAAAAGTTAAGAACCTCTTCGCCAGTGCTTACTTTAATGGCAGCGCCTTGTGCAGTGGTGATGATGCGTTCGTTTTTATACAAACCTGATTCTTTGATATTATCGATTTCGGTTGATAGGTAATCTTTAAAATCTCCGTACATATCTGATGTTATTAATTTTAATTTGCAGCAAATTTAGAAAGCTTAGTCTTAAAAAAGAATGACTTTTAAATAATTATTTACGTGTATTGTTGTTCTTTTTTCTAAATCGTTTTCGCCACAAAAGATAACCACTCAATACGACCAAAGCACTAATTAAACCCGATAGCGGTACAATTAAAATATAAAACATACCCAATACATCTTGGAATATTCTGCCGGTGTGTATTTCGAGCGATAAGTTCCATAGCGATATTGGTGAAGCTTTTAATATCTTATCGGGCATTGGAGGAAAGGCCTTGTTATGATGCAAGGGTAGGGCGCCTTTATCGTAGTCGATCATGTACTGCGAGCCATCAGTATTGGTAATTACTCCTGTTATTTTATGATCGCCCACAGGACGACCCGAACTCTTACCTTTATATAGTTCCGATTTTGTATAGTTATAAATATCAGGATGGGAGGGATGCCATAAATATAAACCACTGAACGATGCGATTAAATAAGCCCCATTTCCAAACGGTTCAAGTGTATTGATGCCCATAACGCTAACTGGTGGCTGCACTTCAAAAGGACGTGGTAGCCACTCGTTGGCAAACATATAATGGGTGCCTTCGGATGTTGATAGTATAAATATACCTTCTTGCGTATCATAACAAAAGTCTCTAAGCTTATCGTGCCAAGGGTTGGGCTGATCGAGGTGGGAATACCTAATGGGTTTTGTTTTGCTACTTACAATACTTATTAATAATGGCGGACGTAAAAACATGCCGGTAATAAACAGTATCAATAATGCAATATAAGTCCACCTACCTAAATAATTGTGCCACTTTAACGACCATCGATTGGTTTTAACCAGTGTAGTCACAGATTTTTTATTACGCTTCCTTTTCTTAATCCAGTTAGGAAATAAAAAGTATACAATGCCCGTAAGGGATAAAACTAATGTGATGAGGCCTAATAAATCTACAAATAGTTTGCCGGGTAGTCCCAATATTTCGCCAGAGTGAATTTGCCACGTAGTTTTGAATAGGCTGACTTCGTTTTTGTAGTTAGGCAGTTCGTGTAATTGTTGTTTGTTTAGTTCTGTGTAGATGCCTTTATCTGCTCCCTTATAGAGATGAGATCGGGTTAAAGCAAATATGGTATCGCCTATGCTTTCAATGGCAACAAATCGCGCGTTGCGGTCTTCAGTATTCAGTTTGTGCCATGCCTGCTTTTGCTTATTGTATGTATATAGTCCAAACAGGGTAGCGGCATATAGTTGATTGGTACTGGTGTAATGTATATCAAAGATCTTTTTGTTATCTATCCCTTTAGGAAAGCCTGAGTTAAAATTGCGATAATTAATAAGGGTTGAATCGGTAAGCCATACGCCTATATTGCCGTACACCAAAATACTATCGGCATTAATAATGAGGTTGCCTTTTAATGCTGCATTGTTCCAATTGGTGTAATTAAAACTTTTTGGTAACAAATTTCTGTTCACATCTATTGATGAGAATACATCTCGATGATTCATGAATATACCCGTAATGCTATAATACAGTAACAGGAACGAGATGATTAAGCCCGGCCATTTATGGCATTTCTTATAAAACTTAGTGAATCTCTTATTGAATTCTTTCATTGAGCTTATTCTAAAAATATATGCCCAAAAGTACAATTGCTTTATGGAATTGTATTACTGAGTTTTATAAAAAAGCACTCTCTTACTTAAAAGGAGTGTTTTGCATTTGTATATTTTACTTAACTTTTTTTAAGTGAAACTTAACTTTTTGTTAACTATATTTATTGTGTTGCTATTAATTAATATCTCTAGAGACCAGATTGTATTAATACCATAGAAACGTCTATCCCTAATGCAATTGTACTTCAATGGCAATTAAATTTTATTAATCGTCTTTCTTAAAAGACCTAAAAAATTTAGTTATGGAAGTAAAAAAAGCACCCCACGCAGATTTGGAAAAACGTAAATCAATGTTTCTTCAAATAGGATTTGTTCTTGTATTAGCATTAGTATTGGTGGCCTTTGAATGGTCGTCGTATAGTGTGAATGTTCCAGATGAATTTGAAGTGAATGGTGATGAAATAGCTGATGTTATCATCCCAATTACATATCCTAATGATGCAACTCCGCCACCGCCGCCTCCCAAAACAATTATTGATATCATAAACTTAGTTGATGATAATACCATTATTGAGGATGATAATTTAGAATTTACTACAGAGTCTAACGAGGATATTGTGTTTGACATACCAATAATTGAAGAAACTCGCGATGACAGTATTTTTATTATAGTAGAGAAAATGCCAAGTTTCCCGGGTGGTAACAGTGCATTACGACAGTATTTAGGAGATGCCGTTCAATATCCGAGTACAGCTATTGATAATCGGATACAAGGAAAAGTATACGTTTCTTTTGTAGTAAGTAAAACCGGAGAAGTTAAAGATGTTACCCTATTAAGAGGAATTCACCCCTCTTTAGATACTGAGGCGCTTAGGGTAGTTCAATCAATGCCAAGGTGGGAACCAGGAGAACAGCGAGATAAAAAAGTAAATGTGTCTTATACTGTTCCAATAAACTTCTCATTAAGATAGCTTAACATTTTTTAAGGAATTCAATATAGCCTTGTTTACCTGATGTTTGAGTCGTAAAATAGTGTATTATTAAATTCTGAATCCTTGATTTGGAAAAAATTAGGTGTCTATTGTACTTTTTTAAATAGAAAGTTCTATTTTTATGACCTGAAATTTTTTTAGGGTAAAATAAAATTTACTAAATGAGCTGTTATAGCTTATTTATAGGCATCAAAAAACAAAATTAATTATGGAAGTAAAAAAGTCGCCAAAAGCGGATCTTGAAAACAAGAAATCAGTTTTCATGCAGGTCGGTTTGGTAGTCGTTTTAGCCCTTATTCTTATTGCGTTTGAGTGGTCTACTACAGATGTAGATGCGAGTCAATTTGCAATGATGGAAGATGTAGAGGCTGAGGAAGAGATTGTTCCTATCACTAGACAGGAAGAAGTTAAACCACCACCACCACCACCACCACCAAAAGTTACTGATGTATTAAACATTGTGGATGATGATGTTGAGCTTGATGAAGAGCTTGATATTGAAGATTCTGAGGTGGATGAGGACATGGAGATTGAGTTTGACATGGACCTAGAAGAAGAGGAGACAGAAGATGCTCCAGTATTCTTTATCGTGGAAGAGATGCCTGAATTCCCAGGTGGAGACTTAGAATTAAGAAAATATATTGCTCAATCGGTTAAGTACCCAGTAATTGCACAAGAAAACGGTATTCAAGGTCGTGTTTATGTACAATTTGTTGTAAGTACTAAAGGAGCAGTTGAGCAAGTAAAAGTTGCCCGTGGTGTTGATCCAAACCTTGACAAAGAAGCTATTCGCGTAGTTCAGTCAATGCCGAAATGGAAACCAGGTAAGCAACGTGGTAAAGCTGTAAAAGTATCTTATACTGTGCCTATTAACTTCGTGTTACAATAGTAATAAGATTCACAATATTTAAAAGAGGTCATCCTAGGATGACCTCTTTTTTTATGCATTTATATTAAAGTAAACCGGAAAGGTATAAACAATAGATTTTTAGTATTTTAAAAACACTATCTTTGCTGTGATTTAAAGAGATTAAATGGGAAAACACATATCTACATCTCAGGAAAGAGAAAAAGTAATTTTAGTAGGGATCAAAACCCCTGATATAACAAGTACTCAGTTAGAAGAGTATTTGGATGAATTGGCATTTTTAGCTGAAACCGCAGGTGGAATACCTGTGAAAAGATATACTCAGAACCTAACCATGCCCGACAATAAATATTTTGTGGGAAGTGGTAAGTTGGATGAAATACTTGAAGGAGTAAAAGTGCACGAGGTAGCATCGGTAATTTTTGATGATGAATTAACACCATCGCAACTCCGTAACTTAGAACGTGAACTTAAGGTGAGAATATTAGATAGAACAAATCTTATTCTCGACATATTCGCGAAGAATGCAAAAACAGCAGCCGCAAAAACGCAAGTTGAGTTGGCACAATATCAATATTTATTGCCTCGATTAACGCGTATGTGGACTCACCTAGAGCGCCAACGTGGAGGTATTGGAATGCGTGGTCCTGGTGAAAAGGAGATTGAAACAGATAGACGTATTATTCGTGATAAATTAGCTAAGCTGAAGCAAGACCTTGTAAAAATTGATAAGCAAAAATCAACACAACGTAAAAATAGAGGAAAGTTGGTTAGGGTTGCTCTGGTAGGGTATACCAATGTGGGAAAAAGTACTTTAATGAATACGCTGAGTAAGTCTGATGTACTGGCCGAAAATAAGTTATTTGCCACACTAGATACTACTGTTAGGAAAGTGGTGATTGGTAATTTACCATTTTTAGTAGCTGATACAGTTGGTTTTATACGTAAGTTACCCCACCATTTGGTTGATTCCTTTAAATCGACATTGGATGAGGTGCGTGAAGCCGATATCTTAATTCATGTTGTTGATGTATCGCATTCTGGTTTTGAAAATCAAATTGAAATTGTAAATCAGACCCTTCGTGAGTTAGATAAAACGGAGAAGAAGATGATTATGGTATTTAATAAAATTGATGCCTACTCCTATACAAAGAAAGAAGAGGACGATTTAACGCCAGTTACGCAAGACAATTTATCATTAGATGATTTAAAGAAAACTTGGATGGCTAAAGGTGTTGATACTGTATTTATATCGGCAAAGAATAAGGATAACTTGGATGCCTTTAAAGAAATTGCCTACAATGAGGTACGCAAAATACACACGGCTCGTTTTCCATTTAACGACTTCTTGTATCCTAATATAAATCCATTGGATTTAATAGAAGACTAGAATATTTGTCTCATCCCTAAAGTTATAGGGGTGAGATATTTTTTGCGTTTTAGTAAGCATCACTTTTCAACACCTCACTAGGTAATATATTAAAGGTCTTTTTAAATACGTTGGTAAAGTTTCCTATGGAAGAATATCCCAATTTAAAGGCTACCTCCGACACGGGACTTCCTTTAAGTAAAAACTCCATTCCTGCATCCATTTTAATTCTCAGAATATTGTTATAATAGGAATCTCCCATTATAGTCTTAAAAATACGTTGGAACTTGCTCATGCTCATTCCGAGTATTTTAGACGCTTCCTCGATATTAGGAATGTTACCTATGTTGCCATAAATATTTCCCATAAAGTTATTTAGCTTGGCTAAATCATTCGGATGAATTGATGATTTTACTTTTTGGGTATTAATATTTCTAAGCACGTCAGTAAACAGGAGATAAATTAGTTCGATGCTTTTAATTTCCAGGTAAGGCAGTAAAATTTCATCCTTACTATCTAAATGATTTCTAATTAGAGTAGTTACCAAACTAGAAGTTGAAGTTGTGGATATATTCAGATATAGATTGTTGGTATACTTAAGGTTCTCTAATATTTGGGTAGGAAACGATATCGCCTTGTTAATCTTTTCGAACCATGATTTGCTGAAATGTACAAATAATAGATTGCATTGTATATTGGGTAACCAGAGTTTCCGTCGGTAATTATTTCTTGTAAATATTACAGCGCCATGTTCTAAAGTGTTATCATCGGAATTAGTTTGGTTTGCAATGCGTTCAGATATATTATGAAAAAGGAAATATTCAGTAGGCTCTGTATCATTAAATCCCCATTGAATAAGTAAGGGTTGGTTTAGAATGAAATCAAAAATATATAGGTGTAAATCAACATGCAAATGATAGGTTAATATTTGGCCAGTGCCATATCGGGATTTAATGTTATGTGCGAACTCATCCGTACTATCGCACATTTTGTCTAAAAAATGACTTAAGCTATTCTCCTCATTAAAATGGAAGTTCATATTTATTCAGTGAAATTATATAATGACATGATTTCATAAATATATGAACAATCTCCATAAACCTCAAGGAGGTGAAACCCCATATATTTGTAATGTAAATTAAAACGAGGAAATATGAATACTAAAATTTTATTATTCAGTTTGCAGGTCATGATAGTAATGCTTACCTCATGTACTAGCACAAAAGTTGTATCAGATGTTAACGATACTTATGATTTTAACAAAGTTAAATCGTTTTCCTTGGCATACAATGATGAAAAAAGTAGCCAACAAACAAATGATCTAAATAAAGATCGTATTGAGAAAGCTATTATCAAAGAATTAGAGGGTAGAGGCCTTAAGTTCGTATCAGAAAATCCGGATGTAGAATTGCATTATTTTACAAAAGTTGAGTTAGAAAAAGATGTGTATGTAAGTGGATCAATGACTGGCAGTGGTTATGGTAGAGGTGCATATAGAGGTATGAATGCAATGGGGTCAAAATCCGCATCAGTAGAAACCACAACGCATGGTTTTATAGTAGTGGAAATGATTGACGCTGAACTTGGCGATATGATATGGTACTCTTATGGAGAAAGAGAAGTGAATAGCAACTCTGTTGGAAAAAATGCAACTGAAAAGATTCAGACGGCAGTAGAAAAAATTATGGAGCCGCTTCCAATAAAGAAACTGCAGTAATGTAGGTTGAATGAGCTACTCGTATCTTTTTAATTAGTGAACAAACTATTTGTTTTTTAGTTAAAAGTATAATCGAAAACTTAAATGATAACATATAATGAAATACAATATTAGAACCATATTTATTGCTTTAACTTTTGTGTTATTTGCAATAACAGAACTAAGTGCTCAACAAGATACGTCAGCTGCGCCAGTTGCTGCAAGTACACCAGGTCAGCCAGCTGCACAGCCAGCACCAGTTGCCACTACTACTTCTATTGCAAAGGGATTAGGATTATTTGTTTTTCCTGGAGAAGGGCAAACACAAGAAATGCAAGATGCCGATGAAATGTCGAGTTATAAGTGGGCTATGGAGCAAACTGGCTATGATCCAATTAATCCGCCTCAAATACATGCTAAGGAAGCCGATACTTCATTGGATGGGTCTGCAGTAGTAGGTGGTGCAAAAGGAGCCGCAGCAGGAGCGGCAATCGGCGCAATTGCAGGTGATGCTGGTAAAGGAGCTGCTATAGGAGCCGTTGCAGGAGGTTTAGCTGGTAGAAGAGCCAGGAAGTATGGCGATCATGTTGAAAAGCAGCATAATGAACAGGAAGTAGCTGCTCAGAAAACTAAAATGTTAGATGATTTTAAAATGGCATTTTCAGCAAGTATGGAAGCTAAAGGCTATACAGTTAAGTAATATTTCAGTCCTTACATAAAGGGTATAAAATAAGAAAGGCTCACATAATTGTGAGCCTTTCTTATTTTATTATTCTGAGATAGGTTTACTTTACTAAACCTTCTTTAATCATATATTCCGCAATTTGAACAGCATTTAATGCAGCCCCTTTTTTAATTTGATCAGCTACACACCAAAATGCAATACCATTCGGGTTTGAGATATCTTTACGGATACGACCCACAAAAACATCATCACTTCCTGCTAAATGAAGCGGTAATGGATATTCGTTTTCCTCTGGTTTATCCATAACAGTGATACCTTCTGTTTTTTCACATTCAGCTTTAAAAGCTTCAGGAGTAACAGGCGCTTCTGTTTCGGCCCAAATAGCTTCAGAATGCGCGCGCATTACTGGTACACGAACTGTTGTAGCACTTACTTCAATATCCGAATGCATAATTTTTTTCGTTTCATTATACATTTTCATTTCCTCTTTTGTATATCCATTATCGGTAAATACATCCACATGAGGAATTACATTGAATAGCAACTGGTGGGCAAATTTGTCAATAGTTAAATCATTACCAGCTGCAAAATCTTTTACTTGCTGCAATAATTCTTCCATCCCTGATGCACCTGCACCACTAGCCGACTGGTATGATGAAATATGAACTCGTTTGATATGAGATAAGTTCTCTAATGCTTTTAGAGCAACCACCATTTGGATAGTTGTACAATTGGGGTTTGCAATAATATTACGCGGACGATCCTTGCAATCTTCAGCATTTACTTCAGGTACAACCAATGGCACATCAGCGTCCATTCTAAATGCACTTGAGTTATCAATCATAACTGCTCCGTGCTTTGTAATGGTATCTGCATAATCCTTTGAAATACCACCTCCTGCTGAAGTTAAAGCAATATCAATGTCTTTAAAATCATCATTGTGCTGTAATTCTTTCACAGTAATTTGTTTGCCCTTAAATGTATAAACGTTTCCTGCACTTCGTGCTGATCCAAAAAGAACCAGTTCGTCTAACGGAAAATTACGCTCTTCCAACACCTTCAAAAATTCTTGTCCTACTGCGCCACTCGCACCAACTACTGCTACTTTCATTTTCTGACTACATCTTTTTTAAGTTGAATTATTAAGTATAATCTTTTGATTATTAATCAATATCAACTATTTTAAATTATTAATTGATTTTTGTTGTGATTATAAAATGGGAATAAACTCATTTTATGTTGGTGATGATGATGATATTTATCATGCAAAAATAACTATTTTACCTTAAACCTAAACCTATGAAGCTTCTTTTTTTCACGCTTTTATTTTTCCCGTATATACTTAATGCCCAATTTTTAGAAGCATGGAACTACCCTGATTTATCAACACAAACAAATTGGACTGGCGATCTTGAAAAGTTTAAAATATATACAACAGGAAAACTTCAATTAGATGCTCCAGAAGCTACCTCAGATGCTTATATATCTAGATTAGGAGAAGCAATTAATAATGCCAAATGGCAATTTGGTGTTAGTATGGATTTTAATCCATCGGCATCAAATTATATGAAAGTTTATTTGGTGAGTAGTACTCAATATATTTCTGAGAATACTGAAGCGTACTATGTAATGATTGGTAATACAGAAGATGAAATATCACTTTGGAAATTAGTGAATGGTGTAAATACTAAAATTATTGATGGATTGGATAAAATAATTGCAGAAAACACGAATGATATATCAATAACTGTTGAGCGCGATGCTATTGGTAATTGGAATTTAAGTGGAAATGTTAATGGTATAAAAATAGATGCTTTACAAGTATTTGATGATGAAATTAAACGTAGTTCCTATTTTGGTTTGTACTGTAAATATACTTCTACCCGCAGTGCAAAAATGTGGTTTGAGGGTATCGAAGTGGAAGGGGATGCTTTTGTAGATGATGAAAAACCGTATATCAAATCTCATACCGTAATAAATGGAACTACTATTCAAATCATTTTTAATGAAAGTATTATATTGCCAAGTGAGTTATCTGACTTATTTGTATTACCACATCAAATTGAAGTAGAATCTTATACAATTGATTCTAACATTTTGACCCTTAAATTAAATGATTATCTGCCTGACACTAAAGATAGAAGTATCACTATAAAAGGGATACAAGACCTGTTTGGCAATACAATGAATGAGGAATATTTGGCCTATTCATATAACAGAATTGCGGTATCTGGTACCGAGGTATTAAATTCCAAAGCACTACTTATATATTTTTCACAAAGCTGTGAGCTTGATTCTATCCCACAAATTATTTCTAATGACTTGCAGTTTACAGCTGAATTCAGTTCAGATACAAGTCTGCTTTTGAACAGTGCGAATCAATTCACATCAGATTTTAATTATGATTTCTCAATTGACAAGATATATAGTACCAATGGGGATGTAATACTACCATCAACTATTCAGTTCAACTATTATCAGCCCAAGCGATATGATGTTGTGTTTAACGAGATAATGATTGACCCAAGCCCTAGTATGGGGCTGGCAGAGGAAGAGTATATTGAACTTTTTAA
Organism: Saccharicrinis aurantiacus; assembly: GCF_001660705.2. Lineage (GTDB taxonomy): Bacteria > Bacteroidota > Bacteroidia > Bacteroidales > Marinilabiliaceae > Saccharicrinis > Saccharicrinis aurantiacus. The sequence goes on from NZ_LYBV02000020.1 coordinate 111,398, forward strand.
TAACACAGATAAAGAAATAAACTTAAAAGGATGGACTTTATATATCAATGATAAGGAAAATATTCTGTCGGATTTTATTATCCTTCCAAATCAATATTTACTGTTAGTGGATAATGAAGGTGCTTATGTAACATCAGATAATATTATAGGAGTTAGTAGTATGCCTAGTCTTAATAATACTAGTGGTGAAATTGTTCTTAAACATAGGGAAGGTTTAGTAGTGGATGCCATAAGATACCCTTTTGCGAAAAAAGAGGATACTTTCAAAAATGATGGCGGTTGGTCCGTTGAAAGGGTTGATGTAAATAATTACCAGAATTATGGCGATAATTGGTGCTATTCAACGGCCTTGAATGGTGGAACTCCAGCGGCGCAAAACTCTATGTTTGATAGTAACCCTGATCATATTTATCCATCAGTTAAAAATATAGCTTGGCATAATGATACGCTTTTTAGTATCACTTTTTCGGAGGCAATGGAACTAGAAGCGATATCAGAAATTAAAGTCGCAAATATTGAGTCATATTCCACAAGTTTAGATTCAGTATTTATGGATAGATTAGATATCCATATAGAACAAAAACTAGTCTCGAACGAGATCTACTCCCTTAAATTTGAAAATCAACCAACAGACTTGGCAAAGAATAAACTGTTAGATCTCTATAAGTTAAGATTGGCAGTTCCTGTAATGCCCGATAGTTTAGATGTTATTTTTAATGAGATTTTATTTAATCCATTTACTGAAGGCTCCGATTTTGTAGAGGTGTTTAATAATAGTAATAAGGTATTTAATCTAGATTCGCTTAATATAGCTCGCCTAAATGCGGATGGTGTGCCTGATAAGTTGTATTCTATCGCAGATAATGGAAAACTTTTCTTCCCAGGTGATCACTTAGCAATATGTAACGATTCATCAATGATTAAATTGCAGTATAAAAACGTAGATGCAGAATTGTTGATAGAAACATCTATGCCTAGTTTACCTGATGATGGAGGTGATCTTGTATTGTGTAACTATAGGGGAGAAGTGATTGATGCTTTTAGTTATACAGAGGATATGCATTTTGCATTACTGAGTGATAATGAGGGTGTATCTTTGGAGCGGATTAGCTATGCAGCACATACCAATGATGTAAATAATTGGCACTCGGCTTCAGGAGAAAGTGGTTATGGCACCCCAACAAAAGTGAATTCTCAGATGTTGACAGAGGCGGTTTCAGATAGTGAGAAAACCTTTTGGTTATCTGAGCAAGAATTTAGCCCCAATAGCGATGGGTATAATGATGTTTTACAGATAAATTACAATGTTAAAGATAATGGCTGGATGGCTTCGATTCGTGTTTATGATGATATGGGCCGTTTGGTTGATACACTTATTGATAGCGATTTAATGGCTCCTAATGGATTTGTAACTTGGGATGGAATAGATGCTAATCATTATAAATCACAGCTTGGTATATATATCATATTTATTCATTTTTATCATCCCGATGGCAGAGTGGAGTTAGAGAAACTAGTGGCTGTTTTAACTGCGGGCGTAATATAATATTTAGTGCTTATTCTTCAGCAATAGGACCTATATAGCGAGTGGCAATCACAATGTTATCTGCAAAACGTTTCATTGTTTGAGGAAAATTTGCTGTTGTTCGGTGTAAGTTTAGTTGTACATATTGAGGTTTTAAATCCTCGATGTTTCTAAAACGCATATTGCTAGCTCTAGATTGTAAAATTCCATTAATCCAGAAACGGACTTCACCATTACTTTTACCAGGAGTATTTAGGTATAAACCAATTTCGTAACAGTACCATTGATCGAATTTAATATAAAGATATGGATCACCATAAATTGAAAAGCGATAAGGTTTATCACCTGTTTCAGGATTGCTCACTGTAATTTTACCCAACTCAGCAACTGATTTATCAGCTTCTGGATGGTAGCTATAAAGATGTCCGAACCATAAATATCCATCATTCGCTTCAGGCTTTTGAGAAGGGCCCCAGCCTACAAATTGACAAGAGGCTGCATACCAATTGGTACCATCGCATGGTTCATTTAGTCCTGATGCCCCCTGTTCATTGTATATGCCAAATCCTTTTACACCAACCCCTTCCATTCCATCTCCAGGGTGAAAGCTTTTATCGTACTTTAAATACATCCGAATAAAATATCCTTGTCTCACTTCTTTGTGGGCGGCATCAGGAATGGGGTATCTGCATGTTGGTCCATTTTCTCCTTCTTGCCAGGTGTGCAATGCTCCATATTTGCTTTCTAATGCAGCACTAGCAGTTATATCAACATTGTTTTTGTACCTATCCTCTTCTGTGTAAATATTTACTTCGCCATTTTCGAAATCATCTGCGCTAAGCACGTACTCATTACTTACAATGTCTACATCGTTATTATAGCCCGCAGCAATGCCATAATTAATCCCTGTTGACAAGCCTTCATTGTAAAAGGGAGGTAGAGGAGTATTTGATTTACTCTTTTTACAAGCTGTTAAGGCAAGAAAACTTAGAAAGACTAATACTATAATATTTGGTGCAAGTTTCATCTTAATAAAATAATGCTTTCGCGCTTGTTTGTCAACTAATAATATATTGGTGTTATATTTCGCTGTACGTTATACATGCATGGCACGCATTGTTAATATATTTAAAAGTACTTTATCCACTTGTTGCTACTTTGGCGTTTGTAGTTAGAGAAGTATTTAGTAGGGAAATATAAAGCAATAGATAGTGTAATTGTAAGTGCCCATATTTGCCAAATATGGTTAAACCCAAAATATTCTCCTTGCTGGGTGCCATATATTGCAGTAAGTATTTTATACAATATTAAGAGTACATATAAATGAAATATGTAAAAGAACATTGGTGCTGAGCCATATGTTTTTAAGGCCGTGGTAAACTTATTATTCATGTTTTCAAACAACGCTAAAAGTAAAAAACCAATTCCTATGGTTAATAATAAGAAGTCGAGTGAGGGTGGATATTTGGTATAATTTATAAACGACATAAGAGTTTTAACAAACGTTTCTTGAAATTCAAAAGGAAGCGTTTCTCCATACAGATTAAAATACCTGAATACAAAAAGCACTAATAAGCAGCTTAAGCCAATATATACTAGGCTAATTTTTCTTGTATTTGATGTTATGGTTTTACCAAATAAAGGTCCTGCAAAATAACCTAATAGAATTACGCCAATCCACGGCAGCACAGGGTACGATGCTTTAATAGTTAATATCTCATTGTTAATTAAAAATCCTCTATCGTGTAAAATTGTCCATATAGTATATCCGGTTTCATCAGGAGAAAATGAAATAGGAACCAATAGATTATGTCCAAAAACTATTAGGGCGCCTACTATACCAATCCATTTTCTATCTAGTTTGCACAATGCAGCAAGGCATATCATACTAATACCTATTGCCCAAATAACTTGTAGGTACAATACCTGATAGTCTCCAAACCAAGAGAAGTTAATAATAGTAATCTCTAGTAAAACCAAAAATAACCCTCGTTTAAATAAAAAGGCACTAGCTGAGCGCGATGGTTTTTGAGCAGGATTGGCGTATAGCCATGCAGATAATCCTGTTAAGAAAACAAATATTGGAGCGCATAGGTGGGCCGTTATTCGTGTAAAAAACAATGTTGGATGTGTATCGTCAATATCTAATGGGTCTAGAATTTTCACATGGTAAAAGAATCGCTCTCTTACGTGGTCTAATAGCATTAGTAACATTACTAAGCCTCTTAATATATCTATTGAAGAGATTCGGGAAGAGTGTGTTTTTGTGCTTGTATTCATTTAATACTTTCCATAAAATAAGACAAATGTTATTGTCTAAATCAGTTAGTGGTTAAAGTACTTCTATTTCAATCAAAGCACTATCTGTTCGGTTTGTGTTGAAACAAATATTAGACCAATTAAACCATATCATTCCATAAAGTTTAAGCTCTCATCATAAATAATACATAAGCCACATTAGTGTGTTGAATACCTAAATATCAGAATTATAGTTTGTATGAGGGGATAGGTTAATTATACTTTGTAGTTATTAATTAACCAATATTTTGTATGTAATCAATTAGGTTACATCCTTTGTTAATATTCATTTTTTTTCGAATTCGGTAACGGCTAGTATTAATTCCATCAACACCTAAACCCATAATTTGCGCCATTTCTTTACTTGAAAATCCGAGTTTTATAAAGGCGCAAATTTTTAATTCTGTTTTCGTTAGTGATGGATACATCTCTTTTAATAAGAGGAAAAATGAATGGTTCACGGCTGTAAAGTGTACGTCAAATTCGTTCCATTTTTGAGACCGATTTATTTTAAAAGATTGGATTACTTTGCTGATTGTGGCTTTGTTCTCGTCTTTAAAATCTAGCGTGTTAAGTGTATTCTTTATTTCGTCTAATTGATTGTCACGTTCCAGAAGTTGCATGGCAGAAGAAAGTAGTTCTTTGTTTCTTACTTCAAGAATTTCTTCTTTCTTATCCATTTCTATTTGTTGTTTTTCTTGTATAACCTGTCTCTTTAGCTTTTCAATTTTAACTTTACGTTTTAAATATAATAATATGAGTACTATAATTACAAAAAGTGAACCTGTGTAAACAATGGACCTAAGCTGCAGAATTCTTTGTTCCTTTTCTAATATCGATAACTTTTGCATTTTTAATTCAGAAGCATATTTATTTTTCATCTCAAATATTTCTCGGTTCTGCATGCTTTTGCTACCAAAAATAGATTCATTAATTTGCTTCGCTTCCTTTAGGTAGTTATACGCTTTAAGATAGTTTTCTTTTATAAAATACTGTTGCGATAAGCTAGTTAGAATGTTAACCTTTGTGTTTTTATGTTTCTGCGTTGCATTTAGTATAGTTAAACTTTTTTCGAAATAAATAATAGATGAATCTAATTCTTCTTTTTTGTTATAGTATTTGCCCATTACATTGAATAGTTGAGCATGAAAGGGTTTTTGGATTGAAACGGAATCTTCCATTAAGCTTGATAAAAGTTTCCCAGCGTCATTAATTCTATACATATTAACATACAGATCGGCTAACCTTAGTTTAACAAATTTAATTGTTCTTTTATCTGCCAATTGCATTGATAAATGGAAACTTTTTAGAAAGGCATCTTCAGCTTTTAAGTAATCCTTGTTTGCTTTAAACTCAACATAAGCTAATAAGCTGTATAGTTTATATTGTAAACGAATGCTATCATTACTTTGCAAAGATATTTGATGAAGATTATCAAAGTTTTCTACAACTAGCTCATTTGCTTTCTCATTTTGTTCGAATATAAGATAAAGAACAGTTAACTTTCTTAGTAATTCTATCTGAAAGGCTGTATTATTAATTTGTTCAAATCGGTTGTACATTTCTATTGCAATATTATATGCATGATGGTATTGTCCTATTGACACATAATATGTGACTAATTTAATCTTTGTTTCATCAATACCTTTGTTATCTTCTAATTCTTCATAAATTATAAGGCAATTTTGAAGCAAAGTGATGGTTGAGTCAATGTTAATATTTTGCATGAACATTGCTTCTTCAAACATTTTAGTAACCTGTGCTTGCTTAGATGTGTCGTTAATTTGAGCTGTAAGATTTGAAGAAAAGATAAAAACAAACAGAATGATAAATAATCGACTGGGTAATGTAGTGTAAAATGTATGATACATATTTTAATGTTTCCTTTCTAACGATGTGTTTGTAGTTTTTAAATACCTTAAACTATTTTCAAGTATAAGAAACTTAAGTGATAAATCATCATATGCACTGTTGTTTTGAATTTGTTAGTTGTATGTTTTCATTAAATGCACATTTATAACTATTTATGAATTTGTTTGTCATGATTTGCTTAGTTTAAAATATCTATAAAATTTCTGTTGCTTATATTTTTGTCATTGAGTTTGGTTTTTAGCTTAGTTTCTGCTGATGATATATGTATCGTATTATATTACTAATTCATTCATTTTTGCTAGCGAAATTTAAAATCGCTTTAAATAATTATCGAATGAAGAAGAATCTAATTAAAAGACTCGTTACAGCTATTATGTTAATTTATGGTGGTAGTATAACTGCTCAAATATCAACAGTATCTTTATTAGATCATGCAGGTATTAATATTGAAAATACAATTATTGATGCATCTACCTCACCTGATTTTAAATATGAGATAGATTATACTACACCAAGTACAGGAGGTCCTTATAAAATAACTATTGCACAATATGGACGAATAGAATCAGAAGGTACAGCGGTTTGGTTAAAAACAATTGTGTCGGTAAAAGATATCGAAGAAGGGTTTACTGGATCGATAAATGGAGATGGTATATTTGTTACAGAAAATGATGCTAAGGGTACCAGTCTTTATTCAGGGAACGGATATGTATATATTCAGATGCAAGATGCCGATAAAAATTATATTGGGGAGGCCGTAAAAGTGCCTGTAACCTGGGATTTTGCAACTTCTATATCATTAGGAGAAACATTGGAGACAGAGGTATATCCAAATCCAGCTAATCAATTACTTCATATTAATGTACCAGAAGGAAGTACTGTTTCAATTTATAGCCTAACCGGTACTAAGGTTAGCGATGTTGAAGAATCAACGATTTCAGTAGCTAGTTGGGATGCTGGTATTTATATTGTAAAGGTGGCGTATCAAGGCGAATCAATAATTAAGAAAATCCAGGTATTATAAATCGTCTATATTATTTCTCAAGTAGCAGAACTGATATATGATAGAAGCGCTCAGGTCAACGATAAAGCATCGCGAATATCTCAGTGTGATCGTTTCTTTAGCTAAAGTAAATCTACTTTAGAATATCATAAAGCCTTTGAGATCAAAGTATAGCACATAGATTATGCAGAACGTGAAGAAATGTAAAGCAACCATATTTATTGCATTATTAATATTAGGAATAAGTGTAGATGCACAGGAATTAAGGAAACCTAATATTTTATGGATAATAACGGACGACCATAGAGCAGATGCTATAGGAGCATATAATAAGGCTATTTCGGGTAAAAAAGATAGCCCTTTAGGACATGTAGAATCTCCTAATATTGATGAGTTTGCTAAGGAAGGTGTATTATTTACCAAGGCATATTGTAACTCACCTGGGTGTGCACCTTCTAGAGCTTCAATGCACACAGGTATGTATCCATGGCATTCAGGCGTATATGGGTTTGAGAAAACACATGTTGCTGCGTCGCATTATAAAGGAGATATTCCGAGTGTAATGAAAGAGCAGGGGTATAATACAACTTATTTTGGTAAGGGACATATTCATTTGTATCGGTGGGAAAATGGGAAAATATGTACGGATGATGTGAATCATCTTTATAATTATTATGCTGAAATGCAAGATATGCGGGCATATGGTTATACTGATTGGAAACAACGACCAGTTTGGAAAAAAGGACCAAAGGGCAAAAAGGAGTTTTGGTTTCATCCAGATGGTACAGTTACTAGTTTTTATATAGAAGCTAAGGGCAGTGTTCCATTGGCTGATTCTCTTACACGCGCAACTTACGAGAAAGAAAAAGGAATTATTCGTCACTATACAAATGGTTCTAGAGCTGTGCTGGCTGGGGAAAGTCCAATGCCTGGGCCATTGACTAGTGACGGACGAATAACTGGTGAGTTTCAGAAATATTTAAATAACCCTAATGCTACTTATACCGCTTATGATGGGAAAATAGTTGAAGGTGTTAAAACGTCAGAACCTCAGTTTATTAATTTAGGATTTCACTTTCCGCACACCCCTGTAGTTCCTCCTAAATCGTTTCGAGATAAATTTAGAAATATAGAATATAAGATTCCTAATTTTAGTAAGAAAGAGGCAAATGATCTCCAAGAAATTGGGCAATTAAAGTCATGGTTTAAACATGCATCTATTGATAAAATGACTTATGAGGAGAAGCAAAATATCATTCGTGATTATTATGCATTTTGTGCCTTTGGAGATTCTTTGGTTGGAGAAGCCATTCATACATTCAGAAACTATTGTGAAAAACAGAATCAAGAATACCTCATTATACTTGCATTAGGTGATCATGGTTGGCATTTAGGAGAACAGGGTGGAGCCAGTAAATTCGGACCTTTCGATACATCTAATCATACTACAGTAGTAGTGGTATCTTCTGATAATAAACGATTCCCGAAGCAAACTATTGTCGATGATTTTATAGAGTACGTTGACTTTGCCCCAACATTTTATACAACTGCAGGTGTTGATGTTGCGACTTCCAAATTTAAACACTTGGATGGATATGACTTGGGAGAAGTTGTAAATGGTAAAAGAGAACCACGGCCTTATGTGTTAGGTGGGATGAATCAAATATTTGGTGAGCGGTCTTATTTGAGAAGTGGGAATTTTTCTTTTTCAATGAGGACAAGACCAGGTCGGGGTAAACCCCAGGAATCTGACCTATTAAAACATATAAAGTGGCCACTAACAACTAGTAAAAATAATGTAGAGATGGCTTTATATGATCTACGAATAGACCCTAAGGAACAAAGGAATGTAGCTTATGATCCTAAATACGAAGCTTTGTCTGATTGGTTTAGGATGAAGTTGGGCAAGATTGTTTTGGGGGATAATAGGATAGAGTGCGATTGGAGTAAGAAAGAAGTTTGGGATATCAGCACATTTGCAGAAGGGGCTGACGATAAAGTATTAAATATTCCAGCAGAAATAATTCCTAAAATTAAAAAACAAAGTAGAAAAAAATGAAATATTTATCAATTATTATTATAGTCCTTCTAGGAGCATTAATTTGTAATGGTCAAAATAAAAGGCCTAATGTTATTGTTTTCATGGCAGATGATATGGGCTATGGAGATGCTGGTTTTACAGGATCAAAGGATATATTAACACCCAATCTCGATAAATTAGCATCGGCAGGTGTAGTCTTTGAGCAGGGGTATGTTAATCACTCTTTTTGCGGACCAAGTAGAGCTGCATTACTATCTGGTCGTTATCCATATCGTTTTGGTTTTGAAACCAATCCGGCATATGATACAAGTAACCCTTTTATGGGTATTAGTAAGGAAGAAAAGTTATTTCCTGAACGGCTTCAGGAGGTTGGGTATGTAACAGGTATTATTGGTAAATGGCATTTAGGAGCAGCTGAGCCATTTCACCCCAATAATAGAGGATTTGATTATTTCTATGGATTTCTAGGAGGGGGACATCATTATTTTAAAATTGATTTGACAAAGAGTGTTTGGGAAGGCCAACTTCAGGGGCTATTACGTAATAAACATACAGCCAACTTCGAAGGTTACCTTACTACAGCACTAAGTCGTGATGCGGTATCGTTCGTACAAAAAAATAAAGAAAACCCCTTTTTTCTATATGTTGCCTATAATGCACCGCACCAACCCTTACAAGCCCCTGAAGAAGATATTGCACGTTATATACATATTAAAGATAAAAAGCGTAGAGTATATGCCGCCATGGTAGATGTTATGGATAGGGGTATAGGTGAGGTTGTTAGTGCATTAAAACAAAATGATATATACGAAAACACTTTGATATTCTTTTTAAGTGATAATGGAGGACCTATGCCAACAAAAAAATATCCACAAAAAGGAAATGCCTCAAGTAATGGTCCATTCAGAGGGGGTAAAGGAAACTTCTATGACGGAGGAGTTCATGTTCCTTTTATTGCAAGTTGGCCTGTTAAGATTCCTTCTAATAGTAGGTATACTTACCCTGTACAGGCCATAGATATTGCTCGCACTGCAGTAGAGGTAGCAGGGGCTAATGCACATACAACTCCTGCAATGGAAGGGGTAAACTTAATTCCGTATACAATAGGAAAAGAGAAGGGCGCTCCACATGAAGCCATTTTTTGGCGTGGTGGAAAGAATTGGTCAGTATTGGCATCAGATGGAACAAAGCACCTTAAGGACATGGATAGCAAAATACCTCAAATGTTTTTTCTTCCTAAAGATAAATCTGAGTCTAACGATATTATAGATGAGCAACCCGAAAAGGCCAAACGCCTTAAGGAGCAATGGGAACATTGGAATAAGTTAAATGTGCCTTGTAATATGTTGGGATACAAAGATTATCATAATAGAAGGAATGATTTCTATAAAGAAGCAATCCCTGATGAAGCCAAGCGCTAAGTTATTCTGCATTATAGGTAGTATATCTATATCATAAAATCTACAAAGAAATATGAAAAAAGAAGCTTCTATTTTATTAAGTGTAATGCTGTTGTGTGTTTTAAACAGTACAGGGCAAACATCTGTTGATTTTCAAAAAATTGACAATACCCGTATAGAATCAGACCCTGCTGTTACGTGGCGTCAGTTTGGCCCTGGTGGTTCGGGCAATAATTATTATCTATTCTGGCATCCAACGGATCCAGATATTATTTTCCAAGGGCCCAATATGTATAATGCTTATCGATCGGTAAATCAGGGGGAAACCTATCATGGTATATTAGATGAAGATGGACCTGGTTATAAAACAGGAGAAAGAGGGCCAATTGAAATAAATACCCCAGATTTTTCGAGACAGGAACCTAATTTTGGATTCTGCACCATGGAATTGTATAGCCGCATCTACGAAACTAATGATACAGGTGCAACATGGACTATGAGAACCGATATTAATGATCAGTTTGAGGGACAAATGATAAATACCATTGTTGTTGACCCAACAGATGATAACATATGGTATGCTGGTTCAGGAACAGTTAGTGATGCAAATAGGTTTGTTTTTACTTACAACATGCCACATGGTTTCAATAGTTCGGTTACTAATCATCAGGCCAGAGTATGGAAGACCATTGACAGAGGTGATACTTGGGTTGATGTAAGTCCTTCAAACCTAAATGATGATGCCCAGATTGTTCGTATTATGGTACACCCAAGTAACCCTAATATTGTTTTTATGGCAACAACTTATGGGTTTTACAAGAGTGGTGATGGAGGTAGTACCTGGGAGGCAAAAAACTCAGGTTTCGATAATAGCATCATCAGGTCGTTAGATATGCATTATGATGTAGGTACAGGTAAGGTATTACTTTATGCTATCGATTTAGTCAAATATATTCCCGAAGGAACTTCCATTAGTTACAATGGTGGTGTATTTAAAAGTAGTGACGAAGGAGATAATTGGTTAAAGATAAATAGTAATATGCCTTTGCCTAATTCAATTTTAAATGACTATACAGTTAAAACCTCAATATATAAGATAGCGTTATCTGATTGGTTTGGTAAAACGCAAGATGAAGTAGAAGCCTTGTATCCAAATTTACCAACAACGCTTTTGCATTCAGTAAGCAAGGTTCGAGTAGACCCTACTAATGCCAATAAGGTTCTTGTACTAAACAACTATAAATCGCAATATACTTTTAAGGGAGGAATGATGTGGCGAACAGAAGATGGAGGTAATAGTTGGTTTGTTACATTCCGAAATGGCACCAATTGGGAGGGTGCCGATCAGTCAATTTGGGAATCAAGAGGAAATCCCACCTCTCATAATGTAGACTATAGAGCCCAAGATGAATGGGAATTAAGAGATACTTATGATCAAAAAGCTGGAGCTACAGTTGAGTTTAATAGTGATGGCTCGGTTATTATGTTTCAGGTAGCTAAGGTTGTATGTGTTTCAAGAGATGGAGGAGATACTTGGGTTGAGAATGATGAAATTGATGCATTGCCCGATCAGCAACATTGGGTTGGTGCAGGAAATAGTAATCTACCAGGAGCTGATATTATTCAAGATTCAAGGATTGAACATATTTATTTATGCTCAGGCGAAAATTCTATTTGGAGAACAACCGACGATGGTGAGAATGTAAGAGAGAATGCACAAGCCGTTTATAAAATGAATATACCAAATAAAGCTGATCCAAAAGAATGTTCTGTATCTTCAATGGTTATTCATCCTAACGATGTTAACACTCTCTTTTCAGTGCACTATAGGCAGGCTTTTAGTGGTATGTTAATGAAGTCTTCTGACGGAGGAGCTCATTGGGAAGAGCATGGTAAAGTACTTGACTTCCCAACCGATATAACATTATCAAATGCTACAATCCATCAATTAAGTTTAATAATAGATCCAGATAATGTTAATAAATTTTATGTTACAGTACCGCAAAAAACGGTTAATGATCTTACTTATATAAAATCCGGAAATCTGGATGAACCTTTTGGAGTCTATCGGTCAGTCGATGGAGGTATTACTTTTCAAAAAATAAACAACGGTTTTCCTTCTGTTAATCAAAACAAACTGCGAGTACAAAAGTTGATGCTCGATCCTGTTAATAAGGGTGTAGTCTATGCGGCTGCAACAGGCCAGGCAGGTGGACTTTATAAGCTTGCTAACAATAGCGATACTTGGCAAGAAGTAAATATCCCTGCTGGTATTGAAGATGTAAATGATGTGTTTTTAACAGATGACAAATTGTATATATCATGCGGTTCTTCATCAAATACAGATACCAGTATTGGAGGCGTTTGGGTTTCAAATAATCGAGGTGAAACATGGGAACAAGTTTTTAAAAGTTGGTTTGTTAATCTGGTTCGTGTAGCTACTTATGATCCTGATGTCATTATGGTTTCCATTCCTTCCACAGATATGGTTAACCCCGGCATATATCGTTCATTGGATGGAGGTGATTCATGGAGCAAAATAAACACAGGAAACCTTCAGTCAGATCGGCTAAACGATTTAGAAATTGATTTACATCAAGAAGGAGTTTATTGGTGCTCTACCTACGGTGCTGGTTTTTATAAGGGAACTGATCCTTCCTTACTTCAAAAGGCGACTGTTAATAATAAGAATTACAACTCTAAAAACAGTTTTATAATCTATCCTAATCCAGTTACTGATGGAATAGTTTATTTCACTAATTACGTTGGAGATGCCCAAGTAAGGTTCTTTGATATAAGTGGTGCATTGGTGCACGTTTCAGATGTAAACTATGGGAGTACAAGTATCTCAATTGATCATCTAAAAGGAGGGCTTTATAGTGTTCAGTTAATTTCAAGTAACAACATATCAGTATGTAAACTAATTGTAAATAAGTAACAACATAAGATTTATTTCTAAAGTAATTAACCAGCAAATTGTAGAACTAACGTGATCTACAAATCATTCACTGAATAGTGAAAATTGATCGACCCTAAATAATATTTCAAAATTAATCTACGTAAAATGAAAAACAAAATGAAACCAGTAAATGCTTTAATAAGGTGGCATATAGTAATATTAATACTATTATTTTCCACATTTGAAGTATTTGCTCAGAAATTAAATGTAAGCGGAACTATAACAGATGCTGAGGATGGAATGCCAATTCCTGGAGTTAGTGTTGTAATAAAAGGTACTAGCATGGGAACCATTACAGATATGGACGGCAAGTACTCTATTAAAGCAGAAAAAGGTAATATACTTATTCTACGTTTTATAGGTATGCATTCTACCGAATTTGAGGTAACAAGTATAGAGCATAATGTAATATTAGAGAAGGATCTTGTTAATCTAGAAGAAGTGGTAGCTATAGGTTATGGCATACAAAAGAAAAAGGAAACCACCGGAGCTGTAGTTCAAATTAAAAATGAAGAGTTAGCTAAAACTACTACCTCTGATATTGGTACGGCACTGCAAGGACAAATAGCGGGAGTTAGTGTTACTTCTAGTACTGGGCAGCCTGGAGCAGAAGCTAATATATTAATACGTGGTTTTTCATCTATTACGGATGGAAATAATCAACCCCTGTATGTTGTTGATGGAATTCCGTTTGACGGAGATCCAAAACTATCTATTAGTGAAATTGAAACTATGGATATACTTAAGGATGCAGCTTCAGCTTCTATTTATGGTACAAGAGGGGCAAATGGGGTTATTCTTATTACAACTAAACAGGGTAAAAAAGGTTTAATGACCATTTCTGTTAATAGTGAATACGGAGTACAACATATAACGTCACAAGATGCTATTAATGTAATGACTCCAGAGGAGGAAGTTTATGTGCAGTTAATTCAATCTGAACAAAATACACCTGATAAAGAATTGGTTCAGCTTACTAGTTTAATTTCAAATAATAAGTCGCAATTTACTAATAATTTTGATATTAGTGATGTTATCCAAAACGATTGGGCTGCCATTCAAAACCATAGTATTAATATATCTGGCGGTAAAGAAGATTTGACTTATAGCTATTCAGCCAATTATTTTGGGCAGGATGGAGTGTTAACAGGGTCAAAATATAATAGATTTAATACTCGTATAAATACAGTTTTCACAAAAGGAAATTGGAAAATAAATACAAATATTGGTTTTAGACGCGATGAGCAAGATTACTCGCCAAGTAATTTACTAACTTATATATACCGATATCATTCATACCAACCTGAAATCAATTTAAATTCAACTTCATTGGAAGATGCAGGAGGTGACGATGGAGATGTTGAACGTTTAGGAAGTATTGCTAAAAATATTATGAAAACTGATGAGCGTATTGGTAATAATCATTTCGGTAATATAAGCGCACAATTAAAAATATCAAAAGCATTAAGCCTTACCATACGTGGTGGTGCCAACTTTACTGACAATACAAGGGTTCAAATCACTCCCGACTTTACAACCTATAACACCAACGGGGATATAGTTCCTTCTACTCCCGTTTCTTCTAATAAAACTATTAGTGATACCTATCATAAGTATACAGGGGAAACTATCCTTAGTTATAGAAAGAAATTTAATAACAAGCATAATATAAACGTTGTACTAGCTGCATCGGCTGAAGAAACAGGTTTTTCTTACTTCTCTGCAAAAAAAGAAGAACAGTCTAGTGATAATATCTATGTGCTAGATAATTATACAGGGAATGCTATTGCCGAGTCTGGACAGAGAGACTATACACAAACCTTAATTGGTAGTTTAGGAAGAGCACAATATAACTATATGGGAAAATACATGCTAAGCGCAAGTATCCGTCGCGATGGCTCGTCTCAGTTTAGTAGTAATAATCGTTGGGGGTGGTTCCCTTCAGCTTCTTTAGGTTGGAATATCTCAGATGAGGCATTTTGGAAGCCCGTAAAAAAAGTAATTAACATGTTTAAAGTTAGAGCAAGTTATGGCGAAACTGGGAATGACCGTTTTACAAAATATACGAATACTGCCGTTGTTGAATCTATGCAGGACTATGTTTTTGGTTCAGGTGATAATCAAAACCTAGCATTAGGTAACGCACAATTACAGTATGCTAATGAGGATGTGAAATGGGAAACCTCAATAGAAAGGAATATAGGTATAGATCTAAATTTCTTTAGAAATAAGCTGCAACTAACAACGGATATTTATCAGAGCGATAAGAGAGATCTGTTATTCCCAGTAGTAATGCCTCCTACTACTGGCGTTAGTGGTAACTATCGTGATGTTACCATGAATGTAGGAAATATGCGAAATAAAGGTATTGAGGCTATGTTGAGCTATAGACACAAGAGCAAACGTAACTTTGGCTGGAACACTAGCGTCACCTACACCAAGAACATAAACGAAGTTACCCAAACAAGTGAAAATAATTCCTTTATTTATATGGATAATAGCTGGTATTCCAACAGGGTTAATACAAACCATTTGGTATCAGTAATTACTGAAGGTTATGAAGCCGGTGCTTTCTTTGTTTATGAAACAGATGGAGTTATACAGAATGAAGCTCAGTTAGAAGAGTATAAATCCCAGTTGGACCCATTAGAGAATCCTCAGCTAGGGGAAATGAGGTATATCGACCAAAACAAAGATGGTTTTATAGATGAACAGGATAAAACATATGTAGGAAGTGGATTACCTGATTTTGAGATAGGTTTTAATTTAGGAATGGATTTTAAAGGATTCGATTTCTCTATGCAGTGGTTTGGTTCATGGGGTGCAAAAATTATGAATGGGGGTAAAGCATATGCTTATCAATCATTAACCCATAAAGATTTGGTATATGCATGGAGTCCGCAAAATCAGAATACAACAGTACCAAGAAACTTAGGTGCTCAAACAGAAAGTTATATGCCAAATTCTGATTACTACATGGAAGATGGGGATTATATCAGATTAAGGAATGTTACTTTAGGTTACACCTTACCCAGAAGTGTTGTAGGTAATTTAAAGATTTCGAACCTTAGGGTTTATGTTGCTCTTCAGAATCCATTGACCATTACTGATTATACAGGATTTGATCCTGAAATTGGAGGAAATGGATTAAGTCAGCGAGGCTTAGATAGGGGTAATTACCCTGTCACATCTCAGATTAGAGGAGGAGTTCAATTGAAGTTTTAAGTATTAATTACACATTGACACAAAGTTAAGAAAATGAAAAAAATATTGAATATAAAAATATGGACATTGTTGGTGTTAGTTCTTTCGTTAAGTGCTTGTATTGATGACTTTTTAGAACAAGAAAATCCCAATGCGCCAACGGCAGAATCATACTGGGAAACAGTTGCCGATTTAGATAATGGGTTAAATGCAGTTTATAATTCATTCAAAAATATAGAGTGTTATATGTTGCTCGAAGAGCACAGTAGGAGTGATATGTCATATCCACAAAATGTACGTCCGTTAACAAAGGATTATCCTGAGTACTTTCAAACATTTAATAACTCTACCACATTTGTTACAAAAAAATGGGCTGCATTATATAATGGGGTATTTAGAGCAAATCAGGTTATTGATGCTTACGAAAAAATGGAGGCTGATTTAAGTGAACAAAATGCAGAAAGAGCTTTACAGATCATTGCTCAGGTGCGTGCTTTAAGGGGGTGGTTTTATTTCTCCTTGCACAATACCTACAATAATGGTTCTATTGTGCTGCACACTACAACTCCAAAAACAGAGGCAGATTATCAAAAATCGTTATCCACATCGGAAGAGGTTATTGATTTTTATCGTGCGGACTTATTATATGGCTTAGAGAACCTGCCTGAAGAACCTTGGGATGATACGAATAAAGGTCGTATTACCCAAGGAGCATGTGAAGCAATATTAGGGAAAAGTTATTTATATGCTGGCGATTTTACAAAAGCAGCAGAGTACTTCAAAAATGTATTTAGCAATTACACTTATGCACTTACCGAAGATATAGGTAGTAATTTTACTACTCGTAATGAGTTTAATGAGGAGTCTATATTAGAAGTTTCTTACACTGTTGATTATAAATATGAGTATACAGGTAGTGAGGGAATGTGGAATAACTACAATATGAGATATGGTGTTGGAGGTTACGGTTCTGGTTGGCCAGCTTCTTGGTTAAATATTCTTTACCGAAATGACCCTGTTGACCTAGCAGCACCTAAAAATACGGTAGATGATAATGGAGAGATTAGATATAGGAAGTTTAGTTTACGCACATCTTATTCTGTAGCATTACCAGAGGATAATGTGCCAGATATTGGCACTTATTATGGTGTTGAGAGAACTGCAGAAATAACTACAGGTGGTTTTGGAGAGGCTAGACCCTTATATCTTCGTAAACATACGAATTGGGAAATCACTAATGAAAGTGAAAGATTCTTAACCTCTGATGGTACAGTTTATGGCAGGTCTGGCACCAACTTTCGTTTAATCCGATTGGCCGATGTATACTTAATGTATGCAGAATGTATGATTGAAGAAGGTGACTTAGAGGAGGCTTTAAACTATATTAATAAAGTGAGGGAGCGATCTTATGTACAATTGTTAGGCTTATCAAGTAATGGTGAATTTAACGATAGTGAGCATACTTACGATGAAGTGGCAGAATGGCATACAGATGCTCATAAATTGAGAGAGCACCTAAGGCATGTAGAACGTCCACTTGAGCTTAGTTTCGAAGGAAATGCAATTAGAGTAATTGACCTTCGTAGATGGGGTGTAACCAAAGAGCGCTTCGTTGATCTAGCAGCAAGAAGGTATAATACTGCTAATTTGGAGGCAAATACTAATGGCACACACGGTAAAAAATATCAATGCATAATAACAGAGTATGTTGAAGGTTGTGAAGATCCAGATCATCCGAATTATCAAGAGAATATAAAAACATACAAGTCAGGGGCAATGAATGATTGTCAGGAAGCAGCTATAAATTATAATGAAACGTTACATGCTTATCTACCAATTCCGTTAACTGAACTTCAATCAAATTTACAATTATCTGATGTACAGTCTGAGTAATAGATCAAATGGTTAATTGATAGAATAAAAAAATAAAGGAACATGAAGAGTATATATTATATATTAGGATTATTATTTTCTATCGCGATTTTTGTGGGCTGCGATGATTATGAGTACGAGCCAATTAGTGAATTCTCAGATGCTGTATTTTATACTTCCTACGGGTCTACGCTCTCAAAGGCTGCTGGAGTAGGCGAATGGGAAAGTTTTATGGATGTATCGCAAGGAGCTATTTATCATACATGGTCTATCGATTCTGGGAATTATTTCTTGGAGGGTACTATTTCAAACAAAGAAACCGATTTAGAGCAATATATTGTTAATCCTGGAGGTACACAGTCAGACGAAAAAACGATAAATATTTATTTTCAGAAAGGCGATACTTTAACCAAAATTAGATTATTTAATGTTTATGAGGATTCGGTTGGGTTTAGAGATGTGCTTCGCGATGAAAATGGATTAGCTATTTGGGATGGTGATTATGTACCAGCAGTACATGCAGCAGAATACCAAGAAACAGGTCAATGGGCAGGAAAATGGGTTTTTGATTATAATATTGTGATAGATGTATATGATACCATTGTTACAGATATGGTTGTGCGACAAGATGGTGTTGTAATTGACCATACTGTTGCTGATACAATTGATATTATGGTAGGTGATGTATTGCAATTTCAGGATCTAAGCGCTGAAATTGAAAATACATCAAGACCCGACAGCCGTACTTGGCAAATTAGAACCATTCCTGAGAACCCGGAAGATGATTATGATGTTTCCACATCAAGTACGCAAGAAATAGCCGATATTACTTTTAAGATGTTGGGAGACTTTAATATGGCACTAATCTCAAAAAGAGCTTCATCAGACAAAATTCCGGGAGATTCTGAAGAGTATATTATGCCTTTAATAATAAGAGTTAATCAATCTGATCAACCATTTGTTCAACAAGGCACAATTCGTGAACAAGAGGATGGAACATTAATGGTACCATTTAATGCTGTATTTGCCGCTGACTTTAATTCCTCGGATAAAGATCATTTTACGATTTATGTAGAGGGCTATGATCCTATTTCTATAACGAGTATAAGTATCCCAGAAGATAAATTGGATTACCTACAATTGACTTTAGCTTCTAAGCTTTATCCAGAAGATGTGGCTACTTTGGAGTATACAGGAACTGAGGAAACATCGAGTTTAATCTCTCAAGATTTAAGACCGCTTCAACCATTTTTGACCAATATTAAATTATATGATCCTAATTTGTTGGATTACGATGCTGCTGGATTTGAGGATGCTTTAGGTGATGTTTGGATTGAAAAAGTTCAGGGAACAGGCACTTCTGTTGAGTATTCAACAAATCATCCTGCTTCAGGAAACTCTTGTTTAAAGATGCAATGTACCGATAGTGAAACAGATAAAGGACCACGTGTCAGAAGTAATGCAAATGTTTTATTTAACTTGGATAAAGATGTTACTTATACTGTGCGGTTAAAAAGATATGTAACTAATATAACAGAAGGTGGAACAATTGCTGCTAAGGAAAAAATCTGGTTCGGAAGTACACAGCTATCTTTTAGTAATTCATTTGCTGATTTTGCATATAATGAATGGGTTGAATTCGAATTTGAATTTGTTCCGGAAGAAGATATGGTGGGTGCCTACTGGGATATACAAATAAACCCAGGTCTATCTGAAGTGTATTACGATGATTTATATGTTGCAGTAAAAACCGAAAGATAGTTAGTTTTATAATCATCATATAGATTAAAAAAGGAGATATTAGGTGAACTTTAACTTGGGTGCTTGCAACTTACTTTAATGTGTTTTTCATAGAGACGCGTTAATTTTCTTTCAACATTATGTATTATTTAGTAAACAGCAAGTTGTTATTGTTTGCAACCGGAAAGTAGTTTTTACTTTCCGGCTAATATTTTCTTTTTCATGAGTTATAGTCTCTTTCTAATAAAAAAAGTGGCCTGAATTGTAGTCAAGAAATAACTAATGTTTATTTCTATCAACCTCAATTTTTTAGTAACTTAAATTGATTATAGAACATACGCCAATGAAGTATTTTATTGATGATATTGTTTAAGGTCTGTTATTTATATAACAGCAATACCTACTTTACAAACTAAAAAAAGGAGATATTAGGTGAACTTTAACTTGGGTGCTTGCCAATTTACTTTAATGTGTTTTTCATAGAGACGCGTTAATTTTCTTTCAACATTATGTATTATTTTAGTAAATAGCAAGTTGTTATTGTTTGCAACCGGAAAGTAGTTTTTTACTTTCCGGCTAATATTTTCTTTTTACACGAGTTATGAATTATAATCTTTTTCTAATAAAAAGAGTGGCCTGATTTGTAGTCAAGAAATAACTAATGTTTATTTCTATAAACCTTGATTTCTGCAACCTAAATTGATTATAGAACAAACGCCAATGAAGTATCTTATTGACGATATTGTTTTAAGGTCTATTATCTATATAATCAGCTTCAATTTGATTAATTTAGGAGTGATTCTTTCGCCATTAGTTAAAACTATTGATGCAATATACCACCATAGTTAAATTGGTTAAATCAATTTGATGGTGTTGTCTATTATTAGAGGTACTGGTCTCCTTAAAAATCAGTTTAGCGGCAATATAAGATATTTGTACCTACTCAATTTTATTAGTGAATGCTTTTATATTTTAACGGATTTTTACCTGGGTTAAGATAAATATTGATATCCTTACTTGTTGTCAAATAGCCATTCTTCTCCTTTGGAATTGTCGTGCACATAAAAAAAGAAGTATAGTTTATTGTAATAACTAGTATTTGAAAAAACATAGGTAAAAATATCAATGGTTGTTTCATCAAAGAGATCAGCCTTTTGGTTGTGCAAAGTAGGTGTGGATATCTTGTAAATTCTGTATCCAAATTAAATTATCAAGCCCAAGGGTATTCTGCATGTAATATTAAGTTAATTGCCATAATGTATTTATATTTTTTGCTCCGACTGAGTTCCTTCAAAACAGGTGTATTGGTTTTATTCATTTAATGTAATTGATAAAAGGACAAACTATTAACTAACGGTTTTCTTATTTAATAAGGTGTAATTTGTATTCTGTTTTTTGATACTACAACAATTATTAGAACACTTTGAGCACTTTCGGTTATAAAAATGTAAGCCAGCCAGTAAGCTAGCTGCTATATACAAAGGAAATTTAGCTACATCAAAAAATATTAGGTGTTCATTAATTATTAGTAAGCTTATCAAGCCCAATAACATATAAAGAGAGATGCTAATCCAATTTTTAGAAGAGCTCTTTGCTGAAAAATAGACCGCCATAAAAGATATAGCCAAAAAGATAAAATCAACCACCTTCCACCATGTTGGAGCAGTGGCACAGCAGCTCGAAGTGCATGCTTGGGCAATAAATATAAATGGTGTTGTTATGCAATGTATTAAACATAGAGTTGAACTTGCTATGCCAATAGAATCAGCCGATATGATTGTTTTAATGGATCTATTAATCATAGCTCAGCACTGCTTAATAATGAGTATAGGTTTTCTTTTATTTCCGTTTCATTTAAATTGGTTCCTATAAAAACAAGGATACTTTCTTTTACTTCATCGCTATTCCATAAACTGCCTTGTGTTATCTGATAATCATTGCCAACAGATTGAATAATTAGTTTATGTTTCATGTCATCAATACACAAAATGCCTTTTACTCTGAGGATTGATAGAGGATTGAGAAACATAAAATTATCAAACCACATGGATATCCTTTCCATGTTAAAATATCCAGGAATTTTATAGGATAGGGTTTGTACTGTGTGAGAATGGTTCTGTGTTTCTTTTATCAAGCTAAGTTTACTAAAATCAGAAATTGAATCTTCAAGCTTATTCACCTTAAACATTTCACAATTAAGAATTTTAGTTGCATCAACTTTGCCATGTGTTGTTTTTTCAATTTTTGCAAAAGGGTTTATTTCAGATACTTTTTGTACTATCTCACCTACTCCCTCTTCAGGTATTAAATCACACTTGTTTATGATGAGAAGATCAGATTGGGCAACTTGCTGATTTACTTCATGAAACTCGCCAACTCGGTTTAAAAACGATTTTGCATCAATCATGCAAAGTACACTATCAAGACTAAAATATTTTTGAGCACGCACTCCTGTAAACATGTTTACAATTTGTGCAGGATCTGCTACACCAGTAGCCTCAATTAAAATATAATCGTAGTTTGTTTTAGATATTATGATGCTATTAAGCAAAGTACCCAATTCCGTGTTTAAAGAGCAACAAATACATCCACTTGTTAGCTCATAAACCGAACTTTGGTCTTTGTTTTTTATTAAACTACTGTCAATGTTAATGTTACCAACTTCGTTTTCAATAATAAGAAAGTTTGTGTTTTCTGAAGTTTTCAGAATTTGGTTTAGTAGCGTTGTTTTTCCTGCCCCTAAAAAGCCTGTAATTATAGTAACAGGTATTGGTTTTTTATTCATGATAGTGACTTGTTAGTTCTTTTGAGCACAATGGTTGCACTTTCCTTTTACTATTAGTTCAATTTCGTTGGCTGTACAGCCCTTGGGTAATGTAGGTTGCGGTATTTCAATTGTATCAAGGCAAAGAACTATCTCGCAGGTATTACAAAAAAAATGGGCATGCTCTTTTTTTCTGGTAACAGAATTATCGAGCTCGTATTTTGCTAATTGATTATCAACTACAATTTTATGTAGTATTTTATGTTCCTCCAGTGTTTTAAAAGATCTGTAAAATGTGGTTCTATCGTAATTCTCTGTTAATCGTTCACGTATTTCTGTATCAGATAATGCCTCATTCGCATTAATAATTACATCAATAATCCCTTCTCGACAACTGGTTCTTTTTAGCTTATGTTTGTTTAAAATGACATTAGACTCCATAAAATACAATGTTGATTAAAGTGCAACAATGTTGCAAGTATAGTGTAAATGCAACATTGTTGCAAATTATATAGCAGCTATTTATCAATAAGAGTCGTTTTTGATTTTTTAACATTATGTCAATAACAGATCTGAAAGCGATGTAGATTCAGCGATTGATGTATGTGTTAAAATCATATTTTAGTACTTCACCATAAGTCACTTACTAATAATAGTTGAAATTATTATTATGTTGATGTAACTTGTTCGTAAAACTCAACATAATATCCATAGGTTTAATATTCTATTGATATTGTGATAAATAAGGGAGCGATACTCCTGTTGTATTTTTGCACCACATTGTAATTTAAACTACTAATTGATATACTAATGATGAAAAACTTAATTAGACATGGATTATCCTTTGTACTCTTGTTTTGCATGGGATCTTTATTTGCGCAAATTACAACCTCAGGACTTTCGGGTAGAGTGTACTCAGGGGCTGAACCTTTAACCGGAGCTACAGTTCTGGCTATTCATGAGCCATCGGGTACTCGTTATGCTACAATTTCAAACTCAGCCGGGCTTTTTGATATTCAGGGGATGCGTTCCGGTGGGCCTTACCGAGTTGAATTTTCTTTTATCGGATATAATAAAGAGGTGCATACTGAGGTAAATTTATCGCTTGGTGAAACCTATCAAATTAATGCCGATTTAAATGAAGGTGTTGATATGGAAGAGGTGGTTGTAACAGCTAGTGCATCGGCTTTTAATGCTGAAAAAACAGGTGCATCAACAAGCATTTCAGGTAGCCAAATGAAGAGTATGCCAACCATAAACCGAAGCGTTTCGGATATGGCTCGTATGTCTCCATATGCAACCGGAATGAGTATCGCTGGTGGCGATGGTAGATCAACGAACTTTACTTTAGATGGGGCAAACTTCAACAACAACTTTGGTCTCTCATCTTCTCTTCCTGGAGGAGGTAACCCAATTTCGCTTGATGCTATTGAAGAAATTCAGGTGGTTGTAACACCTTATGATGTGCGTCAAACTAATTTTATTGGAGGAGGTATAAACGCCATTACAAAATCAGGTACAAATACCTTTAAGGGAACAGCTTATGCCTATTATACAGATGAGAGCATGCGTGGGAATAAGTTTGGTGATTACGATTTTGGCGAGCGCCCAGATTATTCGCGTACAATCATTGGAGCAACCTTAGGCGGACCAATAGTTAAGGATAAACTTTTCTTTTTTGCGAGTGCAGAAACTGTGAAAGAACCGGGACAAGTGGTAAACTGGAGAGCCTCTGAGAATGGGATTAGTGATGGAGCTACAACTTCACGTGCTAGTGTGGGTGATATGCAAAAAGTAAGCGATCATCTTAAGACAAAGTATGGATATAACACAGGATCATTTACTGATTTTCCTGGAGATGAATCCAATATTAAATTATTGGCCCGAATAGATTGGAATATTAACGATAACCATAAGTTCAACTTCCGTTACAATTATACAAAAAATCAAGGATGGAACCCTACCAATGGTAATTCTAATAACGCAGGTACGCGTAACAGAGATATGGATCGTATTTCTCAGTACAGTATGGCTTTCTCAAATTCAATCTATTCCATAGATAATATTATCAATTCATTATCAACGGAGTTAAATAGTAAGTTTAGCGATAAATTGCACAATAAATTAATTGTTACTTATACTGATGTTGAGGATATGCGAGGGTCTAACTCTAGCCCATTTCCATTTATTGATATCATGCACGAAGACGCTTATAATGCAGGTAATGATGAACCATACATTTCAGCAGGATACGAACTCTTTACATGGAATAATGGTGTAAATAATGAAGTGTTCAATATTACCGATAACGTAACTTATTATGCCGATAAGCATAAATTTACAGCAGGTGCTAGTTACGAGTATCAGATGGCCAACAATGCCTATATGCGAAATGGTACTGGTTATTACCGCTACAAGAGTTTAGATGATTTCTTAAATGATGCTACTCCTGTTGATTTTGCCTTGACCTATGGTTATGGTGGCGAGAAAAATCCTGCTGCTGAGGTGGCATTTAATCAGATTGGCGCATATGTACAGGATGAATTTAATGTTAATGACAATTTAAAATTAACTGTTGGTGTTAGAGCTGATTACTTATGGTATAAAGATGACTTAATTCGAAATAATGCCATTTACGATTTAGACTTTGGTGGTCGTAAAATAGATACCGGTATGTGGCCCGATGGTAATGTACTTTGGTCGCCACGTGTTGGTTTTACTTGGGATGTTAGAGGTGATAAAACTTTTAAAGTACGTGGCGGAACTGGTATCTTTACAGGTCGTTTACCTTTGGTGTTTTTCACAAATATGCCTACAAGTAGTGGAATGGTTCAGGGTAGTTTTCAGGCAAATACCACTTATGATAATGGTGATACACGCTATCCTAATCAAGAGGGTAGTAACTGGGCTGCACTTTCTGAAGTGTTTGGCAATGGTATGATTACTAATGTTGATGATATGATCGATAAACTTGCCAACGCAGGATATATTAAAAAAGATATTACTCCTGAGGATGGTGCTTTACCAGGCGATATATCAGCTATAGACCCTAACTTTAAAATGCCTCAGGTTTGGAAATCATCACTTGCAGTGGATTACACTTTGCCAACTTCATTTCCTTTTACCGCTACAGTTGAAGGTATCTATACCAAAACTATCAATGGTGTAATGCTAAAGAATTGGGATTTAGAAGAAATCGATGATTCTTGGGAAAGATTTCAAGGCCCAGATAATAGATATATTTATCCGTCTGATATAAGCCATACCGGTACAGATGCTTTTGTACTTTCAAATACAAGTGAGGGGTGGGGTGCTATCGGTAATATTACTTTAAATGCAATGCCTGTAAAGAACCTAAACCTAATGGCGGCCTATACGCATACTATGAATAAAGAAGTTTCAGGTATGCCAGGCAGTAGTGCATTCTCTGCTTATAACGGAATTGTTAGTGTAAACGGTCCTCATGCTTCCGAACTTCAGCGCTCACAATATATGGTTCCTGATAAATTGATTGCCTCGGCTTCATACAGGTTGCAATATGCGGGTAATAAATTAGCGACTACCTTTAGTTTATTTTATTCTGGTTTTTCTCCAGAGGGCTTTAGTTATACCTATGCTAATGATATGAATGGTAATGGATTTAGCAACGACTTAATTTATATTCCAAGTCAAAAAGGCGAAATTAAATTTGTTTCGTCGGCAGATGAAGACGCATTCTTTAAATTTGTAGAGCAAGATAAGTATTTAAGCAAGCACAAAGGAGAATATGCCGAGGCTTATGCTGCACAAGCACCTTGGGTACATAATTTCGATTTACGAATTCTTCAGGATTTTAACCTTAATGTAGCTAACAGAACGCACACTTTACAATTATCAGTTGATGTATTGAATATTGGGAACTTATTAAACAGTGAGTGGGGAACCTATAAAAACCATACTTCGGCTAATAATGGTAATGTTTTAAGATACGAAGGTTTAGATCAGCAAAATAATCCAACCTTTTCAATGCCAATGATTGAAGATACTGATGGTAACGATGTTTATCCAACAGAATCGTTTGCCAATAACTACGATTTCACTCAGCTTTGGAGTTTACAAATAGGATTGAGATATATCTTTTAATTCCAGATTATGATATTAGAGCTATTGTCTATTTGGAGTAGCTAACAATTTTGGTAAAACAGAATAATTAAATGGGATGCAATAGGACTTTGAGTCACTATTGCATCCTTTTTTTTATTTAGTCTAACGAAGATTATTGTATGAATAATTAACTATTGCTTAACTACTTTCTGAGTTATTTTTTCGCCATTAGTTAAAGATATTGTTGCAATATATATCCCCACAGGTAAATTGGTTAAATCAATTTGATAGAATTCATTATTAGAGGTGCTGATCTCCTTAATAATAAGTTTTCCGCCAATATCAGATATTTGTACCGACTCAATTTTATGTGTGGACGCTATAATGTTTAACTGGTTTTTAAATGGGTTAGGATAAATATTGATACCCTCAATTGTTGTAAAAGAGGTATTTGTTGGGGTTGTGTTAACTTCAATTTCAGCATAAGCATTTCCTGTAGCATCAGGTAGAGATTGTATCTTTGCGATATAGTCTGTGCCAGATTCAATATTAATATCACCATAAGTTCCTTGATAAGTATATGAGCCTATCCCAGCATCAATGGTTTCAATAAACTGATCGTTAACCTCGGAATCTTTGGTATTGATAAATATGTTTGTGCCTCCTGTTGCATTGGTATCTTCATCCCATGTAATGGTAAAACTATTGCTATTTTGTGCTACTACTTTTACATTACTTGGAGCAATTACATTTGTTGATTTCTTAAACATAGTGATGTTGTCAAATAGCCATTCTTCGCCCCCTGAATTGTCGTGCACATTAAAAAATAAGGCTAGCTTATTATAATGAGCATTCGTAGCTTCTGGTTCTGTTAATTCAGAAAAGTGGAGTTCAATAATTTGCCAGTCGCTACTCATAGAAGGAGTTACCTGTGTTTGTATTGAGCTGTAATTACCTGAAGTATCCTCTAATTTGCATAGTATCTCAGTTGCAGATGGTGCTAAAACCATCATTTGAATATGATCGAGATCAGTATAATTAATAGATTCGTTAAAAGTTAGAGAGGCGCAATTGCTCCACGCTAAATTTGATGGAGTGATGTATTTTCCAACATTTTGTGAGGTGTTAATACCCTGTTGTCTTGGATTTGTAATTACGGATGCAGTTCCATTCCAAGCATCTAGTTGATAAGGAATATCTTCAAAGTTTACCAATACGAGTTCTTCGTTAGGCGATTGGTAAGAATCCCAACCGGGCATATCTTCAAGAGTAATTACCTCATCGTAGTTGTAAACGGTTTCTATATCGTTAATTGAGTTAGTTGGATTGCCATTTACATCGATATATAAACCGTAAGCCCAGGTCATAAAAAAGGACATTTTGGCTTGAGTACTGATCACGTTCTTTTTTGGTAAGTAAAAGCATTCTCCAAAGGCAACTGGTTTGTCATTTGCTTCCTGAACCAATGCGTTGTAATAACTGGTATTAGAAAAACCATCGGCATAAATATCAATGGTAGCCACATCAAAGAAATCAGCCCCTGGGTTGTGTTGTGCAAAGTTGGTATGGATATCTTGTACATTCCATATCCAAATTAAATTATCAAGCCCAAGGGTATTTTGCATGTAGTTGTAAGTTAATTGCCATAATGCATTTGTATTGGCTGCTCCGCCTGAGTTCCACCAAAATAAACTTTGGTTTTGTTCATGAAAGGGTCGCCAAAAAACTTCAACGCCCTTCTCTTTTAAATACTCAAGATGAGGAAGTGCAATGCTATTGATTCGTTGTTTCCAAATGGTATTTAATGTTCCTCCATCTGTTAACAGATCGGTCCATTCAGAAGTGGTAAGTGAACTCATTATGCCGCCATCCCATTGGCATGGTTCTGACTGGTTTGGAGGACATGCATGCCACATCATATTAATAATAGCCCCATTGTTCCACTGTTTTTCAGCTTCGTAGGTGACATCCCAACGCAAATTTGAATTGCCATGGAATAATAAGTCGCATCCGTATAATGCGGGATATTTACCCGTTATTGAATGTACTTCTTCAGTCCAGTAGCTGGCATCAGTACTACTACCCTGATAGTTTTTTTGATCGTTGTGCTGACCTGATACGATCTTCCCATCAGGCACGCTATATAGGTAGTTTAAGGATTTGAAATTGGTTTGGGCCTCTACAATAATAGGTGTAAAAAGGCATAAGGCCATTAAAATGGCACGGTGTAAATTTGTTTTCATAAGCTAAAAGGAAGTGAATAAAGGGTAATACCAAAAACATCATTCAATAATGCATTCGGTATAAGAGAAATTATGGTGCCTGATTGGAAAGAAGCAATAGCTATTCAGGCACCATAAAATATAATCAACTGTTACTTTGCAATAATCATTCTGCGCGAAGCACTTGTATTGCCACTTTTTAGAGTGTAAAAATATACACCTGCGGGTAAAGAGCTTGTGTTAAAATTAACAGAGTGCTTTCCTGCTTCTAATGTTTGATTTACTAGAGTAGCCATTTCAATGCCATGTACATTAAAAACTTTTAAAGTTGTGTTGGCTAGCTCACTTAAACTAAATGTAATATTTGTATGATTAGTTGCTGGGTTAGGGTAGTTCTGATTTAAAGTAAAACCGGCTTCAACTTGCTCTATTTTAGTAGGAGCATTGTTTAAAATATCAATCATAGTATCTGCATATCTTTTGCCCAATTCTCGTGCACCTGCCGAATCAAAATGGATATTGTCGTCTTGTATAGAGCAACCTTTTGAAGAAATCACATGAGCTGTTGAGATTGTTGAAGGTAATTGGTCAATAGTGGCATTCATATCTCCTAAATCACCACCGTCATCATTATGTCCTACCTGACCAGCTAGGAGCGGCACCATATCCGCATCTAAAGATAAGTCACTTAATATATTTTCATATACAGTTTTTACGTATCCTGGCCAATTTACTTCATCACCAGCCCAATAATTCGATTCTCCTTGATGTAATAAAATTCCTTTTATAACACCACTCTTTTTTGCTTCAGTAGCTAGGGCAATCAGCTTTTGATAAGGATTGCCGCCATAGTACATATCAACTTTATCCTGAAAATCGGCACTAATATGATCTTGATATAAATCTTTATCGAATAAACGAATATCAGAACCTCCAACTGCCACATGTACTAATCCCACGGAGATACTTTCATCAAGGCTTGCAATCATTGTTTTACCAAAGTTATCTGCTACGGATAATTGAGTGTAGCATTGGCAGAGTGGAGGAAGTGCATCGTACCACTTATTATTGGTTCGGTTTAGATTATTACAGTCCATTGCCTGGTAAATTTTAAACCTACTATCAGCCACTTTATCCGAACTTTCTATTGGTGCTGAGCCCTCCATGTTTGATTGGCCTATGCATAGGTAAATATGAAAATTAGGATCAAATGCAATATCCTGTCCTGATTGATCATCCATATTTATTGTTGCATTGGCATAGGCTGAGTTATCAGCATCGGGCAACGATTGAATAGTTACGCTGTAAACGCCACTTCCATCTACAGTAACTCCATTTTGGTCACCTTCATAAATATAACTTGTTTCGTCAACAGCTAATGTAGTAACATAAGTAAAGCCATTTCCATCACCAATCTTCTCAATAAATACATTGGTTCCTCCCGTTGCATTGGCATCATTTTCCCATTCTAAAGTAAATCCGTTGGCAGTAATATTTGAGAAGTTTAAATTAGCAGGTGCATTGGGTTCTGGATCTGGAATAACTTGGTTTTTAGATAAGTTATACCACATTTTTTTTGACATATGTGCCAACTCTTCATAGCTGTAATCCGTCTCATCCCAATTAAAATTCTCAGATAAATATTCTAGCGCTGTACTTAGTGCTATAAAATCAGCACTTTCTCCAGCTTCAATATCTAACGCAAAGTCAGTGTTGCCTGCAGTAATGGTAACTACATTTCCTACTTGTATCCATGTACCAGTTCCAGTGGGCACTCTTCTGTAACGGTAATTAAAGTCCCACGATTTGGTAGCATCTGCAAAATCAGCATAAGCCCCATCTATACCAGCATTATTCTCATAGGTTCCGTAAAGGTTACCATCGCCATTGGTACCCGTTGTGGTAAATGTTATAGTATTATCTAGTTCAGCGTTAGCATTGGCTAAGTAGTTTGTTAATAGTTCAGTTTTTTCCCAACCCCACGTTTCCCATGAAAAGAGGTCGCTGTAAATGCCCATATCTTTAATGTGCCAAGTTCCTTCAATGCTAATGTTTTCGGCCTTAATGAAGCAGCTCGAAATAGAGAGTATACCTAATAATGTTAAAAGAGTAAATTTTTTCATATAAATGTAATTTAGATTATACAGAGTTTATCTTTTTAGGTCTTTATTCCTGATGAAATAGAGAACTGAAAATAATGCTACAAACCTAATGATGAAAAAATGTATTTATTTGTTAATTACCATTGAAGTGTGATACTTTAATGAATTTTAGGTTTAATTATTAATCTATCTGTGCATAAATATCTCGTAATTATGCGTTTTGAGGATTTTAAATAATTGGTGTTATAATGAATTTTAATGTACTTATATCGGATTTGAGTAGAATATTACCAACTGTTTTAATTTCCTAATTATTACAATAACACCAATTTTATTAATAGAAGTTAATTACTAAGAGAGTGATATTTTTTGGCACAGGCTTTGCAATATTCCTATACGAAGAGCAAGAGAGTTTTTCATAGATTAGGTTAGGGTTTAGGTTATAAATTGGAATGTCTCTAAGGCATTCCAATTTTATAGAAATCCGCACAAAACAGACATAAGAAGTTTTTTTTCATAGATTAGGGTTTAGGTTAAAAGAAAGGGATTCAACAACGGTTGAAATCCCTTTTTTTATGTGCAAAAATTTAATTGTCTATTCTTTATGCTGTGAAGTTATTTTAAAGGATATCAACTGTATTTCCTTTGCAGTTTGTTCGATTAAGATTGAACGAACATCGAAGAAAATGTCTAGAAACTTTAATTGAACCTTAATGTTTTTGAGGAAGAAAATTCTCTAGAATTAGTTCCGTAAGGCTTAGTTGTAGGTATATAAATAAAAAACGCCCACGGTGGAAGCCCGCAGACGCTTAGTTTTCAACGTGGAGAATACCGGAGTCGAACCGGTGACCTTTTGACTGCCAGTCAAATCATATTGCTTTGTGGTATTTTGTGCTATTCTGCAATAGTACTTATTACTAATACTTTACGTATTTGGTTGTTTGCGCAGATTTGCGATATTTATCTATTTTTTGTAATCTTGTATGCAAATAGTATGCAAATTTTGATATGGCAAATGTAAATAGAGATTACCAAATATCCATTTATCTTGACACTCGTAGAGCAAAGAAAAATGGGAAATACCCTGTAAAGTTAAGGGTGTTTACTGCACATCCTCGTAAACAAAAACTGTATCCAACTAAATTTGAATTTACTGAAGATGAATTTGACCTTATTTGGAATGTGGATAAACCGAGAGGTGAAAAAAAAGATACAAAGTTGCTTTTAAAAGGATTAGAAACTACCACTTATAAATTGGCAGATTCAATGGATGAATTTACTTTTGAGGACTTCGAGTTATTAATATCCCCCAATAAGGTTCAGGAGAAACGCACTGTTAATGAATACTACAAGGCTGCAATTGATAATTATAAGCACAACAATAAACTAACCACTGCCACTGGCTATGAATATAGTTTAAAATCACTTATTCAATTCTCCAGTACAGACATTCTGCACTTCAAAACAATAACTGTGCAATGGTTAAAAGACTATCAATTCCATATGGAATCGTTAGGACGAAGCCGAACATCTATTGGCATGTATCTGCGCAACCTTAAGGCCATCTTTAATAGTGCCATTTCAGGTGGAGTTGTAAAACAGGAGATTTATCCGTTTGGAAAAGGGAAATATCAAATACCAACTTCAAAAAAGGTAAAGACAGCTCTTTCGGAAGGAGAACTGAAAGTATTAATGCAGGGAAAGTCAAAAACAGGAGAGCAAGAAAAAGCTAAAGCGTTTTGGTTTTTCTCCTATGCATGTAATGGCATGAATGTTAAGGATATTGCTAATATTAAATACAAAGATTTTATTGACGAAGAAACTTTCTATTATTACCGAAATAAAATTAAAGACACTGATGTAGAACACAAACCAATTATAATTTACCTTAATCCTTTCACTAAGGAGGTCATTAAAAAATATGGCAATAAGAAAATTAACAACGAAACATACTTATTCCCAATATTATCCCAAGGCTTCAGTCAAGCGGAGACGGACAGGGCGGTTAATAATTTCAACCGTTTTATTAGTCAACACATGAAAAAATATGCGCAAAGTCTTGAATTAGAAATTAAAATTAATAGTAAAATTGCCAGATACTCTTTTGCAACAAACCTCATTAGGAAAGGTGCTGGAATGGAGCTTGCGCAAGAATCACTTGGACATACCGATATTAAAACGACAAAGGCATATTTTGCTGGTTTTGCCGATGACCAGAAAAGAGATATAGCTAATAAAATGATGGATTTTAATGACTGATACAGAGACTAAAATAAAAAAGCTTGATGAAATAATTAATGAATTGAATGAAATATATCAGGGGTGGGTAGAAATCTTTCCTTTCGAACTAGATATGTTTAAACACTTAAAGGAAAAGTATAAAAACGACCTTCCTATCATAAAAAACAATGAAGTATTGTATTACAAAGATTTGAACGAGTTTCATATCAACTTTTATTCTCCCAAAACCTTTTTTAGGTATTTGTCACAGCTAACTATGTCAATTCTAGGAAGCATTAATACTTTATCATTATATGAGGATGGTAAAATCGATAACATTGAGAAATACAAGTTGGAGATTATACTTAACAATCGAAAAACTGAGATTAGAGCGCAGGTGAGCAGAACCAGATACCAAAAACATGAATACATCGATTATTTGTTAGAGTGGTTTGAGAAAGAAGAAATCTTTATTGATAAGATTGCTCCGTTTTTTAAACAAACCAAAGAAGCTCATGAAATAAAAAAAATACCTACAAAATGGTACGCCTTATTACACATATTTAAAATCAATGCAGGTTTTGAAATAGCTTTCCCTTTAAATGAGAATGACCAGTTTGATTATAAATTCATAAAGCAATTCGCAGAAGACAAATACCCAGTTAAAAATGGACAGGGTTTCTATAGAGCATTTAAGGAGTTTTATGGTGTAAGTGAAAAAGTTATTAATAATTCATTTGGTTCTGATTATAAAGAAAAACTAATTGAATTGACAGAAGACAAGGATCTAATAAGATACATTAAATCATAAAAGCTTAACTAGCTCATTATCTGCATGTAAAAAATCATGTATTTACACAGCACAATACACAGTGCAAACCAACCATAAGTTTGTTTCGAATTTTAAAAACAGACTTATGGATAATTCCACTTTACAACAAAAAGAAACAAACGAAACCGTTAATCAAGCTACCAATGTTTTTATCAATAACATTGCTCAAGCTATTGCCAATCAAGTAGCGAACCAGCTTGCCAACCAAGTAACTCCATTATTAAACACTGAAAAGTGCGAACCTCAAGACAAGCTTTTAAATATTGACGAAGCTTGCGAAGTACTCCATTTAGAAAAGCCAACTGTCTACTCAAAAGTCAGTCGGGGCGAATTGCCGCATACGAAGAAAGGTAAACGTCTTTATTTTTCACGAGAAGCACTTCTTGAATATATCCACTCAGGCAGGGTTAAGACAAATGATGAGTTGGCAGAAAGCGCACTGGACTATTTGAGTATCAGGAAGGGAGGTGCTTCGGATGGAAGATAACAACTCAATATCCTTTGATGCTATAAAGAAAGATGCATTAAAACAATCACAGCTAGTTGAGGATGCAGAAGCAGTTCAGGGGTTATTTATTGTAAAATCTGCCAATAAGTGGATTGATGAAGCCAAGAACAGGCCAATACCTAAAATGCTTTTTTCTGAATTTTGGCACGAAAGTGAATTGTGCATACTGTTTGCCGACACTAACTTAGGGAAAAGCATTTTAGCAGTTCAGATTGCCAATAGTATTTCAAAAGGCATACCTATTAGAGGTTTTAAACTGGAAGCTTTACAACAAAAAGTCTTATACTTTGATTTTGAGCTATCAGACAAGCAGTTTGAAGTAAGGTATTCGGATAATTATACAAACCATTATCGATTTAACGAACGCTTTCAGAGAGTGGAGATAAATACAGATGCGGAATTACCGGATAATATATCGTTTGAGAACTTTTTAAACGAATCACTGGAGAAAGCCATATTAAAAATAGAGGCACGTATTTTAATCATTGACAATATTACTTTTTTGGGCAATGACAATGAAAAAGCAAAGGATGCCTTACCGCTTATGAAGCACTTAAAAGCTCTTAAGAAAAAATACGACCTATCCATTTTAGTTTTAGCGCATACACCCAAAAGAGATTCTTCGAAACCAATTACCGTTAATGACATCCAAGGAAGTAAAATGCTATCAAATTTTACCGATAGTAGCTTTGCCATTGGCTTAAGCCATAAGGACAAAAGCTTGCGCTACATAAAACAGATAAAACAGCGCAATTCTGAGCAAGTTTACGATGCAGAAAATATAATTGTCTGCGAAATAGATAAGCAAACGAATTTCCTTGAGTTTCACTTTGTTGATTTTGGTTCTGAAATAGAACACCTTAAACAGGTTGATAAGTCAGAGAGAGCAGAGCTAGAACAAAACATATTTCAACTTAAAAAGGGAAACACAGGCTTAAGTAATCGGAAAATTGCGGAGCAACTTGGCACTAATGCTATGCAAGTTGGAAGAGTATTAAAAAGGCATAACCTGTAACAAGTGTAACAGATGTAACAATGTTAAACCCGTTACACTTGTTACACCACATCTTTCTATTATGAACTTCGAAATAGAGAAATATAACCAATATAACCTTCCTGAAGGTAGAAGATACAGCACTTGTCCTTTATGTTCTGAACATCGTAAGAAAAGTAAGGAAAAATGCATGATGCTAGACTGGAAAACAGGACTAGGAACATGCCAGCACTGCGACGAAGTAATTCAGCTTCATACATATAAAAATAAAAGAACAGACTCTGAAAGTAACCGTTTAAAGCACAAGCGCTCTACCAAGAAAATTGAGAAAGCAATCTCATTCATAAGTCCTAAAACAGTCAAAGATTCAATGCAGTGTTATGACATAAATAATTTCGTAACATTTCTCAATAGGCTTTTCAGTCATGAAACGACCTTAACATTAATTGAAAGGTATTGCATAGGTACTTCAAAGAAATGGCCGGGAGCAACAGTGTTTTGGCTAAAAGACCTCGAAAACCGAGCAAGAACTGGCAAGGTCATGCTATATAATCCAACAACTGGTAAACGAGTCAAAGAAGAAAGAAAAAGCTATTTCACTTGGGTACATTCTGCGCTTAACCTTACAAACTTCAACTACAAACAGTGTCTTTTCGGAGAACATTTGTTAAAATCTCATAAGAATAAACCAATTGCACTTGTTGAGAGTGAAAAGACTGCTATCATAGCAAGTGCCTACCTCCCTAAATTCACATGGTTAGCTACCAGTGGAATGCAAAACTTTAGCGCAGAAAAGTGTAAAGTACTCAAAGGTAAAACCATTGTTCTTTACCCAGATTTAAATGCAGTTGAAGATTGGACTATCAAAGCTGCCGAAATAGAGAAATCCATTAACGTAAAGTTTTTAGTATCTGACTTACTGCAAAAACATGCCAGTGAAGAAGAAATTACAAAAGGGTTAGACCTTG
Organism: Saccharicrinis aurantiacus; assembly: GCF_001660705.2. Classification (GTDB taxonomy): domain Bacteria; phylum Bacteroidota; class Bacteroidia; order Bacteroidales; family Marinilabiliaceae; genus Saccharicrinis; species Saccharicrinis aurantiacus. Next base: position 148,005 of record NZ_LYBV02000020.1, read on the forward strand.
CTGATTTTCTCGTTCGCCACAAGTGGCAAGAAGAAACAGAGCCAATATCAGAAGAGCAAAAACGATTAAGTGCTTTAACTGCTAAAAATCCTAACCTTTCTCTTCTCATCAAAAAATTAGATTTAGTAATAATCGATTAAATATTTAAACATGAATAATAAAACATGCCTTAATTGCGGAGAATCATTCACTCCTAAACGTTCCGATGCAGTATGCTGTTCCGACAAGTGCCGTGCTGCATATAATTACAAGAAGAAACAGCGCAAAAACAACAAAATGGATTTGCACCAAATGGATAATATTGCGCAACAACTGGAAAATGATGTTGTTATTGAAGGAGTATTAGACACACAGTATCTTATTGCAAAATGCAATGAATGTGAAACTAAGCTGGAAGCTATTAATGCCCAAATAGAACAGTTGGAAGCCGATAAAAGTAAGCTTTCTGCGCAAATATTAGTTATTGAAGGAGAACTTTTATCAATTGAAAGTGGTGACAAAGCCAAATTGATGAAACTTATGAGCTTATCGGACTTAGTTCTTTATAACAATTATATTAATAGTGCATATTTGACAGAAAAGAAAAAAGGAAACGAATTTGCTTATAACCGTTTAAAATCAGAGCTTGACATAGCGAATAAGTTTAATCCAACGCTACGAGTAGAGATTGATGATTACCGGAATCGAATTAAGGATGTCATTCAAAAACACGACTTAGAAATTGCTAATAAACAACTTCTTATAACAACCTTTCAGAACCAAATTGAGGATATCTGCGCAAAAATTAAAGAGTTACAAAATCAATTGCGCTTTTACGAAGCACGAGTATTAAAATATGAAGCCTTGTTATTATCCGTTTATTTATAAACGGATAATTTCAACACTTATTTGTCGTTTACTCAATAGTCGAAAATGTGTATTATACTACTTAAATTATCCACAATGACACTATTGACATTCAGACTACCCTTTCAAAACATTAATGAAAAGCGCATTTTGTGTACTCAAAGGGAAATAAATGCGCAAGAACAGCATCTTCGAAAATCAAAATCATTTATCTGCAGGACTTTCTAATTTTACATCCCAAGCCACTCTTGCTAGTCATTGTTTAGTGCGGTTTAAAGTCGATAATACAAATTCATCCTTTGGCAATTCATCATATACCAAGGTCTTAAAATCTCCTTTATATAAAGGCTTTAGTTGTTTCCATGTTTCATCAAGTTTCTCAAATATCATAGAATCTTTTGGGTGATGCGTTAGCCATGCATTATTGTTTTTTTAAGGCTTGCTGCATCATCATTAGTAACTTTCAGAAGCATTTCATTAAACTCAGGAGTATCTAGAAACATAAAATATTTATTTTACTCTATTGCAATAAGAATCAATGTTATTATCAGTTAACTGATAGCGGATAATTTCAAGGTCAGTGTACATTTATAATATAAACAAAAAGCGCATTTTTATTAGAAATGTTAGTGGATTTATTAGTCTACTTGGACAGTATCTTTAAAATAAATTTGTAAATCTGTTCCTTTTTCTAACCCTAGTTTATTTCTAATTCTTCTTTTAGTTTTTCGTATACTATCAATATTTATATTTCGAATTTGTGCTATTACATCATCAGAAATCCCCATTGTAAACATAACGGAATAGCGTATGTCATTGTCTGTTAGTTGGGTAAAATTCATTTTAAATAGCTTTATAGTATCACAGTATGCTTCATCAAAATGTCTATTAGCATCTATCATTTTAATATCATTAATATTCTTATAAAGCAATTTTTTTTCTCCAAGTCCAATTAATAAATTTTGTAGAGCAGTTTTACTCTCTACTTCCTTTATTAGTTTCAATTTATTTTTTGTTTTTAACCAAAAAGAGACAGTGATTATTATAATTAACAAAAGTGATGAAATGATCAATGTTATGCAATTATTTCGTTTAAGTTCATTGTTTTCAGTAATAAATAGCGATATATCTGAGGATATTTCTAATAGTCTAGATTGATATTCTTGTTCTTTTTTGTGAAATTTTTTGTAGTAATGGTGAGTTAAGGATAGATTTTTAAATGCATTTTTATAATTATGGGTTAAAGAATCAATTTTATATAAAAAGTTATATGAATAGTATTTGCTGTTTATTTGGTTTACACTATCACTTATAACAATAGATTTATTGAGGTATTTTTTTGCATTATTATAATCTCTTTGTAAATAAAATATAGAGCCTTTAATTTGATATAAAGAAGGTATTAAAGATGTTCCTGAAAGTTGATTTGTGGATAGTAATATAGCTTTGTCTATATAGTATTGTGCAGTATCAAGTTTAGAACTGTTTTTATATTTAATGACTAAACTTTTATACACACTTGCAGCATTAGTATTTAAATTAACTGATTCGTATTTTTTAGCAATATCTACTAAACCAATATATTGATCATATTTCTCGGCACTAAAAATATGATCAATGTAATCTGCATAAAGTGAATATTCAATTAGATTCATTGACTTAAGTAAAGTAGTGCCTTTTATTAATTGATCTCCTATGGTTTGTTTTAAATACATTCTACAGCGTACAATTCCCAAATACGCAAGTCCTAATTCTCTTTTATTTCCAGGTAAATGTAGGTTTATAACTGTAATATAATTTGACTTGGCCTGTTCCCAATAACCAGTTTTTTCAGCTATCCAACCTAATATTAATTGCGTTTTAGCCTGATACAAAATATTATTCTCCTTTGTGAAGAATATTGATGCTTTTTCTAGATAGAGCAAGGCTCTATCTATATCAGATTTCTTATAATACAGAATGCTCTTAAGAAAATTAACTTTGGCAGTATTTGTTGGATCTTCAGTTTCCCTTTTTTGGTTAACGTATTCATTAAGCTTTATTTCTCCCTTTTCAGGATAGAAATAGAGGAGGTGCTCAATATGAGTTATTTCAGTGTCAAATTTCCCATTGCTATAGCCAGGGAAAGATATAAACGTTTGAATTATAAACAACATAAGTATTCTTAGGTCGAACCATCTCGTTTTGCCTGTAGTTTTTTGTCTAATTTGAGTAAATAAGAGTTTAAAAAGTAATATCAACATCCTGTTATGATCATAATAGTTTCAAAATAGTCTATTAGGTTATAAATAATACTTCAAAGATATAATTAAATTATCAACAAACTAAGTATTTGTAACTAATTGTTATTTAATCAAATAGATAGCAAAGTCTTATGATTGTCCCTTTTTGTTGTAATTAATTATATGTCAATCAAATAGCATTTTTCCCGTAATTGTCCTTCGAAAATATTTTTAAATCTTCTCTTATGTTTATTATTTCGCTGTAGACAAAAAATGAAACAATGAATAATTTCAAGACAGCTGCCATATTAGTTTCTATTAGTATAGGATTACTAAATATAAAATCAGCAAAAGGACTTTCACATACAAAAAATGAGTCCCAAGAAAATATAATAGTTGTGCCTATTATTATAGCAGATACAACAATATTGCCAACAGATATCGATGAAGATGATCCAATAATATTACCAACAGATATTGATGAAGATGATCCAATAATATTACCAACAGATATTGATGATTATTAATTATAACAGTTCAATATATTTTATAACGTATAAAATATCAGTCAATATTTATCAGATATAATTAGTATTAATTTTTTTAAAGTACTCGAAAGGAGGTGTGAAGATTATGGTACAGGTTTTAGAACTTCAAGCATTAGATGCTCAAGACGCAGATGCTCCAAAATTATCATCATTGATTAGTCTTGCATGTTGTTAATTATAACAACATAGATTAAGGATTAATGGAAGTTATTCTTTTTAGAAATAGCTTTCATTAATCCAATTAAATATTAGAACATATTCAAATAGATTTTTTTACATCATTGGTATATACTAGATTATGGCTGTCGGCATAGAAAGAAGGTTAAAAAGAGATATCTTTATTTATTGTGTTAGTAATGCTGAATATTTTGACACTCTTCATAATTATAAAGAAAGGTCGAAAGATTACTATACAATTATAAATAAATACTTACATAAGGAATGGAGTATTCAGAGGTCTGATATTTGGTATCATATTGTACCAGAAAATATTAAGATTCCTTTGCAAGGATTTAAAATTCATATCTCGGCTACGTCACCAAATGCGATAGATATATTACAATTGGTAGTTCCTGTATGTATTGAAGAAAATGTACCTTTTAAGGTTATAATAGATTATAATCTATTGAATTTTTCAAATTCAAAGAACTTTAATCGTGCTTCTTCTGGGAAATTCATAACGATTTATCCTCTTACTTTAGGCCAATTTAAGTTATTAGTAGATAAATTTAATGAATTAACTTCAAAATATGAGGGACCTTATATATTGTCAGATAAAAGTTACAAAGAGAGTAGAACTGTATTCTACAGATATGGTGGTTTTATTAATAATTGGCAACTAAATGTTTTTGGAGAGAAGGTCCCTTTAATTAAAAGTGAAGATGGTGAGTTAGTAAAAGATTCTCGAGTTCCCTATTTCCAACTACCCGAAGGTATCAAAGATCCTTTCCCTACAGAAAATAAAGCGAATGGCACTTTTTTAATTGGAGGTAAGTTTTCCATTAAGAGCTGCATCCAGTTTTCCAATTCAGGAGGTGTTTATATTGGTGAAAATATTGATACTGGTGAGAAAGTATTAATAAAGGAGGCTAGACCAAATGTGGGCATTACTGCTGATAAATACTTAGATGCAATTGGCGTATTAAAGAAAGAATATGATATTCTTAAAAAGTTAGAAAAAACTAACTTTTCTCCTAAAGCTATTATGATTAAGCAAGAGTGGGAACATTATTTTCTAATTGAAGAATTCATAGAAGGGCGATTACTATCTTCCTATAGAGCATTAGAAGATATAGGATTATTATTACAAGTCAATTTAACTAACTCTACACTTGAGGAGTTTTACTCAAAATTTACAATAATAGCAAAACAAATTATAGAGGCTGTAGATCTTTTTCATAAAGAAGGTATAATTGTTGGTGATTTAGCTCCTCAAAATATTATAGTAGAATTAGATACCTTAAAAATTAAATTTATAGATTTTGAAGGGGCATATATTGTAGGAGATTCTAAATGTAAATTTGATCCCACTTTTACATTAGGCTTTGGATCTCCTGAAAAAGTACAAAGCAAACGATTTGATTTTCAAGATGATTATTATGCTATAGGTGCAGTACTTTATAGTTTAATACTCCCTATACAAACCTTCTTCTCATTATCACCTACTGCTAAAGACACTTTTATTAATGATTTATATAATAATTGCAAGATCTCTATTGATCTAAAACAATATATAATGAATTTAATGAATGAGTATGCTACATTAGATATAAAAGAGTTTTTAATAAAAGATAAATCTTTTTTTACAACTCCTAAACTGAAAACAATAAAATTGGATTCAAGTCAAGTAGAAACTGAAATAAAAGATGTTCTCCCTAAGATTACTAATTATATTTTAGATACAATAGATTACCATAGAGAAGATCGGTTATCCCCTTCAGATTATCGTGTTTTTAACACAAACCCATTAAGTATTGCTTATGGTGCAACAGGTATAGCATTACATTTAAAAGAGAATATGGGACGTGTTCCTGATAATATAATTAAGTGGATTCTTAGTAAGGATATCGATAATAGATCTTATCCTCCAGGACTATTTATGGGGATGTCAGGTATTGCTATGTCTCTTGGGGAATTTGGGTATGATGAAGAATCAATAGAAATAATGCACCTCGCTCTCTCTTCAAATCTGTTATTTGAAAGTTCTGATATTTTTTATGGTGCTGGCGGATGGGGAATGGTCTGTTTATATTTTTGGAGAAATACACGAGATAATTATTTTATTTCCAAGGCTATTGAAGCTGGTGAATATATAATAAAAGACGCTACAGTTTCAGATCAAGGCTTTTATTGGGAAAATATAGACAATGAGACGTATTATGGTTATGGTAGTGGAGGTAGTGGTATATCATTATTCTTGTTATATCTATATATAGAAACAAAAGACCAAAAGTTTATGGATTATGCAATAGGAGGTATAAACCATGAAATATCTAAAGGTGTAGAAAAAGAAAATTATATTACCTGGGAGCGATCTAAAGATAGTGGGTTGTTTTCTCCTTATTGGAGGTATGGTACTGCAGGTATAGGTAGTACCCTTATTCGTTTTTATTACCATACAGGAATTAAAAAATACAAATATTTAGCAGAAAAAGCATCTATATATGTATCTACTAAATACTCAATATTACCAAGCCAGTTTGTTGGTTTGAGTGGAATAGGCGAATTCTTTTTAGACATGTATTTATTCACTAAAGATGACAAATATAGAGAGAAAGCCTTTGACATTGCAGATGGTATCTTGTCATATAAAATTATAAAACCAAACGGTGTTGCATTTCCTGGGGAAGAATTACTCAGGATAAGTAATGATTTTGGGACAGGATCTGCTGGTATTGGATTATTCTTTTCGAGATTATTAGATCCCAAACCAAGATTATTATATGACTTTAATTTTTTAGATATAAAGTCTTAAACAACTTCATAGAACCTTTTAATATACATGAGGAAAATTAAATATATTATATCGAAGCATTGGATTTTCTTTATATCTGTTTTAATAATAGGTATTATTGTTAATATTGCTTCAGTTATTGTAGATCCATTTATTCTAAAGAATCTAATAGATAAAGGGTTAATGCAAAAGAACTTTGATATCTTTTACACTTATTCTATTTACACAGTACTATTTGGGATAACAATAAGATTAGGTTTTTTAGCATATGATTTATTGACGCAAAAGCTTAAGAATAATATAGTAAAGTACTTATCTATTCGTTTATTTAATAAGTACTTTACTATCCCATATCAAAAAGTTATCCAGTTCGACAAAGGTTATTTTATTTCTAGGATCTATGATGAACCATCTAAAATTGCACATAGTATAATAGATGTTTTAATTAATGTGACCATTTACTTTATTACTTTTAGTACCTCACTTTCAATTGTTTTGTATCTCTCATGGAGGATCACTATTGCTCTTATACTAATTGTACCAATTTTATATTTTTTATCTAAAAAATTTAGTCCTAAAATAATTAATAAATCAAAACACGAGAATAAGGAAGAGGCTGCTATTCGTGAACTTTTAGGAAGAGGTATTGCTGCATATAGGGAATTAAAGATTTTTAAACTACTCGATTTTATTAATGATAAGATCGATTCACAATTAGATATATATCTATCGACCTTTTATTCTAGAGTAAAAATTTCCAAGAAATATCAAGCAGTCAGTCAGATATTTTTATCAATAGCAGAAGCTATTGTGTTAATTGGTGCTGCCTATGAAGTTATTGGAGGGAGACTTACTATTGGGGAACTGTTTGCTTTTTTGAGCATATTTTGGAAGCTCATTAGTGCTTCAACATCATTAATATCCAAGGTTCCAGAACTTTCTAAACTCATAGGGTATATTGACAGGTTATTAGAATTTGAATTAATGGCAAAAGACGTCACCAAAATTCATAGTGACATTATATCTGTTGATAGAGTTGATTTTGATTATAATGGGAAGGTAATATTTAACAACCTAGATCTATTAATACCTAAAGAAGGTAAAGTATTAATAACAGGTGATAACGGTAGTGGAAAATCAACATTGCTTCACCTTATTACAGGATTCCTAGAACCTAAGAAGGGGAATGTATATACTCCAAATTTAGATAAGACTAGTGCATTACTAACCCCATTTAACTTTCCTCCGGGCACACTTAAAGAACTTGTTGGCTTTGAACAATTATCTAATACAAGAAGAAAATTATTTGAAGTTCTAATAGAACGTTTCAATTTAAAAGACAAAATATCTAGTGATACCTATCATGATTTGTCAGAAGGAGAAAAGAGAAAAGTTCAAATTGTACTTACATTATTAAAGGACGCAGACCTTTATATTTTAGATGAACCTTTATCAAATGTAGATAATATCAGTAAAAGGTTAATACTAGAACAAATATTAGAATTAACACAAGGAAAAACTTTGATTGTTATTTTACATGAGTATGATGCTTATACTGATATGTTTGACACAATATTTAATCTTGATAATAGATAGGTTATCAAATTACTAAAACTAAAACATATGGCCCGTTTAAATATATTGCTTATTATATTATTAACATTTAATAATATATGTGTATTTGCACAAAATAACAAAGCTACTATTGAAGGTCTCGTAGTAGATGAGAATGATGTGATCGCTTTTGCGAATATCGCCATTTTAAATACTGATTCAACAATAGAGTCTGGGAACATAAGTAATAAGGATGGTTTCTTTCGTTTGGATAATATTACTTATGGGAGTAAGAGATTAATAATTTCATTTTTAGGTTATAAGAAAAGGGAAATACCAATTAATGTAGACACACTTACAATTAATTTAGGGAAAATTGTCTTACAAGTAGATAAAGTTAATATTAGTGAAGTTAAAGTAAAAGCAACTATGCCTATATTCACAATTAAGAATGATAGATTAATAACAAATGTAGATAATACCTTATTAAGCACAATTGGTAATTCTCAAGATGTCTTAGATAAGATACCGAGTGTATTTGTTAAAGGGAAAGATATATCAGTATTTGGTAAAGGTACTCCTTCAATTTACATCAACAATCGCAAATTGTATGATCATAAAGAACTTAATAATATCTTGTCACAAGATATTAAATCAGTTGAAGTCATTCATAACCCTGGTGCGGAATATAGTTCAGAAGATAATGCAGTAATTATTATACATACAAAACGTAATATAGAAGGTTTTTCTGCATATATAACCGAAGAACTAAAACAGGCGTATTATTTAAGTAATAAAGAAAATATTAGTCTGTGCTTTACTAATGATAGATTAAATATCTCAGCTTCCTATTTTCATGATTATAAGAAAGGAATTGCTGAAGAATATTACGAATCTACTATTAAGTTAGATACATTATGGAAACAATATCTGTCAATGCCATCAGAATATCTTAGCCACTCAAATAAAGTTAAAGGCGACATAGATTATTCTTTCAAAAATAATCATTCTGTTGGATTGCAATATCAGGGTACATCTTTAAATAAGAATAGGAACTTAAATAGCGAAGCTGAAGTTTATGCTAACCAAAGTCTCTATAATTATGGGAAGACTATGTCACAAATAGAGGATGATAATAATCAACATTTATTAAATCTCTATTACGAGGGTGCTATCAATGATAAATTAAACTTTAACCTAACTGCAGATTATTTACATACATCAAAGGCAAATGATCAAATTATTAGTGATGAGTCTATTATTGAAAGTGAGGTTACAGATATATATAATTATTCATTGTATAAAGTTATTGCAGCAAAAGGAATATTAAGGTATACTATACATGATAACAGTTCAATTGACATAGGGGGTGAAATCATAAATACAATTGGAGAAGGTAAAAATATATATACAACAAGTAATTCTTTTCTGAATGCATTTTCAAGTGAAGAAAATAACTACGCAGGGTTTATCTCATATTCATTGTCCCCAAATAATAACTTTCATATTAAAACTGGTCTGAGATATGAATATCGCATGCAATATTATAATGATGAAACAACAAGTCTAATTGATGTTGATAATGTGACAAATAGATTCTATCCAGATATCTCTTTTTCATATAATACTGGAGATATTAGCATGTCATTATCTGCTGGAAAAAAAGCTAGAAGACCAAACTTTAGTGAATTAAATGGCAATACAGTATATGTAAATTCTTTCTTATCACAAGTTGGTAATCCTAATCTAAATCAAGAGGAAATTTATTCTTTGAATTATGTTATTGGTTATAAGTTCATAAACTTAAACTTAGGATATACTTATACAGAACATCCGATAAGCTATACCATATATAATGATTCTTTATCTTCAAGTAAATCTATTATTACTTATAAAAACTATGATAAAAGTAGGAACTTTCAAGCCCTTTTAACACTGAGAAAAGGTTTCGGTTTCTACAAACCTCAACTTACAAGTTCTATATCACAACCAGTGTTTTTTGCTGATTATAATGGAGAGTCATTACCTAGAAATAAAACAGCATTTGCAGTCCATTTTTATAATGATCTTGTTCTATTAAAAGAATATGTTTTATCAATCAATTTTAATTTCCAAAGTGATTTTGACTATTACATTACAGGAGTTGAAGAATACAAAAGTATTGATATACGTCTCAGAAAAAGTTTTTTTGATAACAAATTATCAGTAAATATTTTAGCAAGTGACATCTTTAATTGGCAATATATGATAACTGATACTAAGATTGATAACTATAGGTTAGAACAGAAAGCAAAAAGGGAGACGCGCTATATTACGCTAAATATAAATTATATCTTCAATAAATATAAAAATAAGTATGGTGGTTCACATGTGTCTAGAGGTCATTTAAGACGATTCTAATTAACTTTTTTGAGGTCAGTAGATAAATGATATATTAACTTGAGTTCGATCTAAGTTGCCATATTAATATGGTCATCATTTTATGATGTCTATATTTAAAGAAGGCTTCTCAGGTAAAAAAAGATATGCTATTAAACCGGCTATTAGATTTGATAGAAAGTTCTCAAATGACCTGTGTTTTGTATGCTCAATCTGACAGATGTTTTTTAGTTCATCATTTACAGTTTCAATGAGAGCTCTCCTTTTGAGAAGAACCTTATCGTGTATGTGCATCAATGCATTCTTCATATTCTTCTTTATTTTTGTAATCATATGAATGCCATCAATAAATAAGTCTTCGAATAGGTTTTTGCTTATTTATCCCTTATCAGCAATAATCTTTCCGAATATTTTATCATGAAAATTATTGTTTTTTAAAGGGGCTCTATCGTCAACATTTCCATGAGTAAACAAGAAGTCTAGAATCTCACTTTATCATTTATTACTAAGTGCAGTTTGAATCTGTAAAACCATCCCAATGAGAATTTGTCTTTCTGAGCGAGATCTTTAAATATCTTATTCTGTTTTTCCCTTTTTATATGACATGCTCTTATGAGGGTTGAATCTATGAATGATATTCCAGTACATTTACCTAGGCAAGACACTTGCAAGAAAACGCTCATGGGAATAAGTACTTTTCGCTGTAGCTCAGTAAAGCGATTGTATGATACAGTTTCTGGAAAATCATCAACCATGTGCTTCTGTACATAGTTGATATAAAAATGCTTAAGATTCCTAAATTGCCCTAAGTGAAATAGTATTAAAACAGTAATGACCCCACTGTCAGACATCCTAAGCTTTCTTTTGTGAGTATTTTTACTAGTATCTTTAGTTAAAACATGGCCTTCCTTTGCTAACTCAAGCTCTTTACAAAATTCATCAACTAGATAGAAAATTTCAGTATCTTTACTCATCACAAGAAACAAGGTTTATGAAACTATATATCTATATGTCAGATATTTACATATAGTAAATGCTTTGTTTCTTTTCTCTTAAATTAGAACTTTTCTTACGTCGAATTCACGTTATAATAGTATGCTTTAAAATCAAACATATATGGATATATTTTTGGGTCAAAACCTTCTACTGTTTTCTGAATGCTTTAAATGCGATGAAGATTGTAAAGAATACTTAGCTTATAATAAGTGGTAGAGTAATATTAAGCCCCAACTTTTAGTAATGATTCATGAATTCATTACACGGTTACATTTTTGTTTCGAAGATTTAATATGTAAAGCTTTACAAAGACTAAAAGTTAGAATTATAAACAGAAGCATGAAAGGAAAAAAAAGTGGAATTTTGTATGCAAATAGTATGCAAATAAACAAAAAGCGCCCGAGGTGGAAGCCCCCGAACGCCTTGATCTTCAATGTGGAGAATACCGGAGTCGAACCGGTGACCTTTTGACTGCCAGTCAAACGCTCTAGCCAACTGAGCTAATCCCCCATCATTTTGTGGCTGCAAATATAGTAAAAAAATGCATGCTGCAAATTTTCATGCTGCTTGTTACAAAATAAATTTGCAAAAACATTTCACTTCGCTGTAACTTTACGCAAAGGCTAGCCGTCACACTATAAAATCGGCTAAACCCCGACTTAATTGATTTATGACAGTAACGGAATACAATATAAGTGTAGAACAGTATGCCGACAGTATTTATCGTTTTGTGTTGAAAAATATAAAAGACACCGAAAAAGCGAAAGATATTGTTCAGGATACCTTTGAGAAGGTGTGGAAGTCGCATGCCGATGTGGAGGCATCTAAAGCGAAGAGTTATCTTTTTTCCACTGCTTATCATACACTAATTGATTCTGTACGTAGAAATAAATTTAGTGCCGACTGGGAAAAAAGCGATACAAGCCATATGCAGACTAATAACGATTATTCTGATTTAAACGAAGTATTGCACCGAGCATTAGATCAGTTGCCACCCGATCAGAAAAATGTAATTCTGTTGCGCGATTACGAGGGGTATTCGTACAAAGAAATATCGGATATGACGGGTTTAACTGAGGCACAAGTAAAAGTGTACATTTTTAGAGGACGAAACTTTTTAAAGAAATATATAGGGAAAATTGAAATGTTAGTTTAAATAATAATTAATGATAAGTTAAAAGCGGTAAACGATTTTTCATGATGTATGAAGTTGATAAGTGAGATGAACAAATCTTGATGCTTGATACTTGATACTTGATACTAAAACAAAATGATAACGAAAGAGAATTACGAAATATGGATGATTGATCATATGGATGGCAATTTAAGCCAAGCCGATGAACAAGCATTGTTACAGTTCTTAGAAGAGCATCCAGAGCTCAATGAAGATTGTAGCGATTTTGATTCGTACACTCTTAAACCCGAGGAGCTTAGTTTCGGAGACAAATTAGCCTTTATTAAAACAGAGGCTGATGAGTTAGAAATTCCGCAAGCGGATTATGAGGCTATAAAATTACTTGAGGAAGGAAAAAGTGATGCAAATAATCTATTATTAGATGCGTATAAAAAAACTATAGTTAAGGCCGATACGAATATCACTTATCAAGAAAAATTAAAACTAAAAAGAGCAATTGTAATACCATTTGTATCGCAACTAACATTCAGAAGACTAAGCATTGCTGCTTCAATAGTTGTAATTTTAAGTATTGGTTTCTTATTCAAAAATGAAACAACTGTTGATGGCCCAATAGCCATGCAAACAGAACTTCCAACTCCTGAGGCCAAAAATGAGACCTCTATAATAGATGCCGAAAGCCAAGTTGCAATATCAGAAAACGAAGAGACAGCGCAGATTAACTATAAGATTACTGAAGGCATAGAAAATAGCGAGGAATCCAATTCTAAGTATAAACGTACAGAAAACTTATTGGCAAGGATGAATCCGAAAGGTATAACTCCTTTGCAAACCCAGTCGGTTAATGCATATGAGGTTGGGCTTAATAGTATAATGCCTTTAATGATAAAACAACAGCTTACCGAGCAACAATTTTATGCGCAGTTAAAAAAGCAAGAGCTACAAAGCGAAAGTGACGCTTTATCGCGTAAAGCAAATAAAATGGCGAATAGAGCAAAGGTGATTAACTTTTTATCAGGTAATGAAACTACCATTAAAAAATACATTAATAAAGAAGGGCAACTGATTGCCTATGAAGTCGAGTCAGAAGGGGGTATGTCTTTCATACGTAAAGTGAAGGGCAGTAATTAAACAAATTATTAGTAGCAGACTTAATTTATGCAGGTCAACTTTTGTTTTGGATAGGATATCATGTCTAAAGTAAAATGTGAGTCAGTCGTAGTTTACAGTGAGCTTACTAAAGTTACCAATGGAGGTATAGAATTTTTAAAATGTGAACGTGATGAAAAAAAATATATTATTTGTGATAATGGTGTTACTAAGTATCAACATTATTGCGCAGGAAAAATCAAATAAAACAAACATTGTTATAATTGATGACAATAACGAAACAGTGGTTCTTGGTGTCTCAAAGGCTAAAGTTGAAGTCAATAACGAGAATGATACAATTACCAAAATCACTCTAGGTCACAAGCGTTTTGATATAATTGAAGGAGATGATAAAACCAAGGTAAATATGGTGCACCTTCCTCGCGAAAAGTTTAAAGGTCATTATGCCGGTGTTCAGTTAGGATTCTGTAGTTATTTTGGACCTGATTTTAGTAATACAATGCCCGAGGGAGGTGCTTTTATGGAACCCAATAAAGGAAAATCGATGGCCTTTAGTATTAACTTTTTACAATACAATATTGGCCTACAAAAACATAAAAAGAATATTGGTTTAGTTACTGGTATGGGCTGGACGGTTTATAATTATCGTACCGATAACCAATATAAGATTATGCGTAATGAAAGTGGTATTACTGTTGGCGAGCCAATTGCTGAAAAGGTGACCAAAAATAAAATTGTTAGCAATTATATCAATATCCCGCTTTTATTAGAAGCACAAATTCCTTCTTCCACCAATCGATCAACAGCCTTTATATCGGCCGGTGTTTATGGTGGTTTTAAAATCGGATCGCACACAAAAACGGTAACCGAGGGTAATAATAAAAGCAAGTCGAAGGAGAATATAAACCTTAATCCTATTCAATACGGAGCTATGGTACAGTTGGGCTATAAGTTTATAAAATTATATGCCACTTATAATTTCTCTAGTCTGTACGAAAAGAATAAAGGTCCTGAATTATATCCATACAGTATTGGTTTAACGCTAGTTAATTTCTAATAACCATGAAAGTACTTATTTCAATTATAATATTTGCTTGGTGTTCATTAGTAATCGCACAAAACAAGCAAAGCTATTTATCTAGTTACGATAAATACTGGGAACTTTCTGATGGCTTTTATCGAGTGATGGAAAGCGGAAAAGTTGGACTTATTGATTCTGTAGGAGCAATAATCATCCCTACAGAATACAATCAAGTGTGGAATCTGCAAAGCAATGGTAATGTTAAAGTGCTTAAAGATGGTAAGCTGGGTATTTATAACGTAAGCGGATCTATTGTTGTGCCTACAGAGTACGAAATGATATGGGGTTTTAAAGATGGCAAAGCACGCGTACTTCGTAATGGAAAAATAGGATATGTAAATGAGAGTGGCAACGAATTTATTCCATGTGCCTACGATCAAATTTGGGAGTTTGAAGAGGGCAGAGCCAAGGTGCTTAAAAATGGAAAAGTTGGTTTTGTAAACTCTCAGGGTACTGAGATTATTCCTGCAGAGTACCACACTATTTGGGATTTTAACGATGGTAGAGCCAAAGTACTCAAAGATGGTAAAATTGGAATGATTGATATGGATGGCTTCGAAGTGATCCCATGTAACTTTCAGCAGATATACGATTTTAATGAAGGGCAAGCCAAAGCCGTACTAAACAACGAAATTGTATATATCGATACTAACGGCAACCTTATTGATAAAGGCGATGTTAAAACCACGAGCATAACCGTTGTAAATACTGACGCAGGAGCTGGTAAAGACGTTAAAAGTGTTGAGATACATCTGTCAGAAGGAGATACCACCATTGTTACCTTGTTTGGCAATCAAATGGTAGTTGTTGAAGATGGTGATAAAACAGAAATTAGTATAGGCAAAAATAAGTACAACGAACACAAAAAAGACAAAAGCAATCGTAAGTTTAAAGGGCATTATTGGGGCTTAGATTTAGGGCTGAATAGTTACCTAAACGAGAATGGAGAGATGAGTTTGCCTGATGGTTATGAGTTTCTTGATTTAAACAGTGCCAAGTCCACTGAGGTATCTATCAATTTCTTGCAAGGAAACATTCCGCTTTCGCGAAGAGGCAACATCGGTTTTGTAACCGGATTGGGTTTAACTTATAACAATTACAGATACGCCAATGCAACTATTCCTATATATGAGGATGGGATGTTAACATCAGAACCCATTGAAGGAAATTTAAATAAGAATAAATTAACCACGCTCTATCTCACAGCACCTTTCTTGTTAGAGTATCAGTTTAGCCGTAAAAGCAGAAATGATTTTTATTTATCCGCAGGTCCAATAGGAGGTTACCGTTTACGCTCGCACACTAAAGTTGTAACCATGGAAGGTGGCAGCAAACAAAAAGACAAAAATAGAAGCAGCTTTGGCTTAGAAGATTTTAGATACGGCGCTCAAGTTCGTTTCGGATACCGTTTTCTTAATCTATATGCTACCTATTGGATGAGCCCAATGTTTGATATCAATAAAGGTCCAGAATTATATCCTATCTCTGTAGGTTTTGCTTTCTATCCCGGTAGGTGGTAATATTTTGATTCTGTTAAATATATACGGTGTGTTTTAGTGAATAGAAGGACAGGTCATCGGGATAATACTATCCCGATGACCTGTCCTTACCTATCCCGATTGTTTGTCCTTATGTAGTCCGATAATCTGTCCTTACTTAGTCCGATTTTATTGCTTTGGTATTACTTCAACCAAATTTTTAAAATACCACCATTTACAATATCAGCATGCTGAATAAAATAGCTGTTTAATACTTTCCCATTCAGCTCCATTTTATCAATGGTAGTGGCATTGTCGTTTGCCTTTATGGTTTCAATTTTAAAGGTGTTGCCCGAATATAAGGTATCATCTAAAGTAATTTCAATGTTATCAAAATACGGACTACAAATGGTATAATGTGGCACGGCAGGTGCATCAGGGTATAGTCCCATCATGGCAAATGTTAACCAAGCCGACATGGTTCCTGTATCATCGTTACCCGGAATTCCGCCTTGCGTATTATGCCACTGCTATCTCTAAGCCATGTTGACTAGTAGGCAATATTGCTCCTAGTTACTTTGTACTGTTAAAAACTATCCTCCTGAAATTGTAAATGCTTCATCGAGCATAAAAAACTACTTTCTTGCAAATGCAGATGCTACTCCAAACCTTAAGGAAGTACCATCACGTAATTATAAAGGATGCTAAGACCTCACATAGAATAGTATTGCGTATGCATAGGGGGAGTTTTTAACTAACAATAATACACGTATTATTACAATATCAACAAGTCTGCATTAGAGATATACGAACTGCCATAACCTGAGTTCAGTATATTTTACTTAGTTATCTATATTTTATTTAATATTTGTAACAAATAAGTTATAGTAACGTACTTTATGTTAAATATACTAATTTATAAAACACTTATAATGCCTAAATCAGTTTTAACTGCGCTTGTTTTACTTGTACTATCTGTATGTGTATGTGGGGTTTCCTTTTCACAGGGGCGTACAGTAAATCGAGACAAATCTGATAAATTTAAAAGAATTTACGATAAAAGTTCTTACGTCGCATCTCAATCAGAATCCGAATTTGAATTCGTAATATCCAAAGGTTTATTAACTGTTCATCAAAGAGATAAAATAGATTATATAACCTTAAAGAGTAATGTTGATCTCTACTTCAATAAATTTTATAACGATAATATTGATCTAATTGATGGTTCTTTTAAATATACCTGTGGGAAGAAGAAATTTTACAGAAAGGTATTTGGGAATTACGAAATCAGCAATGTTTTTTATAGTGATGCTAAGCTTGCTCAATACTCAACAAATTTACTTTTGGAAGGAACTGAGGTTACATTTAGATCGCACTCAGAGTACACCGATCCAAAGTACTTAACCAAAGTATTTTTTCAGGATGATTCACCAATAGAAGCCCGTACAATTTCGTTTGTAATACCCAATAACGTAGACGTCGAATTATTAGAAATGAATTTTGATAATTACAAAATTTCTAAAAAGACGGAAGCTGTATCCAACGGAAAAAAATATACTTATACCTGCCATAAACTTAAAAAACTAAAAACGGATCCTAATTCTTTAGGCTTTCTATACTATGCACCTCACTTTGTGGTAGTGACAAAAAGCTATCAACTTTCTGATAGCAAGAAAATTGTCATTCGTAATGTTGATGATTTGTATAAATGGTATCATTCTCTTACCGAGCAAGTTATTGTTGAAGAGCGCGATCTTGAACTTAAAGTAAGAGAACTCATATCCTCTGTAGAGAGTGATGAGGAACAAATCAAAGCTATTTATTATTGGGTTCAAGAAAATATAAAATATATAGCATTTGAGGATGGTTTGGCTGGTTTTATACCCGATGAACCTCAGAACGTATTTGCTAAAAGATATGGAGACTGTAAGGGGATGGCTATTTTAACAAAGCATATGTTAAAAGTTGCCGGTTTTGATGCACGTTTAACATGGGTTGGAACAAATAAGATTCCCTACAACTATAATACGCCTTCTTTAGCGGTAGATAATCATATGATATGTACGCTAAATCATAATGGTAAGTTTTATGTACTTGATGCTACAGAAAAGTATATGGCATTAGGTAATAATGCAGAGCGCATTCAAGGCAAGGAAATGTTAATAGAAGATGGAGATAAGTACATAAGAAGAATAGTTGATGTTAATAATGCTATATCTAATCTTATAGAACGAACGGAGACTATAAAGATTATTGATGATAAGTTAATTGGAGAAGGTAAAGTAAGTTATGAAGGGGAGGCTAAGAAAGATATTCTTTATATATCAACTAATAGTAAAGTAGATGATCAAACTGCTTTATTCAACTATCTTTCAGTAAGCAATTATGCTAACAATGATGACGTTATAGTAAATAACTTACCTGAAGTTAACCGTGATGTTACTCTAGAGGTTGACTATACCTATTCTTTAAATAATAAGGTTACTAATTTTGATGGTCAGCTATTTATTTCGTGTGACTGGAGGAATTATATTGGAGATGCTATTATTGAAACAGATAGAGAAAGTGACTTCTACTTTGGCAGAAAAGTATATAATGTTGTAAATAAAACTATCGAGCTACCAAATAATTATAAGGTTGAATATTTGCCAGAAGCAATTAGTGCTACCATTGATGATATAACTATTCAAATAAATTTTAAAGTAGAGAATAATCATATTATTTACAGCAATCACATTTTGGTTCCTCATGGTATCGTAAAAAAGGAATACTTCCAACCTTGGAATCAAACCATTAAAAAGATCAATGAATTTTATAACGATCAAATAATCTTATCTAAAAACTAAATCAATGTTGAATAAACTTAAACTCGTTATCATACTTTGTTTTATAAGTATCATAAATATATACGCTAATAAAAGAGCTAACGAAATAATGCAGTCAATGTGGTATTCCAATAATTTAGCTTTTTCCGTTACAGAAACCCCAGAAAAATGGGAAAATGAATCGGCAATTATTATTGCCAAATACCATCGTCTAGAGTATAAAAAGATTGCTTTATCTAATGAACTGCTCCATAACGATTATTTTCATCAAAGAATTAAACTTAATGATAAAAATGCGATTAATAAATACGCTGAGTTATCATTTCCCACGGGAAGAATTGGACACGATGTTTATGTTGGATTTAAGGTTATAAAACCCAATGGTAAAGAGTTTATTGTAGATAATAATGATGCAGTTGAGATTAAAGCCGAGAGCGGTAATAACAAAAAGGGGTATATGAAATTAGCTATCCCAAAGCTTGAAGTTGGAGATATCTTAGATTATTATATATGCGACGAATTAACCCTTGTACTAGGAGAGGATACACGTTATTGCATTTCACATTCTTTTTCCCCAGTTCAATATTGTCTTCATCAAGAGTATCCAATTATTGAACAGCAAATTGAACTTAAGGCACAACGTAGGTGTTCAATAGCACTTCGTTCAACCAATGGTGCCCCAGAGTTTAAATTAAAAGTAAATGAGGAAACAGGGGATAACTATTATAGTTTAGTTGATAAAAATAGAGATAAGTTAGACGGTATCAGGTGGTTTTACCCATATAGAGCCTTGCCTACAATTAAATTTAAAGTAGACTATGTATCTAAAAAATATAGTAAAAAAAAATGGAATGTTTTGTTGGGTAAACCAGGGATTGCTAAAAGCAGTATTCTAGAAGATGAATTGATAACCTTTATAAAATCGCCAGTTTACAGCGTACTCAATGTATCAATACCCAGGAAGTATGTTAAAGAGAATATAGGTAAAAAAGGTTCTGATATAGATAAAGCGAAGTGGGGTTATTATTCTTGGAGACATTATAGGCACGAAAAGGAAGAGGTAAAACTCATCTCAAATTATAAAATGGGCAGTTTTTATTTGGATAATGATGTGTCAGAACGATATTATCTTGATTTTATGCATTGCTTTCTTAAGGTAATAAAGGTGCCACATGAGATTGTTGTTGCAGCAGATAGAGATATAGCTGATGTTGATGAGATAATTCTGGATGATGAAATGCGTTATTTTATTCGGCTTAAAGATGGAGATAAGTATTTCTATTTAACTGCAGGTAATAAATATAGTTTTCCGGGGCAATTACCACCAGAGGTTGTTAATACCAAAGCATACATTATTAATCCAGCAGATTGGTCTATTAAGAAAGAATTTCTTAATACAGATAGAGATTTCTTAAACACTGAGAATACCAATTTAAGTTTAGCTATAAGCGATGATTTAAAGACCTGTAAAATTCACAATACCTCTAGTATTGATGGTAATCAAAGACATGCATATCAAAAAGAGTTAATTGATTATTATGATCGAATGGCTGACGAAGAGGCATATTTTCATATATATAGAAATTTTAAAGGGGCACTTTATTCTGATTTAAAGAAACTTAATAGTTTAAAGGCTTCTTACCTAGATAATAAAGAGACATATGTAAATAATAATTTAAAAGATTTGGTTGTTAATATGTATGATTTCTCAATTGATACCGTTAACAGTTTTATCTGTCATCAAACTGGGATTTATGACGATAAGCCTGAGTTTAAATTTTCTTACAATATGCAAACAGAGGATCTAATACATAAAGTAGGTAGAAACTACATATTAGATGTTGGGAAACTAATTCAGGGGCAAGTGAAAATTGAGAAAGAAGAATTGAATCGAAAGCAGGATATTTATATGTATTCATCACGAAAATACAATTACACCATTAAAGTTGATTTGCCAGATGGTTATACTGTCCAGGGGCTCGATAAGCTCAATATTAATGTAGAAAATGACCAAGGTGGTTTTATGAGTACTGCAAGTATTGAATCAGGACAAATAGTAATAAATACCTCAAAATTTTACAATCAATACTTCTCGAAGGCAGAAACCTGGGATAATTATATTGATTTCCTAAATGCGGCTTATAAATTCACTGAGCAAAAACTACTGATCAAGAAGCTATAATTCTTGGATTCTGGAAAAAATAAAGAGTAAAATATTACAAAAGAAACGCTTTCTAATCAAATTAGAGAAAGCGTTTTTTTATAAACCTTAATTGATACTATTACTTCAACCAAATTTTTAAAATACCTCCACTTACAATATCAGCATGCTGAATAAAATAGCTGTTTAATACTTTCCCATTCAGCTCAATTTTATCAATGGAAGTGGCATTATCGTTTGCTTTTATGGTTTCAATTTTAAAGGTGTTGCCCGAATATAAGGTATCATCTAAAGTAATTTCAATGTTATCAAAATACGGACTACAAATGGTATAATGCGGCACGGCAGGTGCATCAGGGTATAGTCCCATCATGGCAAATGTTAACCAAGCCGACATGGTTCCTGTATCATCGTTACCCGGAATTCCGCCTGGCGTATTATGGTAATGTTCATCAATAATCTTACGTACCTCTTTTTGCGTTCTCCACTCTTCACCTTTTATGTAGTTAAATAAGAAAGCATAACCCATGTCAGGCTCATTATCTGGTTCATATAAACCATTATCGAACACGCTTTGCAACTTATTTACAAACGCCTTATTGCCGCCATTGGTTTTAATTAATCCCTTGGCATCGTGTGCCACCATAAACGAATAATGCCACGATGTACCTTCAATAAAACCAGTTACAGGCTTAAAGTTGGCTCCATCCATTGGCGAGAAAGGTGCGTACCAAGTACCATCATCCATGCGAGGGCGCATTACGCCTTCTTGCTTATCGTACATGTTTTTATAATACTTTGAGCGTGCTATAAATTCTTTATAGATATTATTTTGTCCCATATCCTTTGCCATTTGAGCAATAGCGAAATCGGCAACACAATATTCAAGGGTTGTAGATACCGAACCGTCGAACTCTTCCTGAACAGGAATATATTGGTGCTTTAAATAATCAGCCAACTCAGGGCGTATTGGATTATCACCTTCTTGTTTGGCGCTTTTTAGCATGGCTTCTAGGGCTAAGTTAGTATCAAACGCATCTAAGCCGCGCATGTAAGTATCGCCAATAACAATGGCTGCAGGGTCGCCAACCATGGTAAATGTTTCCGTTGAATTGAGCTCCCATTTAGGCAACCAACCATTCTCTTTGTACATATCAAGCATTGAGTTCACCATACCTAGCTGTTGCTGTGGGTAAACCAAACTCATAAGTTGATGCATATTTCTGTAAGTATCCCAAAGCGAAAAAACCGTATATCTAGTATCACTAGTATTACCAACTTTGCTCGATCCCACCATTGGATAATCGCCATTTACATCGTTCAATGTATTTGGATGAATTTGCGTGTGGTATAAAGCCGTATAAAAAATAGTTTTTTGGTCCTCTGTGCCACCATCAACCTTTATTTTATTTAGAGCTGTATTCCATGCCTCGCGAGCATCAGCTTTAACAGCATCAAAACTTTTACCAGCAATTTCTTTTTGTAGGTTCTCGCGTGCATTTTCTATGCTCACATAACTGATACCTATTTGTACCTCAACTGCTGTTTCTTGTTCAAAGTTGTACGAAAAGTAAGCGCCAATGCTATCGCCAACCAAAGGTTTCATATACTCCTTTAGGATGCGGGTTTTGCCATTGTAAGCCATCCAATTGCCTTCAACACCATTGTATTGAGCGGGCTTTTTCCATGCCCCAAAGTCAGAAGATTCCGTATCTATTTTCACCACGAAGTAAACCGGATAAATCTCCTCAGGGTTGTTATAACAGAACGAACCTACTGTTCTAAATCCTTCTAACTCGTTGTTATCGGTAATGCGTAAATAACCATCTTGCTCGTTGGTTAAACCCAAACCTAGGTTTAGTAAAATATTAGCCTGCCCTGCAGGGAAAGTATAGCGGTTAATAGCGCTGCGTACACTTGCTGTAACCTCGGTTTTAACCTTGTATTTATCCAAGTAATTGGAATAATAACCAGGGTAAGCTTCCTCGGCAGAATAAGGTGTTGCATATTCGTTTGTACTTGTTTTTAAGTCGTCAGTGGTGGGCATTAAAATGATGGTACCTAAATCGGGACAACCCACACCTGATAGGTTTACATGACTAAAACCCGTAAATGTTTCATTGGCATTAGAGTAGGGTGTACTCCACCAATCGCTATCCTTTTCGTGTTTGTTTGGTCGGCCAGCCACATTAAAAGGCACTGCCGAAATCATACCACGCGGAACAATGGCACCCGGATTTGTTGTTCCATAGTTATCGCTCCCAATAAATGGATTCACAAAATCAACCGGTTCCTGTGCCCATAAGCTTTGCGCGATAAAAAGGCCAATTATAAATAAAAAAATATTACGCATAAAAGTCGTATTTAAAACAAAGGCTCTATAGTAATCAAGTAAATCTTAATTCTGTAGAGCCTCTGAAAGTTGTGTGTGTGAAAGTCAGACTTAAAGTCTACTGTCTTATAAAAAGTAATTTAACTTCTGTCTTCTGACTAGAAACTAGCTTACTATTTCTTTATTGCTCCACAGTTATTTCATCAATAAACATATACGATGGTAAACCAGAACCACCATGCCATGTAGGTAAATCACCAGAACCTTTGATGATTACTTTTAAATAGCGTCCAGTGGCTTTTACGTCAATTGATTTAGTTAGAACAATAATATCTAAATGCTCAGTTGTTTCAGGGTACGATGCTGTAGCTACCTCAGTAAAGTTTTCGCCATCCTCAGAACTTAATATCTGAATGCCACGAGGAGGGAATATCCACGATCCTGTGTTTTGCGAAAAGTTAATGGTAACTCTGCTAACATCGGTTGCTTTACCAAAGTCAATTACACCTCTAAAATCATCACCTTGAATACCGGTCCATTTACCATCAGTGTAATTGTTTGAACCTGTAATACCATCAATTAAAGTATGGATGCCAGGGTTATAACTCTTACCTAATTTAGTATCCGTAGTTAATTTCGGATAGCCTGTATTATCGCTATTGTAAATTGATTTGCGGAAGTTAATGGTTTTTACATCGCTAGTAATATATCCATCCTTAACAGAAATAGCCTTTAATTGCGTTGACTTTTTAAGTGTGAATGGCTTTTTATATTTCTTCGATTTTGTTGTTGGCTCTGAACCATCAAGCGTGTAATAAATAGTTACGCCTTCAGTTTCTGAAGTTAACTCAACCGGAAGTGTTTCAGGGAAAGTGTATTTTGAATTTTTAGCGTAAGGCATAAATGCTCTTGCTTGCGGAAATTCAATTTCTTCACCTTCGTTAAGTGATAATTCAACCGGACAATCTTCAGGGTTTGAACCCCATGCTTGTGGCGTAGCACTCATTTCAAAAACCAAGTGACCGCCATTCATTATATCAGCGTGCTTTAAGAAAGTTTTTGTGTATTCTTTCCCATTTAAAGTAGCCGATTTAATGTATACGTTTTCTGGTGAGTTATTTTTAGCCTCAACTATAAAACTCTTTCCGTTCTCAAGATTGATGGTAGTTTTATCAAACACAGGGCTACCAATAATATACTGGTCGCTAGCTGGGTTCATTGGGTAAAAACCCATTGATGAGAAAACATACCAAGCCGACATTTGGCCCGTATCTTCGTTACCGCTATAACCATCGCGCTCACTTGTGTACATCATATCCATTACCTTGCGAATCATTTCCTGTGTTTTATCAGGGCGTTGTGCAAAGTTATAAGTATACACTACGTGATGCGAAGGCTCGTTACCTTGTGCATATTGGCCAATAAGACCTGTTACATCGTGTGCATGTTCATTATCGTTTACCGCTTCTTGCTCAAACATTTCGTTAAGCTTAGCCACAAAAGCTTCTTTTCCACCAAACATATCCACCATAGCAGTCATATCGTGCGGTGCAAAAAATGAGTAGTGCCAAGAGTTACCTTCTGTAAAGTCGCCCGATCCGAATAAAGAAATGGCCATTGGATCAAATTCGGGATCCCAAACACCATTCTCATCGCGACCACGCATAAACTTAGTTTCTGGGTCGAATAAGTTTTTGTAGTTATAAGAGCGTAAAGTAAACTTCTTATAGTCATCCTCTTTGCCTAAAAATTTAGCTACTTGAGCAATGGCATAATCATCAAAAGCATATTCAACAGTTTTTGATACTGAGTTAGCTTCGTGCTCACGAGGGATATAATTTTGGTGCTTGTAAAACTTTAAACCTTGGTTATCAGCATTCGCTGAAACTAACATGGCTTCGTAGGCTTTTTCAACATCGCCAGTGTAATATCCTTTTAAAATAGCATCGGCAATAACCGGGATTGAGTGGTAACCAATCATTGTATTGGTTTCGTTATTCCAAAGCTCCCAAACTGGTAATTTACCCGACTCTTCAAACTTCGAGATCATCGATTTTATGAAGTTGTCGTTATACTTTGTATCAATAATTGAATACAATGGGTGTAGTGCTCTAAAGGTATCCCAAAGCGAATATAAAGTATAGTTTGTTCTGTCGTCGGCCGTATGAACTTTCATATCCATACCTCTGTACTCGCCGTTTACATCTTCAAAAATGTTTGGGTGAATTTTGGTATGATACATTGCAGAATAAAACACAACCTTGTCGTCTTCGCTTCCTTCAACCTCAATTTTAGCAAACTCTTTATTCCATTGCTCACGTGCTTGGGCATGCGTTTTCTCAAAGTCGAAGGCATTGTTTTCAGCTTCCATGTTTTCCCAGGCATTCGCCGATGAAACAGAAGAAATAGCCACCTTAGCCATTATGGCTTCGCCTTCAGTAGTGCTAAATTTTAAAGCTGCTTTTACATTTTTACCGTTGGCAGTTTCTTTTGAATCTATCACAACATCATCTTTGGCAATATCGATGCCCTTAAATGGTTTTGATAATTCAATGGCAAAATAA
Source organism: Saccharicrinis aurantiacus (assembly GCF_001660705.2). GTDB lineage: Bacteria > Bacteroidota > Bacteroidia > Bacteroidales > Marinilabiliaceae > Saccharicrinis > Saccharicrinis aurantiacus. Next base: position 174,189 of record NZ_LYBV02000020.1, read on the forward strand.
ACGCGTTGGTCGCCTGCCCATCCTTGCGAGAAACGGTATCCCTCAAGCTTGGTATCAGATACTACTGTTAATTTTGTATCTGTTGCATTATCAGAAATACCATGTTTTAAGTCGATGATGATATTACTTTGATCTGACTCGCGGAAAGTATACTTGTGCATACCTGTGCGTAAAGTAGTAGTTAACTCTACGTTGATATGATAATCTTGTAAGCGTACTGCATAATAACCTGGCGAGGCTTTTTCGTTTTTATGGCTAAAGCGACTGCGGTATCCTGCATCAGGATCGGCCTTTGTGCCCGGATTAAAATTAACAGCACCAACAGTTGGCATTAAAAGGATATCGCCATAATCGGCACCACCTGTTCCGCTTAAATGCGTGTGCGAAAATCCGATGATTGAGCTATCAGAAACATGATATCCTGAACACCAATCCCAACCTTCAACACCTGTATCCGGACTTAATTGCACTAATCCGAAAGGAGAGGTTGCACCTGGAAAGGTATGACCATGACCACCCGTTCCGATAAAAGGATCGGCATATTTACTGTAATCTTGTGCGCTTACGTTGGTAGCAGATGAGCCTAGCATTGCTATAAGGCCCATGCTCATAAACACTGATTTTATCTTTTTGTGTAAGATGTGCATATATGTGTAATTTTTTGGTTCTTTTTATTCTTCGTAATGGTAAATGGCATCCTGTAAAGTGGCTCCATTGGCATCGTGTACCGCAAAGTTGAATCCTTTACGTAAGCTGTAACCGCCGTATTCGCCTTTGTTATTGATGGCAATAAAACCCACTTGCAGGTAATCAAACTCAGGACGACCTTTATGGCGTTTGTATATTCTGTGAGTAGCCTCTTTACAAGCATCAAAAGGAGACATGCCGTTTCGCATTAACTCTACCACAATGGCACTTCCGGCAGTGCGTATAACCGCCTCGCCTAAACCTGTGGCTGTAGCAGCACCTACTTCTCCATCAACAAATAAGCCCGCACCTACAATTGGTGAGTCGCCCACGCGGCCATGCATTTTCCAGGCTGCGCCCGATGTGGTGCACGAAGCTGCTACTTTGCCTTCCTTATCAATGGCCAGCATACCAATGGTATCGTGGTTCTCAATATTGATGATTGGCTTATAGTCCGATTTCTGTTTCCACTCTTCCCAATCTTGTTTCGATTTTTCAGTCAGTAAGTTTTCTTCCTTAAAGCCTTGCTCGCGAGCAAATTGCTGAGCGCCCTCGCCAGTAAGCATTACGTGTGGTGTTTTATCCATCACCAAACGAGCTACATTGATTGGGTGCTTAATGCCCTGTAAGAAACTAACCGCTCCTGTACTGGCATCATGGTCCATAATGGCAGCATCGAGGGTTACGTTTCCATCTCTATCAGGATAACCGCCATAACCAACGCTACGTACCTCAGGGTCAGCCTCAGGAATCATTACGCCTTTTTCTACCGCATCGATGGCATGGCCACCCGTTTCGAGTACTTCCCAAGCTTTGGCATTAGCTGCTAAACCATGGTTCCACGTGGAAATAACAAGGGGTTTGCCTCCGTTAGTTGCCGTAAAACCAGTTCCCTTAGGCATATTTGCTTTTATTGAATTGGATACAAAAGCCAATCCGCCCAAAGCGCTTATTTTTAAAAAATCTCTTCTCTTAGTCATGCCACTATTTTAAATCATCAGATGGAGGAAATGCGCTAGCATCAGTCCATAAGTTTTTATTAGGTGTTGCACCCATTGTGTATACTAATTTGCCACCATTCATAATGTCTTTATGATGGATGTAAGATGTTTGAAGATCTTGCCCGTTTAAAGTGGCTTTTTGGATGTAAATATTTTCATCAGAAAGGTTGATACTTTCAATAGCAAATTCCTTACCACTTTCTAATTTAATAGTGGCATTATCTACTAAAGGTGTACCTATAACATAAATACCATCAGCAGGATTAACCGGGTAAAAGCCCATAGCTGTATAAATATACCAAGCCGACATTTGACCGCAGTCTTCGTTACCGCAGTGTCCATCGGGTGTAGCCGAATATTGCGTATCAGCAATTTGCTTTACAATCTCTTGGGTTTTCCAAGGTTTGCCTATGTAGTTGTATAAATACCCAACATGGTGGCTTGGTTCGTTTCCGTGTGCATATTGACCAATCATACCTGTGCTGAAAATTGGTAATACATCATCCGCAGTAGGATAGTAGGTAAACATAGAATCTAGTTTCTCTTCGAAACGATCTGCCGAACCTAGTTTATTAATTAAGCCTTGTGTGTTATGCGGTACAAACCAAAAATATTGCCATGCATTCGACTCGCAATAATCATCGGTATATTCCTTGGCTATAAAATGTTTAACAAAGCTTCCGTCTGCTTCAAGTGTTCTTAAAAAGGTACTTTCGCTATCGTAATGATTGGCCCAATTGTTTGAGCGTTTCATGAAGTAAGCATAGTCATCAGTTTTGTTTAAATCCTTTGCCAATTGAGCAATACACCAATCATCGTAGGCATATTCCATGGTTTTAGATACCGACCAGTTTTCGTGCTCTTTGTTTGTTGATACAAAACCTTTGGCTTTATACTCATCAAGGCGTTGTGCATCTTGCATTGCAGAAGCTTTACAGGCTTTGTATAGTTCCTCAGCATCAAAATCAGCAAGCATGCCTTTAAAGTATGCATCTACAATTACAGGTACTGAGTGGTAACCCATCATCATATCCGTTTCGTTTCCTTCGAAAGACCAAACAGGTAATAAACCTTTCTCGTGGTAATGTGCCATTAAGGATTTAATCATATCCTTAACTCGGGCTTCGTGCATGATTGTGTATAAAGGATGCGCAGCTCTGAAGGTATCCCAAAGCGAAAATAAATCGTAGCGCGTATAATCGCTGGCATTTTCAACTTCTCCGTTCGGAGCTTTATAATCGCCTTTTACATCAGAGAAAACACGTGGGTTCAACATGGTTTGATACAAAGTGGTATAGAAAGTCCTTTTTAAAGAATCGTTAGTTGTGCTGATATCTATTTTCGATAATTCAGCAGTCCATTCTTTACTAGCTTCAGCTTTGATGGTAGCAAAATCTTTGTTGTTTAGCTCCGCTGCAAAGTTGGCCTCAGCGCCTGCAATGCTCGATGAGGCAATGGCTACCTTCACTTCAATTACCTCAGCATTTGCTGAGTTGAAGTTTACCTTTACTTTGGTGTGCTTAGCTTTTGCTTCGTTCTTTACCTCTTTATCTTCGGCAAATAGATTGTATGAATCAAAGGCAGAAGAGAATTCAGCTTTAAAATAAACACGTTGGTCGGCAGCCCATCCAGAAGACATTCTGTATCCAACCAAAGTTTTATTATCAATTACTTTGATGTACGTATCCGTTGGGCCATCCCAGTTTAGCGAGTAGCCTAAATCTAAAAGAATAGCTTTGCCTTCATCTTTTGGGAAATGATAACGTTGCACACCGCCACGGCTCGAAGCAGTCATTTCTGCTTTAATGCCAAAATCTTTAAGGTTTACCCAATAGTAACCCGGTTGTGCGCCTTCTTCATCGTGTGAAAACACAGAAAAAGGACGGTTGCCATTTTCTGCAATGGTTCTGTTGCTGCGCTTATTAACTGGCATAAATAATAAATCGTACAAATCGCCAGCGCCAGTTCCGCTAAGGTGTAAATGACTAAATCCGCTTATTATCGTATCCTCGTAAGAGTAACCAGATATTCTATCCCATCCGCTTAAGCCATGATCGGGGCTTAACTGCACTGCGCCAAAAGGAAACTGTGCGCCAGGATAAGTATTACCCGGGCCATCGGTTCCCATAAATGGATTTACTAGGCTTAGTAAGTCTTCTTTAACTTGAGTTTGTTTGGGCGTGCATGCCGCAAGCAGACTAATGAGTATTGTGAATGAAATTAATTTAGTCATATCTAGTTGATTTTTGATTCGTGAATAGTTTCGAAAGAAGCCGCATCAAATAAAGACCAGCCTTTGGCTCCTGATTGTAGTGCTGTATCAAATGCTTTTTTAAGAGAATCGCCTTCGAGGTTTGGCACAAATAAGCCCGTGTAAATTGGGAATTTGTTGTTAACAGTAGCTACGCCTTCAGCTGTTGTTTCGCCAATCCAAGCAATGTCTTCCTTATAAAAGTTGTGGTAAATCATAGGAAGAGCACCATCTAAGTTCCACTGATCCCAAGCTTGGTACACCATAGTTCTTGACATCTCCGGCGATGGAAATACCGCTGCTGTTAGTGCTTTGTTTTTGCTGTGCACCATAGTTGCAATTTGATTCACCAATTGCGTTACCGTATTTAATCGGAAGTTTACCCAGTTGGCATCGGTGTTTGGATCGTCTAAAGAAAGTGGGCTGTAACCATATTCAGCTTCAAAAGCTTTTAGGTTTGATGGGTTGTATCCGTAATCCCATTCTGCATATACTTTATCTTGAACAATGTCATATTTACTCCAAAGGTCGGTTGGCAAAATGGCATCGCAATAGCGCACATAATCCAAATGAATACCATCTAAACCTTCAATTTTAAGTAAATTATTTACTTGTGTAAAGATGAGGTTTTGCACTTCAGGAATTGAAGGACAAAGCCATTGGTAGTAATCTACGTAAGGTCGTTTCTCAAAACACGATTCGCCAAGGCGATTGACTGAATACCACTCTGGATTTTGCAAAGCAGTTGTGTCACCCGGGCGGTTTAAGGTCCACATCCACGCGTGTACCTCAATATCTAATTGATGCGCCAAAGGAATAACTGTATTCAGTACTTTTTCGTTGGCACCAATGAGGATGGCGTTTATGCCCGCAGTTTTGTATTTTGCGAAATCAGCATTCCATTCTTGTTCCGTTTTTGTTTCATTGGCATGAATCCAAATCCAATTCTTTTGGGATGCAGATTGCTCTTTTTGCGAGGAACATCCGCATAGCAATGCCACAATGGCAATAAGTGCGTTGATATGTAAAAACTTCTTTCTCATTACTTATAGTAGTGCTAGTTTATTTTTCGTAATCGTCCTTCAGTATTCGTTAGAAAAGAGGTTTTTGAGTCTGGTGTTGTTCCTGTTACCTCAAAAGAGTGGCTTAAGGTGTTTAGGGTAATCTGGTATTTTTGGCTCAGTTCAATATCGATATTTAAAGCTTCTAAGCTTTTAGCATAGTGCTTGTTTAAATTGAAATATTGCTTTTGTGCTTTGTAAATATGAGTGATGAACTGACGTAAAAATTCAGTTTCGTAATCGTAGAAATTGTCACCCTCCGTTATTTCATTTTCTAAGAATGTTACCATTCCCCAAAGTTCGGGACGGTGCATATCAATGGCGCCAATGGGCGACCATACCCAATTATTTTCGGGTAAGAAACGTCCGGTATTGGGATGTTTCTTTTTGTGGTATGCACCATTAATAACTTCAGACTCCCATTGAACTCTCGAAAAGTTTATCCGCATATTTTCGCCATGAACAGGCAATCTTTTGGGTGTGTTTGTTGAAATTATGCTTTCCCACGGAATGGCTACTTCCACGGTCCAACTATCATCCTTATCATTTGGATTGTTTAAGGTGCCGTTAATTTTTATGGCAGATTGCAGGCCCTTAATGTCGTATTCGTTAATAACTGGGCCTGCCTCGCGATATGGTTTGGCCAGATATAAATCCCAAGCAGTATTTAATGCATTCAATTCTAATTCGATGTAATTGTGCGTATCTCCATTGGCATCAATAAAAATTTCAATATCGTTGTCGTGAAAAATGACTTCATCTCTATCTTTAATGGTAGCCCAAATGTGTTCTTCCTCTATGTAAAATGCGAAGTACAAAAAGTCATCGTTCCAAAGTATTTTAGCCATTGTTTCAAAGTAGGGCTTGTGTACATCACGTCCTTCAATATCAACAAATAGGTTTGTCCATTGCGCATCTTGCCACTCGGGTTTATTGATGTCGCCATTGATAACAATATCACCAGTTATTTTTTTGCATAAGTATCTCTCGGGCTCAATAAACCTAAAGTCTTGAGCTGATAAAGCTATGCTGCACAAAATTGTGATTAACGATATGTAGACTCTTCTGTTCATTAGTAATTGCGTGGTTCTTTGTTTTCAGATTCTTTTTCCCAAACAGGTAAAACGCGTTCTTCATCATCGGCAATAGCCTTACGATAGAAGTCATTGCTATAACCTTTTTGTTTTGGTCTGTTATCGGCATCACGCACCAAACCATCATTATATTTTACGATTAGATGATGCGATAATTGCGTCCATTCTTTTAGTAAGGCTTCAGCTTCTTGACTTCCAAACTCTGTAAAGTTGTTGGAACGGGTTACATTGTTGTTAGAAGTTTGTTCTTCTTCTAATGCCCTGTAATCATTAATAATATTTGTTTGTACTTCTGTTTGTTTGGCTTTTACATCTTCAATCATATCGCTATAGCGAAGATTTACATAGTTGCCCACAAAGTTGAAAACCCACCACATAGATTCCCATGAGAATTCGTTGAAGTTGGCATTGCTATACGATTCAGGAATCTCCTGAACGGCCGCATTAAATGGCATATAAATGTTGGTGTAGGTATTGTCTAAACCCAGCCACATTGTTGATTCTGTTTTAGTATCATCACCTTTTAGCTCAGCAATAAATGCATAAGCAGTAAGTGGTGTTGAAATGGGGCGTTCCCATGAAGCCTCGGTTTCGTCGACCGTAAATGTTAGCGGACGTGAGCGGTTGGGGTTGCCATGGGGCCCGGCTTTAAAGCCTTTTTCCATATCCCATGCAGTACCATCGTAATGGCTCCTGCTTAAATCCATTATATCTTGCAGCGATAATTTTTCATCGGGTTTAACCCATAAAGGATAACGCTCGGCAGATTTATCGCCACGTGCATAATCAGCTGTAAAGTTTTGTGATGGCGCTACTCTGCGGAAGAAATCCCATACGCGCATTTCGGTATATCGTAATTTGGCAGGATTTGCAGGATCGTATGTGTCGCAAAAGCTAAATGGGCCATCGGTTTTAGGATTGTAGTAGCCCTTCTTTTTGGCAAAGCTTACCACATCTTTGGCGTACATAACATTTTCCTTATCCTTAAAATTGATTTCGCCAATGCGAGCATGGTTGGCATGGGCACTCACGAATCCATCGGGCACTTTTACGGCTACCCATATGGCACCTTTTTCATTGGCACCTTTGCCTATCATTTCTAAAATCCAAGCCTCGTTGGGGTCGGCAATGGAGAAGCTTTCGCCCTCTGAGCCATAACCATATTCTTCGACAAGTGAAGTGATTACTTTAATCATTTCACGAGCCGTTTTAGAACGTTGTAAACCCAATTTCATTAGGTGCCAATATTCTAGAAATTCGTTGGTGTTGTGCAGTTCTTCTCTTCCGCCAAAGGTAGTTTCGCCAATGGTAACATTAAACTCATTAATGTGGTAACCTATGGTGTGGTATTCTTCTTTAGCTCTTGGTATAAAACCTTCTTTTTTGTTGGGCCACGAAACTACTTTAACGCTGTCCATTTTTGTGTATAAGCCACCTTTATGAACTGGAAATACCGGAGAATAGGCTCCATCGTTGGCATAAAAAATATAGTTGGCTCCGCTTTTTGATGCACCATTTGTGATTAAAAAGTTGGTGCAGGCAAAACTTTCTGCCACAAAGCAAAATACTACGAATAAAAGAAGGCTGCGCATGTTTATATTTTTTGGTTGTGGAACAAAATGATTTGTTGGTTCTCAGAAATAGCTGTCACCTTTTTTGAAACGAGCTGCCCATTGGCATTGATGAAGCTTAGACTAAAATCAGTTCCTTTCTCAACTTTAAAAGTTAAGTATCGGTTCATATCATCAATGGAGCCGCTTGTTTCTCCGCTATTAATGGTTTCGCCATTGGCAATAAGGCTTACTTCTGCTTTAACGCGATTGTTACCCGCCAAGCTGCAATCTTCATTTTTGAGCATTACCACCTGCAATTCAACGCTATTTTGTGAATTATTTCTAGCCAGTTCCTTTTGGTATAAATCAATGTATCTATCGGTAACATCAACGGCATGCACGTATTTAATATTATCATCCCATACCAATGGAAAATGTAGTTTGGTTGGCTTAAATGAGGATGCATACATCCATTGTTCAGGTTTTGATTTATCGGCCTTGCCGGCACGCTCTAAAAACCAAGCCTCGTCAAAAGTACCTGATGGATAATATTCGGTAAAGTGCCATTGGCCGTTTACATAAACCTCAACCCAATTGTGGTTGCCCGAGTTGTTAAACCAATTGGGAGTTCCGGCAACACGAGCCGGAATACCAACAGCTCTGAAGGCATCAACCAATAGTATTGATAAACCAGAACACGAAGCCATGCCAAGTTCTATAGATTCGTATGGACTCTGGTCGGGCTTTTCTCTATCGGTATTATATTCTACATTGAGCTCACTTAGAATATTGTTGTTAACAGCCCAAATGGCTTCTTCAATACTTGAAGCATCGCTCACATATTTGCTAAACCGTTTATAAAAATCAGGGCGCCAATAATCTCTGCGTTCATTTAATGAAGCATAAGGAAGGACTTCGTTAAAGAAAATATCCTTATCTAAATTTTTTGCCCATGCATAATCATTGCGAGCGATATAGGCATATTTAATATTCTCAATTAGATATTCTGCACTTAATTCTTCTAAATCATGTTTGGGCATGTATTGAATTAAAAATTCAAGGGCTTCTTTTTGCTCGCCTTTAAAATTCGCTAAAGCCATTTCTAATTCGTGTGCGTTATTGCCACTTTGGGCAAGCGCATTTTGAATTGGTTCGCTGTACTTGTTTGAACATGAAGTTGCGATAAGCAATATTGCTAGTGCAATTATATTTAGTGTTTTATGCATATTAGTATGTGTCAGTTATTGATTTAAGTGTGATGGATTCGGTGGATAAAGTTTTGCCATTGGTTGATTTAAAATCGATGACATACTCTTGTTTAGGCACTAAATCGAAATAATTGTCGCTCCAGCGTCCTTCAATAGAAGCGCTTATCTCAAGGTTTTTAATGAATGTATTGCTCTTAAGAATTACTTGTTGTATTCCGTTTTTAGAAACTACCTTATAATCGATTTTACCTTTGCTTAGCTTTAAATCTTTTACCTTAGAAAATAAGAAAGTTGATTGTGTATTGTGTTTGTCATACCTAGTATTAAGTACCAATACTAAATCGTTCAGATTTTCTGATTTGCTTAAAGAGGTTAGTGCTTCGTTAAGTATTATTTTATTCTCATTAGCTTTTAATTGGAAGTCTTTATTTTGCTCCCAAACCATTGTACCATCCAACTTAATAATTTGAAGGTGACTGCTTACTTTGCAATCCTCAATTTTATCAGATATAATGTGAACGCTTAAATTACCCTCGTTAATTATTGCTGACGAAATTACTGGCTCAAACGCCTTTTTGATAAAATATTGCATGGCTTTCCAATTGCCTAAATAGTCGATTCCCGACCAAGATACGGCTGGCCAAACATCGTTTAACTGCCAATATAAAGTGCCCATGTTAAAAGGTTTGTTACGACGGTGTGCCTCAAACCCAATGCGCATTCCTTCAGCTTGCATTACCTGATTTAGATAGACAAAATCTTGAAAGTTGCTTGGCATAATGTAGTCGCGCTTCAGGTATTCTTTAATGGTAACATTACCAATAGAACTTTTCTGGTGGGCCCGCATTACATCAGAATCTATATCCCAATCTTTCTCTTCAGAAAATGTTTTTATGGTTTCCATGCTTGGGAATGACTGAAAGCCAAATTCACTCATGAAACGAGGTACGTACTCATTCATTTTCTCAAACTCATGTTTTCCCCACCAAACACCCCAATAATGGTTATCGGCAATGTTCATGTCGGCTTTATTGCCCCAATTACTGATGGGAGAGGAGTCGTAGTAGAATCGTTCAGCATCAAGCTCTTTAATTTTTCGCGGAAGCAGTTGATTGAATAATTTATCGTAACCCTCAAGTAATTCTTTTTGGTCGGCTTCGGTATAGCCATATTTTTCTTGCCATCCCCAGTTATCCCAGCCAACTTTAATTTCGTTGTTACCACACCACATAGCTAATGAAGGGTGATTTCTTAGACGCTTAATATTGTATTCAGCTTCTTTTTCAACATTGTTTAAAAATGCATCATCAGAAGGATACATGGTGCATCCGAAGATAAAATCTTGCCAAACCAATATGCCTTTTTCATTTGCTAACTTATAGAAATAATCATCTTCGTAAATGCCACCACCCCAAATACGAACCATGTTCATGTTCGATTCAATCACATTATCGAAATACGTATCGTAAATAGAATCTCTTACTCCACCTAAAAAAGAGTGGTTTGGAATTGCATTAACCCCTTTAATGAAGGTTGGAATGCCATTTACCTTTAAATAGAAACTTTCGCCAATAGAATCAGGCTCATTGATGACTTCAATGGTTCTTAGTCCGATGCTTTGTTTTTGTTTATCCGCAATATTATCATCAATAACCAATCGTGTCTCAAAATGGTATAAATGTGCTTCTCCCATTCCATTGGGCCACCATAATTCAGGATCATCAATGGTATATTTTAGTTTAATGTTGTTTGTGCCTTTCTGTAAGTTTACTGATTTGCTGGCAACAATATCTCCATCGGCTATAAGCTTTAGTTTTGCATCTATTTGAGACGAAGATTCTACCTCAGTATCAAAAGCAATTTGAGCTTGTTTGCGACTTAGCATTTTTTGAGTAAAGTGTACATCGGTAATTTGTGCATCATTCCAGGCTTTAATCGAAATTGGTCGCCAAATACCCGATGTTACAAATCGTGGTCCCCAATCCCAACCATAGTGGTAAGGTGCTTTGCGGGTAAAAACACTCAGGTGTTCATCAGACCTATCATTATCTGCCGGATAGATAAAGTTGGATTTATCAAAGGCAGGCATGGCCATTTTTATGGGAGAGTGAAAATATATTTGAATGGTATTTTCACCTTCAACCAAGTACTCTTTCACAGCTTTATCGTAGGCAACAAACATATTTTCAGTAGAAAGAATTTGATAGCCGTTTATGCTCACGTCAGCATAAGTATCTAAACCTTTAAACTTAAAATTAATGTGTTGGTTGCTAAGCAGCTTTTGATCGACATAAAAGGTGCCCTTGTATTGCCAATCCTTATGTTCAACCCATTGTAAGTTCTCTTCATTATTACCATAAAATGGATCTTCGATAATTTTATTTTTAAATAAATCGAGGTGTACATTTCCGGGCACAACTGCAGGATACCAATCGTTACTCTCAGCTTGTGAGAATTCCCATTGGGCTTCTAAATCGTTAATGGAAAAATTTTCTTCCATTGATTGGCACGATTGAAAAAGCGGCGCCAAACAAACTGTTACTAGAACTGATAATTGAAGTATCCTGAGCATAATAGATTATTTTAGTTGTTTGATTACCGAAAGTGCTGCTGTAATTTTTTCGGTATCAACAGTTAATTTAGAGTATTCTTCAGACTCTACATTTCCCATGTTTAATCTGTGATTAAAGAATTCCATCTCAGATTTTATTTCTTTCACTGCCGACATATGAAACTCGGTGGCGCCAGTTTCTTTTTGTAGTTGAGCAATATTTGAAGCATTTACGCCGCTGCCTACTAACACTGTAATGCGATTATTGGCTTGTTGAATCATTTGTTGTAAGGTTTTACGTCCTTCAACAGCTGTATCTTCCATACCAGAACTAAGCACAATATCTACCCCAATTTCTATCAAATCATCCAAGGCTTTTTTTGGGTCATTTGACATGTCAAATGCTCTATGAAAGGTGAATTTCATTGGACGAGCTAGTTCAACCAATTCTTTTGTGCGTTTAATATCAATACTACCATCGGCATTTAAAACGCCTGAAACTACGCCATGTACACCAAGTAGTTTGGCTAATTCAATATCACTTTTAATTACTTCAAACTCTGAATCAGAGTATAAAAAATCGCCACCGCGTGGCCTAACAATTATAAATATATCAGGATGACCTGTTTCTATGGCAGCTTTAACAAAACCTGCACTTGGAGTTGTTCCGCCCTCTTTTATGTTGTTACATAATTCAAGACGATCTACTCCAAGTTTTAAAGCTGCTTTTACACCTTCTATATTGTATGTACTTACTTCTAATTTAAACATTGATGCTTTTTAATAAACTTTTTAACTGTATAAATTAGAGCAGAGTTAATCCCGCTAAGGATTTGTAGTTGATTAATGATTGGTCCTCTGGGTTGAGTTCGGTAATTAGGTAATTTAATTTTTCGGTAGGTATAATATTAAAGCTTTGAACAGAGCCAAGTTTTTCACTTAAGGCAACAGAAACTACCAAGGCACTTCTTTCTGCCATTTTTCTTTTTACCAAAACTTCTGTTCGGTCAATATCGGTTAATCCTTTTTCAATGCTAAAGCTTCTTGTACCAATGAAAAAGATATCGGCATTTACCTCATTTAATATATTAATGGTATCTGCGCCAACTGTAATAGGAACGCCTGATAATATGCGGCCTCCTAAAAAGTGCGTTTGAATATTTGGTTTATTGAGCAATTCAATGGCAACAGGTAAACAGTTCGTCATTACTGATATATTTATATCGTTGGGTAATTGACTGGCTATTTCTTGATTGGTAGTACCTCCATCTATAAAAATAAGCATATCGTCTTTTAATAACGAGATGGCTTTTTGTGCGATGATCTTCTTCTCTTCAAAGGCAAAAGTTTTTCTATCATCATAGTTCATAGGGATGTATGCCGAAGAATCGTTCAGCACCGCTCCGCCATGAACTTTTCTGATAAGTCCTTTTTGCGAAAGTTCTTTTAGATCTCTTCTAATGGTATCTTCAGAAACATTCAGTTCTATACTTAATTCTGATGATAAAACTTTAGATGATTGTTTTATCATATCCAGAATTTCCTGATGCCTTTCTTCCTTTAACATTGTAGTGTGCATATTATATATAATTAGGTGAATTTATTGTAGTGTTATGTATGCGGATACGTTCCAATGGTTCAATTCATTTTCCTTTTCTTGTTGTGCCTGAGGAATTGAAATTGAGATTGTATTTTCTCCTTTTTTCAGGTTGTTGAGTTCAATAACAAAGGGCTCCACTTGTGAGCCTGGGCACCAGTTTGATCGAGAATAATCAGATGATGCAATAAACTCATCAATTTCTAATTCTTTGGTATCTCCTGTTTTTAGGTTGCCCATAACGGCAGTTCTTTTTTCAGTCCAAACACCAGAATGCGGGTTGAAGCGTCTGAACGAAGCACAATCATCTCTCCAAGGAATATCGCTATAAATGATTTCATTGTTTACTGTGATAATGTTCTCCTTTTTTACAAATTCGTCGCCACCTGAGTGACCACCATGACCCGTTGTGATGTACTGTAATTGAGCGCTTTTATAATTAGCGGGTAATTCAAACGTGTATTCTAAATTACCTCTGCTAAAACCATCATATAGTTTTTCAGGTTCAATATACCTTACAGTGTTTACTAATGGGATTACCTGAGTTTTTGTAATAGGATCTACTTCAGCTTTCGATTCTGTATAATTTAGTTTGGCAGAGAATTCATATCCTCCTTGAGTCCATACATCAATAAAGGCCCCAATCCATACTTCTCCTTCTAATTCGCTAATTAGTTGAGTTACATCTTGCTCCCAAACTACTTTTTCTTCCCAATGTGGGATGTATACAGGCTTACGTTTCATTAAGTTCGGATCGTTAGAATAATACCCGATTCCAAAAGGAGTCATAAATCTTAAAATCTCAATCGAAGGCTTGTAATTTTCAGTTGGTACAACACCCGGAAATTCAATGTTTTGATTCTCGAATTGGGCTTTAAAATCACTGTCTAATAAAAAGTTAATATCACTGCTTTGCGGAATTAAAAATAGTGAGCCTGTTTTATCCCAGGGATCGCCAGCTGATTTAATTTCGGCCTGAACACTTACTGTAGCTTGTTTGCTGTATTTTGGTAACTGTACTTTTTTTAAGAGAATTCTTCCGTTATCAACTTTAATAATCTTCTCATCTAGATTTGTGCAGTTTTCTGCCGGATTAAAGTTGACTGCTTCCTCATTGAAAATAACAATGGAATTATCTCCAATAGATTGATCTTTAACTGAACAAGCTGATATGATTACTGCTAAAGCAAATATTATAATTCTATTCATAGTAAATTAGTTGTTTAAGTTGCTTACTGATGGCGGGCGAGAGTTTACTTCTGATGCCCATTCTTTGTTGGGTTTGTTGCCCATTACAAAGTGTAATTCTCCGCCATTCATGATTTCTTCGTAAGAAATATACGAGCGGTTTAACTCTTTGCCATTTAAGCTTGCTGATTGTATATAAAAGTTTTTGTCTGAATGATTTTCAGTTGATATAACAAATTGTTTATTTCCTTGCAAGTTAATGCAGCTTTTTGCAAATAATGGTGTTCCAATAATAAAATTACCGTCGGTTGGATTAACCGGGTAGAAGCCCAATCCGCTTAAAACATACCAAGCAGACATTTGACCCATATCTTCGTTACCGCTAATTCCATCAGGAGAATTTGGATATTGCTCTCTCATAATTTGATGTACTAACTCCTGTGTTTTCCATGCTTGGCCAATATAGTTATACATATAAGCAATGTGATGACTTGGTTCGTTTCCATGCGCATATTGCCCAATCATACCAGTGATATCTGGAGATGCATCTTCTCCTGTAATCTCTGAGCTTTCGTTAAATAATAAAGTTAACTGTTTTTCAAAAGCATCTTCATTTTCAAACTGATTAACGAGTCCTTGAATATCGTGCAAAACAAACCACGAGTGTTGCCACGCATTTCCTTCTGTATAATCTGTTCCAACTCTGTGTGCGGAGTGTTTAGGATCAAAGTTTTCTCTCCAATTGCCATTGGAGTCTTTACCGCGCATAAAACCAACTCTTCCGTCGAATAAATGTTGGTATGCCATTGAGCGATTTAAGAAATAATTGTAATCATCCGTGTATCCCAATTTATTGGCCACCATTGCTACGCCGTAATCATTGTAAGCTAATTCTAAACTGATGGTTACTGATTCATCCATTAAATTATAAGGGATGTAGTTGTGTTCTCTCAATTCTTTAAGTCCGCGTTGGTCTTGCATCATGGTTGCTTTCATTGCTTGAAAAGCCCTTTCAGTATCAATGCCCGGAAGATTTTTCATAATAACTTCGGCAAGCATTGAAACGGAGTGATAACCTGTCATGGTATTGGTTTCGTTTCCTGCTAAAACCCATACCGGTAAAATGCCAGTTTCATCGTAATGAGCCAACATGGTGTTGGCTATATCTATAGCAACATCGGGGTTTGTAATGGTTAATAATGGGTTTTGTGCTCTAAAAACATCCCAAAGTGATAATCCCGAATAATGATTTCTACCATCAGCTTTATGTACTTTTATATCGCCACCTCTGTATTGCGAGTCAACATCCGACGATAAAGTTGGGGCTAACTTAGAACGATACAAGGCTGTATAAAAAACTGTTTTTTTGTCAATATCTTCTCCCTCAACAGTAATGTTGCTTAAGCTTTCTGTCCATATATTAGCAGCCTGTGTGCGTGCTGCATTAAAATCCCAAGCTTGGTTCTCTGTTTGCAGGTTTGCAATAGCGCCTTCTTTACTAACGCTAGAAATACTAACCTTAACTAGTATCTCATTAATATCTTGGTTGAACTTAAATAATGTATTAATGGCTTTTCCGGTTGCTTTTTTGTTTTTGGCTATATTAATATTACCTGTAGATATTACATCTTGAATTGGTTCTGAGAATTTAGCGCAGAAATACACCCTTTGATCTTTGGCCCAGCCTGTGCTATATCGTTTTCCGATAATAGTATGTGCATCTATATACTCAATCTCAGTTTCGGTACTTGCATCCCAATTTACAGCATATCCAAGGTCAAGTACTATATTCCTATTACTACCTTTCGAAAAAGAATATTTATGGAAACCTGTACGAGGAGTAGCTGTTAACTCTGCTTTTATACCTGTTTCTTTAAAGTTTACACTGTAATAACCAGGTTCTGCTAATTCATCATTGTGGGTGTAATATGCAGCATAAGGCTTATCATCTCGTTGTTTATATAGTGTATTTATATCAAAATCGGCAATTGTCGGCATTAGTGAAATGTCTTGTAAATCTCCAATTCCCGCACCGCTAAGGTGTGTGTGACTAAATCCAACAATTATACTGTCGCTATAGTGATATCCTGATACCCAGTTCCAACCTGATTGACCATTGTCTGGACTTAACTGTACCATCCCGAAAGGTAATTGAGCACCTGGGTATGTGTGTCCATGTTCATCCGTGCCGATAAATGCATTTACGTATTTATTCGGCAAATCCGCATTGGTTGCAGTATTTGTTGTATTGCAACTACTTATAGTGATAATAAGCATGATTGCAATATAGTAATGTCTTATTTGCATGGTATAGTTTTTCGAATCAATATCAAATATAATACCAAAAATGCACAAACATGCATACTGTTCTTCGTGTTATTAATATTTTATATAACACATTTTATATTTTAGTTAAACTTTATTTAACAAACGAACATCTCGTATGTCATGTAAATACAGGCTTGTGTTGTTTGTGAGTGTTGTTTTATAGGCTGTTTGTGTGATGTTAAAATAAAAGATAAAAATCTATTTCTTTACTTTTCTTATTTCTTGGCATGTGATTTGTTAGTGTATTGAAACGAAAATTAACACTTGCAAACGTGCATAAACACGAAACTAACTCACAGGAGAACATTAAGGGGATGAATTACTATGATTCAAACCTACTAACACACTTAATTAATTTATAAAAATCATTACATGAAAAATCTATGGTTATGTATTTTTTTACTGTTTACGGGGGCAGCATTTGCGCAGCAAACAGTAACAGGTAGGATCACTACTCCGGAAGATCCTGAGGGATTACCTGGCGTTAATGTTACCATTAAGGGTACTACTAACGGAACGATTACAAATATTGATGGAATGTATTCTATCGATGTTCCTAGTGCTGAATCAGTACTTGTTTATTCTTTTATTGGGTATAAGAATATTGAAATGCAAGTTGGTGATGAAACGAATATTGATGTTACATTAATAGGAGACTTTGAACAGCTTGATGATGTTGTTGTAACAGCATTAGGTATTAAAAGAGAGAAAAAGGCACTTGGTTATTCTGTAGCTGAGGTAGGTGATGAAGCTTTTGAGACATCTAAAGCAGCCAATCCAATGTCGTCATTATCTGGTCGTCTTTCAGGTGTACAAATTAACTCAACCGGACAGGGGCCTGCAGGTTCTACATCGGTAATTATCCGTGGTAATGCATTAGCTGATGGATCTAATGAACCATTATACGTAGTTGATGGTGTCCCTATTTCTAACAATCAGTATTCAGATGCCAATAATAAAGATGGTGGTGGTATTGATTCAGGTAATGGTATGTCAGGTATTCCGGCAGATGATATTGAGAATATCTCTGTATTAAAAGGAGCTTCTGCAACTGCATTATATGGTTCTAGAGCAATTAACGGAGTTGTAATGATTACAACTAAATCAGGAAAAGGAACAAAAGGAACAACTGTTGATTTTTCATCTACAACCACAATTGACCAAGCTCGTGTTTATTCAAACTGGCAAGATCAGTATGGACAGGGTAATTTCGGTAGCGCGCCAGCTTCAATGCAAGAGGCTAAAGACAATACAAGTATGTGGGGTGCTAAATATTCAGATGTTGATACTTATACTGATTATAGAGGTAACACTTCAGAATATCGTTTTTACGATAATGAAAATAATTTCTACGAAACTGGTGTAACATTAAGTAATAGTGTTGCAGTAAATCACAATACAGAATCTTCATCAATCAGAATGTCATATAGTAACCTTACAAATCAAGGTATCGTTCCAGGAACGGAGTATGATAGAAATGTAATTACGGTGAATGGTTCTACAAAAGCACTTAATGATAAGTTAGAGTTAACAACTAAACTATCATATATTAATGAGAATTCTACCAACCAAATGATTGGTAACTCACCGTATGGTGCAAGTTTAATGGGTACGCCAAACAACGTTCCATTATCAGACCTTAAGAATTATAAAGATCCTGTAACAGGTATGCCAATTGGTTTTGGTGAAAGAAACTCAAATGTATATTGGAATTTACACGAAATCAATCACCAATATACAAAGGACAGAATTATGTCTATGGCACAAGCCAAATATACCATTACTGATGATTTAAGCGTAATGGCTAGATATGGTAATGATAAAACATTCTTCAACAACGAATCACTGTGGCCTATGGGAACTCCTTTTTATGAGTCAGGTAGAGCTTCTACTATTAGAGCAACAGATTCAGAAACTAACGTTGATGGTATGTTGAGCTACAACAAAGATTTTGATGGTTGGGGTATGACAGTGAATGCTGGGGGTGCCATGATGCATAATGTATATGATGAGTTAGAAATGTTTGATGAGAACTTTGTAGATCAATCTTTACAAAAACCAGGTTTTGGTCAAACAAGACAGCACTTTCCTTTATACCGCGAAAGAAGAATTAACTCTCTTTTCGCAACAGCACAATTCAGATATCAAAGTATGTTCTATGTTGACTTGTCTGCACGTAATGACTGGTCATCAACATTACCTTTAGATAACAACTCTTATTTTTATCCTTCTATTAGTTCATCGTTTATCTTTACTGAATTATTCGATCAGCCATCTTGGTTTAGTTTCGGAAAAGTGAGAGCTTCATGGGCACAAGTAGGGTCAGATACAGATCCTTATATGTTGCGTCCGTTTTATAAAGTGGATGGTAACTTACATCCAGGTCATGGAGGCGACTCTCCTTCAGCTGAAATTGATGGTGGAACAATTCCTAACGACAACTTAAAGCCATCGATGAACGAGTCTTACGAAGTTGGTTTAGATTTACGTTTCTTCAATAATAGAGTTGGACTTGATCTTACTTATTACAACTCTACTGCGAAAGATCAAATTGTACAAGTAGCTACTTCAGCAACATCAGGTTGGGAAAGAGCAATTATTAACGCTGGTTCTATTCAAAACTCAGGAGTTGAGATTAGTTTAAATGCAGAAGTAATTAGAACAAAAGATTTTAGCTGGAATACAACATTAAACTATGCTTACAATGAGAACATGGTTCTTAGCTTAGCGGATGGAGTAACTCAGTTAACATTATTTGAAAGTAATGGTGTAAACATTGTTGCACAGCCAGGTGAAGAGTATGGACAAATTTTAGGTACAACTTACCAAAGAGATGACAACGGTGATATTGCTTTAGATGCTAATGGCCGACCAATGGTATCTGATGAATTACAAACTATTGGAAATGCTTATCACAAAACAATGGTAGGTTGGGTAAACCAATTTTCTTATAAAAACTGGTCAGCTACGGTAGTGTTTGATGGTAAGTTTGGTGGAGATATTTATTCTACAACAGAAGCAACTGCATATAGCACAGGTAGACATCAGTCAACTTTACAAAGAGAAGGATATGATGGCGGTATGTGGTACCCAAGCGAACTAGGTGGTGTAGGAACAACATCAACACCGCAAGAGTTTTACCAGTCGGTATCTAATGTAGATGAGCAGTTTGTTTATGACGCGTCTTATATTGCCATTCAAGAGATTAACCTTTCTTACACATTACCATCTCGTTTCTTCGAAACTAACAAATATTTAAGAGGTGCTTCAGTAGGCTTATTTGCCAGAAACCTTGGATATGTTTGGAAAGCTACAGATAATATCGATCCGCAAGCATCATTCTCAATCGCAAATGGTGGAGCAGGTGTTGAGATGGGTAATATGGCATTACCAGCAAGTTATGGTTTCAACTTAAATGTAAAATTCTAGAACAATGAATACTAAAAAAATTATATACATAATGCTTGCAGCAGTTTTAACACTGACTACTGCTTGTACAGATAACTTTGATAAGACCAATTCGGATCCAAACAAAGTTGAGAAAATTGACCCAGCATATTTGTTTACTCGTACTTGGATGCGTTATAACGGATCTCCGCACGAGGAGTTAAGAAGTAACCTTATCATGGCAGGTCCATTATCAGGTATTCTTCAATCGGCTTACAGAACAGGTCAAGGTTTCGAAGGAAATAACGATGGTTACAACGAAGCCAAAATGATGGAGATGTATAAAGATGCAGTTAAGCACGGTGTCGATATGCTACAAATCTTAAAAACTGATACTGAAAATGATAATACAGCAAAAATTGCAATGGGTACTATTACTATGCAATTTGTATATCAAAGAATAACTGATCTTTATGGTGATATCCCTTACCATGAAGCAGGTTTAGGTTTTCACGAAGGAATTTTTTATCCGGCTTATGATTCTCAAGAAGATATTTATAAATCTTCAGTAGATTCATTAAAGAAGTATCGCGATATTCTTTTAACGACTGATGCTGAGCCTTTCACAGGAACTGAGGATATCTTTTTTGGAGGTTTATCTCAAGATGCAGCTAAACAAGCTTGGGCAAAAACAGCAAACTCTTTAATTTTAAGATTAGGGATGCGTGCATCAGCAGCTGACGAGAGCTGGGCTCAGGAAACAGTTGAAGAGGCAGCAGCTAATCAAGCAGGATTAATTACATCAATCGAAATTGCTGATGGTTTTATTATGCAAACCAAAGCTGTTGGTGGCGACTGGGGTAACCATATTAATGGTGCAAACTCTGGTGGTGCTTTACACGGATGGGGTCATGGATATATTGGTGAAGAGTGGTTACGCGAAGCACAAAAGAATAGAGATCCAAGAATCTTTTATACTGTAGCACAGGTAATCAATAATAGCGGATGGAAAGCTTGGACAGGAATGCCAGATTACGATGCGTTTGCTCAAGCTTCAAGACCCGGTGAGCCATGGAAGCCTGTAACTTATATGCCAGTTAGAGCTGGAGGTACAGAGTCGTATTCTATTCGTGGTATGATGAGTGTTGATGGAGATAGATTATTTGCAGATTGGACTGTTGAGTTGGATACATCTGCAACAGGTTCTCCTGAGTATGTACAATATCACACAGTTGCATCAGTTAATCCAGAAACTATTGGACATCAAGAAGCTCCGATTGTTGTGTTTGGTGGCGACGAAACTTACTATATTTTAGCTGAAGCAGCACAAAGAGGATGGAGCGTTCCGGGAGATGTGAACTCAAATCTTGAAATGGCTTTGAATATGACATTTGATAAATATCCAACTTTATTCGGAACAGAGTCAAACTCACCTCGCGAATATATGGCTAAGCAAGCTGCTCACGAGGGTGTAAACATCGATTATAACGATATGGCTTCTGTTTATATCAATAATATCATGTCTGAAACTATTGATTTAGAAGTTATCTGGACAGAGCGTTGGAAATCAATGATGTCAACATTTACATATGATGCTTTTGCACTTTGGAATAGAACTAACTTAGAAATTGTTCCTCAAGGTATTTCTTACCCAGGAACTGAGTTTATGGAAATTCCATCGTATACTGCTGAAGAGGTAGCTAATCCTCAATTAGGTGTTGCAATCCCAGCTAGCGATTATACAAGTGAGCCATTCCATAATGGTGGAGATACAGGCGGTACTCGTCCTCGTAGAATCAACTACCCAAATAATGAGCGTACTAACAATACTGAGCATGTTGAAGCTGCTATGGCACGTCAGCAAGCAGAGTATGGTAGAGCGGGTAGCGGAACTCATTTTATTACAACTAATATGTGGATTTCAAAAAAGAACTAGAAATACATCTTATATAGCCCATCTTAATGGTGGGCAATATCAAATTTAAATTTATTAAGGAATCTACAAACCAAAAAACAAAGGGCTCTTATTCTTATTAGATAAGAGCCCTATTTATAATTAGTTATACCTTAGTTGTATAACAAACATTTTTTTTACCATGAAAGTAGATACGTTCTCAGAAGTCGAAAAAAAATTTATTGAATTATCTGGTGTCACCACATCTTCTACTAAAACCCCGTATGTTGTGGTCGATAATTTTCCGAAACTTGGGTTTATGACGGCCCTAAGGTTTTTGGAGTGGGTTAGCGAAAACCCTAACGGAGTTATTAGTTTACCAACCGGAAAAACACCTGAATATTTTATTCGTTGGACCCAGTTTATGCTTGATAACTGGAATAACGAAAAAGGAAAAAAGATAAGAAAAGAGAACGGACTTAAAATAGAGAAGAAGCCCGACCTTAGTAAACTACATTTTGTACAGATTGATGAGTTTTATCCAATCAGTTCAAATCAAAAAAACAGTTTTTATCACTACGTTAATGAGTATTATATCAAAGGGTTCGGATTAAATCCGGATAATGCTTTATTAATAAACTGCGACGAAATTACCTTGGCCGATGGTAAATCTTTTGCACAGGTTTTTCCTGATAGTACAGTAGATTTATCATTGCGTTATCGCGAGGCAAAAGGCGCAACCGAAAAAGAGCAGCAGCAATCTATCTTTATGATTGATGATTGGTGTGTGCAATACGAAAATAAAATTCGCGAAAAAGGTGGTATTGGTTTCTTCTTAGGAGGAATTGGTCCTGATGGGCACATTGCTTTTAATACCCGAGGAGCCGATCATTTCTCTACTACGCGTTTAACTAAAACAAATTTTGAGACTCAAGCCCAAGCCGCCGGAGATTTAGGTGGTATCGAGGTGTCAAAAAATCGTTTGGTAATAACCATCGGTTTAGAGTCTATTACATATAATAAAGATGCCGTAGCATTAATTTTTGCTGCAGGTGAAGCTAAAGCACCCGTAGTTAAAAATGCTTTGGAGTGCGATCCTTCGGTACTATATCCAGCTACTGTATTACAAAAGCTTAAAAATAGCAGATTCTATATCACTAAAAGTGCTGGGGTTAAGCTTAACGATAGTGTTGATGCTTACTATAGAACTGGTGAGTGGACCGCTGAAAAAACAGAGCGTGCCATTATCGACTTATGTCGAAGAATTGATAAGTTCGGACCTAAATTAGAGTTAAGCGATTTACAGGCCGATACTTATTGTAGTCTTATTCCTAATTTATCTTTAGATACAGTTCAGGAAGTAATTAACTCAGTAACTGCTAAAATAGAAAAAGGTCTTCGCAAAGAGAAAGACCAGACTTTCTATCATACAGGCCCGCATCACGATGATATTCAATTGGGTATTCAGCCTCATGTAAATCGTATTCTTCGCGATCCATCTAATGAGTCGGTATTCTCAGTTTTAACTTCAGGTTTTACTGCGGTAACTAACGATTTTGTTACAGAAACATTAAATAGCATCAAAAGACTTTTGGATGAAGGACGCATTCAAATGGTTGATTTTCCTGATTTCTTTGAGTCGGGTTATAAATTTAAATGGGATAAGGATGTATATCACTTCCTATTAAATGTAGCATCTGAAGAAAGTTTAGAGCGCGTTAGAGGTTTGTGCCATAGAGTGGTAAGAGCCATAGTTCAAATTTGGGATGTTTATAATAAAGAAGAACTTAGAAATACCATTAATGCTATTTTAGCAAATATCAGAGATAGTTACGATGGACAAAAGAATCCTCCTAAAATTCAGAAACTGAAAGGGATGATTCGCGAGTTTGAAGAAGAATTAGTTTGGGCGCATTCGGGTGTTCAGGTTAAAAACGTTCGTCACTTACGTTTAGGTTTCTATACAGGAGATATCTTCACAGAGCAGCCTAATAGAGACAGAGATGTGGCACCTATTTTAGCTGAGTTTAAAAAGGAGAAACCAACCGTAATTAGTTTGGCACTTGATCCAGAGGGAAGTGGACCAGATACGCATTACAAAGTACTACAAGCTATTGCTGATGCGGTTCGTGTATGGAGCGAAGAAGAGGATTTAAGCAACTTGCGCATATGGGGATACCGTAACGTTTGGTTTAAATTTGCTCCTTCAGAGGCTAATGTAATGGTGCCGGTAAGTTTAAATGCTTTGGATGTATTAGATCGTTCGTTTAGCGATTGTTACTTAAGTCAAGTAAATGCATCATTCCCAAGTCCTGAGTTAGATGGTAAATTTAGTACATTAGCCAAAAATATTTGGGTCGATCAGCTCGAAGCAGTTCAATATCTATTAGGAAAAGATTACTTTTACACCAATAGTAATCAGGCAATACGTGCAAGTCATGGTCTTATTTTCTTTAAAGAGATGAATGTGAAAGAATTTTTAGAGCAAGCACGCGAGCTCGAGAAATCTATGGAAGGCGTAAATTAATACAAAACACATTATCAATATATAAGCCTGCTTTTTAGCAGGCTTTTTTTACTCATATAATTATGGATACAGTTTTAGGAATAGATATAGGAGGAACCTCTATTACTTGTGGATTGGTAAAAGGCAAAGAGTTAATATCGGTTCTTAGTAAACCTACCTTGGCTGATAAAAGTGCAGAAGAGGTGTTCGAAAATTTAGCTTCGTGCATCGATGCCTTAATCAATAATCAGGTAAAAGCAATAGGCTTAGGCGTTCCCGGTTTATTGAATCAAGAAGAAGGATGTATTTTAAATATTTCCAATATTCCTGCTTGGAAAGATTTCCCACTAAGGAATAAGCTACAAGAAAAATATAATATCCCTGTTTTTTTAGATAACGATGCCAACTGTTTTGCATTAGGAACCAAGCATTTTGGAAAGGGTTATAATTATAAAAACTTTGCTGGAATTGTGTTGGGTACCGGAGTTGGTGGTGGTTTAATTATTGATGATAAAATACATAGTGGTTTATTCTGTAGTGCCGGAGAAATAGGATGTATGCCATATAAAGATGGAACATTCGAGACCTATTGTGCTAGTACATTTTTCCCGAATAACTATAAATTATCAGGTAAGGAAATGGCCGATAAAGCCAATGCTGGTGATGTAGATGCAATAGCGGCTTTTCATGCTTTTGGTTACCATTTGGGTAAATTGGCTACAAATATCATTTTTACCTTGTCGCCAGAGGCAATTATTCTAGGTGGTTCAATCAGTCAATCTTTCCACTTGTTTAAAAGCGGATTAGATGCAGCCATGGAAGAATTTCCATTTAAGAGTATTTCATCTAATATTGATATTATTCCCGATCACTTCGATAATATTGCCGTATTAGGGGCTGCCGGATTATACTATAACTCACTTTAAAATTAAGATATGACATACTTCCGTTTTTCTGTTTGGATGCCATTAATTGTGGCTCTTATTTTTATGAGTTCATGCTCGCAATCACAGAAAGTTCAAGCAGATGAATTAGCCTTAGTACCTCTTCCTAATCATATTAAAATTACAAATGGTTCGTTTCAGCATCAAAGTATAAAACTCATAATTGAGGATAATACACTTTCTGAAGCATCTCAAAAACATTACATTGCCGGTATTGAGCGTTATTTTACGCTTAATGATAAAGCAAATGCACAGTTGGTACTTCAATTAAAATCTAAGCTTCAGCCCGAAGCGTATGAATTAGATATCAACAAAAACAATATTGTAATTGCAGCTTCTACTAATGAGGGTTTTATATATGGCCTTGTTAGTTTATTTCAGTTGGCAGACCAATATTCTTCTCAAAACGCAGGTTTACCATGTTTATTAATTAAGGATGCACCACAATATTCGTGGCGTGGGATGCACTTAGATGTGTGTCGCCATTTTTTCGATGTTGACTTCATTAAGAAGATGCTTAACGGAATGGCCTTAAATAAACTAAATACTTTTCACTGGCATTTAACCGATGATCAAGGTTGGCGTATTGAGATTAAAAAATATCCTGAGTTAACAGAAAAAGGCGCTTGGCGCGAGGAAACAGTAATAGGCCACATGGCTGAACATCCACTACGGTTTGATGGAGAAAAGCACGGTGGGTTTTATACTCAGGAACAAATTAAGGAAGTAATAGCATATGCAAGTGCCCTTGGTATTACTGTGGTTCCAGAAATTGAAATGCCAGGACATGCGGTTGCAGCTGCACGTGCTTTTCCTGAGTTGACTTGTACAGGCAAGCCTCTACCGTTTAATGAGTGGGGCGTAAGCGACGATGTTTTTTGCGCAGGTAACGAAAATACTTTTCACTTTTTACAAGATGTATTGGATGAAGTGATAGAATTGTTTCCATCGGAATACATACATGTGGGTGGCGATGAGTGCCCTAAAACAAAATGGGAAGAATGTAAAAAGTGCCAAGCTCGTATGAAGGCCGAAGGATTAAATGATGAAATGGAATTGCAAAGTTATTTCATCAAACGTATGGAGAAATACATCAGCTCAAAAGGCAAAAAACTCATTGGATGGGACGAGATTCTTGAAGGTGGTTTGGCCGAAGGCGCTACGGTTATGTCGTGGCAAGGCGTTTCGGGAGGTATCGAAGCTGCTACACATGGACACGATGTAATTATATCGCCAAACGATGATGTTTACCTTAATTTTTATCAGAGCCCATATAACGAACCAACTGCTATTGCAGGTTTAATTACCATGGAATCTTTATACCATTGGTCGCCAATGCCCGAGGGTTTAGATGCCAAGTATCAGCACCATGTTTTGGGTGCACAGGGTAATGTATGGACTGAGTATATGAAAACTGAGGCTGATGTAGAATATATGGCTTATCCACGCTTAGTGGCCATTGCAGAAATTTTATGGACCGAGGATTCTTTACAGAATTTTCAGGACTTTACGCGTAGAATGAATCATCAGTATAAGCGATTGGATGATTTGGGTATGCGTTATAGAGTGCCATATCCAGAAGGAGCTTTACCCGTTGAAGCATTAAGCACTGAAAATAATACGCTAGAATTAACTGTTCCGATAAATGATGCTTCTATCTACTATACTTTAGATGGCACTTGCCCCAAAGAAAATGGATTGCTTTATCAGGATGCAATTGTTTTTACAGACCAGCTTACTACTTTAAAATGTATAAGCAAAACAAAAAATGGTAGATGGAGTGCTGTTCACACATCTAAGGTTTATGTAAATGATCTTCTTATAAAATCAAGCATTGATGCTAAAGAAGGAGCACGCTATAAAATTAAAGCAGGAGAGTTTACTGCTGCAAATGTTAGCTTCTCGGCTGTTGATAAATCAGGACTTATGCAAGGCATAGGTATTGCATATGGTGCTCCCGATAAGATCTTCGCACAAGAAGTATCGGGTTTTATTCAAGTTCCCGTTTCTGGTATTTATACTTTTAAGCTTACGTCTGCAGATGGAAGTATTTTAAGTATTCATGATAGAGAAATTATCAATAATGATGGTTTTACCTATGCGCGAAGCCGAGAAGGAAGAATTCAACTTGAAAAAGGGTTGCATCCGTTTGTTATAAAGTACTTCCAAGCCAAGTACGATAAAGTTCTTACCTTATCAGCTATTGCTCCTGACGGAACAATTATCAACTTCGATGGTGAGAATGTTTATCATTAAAAAAGGATCGTAAAAAAGATTAGCTTATCATAGAGTTCTATAATTCTATTTTAATCTAATCTTTTTACAAATGCGATGTTATGAAACGATTACTAGCTTTAGATGCTTTAAGAGGATTTACCGTTGCAGGTATGATATTGGTGAATGTTCCGGGTAGTTGGTCGCATATATATGCCCCATTGCTACATGCTAAGTGGAACGGTTTAACGCTTGCTGATTTAGTTTTTCCATTCTTTATTTTTATAATTGGCGTTTCTATTGTGCTTGCCTTTTCAAAAATATTAGAGAAAGGCACCAGTAAGAAATTAATGGTTACTAAGGTTATAAAACGGAGTATTACCATATTTGTCTTAGGCTTAATCCTAAATTTAATATCATATCGCTTTCAAGAGTTTCGTATTCCAGGGGTTTTACAGCGAATAGCCATCGTATATCTTACTGTTTCCTTATTGTATATATGCTGTAAAGTGCAGTTAATTTATATAATCGGAAGCATACTTTTAATTGGCTATTGGTTATTGATGGTTTTTGTGCCAATCCTGGGAGAACCCATAGCTTCTTTAGAACCTGTTACCAATTGGAGCAATTATATTGATAGTTTGGTAATTCCATTTAAAATGTATGGTGGTACATGGGATCCTGAGGGTTTGCTGAGTACATTACCAAGTATTGCATCTGCTATAGCAGGAGTATTTGTAGCTGAAATTATCCGTAAAAATAAGCTAACAATACAAGGTGTAAGATTAATGCTATTAAGTGGTTTGGCTTTTGCAACTATAGGGGGTGTTTGGTCATTTAGTTTTCCGGTTAATAAAAACTTGTGGAGTAGTTCATATGTGATGCTTACGGCAGGTACGGCAACACTTATATTGGCATTATTCATTTATCTGATTGATATGAGACAGAAACAGAAGTGGGTGCAAGTAGGCCTGCATTTTGGATCCAATGCTATTTCGGCCTATGTGTTACATTATTTGCTAATAATTCCACTGTCGTGGATTTCAATAAGCGGCAAATCTATTCAAGAGTGGTTTATGTATGCTATACCCAATATGGGATGTCCGCATAAATTAGCATCGTTTCTATGGGCTATATCTTTTATAGTTATTTGCTATTTGCCAATACGACTGATGTATCAACGTAAGGTTTTTATTAAAATTTAATAGCAATCGCTTTATTAAAAAAGATCCATTCATGTATTATATTTCTTCATTATAATATCTTTGAAACTCATTATTATCTAACACCTGTTCTATGAGTTTTAAAAATATAGCATTAAGTCTATTGGCAAGCTTGTTACTTTTGGCTTGCAGTAATAAAAATAATAGTATATCCGAAAAACATTGGGGAGTTCATAATGGTAAAGCCGTTAAATTATATACGCTTACCAGTAAAACTGGGATGCAAGTAAAGATTACCAATTATGGTGCGATTGTTACCTCTATTATGGTGCCCGATAAAAATGGAAAACGAGGTGATGTAGTGCTAGGGTTCGATAATTTAGAACAATACATAGGTCCCAACCCATGTTTTGGTGCCACTATCGGAAGGGTTGCCAACAGAATAAAGGGTGCTAGTTTTACGATTGATAGTATCCGATATGATTTAACAAAAACAGAAGGCGATAATATATCACACGGAGCTCAAGAATTTAACAAAGCTGTTTGGGATGCTGAGGTAATTAAGGATGATAAGGGTGTAGGTTTAAGCATGCATTATTTCTCTCCAGATGGGAGTCATGGATTTCCGGGGAATGTTGATAGTTATGTAAGCTATATATTAGCAGATAGTGCTTTGGTGATCAAGTTTGAGGCCATTACCGATAAAGCAACCCATATCAATATGACCAATCATTCGTATTTCAATTTGGCGGGTACTGATAAAAAGATCTACGACCATCAAGTACAAATTAATGCGAAAGAGTATACTGCTATTGATGACGAGATTGTGCCCACAGGAGAAATAAAATCGCTAAAGGGAACTGATTGGGATTTAAGCACAATGAAACCACTTGCTGAAAATATTCACAAGCTGAATTATAGAGGCTATCACTATAATTATGTACTGAATAAGGAGCCTCATCTATTGGCTAAGGTTATGGAGGTACAAGAGCCAGTAAGCGGACGAACCATGCAAGTATACACAACACAGCCAGGTATCCAGTTTTATACAGGCAATGCCATATCTGAAAGCATTATTGGTAAATATGGGCACAAATATGGCATGCATTCAGCATTCTGTGTTGAAACGCAACATTTCCCGAATACACCAAATTGCTCTAATTTCCCTTCAACTTTAATTACTCCAGAAATGACTTATGATGAAACGGTGATCTATAAGTTCGGAATAATGGATTGAGATTAATTACCGATGATCATGCTTATTTATGGGGAGCTATGAATTATAGATAAAATAAAACCCGCTACAAAAATAAATTGTAGCGGGTTTGTATTTTGTAAGATAATAATCTTTACATCTGAGCTACTAACTCTTTCATCACCAAAGTCATTTTTGGTTGAGCTGCAGCAGCAACTTCTTGCACTTCTTCGTGTGATATTTCAACTATTTCTCCAGGAACACCTGAGTCAGTAATTATTGAAACTCCAAAACAAGTCATTCCCATGTGTTTGGCAACAATAACCTCCGGAACAGTACTCATTCCAACAGCATCAGCACCTAAAATGCGGAACATTCTATATTCAGCAGGAGTTTCAAAAGTAGGGCCCGAAGTACCTACGTAAACACCTTCTTTAAGGTCTATATTATTTGCTTTACCAATTTCAAAAGCCTTTTGAATTAAAGCTTTGTCATAGGGCTGACTCATATCTGGGAAACGAGGTCCTAGTTCATCAATATTTTTACCAATTAAAGGATTGGTAGGGAACATATTGATATGGTCGTTAATTATCATTACATCGCCCACCACAAAATCAGGATTTAAACCACCACTTGCATTACTTACCATTAGTGTTTCAATGCCCATCAATTTCATTACACGTACGGGAAAGGTAACTTGATCCATTCCATAGCCCTCGTAAAAATGGAAACGCCCTTGCATTGCCATTATTTCTTTTCCTCCAAGCATTCCGAATATTAATCTTCCGTGGTGTCCTTCTACTGTTGATACAGGGAAATTAGGGATATCGGTGTAATCGATAGTGCATTTAATATCAATTTCATCTACCAATCCACCTAAACCAGTTCCTAAAATAATACCAATTGAGGTATTGGTCTTAGAGGTTTCTTTAATGTACTTAACTGATTCTTTTATTTGATCTAACATAATTTAATATTTTATCTTTCAGATCTGATTCTTTATTGTTAATAATTTGTATTTCTATTGGTAAGCTATACATATTTTGAGCCAATTTTGAATTATTTGGTAAAAGTTCACCAAATCGAACAGCGTCTTTCTCGGTTGTTACAATAATGGCATTATCGCCCAAGGTATTTAATTGTTGCTCAATATTGTTAATATCTTTAGCCGAAAAGTTATGATGATCGCCAAACTGCATCAATTTAGTTTCTTTTGCAAGTTGTGATACGTAATCAAACATTAGTTTTGGCTGTGCAATACCCGATACTAACAATACACTTTTATCTGTAATATTTATTGATTGTTTCTTATCCGCAAAAATGGGATAAATATTTTTGTAACCAACGCAAGTGAAAAATATGCTTTGATTTGGGTTTAATGAGAGTTTGCGCTTATAATACTCTTGCTCAGCTATACTGATGTCTTGCGGGCACTTACTAACTATAATAATATTTGCTCGTTTTTTTCCTACGGGTAATTCGCGTAGCTCGCCAACAGGCATTAAATGGTCTTTCCAAAAAGGACGATTGTAGTCCATTACCAAAATGCTAAAACCGGGCTTTACGTAACGATGTTGAAAAGCATCGTCCATTAGCAATACATCGCACTTGGTTTCTAATTTCATTATAGCATCTACTCCTATAACGCGTTGCTCAGCAACCACTACCTGAACTTCAGGAAACTTGTTGTGCATTTGCATGGGCTCGTCGCCAATATCAGACGCGGTTGAAGAAGAATCCGCAATGACCAATCCTTTAGTTTTTCGTTTATATCCGCGGCTCAGAACAGATACGTTATAGGCATCTTTTAATAATTGTATAATCCATTCGGTATGCGGCGTTTTGCCAGTTCCGCCAACGGTAATGTTACCCACAGAAATAATTGGTAAATCGTATTCTTTGCATCGAAAATTACCGATGCTAAAATCAAATAGCAAGTTGCGAATAGATGAAACTAAACCATACAATACGGCAAAGGGTAATAGCAAATAACGCAGATGTTGAATAAACTTCACTATGGTTTTCTAATTAATAAGAAAGTCACAAAAGTACCTATTTGCAGGTGTTTTGTGACTTTTCAAATATTACTTTATAGTTATCTTATTTCGATAGAGTAGGGCAGACGAGCTTGAATTGGCTGAATTTCTTTAATTTGATTCATTAATTTAATCTCTTCGTAATTAACACCCAAAAAGGTTTGTGCTGCAAATGCTTTTGCCTGTGCACCCATACCACTAAATATTTCTTCGAAAGGTGATTTTTGCTCAGGTAATTCCTTAATTCTATACTTCTCTAAACCGGCTTTTTCTTTGGCAATTTCAATAGCAGTATCAATACCCCCAAGTACGTCGACTAGGTTAATATGTGTGGCATTTTCACCACTCCAAACACGTCCTTGACCAATTTCATCAATAGCTTCACTACTTGTGCTTCTTCCTTCAGCACATCGGCCAATAAATACCTTGTAGAATTTTTCAACTGAAGTTTGCATCATGGCTTTCTCATCCTTTCGCATAGCACGGTTAATCATTGGGAAATCGGCATACGTATTAGTTTTTACACCATCAAAAGTCATCCCAAGTTTATTGGTTAACAATTTCTCAGCATTTGGTATCATCCCAAAAACACCAATTGATCCGGTTAAAGTAACCGGACTAGCAACAATTGTATCGGCACAACATGCAATATAATAACCGCCCGAAGCTGCATAATCTCCCATGGAAACGATAACAGGTTTTTCTTGCTGGCATAATTTTACTTCGCGCCAAATTACGTCAGATCCCATTCCTGATCCTCCTGGAGAATTGATGCGAAAAACAACGGCTTTAATACTTGAATCTCTTCGAGCTTTACGAATTGTTTTACTTAGTTTTTCAGAATTAATGCCATCATCAGAACCATCGTCAATACCACCTTCAGCATAAATTACAGCAATTTTATCTTTTGTAAAGCCTTTACTTTTCTTCTTCACTTTTGCCGATTTATAATCAGATAAGGATACTGAAGCTAGATCGTCGTTTAATTCTGTATCAGTTATTTTTTTTAATTCATCAAGTAATTGATCTTTATACCAAAGTCCATCCACCAATTTATTATCCAAAAGAATTTGGTTGTCGTTGAACATAGATGAGTTATCGGCTAAACGATTTAGTGTTTCAATAGAAATACCTCTGGATTCAGAAATCTGCTCTTTCATATAATCCCAAATAGAACCGATGTAAACGCTTGTTTGCTTTTTAGACTCCTTACTCATATGATCTAACATAAAGGGTTCTACAGCAGATTTAAATTTACCATGTTTAAATATTTGCATCTCAACACCTAACTTTTCTAGAGATCCTTTAAAGAAAGTGCGTTGTGAGCTTAATCCTTTATATTCTAACATTCCTTGTGGGGGCATATATACTTTATCGGCAACAGAAGAAAGATAATAGCCTGTTTGTGTATAAATTGGAGCAAAAGCGTATATAAATTTACCCGAATCTTTTACCGTTTTAAGAGCATTTCTGATTTCATCAATAGTTGCAATACCAGCCTGTGGAGTGCCACTTTCTATTACAATTCCTTTAATTCTATCATCGGTTGCAGCCTTCTTTAGGCTTTTTAAAATCTGATTTAATCCCAGTTGCGCTTCTCCGAAAGGAGATTCTCCAATTAATTGAGTAAATGGATCCTCGTTGACACGTTCTTTAATAACGGAGTTTAAATCAACTACCAAAATAGAATTATCCTCAACAGTTACCTCGCTATCACTACTGAGTGACGCAACAGTTAATATACCTAAGAAAAAGAAAAGAACTATAAACAAGGCTGTTACAATAGCTCCAATAGTGGTGAATAATAATCTTCTAAGAAATTTTAGCATAATAAGTTAAGTTATTAATTATCTAACTACTCTTAATAAAAGCATTTAAGAGTGTATTGATTTAAGAAAAACATAAATTTGTACCGAAAGATACTTAATTATTCTGATTATTGATTTAACAAAACTTTATGCATAGAGTCATTCTCCTATTGGGCGGTAATTTAGGCGATATAAAAACTACACTTAAACATGCCAGAGATTTATTATCTAATGAAATTGGTGATGTTATTAAACAATCGAAACTATACGAAAGTGAACCATGGGGATTTGAACACGCGCAAAATTTCTTAAATCAAGTAATTGAAATAGAAACGGCATTTTCAGCTAGAGAATTATTAGATGCTACTCAAAATATTGAGAGAGAGTTAGGCCGAAAGCAAAAAACAAGCACGCATTACGAAGGGAGGTTAATAGATATTGATATTCTTTTTTTTGATGATATAATTGTTGATGAGTCGGATTTAATAATTCCTCATCCTCATTTACACGAACGTTTGTTTACATTACTCCCGTTAAATGAATTGTGGTCAGATTTTAATCATCCGTTATTAAAAAAGAGTATTTCAGAATTAAGCGATGAGTGTGAGGATAAATGTTGGGCAAGAAAACTAAAATAAAAAAGGTTACAAACCCAATGAGCTTGTAACCTTAATATCTTAAAATGGTTTTATTAAAGTTTGCTTCCGTAGGCTAAATCACCTGCATCACCAATACCAGGGATGATGTACTTTTTGTCGTTCAGTTCTTTATCCACTGCACCAACCCAAAGTGTGGTTTTATCACTAGGCATATTGTTTTTAACATATTCAACTCCTTCTTCGCTAGCAATAAGCGTAGCAATATGAATGTGCTTTGGATTTCCTTTTGTTAATAAGGCTTTGTAAGCTAATTCAATAGAGGCACCACTAGCTAACATAGGATCTGTTAGTATTACTACTTTATTTTCAATTGAAGGAGAAGCTATATATTCAATATGAACATCGAAATCACCTTTCTCAGTGTACTTGCGATAAGCTGATACGAATGAATTTTCTGCATCATCGTAATAGTTCAATACACCTTGGTGTAAAGGTAATCCGGCTCTTAATATGGTGGCAATAACTACCTTATCAGAGTATACAAACTCATGAGAAATACCAAGTGGTGTTTCAATATCAACGCTACGGTAATTTAGATCTTTACTAATCTCGTAGGCCAATATTTCGCCCATACGCTCAATGTTCTTTCTGAAACGCATTGGGTCTTTCTGAATGTTTTTATCTCTTATTTCCGCTACAAACTGGTTGAATAACGAATTTTGTTTGTTGAAAATATGGGTATCCATAAAATTTTATTTTGTTGATGTATTAAATTCTAAACTCATTAATGGCTTCGATAATATACGAAACATCCTTGTGGCTTAGGGATGGATAAATGGGTAAGCTTAATACTTGTTTATGAATTTTTTCGCTCAGTGGCAAAGATAAGTAATTATACTCAGACAAAGCCTCTTGCTTATGCGGAGGAATTGGATAATGTATCATACAGCCAATTTCCTTTTCATCTAAATACTTAACTAATTGTTTTCGTTTCGTTGTTTGTATAACAAACAAATGCCACACGTGTTGTTCTTGTTTTTGAACAGCAGGTAAAGTAATAAACGGGTTGGCAATTCCAGAAAGGTATTTGTTTGCAATCCCACGTCTTTGCTGATTTTCTTGATCAATAAATTTAATTTTAGTACTTAATATAGCCGCTTGTATTTCGTCTAAACGTGAGTTAACCCCTTTGTATTTGTTTTCATACTTTTTATCAGAACCATAATTAGCTATTGCTTTTACGGTTGCAATTAATTCTGTATTGTTTGAAACTACAGCCCCACCATCACCAAGTGCACCAAGGTTTTTACCCGGGTAAAAGCTAAATCCTGCTGCATCGCCAAGCGCACCCGTTTTAACTCCCTTATATTTTGCACCAATGGCCTGTGCGTTATCCTCAATAAGTAATAAATTATATTTTTTTGCAATGTTTTGGATTTCACTAAAATCGGTAACTTGACCGTATAAGTGTACCGCCAAAATAGCTTTCGTTTTTGGGGTAATGTCTTTTATAACTTGTTCAGGGTTTAGGTTGTAATAGGTTTCATCAGGTTCAGAAAATAGAGGAATAAGCTTGTTGTTAGTAATGGCAAGTACTGAGGCTATATAGGTATTGGCAGGTACAATTACTTCATCACCATCCTTTAATTTGCCCAATTCTTTATAAGCATTGAAAATTAGTGTAAGGGCATCTAATCCATTGCCAACTCCTATGGCATAATTAGTACCAACAAATTCGGTTAATATTTTTTCGAATTGCTTACATTCTTTGCCTAAAATAAACCAGCCAGAATCGATCACCTTTTCCACGGCTTTCATCAATTCTGCTTTATGTAGGAGGTTTTGTTTCTTTAAATCTAAAAATGGTATCATCAAAAGACACAGTTTTAACGTAACTCTATTAGTTTTGTATCCGAAATTATAATAATATAA
This sequence comes from Saccharicrinis aurantiacus, assembly GCF_001660705.2. Taxonomy (GTDB): domain Bacteria; phylum Bacteroidota; class Bacteroidia; order Bacteroidales; family Marinilabiliaceae; genus Saccharicrinis; species Saccharicrinis aurantiacus. Next base: position 210,386 of record NZ_LYBV02000020.1, read on the forward strand.
TTTTGCCAGCGTTCAAAGATATAAAAGAACTCTTTACCTAATATGCAAAGCAACATCAAATACATAGAACTTCCGAAAATAAAGGATCTGAGGGGGAATCTTACCTTCTTAGAAGATCATAATCAAATCCCTTTTAAAATAGAACGTGTATATTGGATTTATGATGTGCCTGGCGGCGAGGCGAGGGGAGAGCATGCTTTTAAAAGCACTACAGAATTAATTATTCCTTTGGCAGGAGGATTTACGGTGGAAACACAAGAGGGAAATATTAAAAGCTCATTTGAGCTAAATGAAACCAACAAAGGAATCTTAATTCCACCTATGACTTGGCGCAAAATAACGAGCTTCATATCCAACAGTGTATGTCTTATTATTACAGATAGCAAGTATAACGAGGATGACTATATTAGAGATTTTGAGGAGTATGTTGAATCTTATAACAAGTTAGTTTAGATGAAATATACCATTGACGATTGCACCATAATCGATATCCCCAAAAAACATTCTGATAGGGGTTCTTTATCCCTTGTGGAATCCAACAATTCTATTCCTTTTGAAATAAAAAGAGTGTATTTCACTTATGATATTCCTTCTGGTGCAGAAAGGGGAGGGCATGCGCATAAGGAATTATTTCAGATAATAATTGCAGCAAGCGGTAGTTTTTCAATCACTATTGATGATGGCCAAAATACTCGTGATATTTTCTTAAACAATCCTTCGAAGGGCTTATTAATTACTCCTGGTATATGGCGAGAAATTAAAAACTTTAGTTCAGGAGGAACTGTATTGGTAATGGCCTCTGAGTTATACAACGAAGATGATTATTATAGAAATTATGATACTTTTAAAGAATTAGTATGATAAAGGTAATAAGGTATACTAGTGATAGAAAAGAAGAATGGGATGATTTTGTGGGGAAGTCTGATATTCCAGTATTTATGTTTTATCGTGATTATATGGAATATCATAAGGATAGGTTTGAAGATTATTCGCTTTTAGTTTATCAAAAACGTAAGATTGCCGCTGTCTTTCCTGCTCATATTATAGGTAATGAATTACGAAGTCATTTTGGGCTTACATTTGGAGGTCTAATTCCAGCTGTTAATAAAAGCTATGAATTTATTAAGGAGGCTTACAACTCAATTAATAAATTCTTATTGTCCTACAAAATCAATACCATTAGAGTAAAATTAACTCCATCCATATATTCAAAAACACAGAATCAGACACAGGAATACCTATATAGAAGATCCTTCAATAACTATTCTGACTTGAAATTGTCAACATGCATATTCACAAAACATCATACATTCCCCAAAAGCAGTATCGAAAAAAGAAAATTGAAACTTAATCAGTTCAAAATAGGATTTTCAGATAGGCTTGAAGAATACTGGAGTATCTTAGAAACTAACTTACAAAAGTTTCACAAAACAAAACCAGTACACTCTCTTGATGAGATTTCATTTCTAAAGAAAAGATTTCCTAAAGGTATTTTTTTATATACTGTCGAAAATAAAACAACTAATAAAATTGACGCTGGTGCCATATTGTATGTATTTAATCATATTGTAAAACTACAATATTTAGCAGCTAGCGAAGACGGTAGAAAAAACAGAGCCTCACATGCCTTATATTATAGTTTTATAAATGAATATAAAGATTCTGTCGATTATGTTGATTTGGGCAATTGTATGGACGACATTAACATTATAAATACTAAATTATTATATCTAAAAGAAAGATTTGGTGCAACATCATATCCAATGATTGACTACAATTATGATACAAGTTATCAATTCCAATAAAAATAGCATATTCGAATATAGTTTTATAATATTTATGTCTTTTCGGTCTTTATTTCTCTATCACGTACGACAACAAATAATTCAATATGCGTGGGAAAACTCAGTGTATATTGATTTTGGTACAAACCTTAACCCTGATGGGACAATAAATAAGAGCCTAATCGAAACTAAGGAAAAGTTTGAAGCTAAAATTTATCCTCTTTATAATTTGCAGACAACAATAAAATAAAACTATAATTGTTAGAACATGCCATTTAATTCAATTGATTTTGCAATATTTCTACCGATAGTTTTTGTTTTATATTGGTCGGTATTAGCAAAAGTAAAACATCAAAATATACTTATTGTTTTAGCAAGTTTCTTTTTCTATGGTTACTGGAATTGGAATTTCTTGGCACTAATAATCTTTAGTATAATTATAGATTATATTATAGGTATTAAACTCTCCTATGAAAACCGTTTGTTTCACAGAAAAGTATTGCTCTCAGTTAGTATACTCGCAAATATTGGAATGCTTGGTTTCTTTAAGTATTATAACTTTTTTATCGGAGCATTTACAGATGCCTTTACATTTTTTGGCTATCAAATAAATGACAATACTTTGGATATTATACTTCCTGTTGGTATTAGTTTTTATACATTTCAAACAATGAGTTATACTATTGATGTGTATAGAAGAAAGGTAAAATGTACAAGGGATTTTATAGCGTTTGCCGCTTTCGTTAGTTTTTTTCCTCAACTAGTTGCTGGTCCTATTGAAAAAGCATCTAATTTACTCCCTCAAATAATAAAGAAACGTGTATTTAATTTACACGAAGCAAACGATGGATTGAGGCAAATATTATGGGGTTTATTTAAAAAGGTTGTAATTGCAGATGGATGTGGTGAGTTAGTTTCAGATGTATATAACAATACACAAAATTTTCATGGAAGTACTTTGTTTTTAGCTGTTATATTATTTAATTTTCAATTATATGGAGATTTTTCAGGTTATTCAGATATAGCTATTGGGACAGCTAGACTATTTGGAATAAAACTACAGCAGAATTTTGCGTTTCCTTACTTCTCGAGGAATATGGCAGAATTTTATCGTCGTTGGCATATATCTTTATCCTCGTGGTTCAAAGAGTATCTATATATACCACTTGGTGGAAGTAGAGGAAGCACGTGGCAGAAAGTCAGAAATATTTTTATAATTTTTATAATCAGCGGTTTTTGGCATGGAGCAAACTGGACCTTCATTATTTGGGGTTTTATAAACGCAGTATACTTTTTACCTCTGATTTTAACAAATAAAAACCGCAGTTACACTAATGTTGTTGCTGAGAATAGATATTTTCCGAACTTAATTGAGTGCTATCAAATGATATTAGTATTTTTCTTAACTGGATTATCTAGGGTGTTTTTTCGCTCGGAGAATATTAATCAGGCATTCTCAATAATTAATAAAATTTTTTCTAAGTCATTATTTACAATCCCTAATATTGACTTTCAAGCCAAAGAGCTCGTTTTTTTCTGTTTAATTATAGCTTTTATATTGGTAGAATGGCTATCTAGAAGACAACAATATGCATTAGAAAATTTCCCTATTATAATGCCTAAAACATTAAGGTGGGCATGTTATTTCTTTATTATTATTATTATTCTACAATTTAATGGAGATGAACAACAATTCATATATTTTCAATTTTAAGTATGAAATACTTCTATAAAAATTGCCTAACTTTTGGTGGAACGATATTTATATTCGGTATTATTTTAGAGATCTATTTGAGAGCATTACCCAATGATTTTAAAATCAAGAAGGAATTTTTAGAGAAACCATATCAGAATACCGAAACTTTAATATTTGGAACTTCGCATGCTTATTACGGTTTAAACCCTACATTGTTTAAACATAGTTGCTTTAATGCCTCGTATATATCACAGACTTTGAATTATGACTGGGAAATTTTAAACAAATATTCAACAAACTTTGAATCTCTCGAACAAATAATCATTACAATCTCATATGCATCTTTGTTTGAGATCCTAGATTGTGGCGTTGAAAAATGGCGCATAAAGAACTACAATATATACTATGGGATTCACACTTCAAAACAGTTAAAATTTAATAGTGAATTAATAGGCAATAAATTATTTACTAACCTCAAGAGGTTTGCTAATCATATATTTTATAATGAATATGCTATAACTTCCTCTGAGTTAGGATGGGGAACAAACTATGGTGCATATAGTAGTGAAAATCTAGAGAAAACAGGATATAGTGCGGCAAAACGGCACACGGTATCTGATTTTCAATACTTAGCTGCTAATAAGCAGACGCTATTGCAATTCGTTGATTTTTGCAATAGAAATAAAATAAGACTTTTACTATTAACCACACCTACCTCTAAATATTACTATGAACATTTAGATAATAGTCAATTAGATAGAATGCAAGAAACAATTCAAGAGCTAAAGAGTATTGGGGATTTAGACTACCTAAACCTTTTAAAAGATAATCGTTTTACTAACGAAGACTTCTATGATGCTGATCATTTAAATAAAGAAGGTTCAATTAAATTAAGCAATATAATTACCGATTATATTAATCCGTAAGGTTATCACTTTCCTTATGAGCACTGTTAGACAGTTGAATTTGCATTTCAAAAACAAAGGCATTCAAAGATTAAAGACTTGGCATGGGAGTAGGAAGCTAAGATTAGGTCAACGATACAAGTAAGTATATTTTTTCTTGATAAAATTAACCTCATTGATATACACTCCTTTAATCATTCTTCGGTTAGTACCAGTTGTATTAAGTTTTATTTTTCATCAAGAAAACCAAGGGCTTTATTGCAAATAAGAAGTTTATCCCAATCTACTACCTATTTTGGGATACACCTTATCTATCAATTAAATTTGCTTCAGAATCATGATCAGGCTTATTTTTTTACAAGGTCGCAGCACATAAAGAAATTCGCTTTATGTTTCCCAAAGCATTCCTGATGCCTTTTGCGTTTATTTCTGTAAGTCAAGATGTACAAACTTGGTTTAAATCCCACAAAACTTTATTGTCGATGGACTCATTACATTTTTGTTATAAATACTCTATGAGTATCATATTTCACTAGTAAAAGTTCTAATGCAGGGCAACTGGTAATACCTATTTATTAAAGAAATTATTCTGACGATATAATAAACATAATATTTAGAGTCCATTTTAATGAAGCGGATAAGCTCCATTGAATATTTCCAGACTTCTATTTCAATAGAACAAATCTTATATATTTTCTTAAAGAAGAATTCATACTTTATAACTTTAACACTAATTTTACTCAGAGGTTTGTACAAACATCCCTGATTTCTTGTACAAGTTGTGTATATAATATTAGGTCCAGAGTTATCAATTCAACTATAGTATTGTATAAATATAATGAGGGTAATAATTGAAATAAACCTTATTTCTACTGGCTTATTTTAGATTCCCAAAAATCAACATACTGCTTTGCAACTTTTATATAGTTGTGATGTTTAATGGAAAATTCTCTAGTCTCCTTAGCTAACGTAAATAAGTCTCTTTTATTCTTAATAAGCTCTTCAAGAACTATAAACATTTCTTCTTCATCAACAGGTAAATTAACAAGTGGCTGATTATCTTCTTCTCCTATTAACTGATACATATATGAATCTGCTCCACCAGCAACTATTAAACCTTTTGACATTCCTAGAACGCCATTTATGCCACACCCATAGGAGTATAGCTGATCCACAAGAACGTGTGAGGAGTCCATCAAATTCTTATATTCATCAAATGGAATGGAATCAACAATTCTAAGTTCAACTTCATCAGGATATGAATCTTTTAATCGCAATAGTACCTTTTCAATTATATCAGTACCTTTAAGCACTCTTCTATATTTATAGTGCCCTAAAAAAAATATTATTTTTTCCGTTTCTTCCGAAATACTGTTACAAAAATTAAATTCCGAAGTATCTATTGGCAAAGGAATAAAGGTTAATTTATCAGAGTATTTTTCTTTGTACGCGATTTCATATTCGGCACAACAAGCTGTTATTCCATCACACTCATTTGCTATCTTTAAATTGAGTTGTTTAAAATCATCGTCCAAACACCTTAAAGTAAATTCTGTAATAAAGTCATCAGCCAACAAGTCTTTGTGCGAAAAAATAGATTTAGAATATTTACCAGTCAAACCATAAGAAACGATAAAATAATCATCCCCATTTGCACCCAAGAATACACTCTTATTAAATCTTTTAATGAATTTATAGAATAACATATTTTTTTTAGGCAAAGCATGTAATGCACATGGGTTAATAAGTTGCACAACATCAAAACCAATAAGCCTATGGATATTAAAAGCAATTTTTAGTACGGATTTAAGTAGACGAAATCTTCCAAAGTTTAAGTCTATATCACGAGGATAATTCTTCCAGCCACATCCTTCAGAGATAACTGTTACTTGATGCCCTTCCTGCCTCAAACCTTCAGCTAAAATAGCATGTAAACCGCTGAACTCTCCAACCAATAATATCTTCATAATCTTTTTATCAAATTCATTGTAATTAAATAAACAGGATGATTAGGCCATATTTAATGAATATTACTTCCAAATTGGTATCTTCGTATAACCATAATTATTGAAACATTGCATAAGTACAAAATATTCACAATACTCAAAAGAAATCAGTTAATAAAATCGGGGCTTCAAAACTCTACACAAGTAATTGTTAGGCTAGTAATAGGAGTATTAAATATTAAAGTCCTTGCATTGTTTGTTGGGCCTTCCGGTATGGCAATTATTAGCCAACTACAAAATTTTCTTCAACTAGGTTCTAACATTTCTGGCCTAGGATTCAATAATGGGATTATAAAATATATTTCATCCAATCAATCCGCTCCCCAAAGACAAAAAATATACTTTTCTAGTGCATTAATAATAATTATTATATCATCTATGTGTACTAGTGCCATAGCACTTATATTCTCAAATAAAATTTCAATTATTCTATTTAATTCATCCGAATATAACAATGTTATAAAATTATCCGGAATATACTTTCTAAGTTCCTCCATTCTAAATGGCTACATTTCATATATAAATGGCCTTCAGCAGATTAAACAATATGTTAATATCAACATATTAATTTCCACTTCCGGTTTTATAATAGGGCTATTAGCTGCATATACATTAAACCTCGATGGATTATTATGGGCACAGATATTCTTAGTTATATTCCCTTTGACACTTAATATCCCAAGATTAGTAAAGCTATTAAATACACAAAAAATAGCATTCTCAAAAAAAGCCCTAAAAAATTTAAGTAAATATAGTTTTATGGCATTAGTTGCAGGTATCTTAACTCCGGTATCTCAAACTGTGATCCGTACAATTATTACGTCCGACTCATCGTGGGAATCTGCCGGAATATGGGATGGAATGAACAAAATAAGTTTCAGTTATATTTCATTCGTTACAATGTCTTTTACTTATTATTTTCTACCTACCTTTTCTAGTTTAAAAACAAATAGGGATATTATTAAAGAGGTTCATAAGTCATTAATAACATTAATTCCTTTTTTAATAATAGGAGGAATATCGTCATTTTTACTTAAAAGGCACATTGTTAATATATTATTTACAGAGTCATTTAGTCTTATGTATACATTATATATTTGGCAAGTAATAGGTGATTTCTTTAAAATATTAGCATGGGTAATAGGTTTTTTATTTATTGCTCGAGAAAATATTAAAATCTTCATAATTACAGAAATCATATCAGGTATTCTGATGATAAGTTTAGCCAAGATATTAATATCACTAAAAATGCCCTTAAATTTATACTATGCTATTGAAAATGGAATATATTTTATTCTAATGTACACTTGCTTCTTCTTCATATATATTAAGAATAATAAATCAGATATCATCAAATAGTTATGAATATCCCAATAGTTTTTAGTTTTGATAATAAATTTACAATTCCTGCAGGGGTTTGCATTACATCTCTTTTGAAAAACACCAAAGAGGGTGTTTATTATACTATATATATATTATACTCTTCTAGTCGATTAAATAAGACAAACATTAATAAAATAACATCTATACAGAATAAATACACTAATTGTTCTTTTAATTTTATCGATGTTAAAAATAGCTTTCATAACAGTTACGAAGTTAGAGATGTAACAATTGAAAGTTATTATAGATTACTTATCCCTACAATTCTAGGCGATATCCCAAAGGTTATATACTGTGATGTTGATGTTATTATTAATAAAGATATTTCTGACTTATTTGCACTTGACATTTCTGGAAAATCAATTGCAGGAGTACAGGAACACCCTAACTTTCAGAATAAAACACAAATTAAATACATACACAAATTAAACCTTAAGCCTAGCTGTTATATAAATGCAGGCGTCCTTCTATTTAACAATACAAACATTAACAGCAAATATGATTATAAAAAAACCATAAAAGAAATGAGTGTCAAAAAGTTTAAATTTCAAGATCAAGATATATTAAATATTATATTCCAAAATGACATATACTTTCTTCCTAATAAGTATAATTACACTTTAACTAGTATAGAGCAAGGCGTTTTAATTAAAGAACCCTCTATATTCCACTATATCTTAGCTAAACCTTGGAATGAACCTAAACTTTTTGGAGACCTTTGGTGGGAATATTACAAAAAATCAATCTTTTTTGATGAGGATTTTTATTGCAACTACCTGTATAATAATCTTGAACTAAGCAGGCATATAAGATTTGGGAAGATTCTGCAAAGAGTCGGAGTTTATAAAATGATTGATTTCCTTAGACGTTAACTTTCTCAAACCTCCCCCTCATCACTAAAACTATAATACCCATTATCCGTAACAATAATATGATCCAACACTGGAATATCCATAACTTTACCTGCCTCCTTTAATTTATTGGTGATCGTTTTATCTTGAGGGCTAGGGTTGATATTACCAGAAGGATGATTGTGGCACAATATAATTGAGCTTGCCAACTGATCTAATGCGGTTTTCATAATTAGGCGGGTATCAATTACGGTTCCGGATATTCCACCTTGGCTAATTTTGTTTGTTGATATAACTCTATTAGCTCTGTTTAAAGTAATAATCCAAAATTCCTCATGGGGGAGATCCGCTAAAATAGGGTGCATTAATTCATACACATCATTGCTAGAATTAACTTGGGGTTTTACGCGAATCTCACTTTGTTTACGGCGCTTTCCAAGCTCAAGAGCTGCTACTATCGAAATTGCTTTCGCTTCTCCAATTCCTTTAAAATTACTCTGAAGGTATTCAATCGACTGTTTTCCAAGCTCGTTTAAATTATTATCAACAGACTGTAAGATACGTTTTGATAATTCGACCGCTGATTCATTTCGATTACCTGACCCAATTAGTATGGCAATTAATTCAGCATTTGAAAGGCTTGTAATTCCTTTTGCAATTAGTTTTTCGCGTGGGCGATCTTCTACAGCCCAACTTTTTATGCTTAGCTTTTGATAATCCATTTGAGGTTAAAGATTAGTGAATCATCAAGATATAAAACTAATACGATTCCCTCAAAAACTATGGCATAAAAAAAGCTTCCATGAATGTATCATGAAAGCTTTATGTAGTCCGTAGGGGAATCGAACCCCTGTTACCAGGATGAAAACCTGGCGTCCTAACCCCTAGACGAACGGACCGAACAACTGTATTTCAGTTTTTATTTACATCTATTAATTAGATTAATAGATATTACAATTCCAATATAAAAAATCCTATAACTTATATAGAATTCATTATGTATGTAGTCCGTAGGGGAATCGAACCCCTGTTACCAGGATGAAAACCTGGCGTCCTAACCCCTAGACGAACGGACCGAGCTAAACTGTAATTACAGTTTATTGATATGCTTAGCTAACTTAGATTTTAAGTTAGACGCCTTATTCTTATGAATAATGTTTCTTTTGGCTAACTTATCAAGCATAGATGCAACTTTTGGGAACATCTCTGCAGCAGCTTCTTTTTCACCTGCATTACGCAAGTTTTTTACTGCATTACGAGTAGTTTTTGCATAGTACTTATTGTGTACTCTTTTTTTCTCTGCTTGACGAATTCTTTTTAACGCCGATTTATGATTTGCCATCTGTCGTTTGTATTTATGACCTAACTTTTTTACTTGTAGTCCGTAGGGGAATCGAACCCCTGTTACCAGGATGAAAACCTGGCGTCCTAACCCCTAGACGAACGGACCTTGTTTGCATGGAAGAGATACTCTCTGTCTCAAATGCGGATGCAAAGATATAGCAAATTCCTTTACCTCCAAATAATTCTTGTAAAAAAACTCAAGGTTTTTATTTCGCACTCTAGCTATCAATAATTTAGGATAGTAAAAAAAATATTCTCAGTTGTTATATCTCTATAAATTACGATAAAAATCGACTTTATTGTTGAGGATAAAACGAAACTTTTGTAGTTTTGCGTCAGAAATTTTCGGATAGTGGATGGATTTGACTGATTGCAACCACTTAAAAAAAGTGCTAAAATGGCTTCTTACCTTTTTGCTATCCTATTATTCACATTATCTATATTATTCTACATATAAACAATATACAGTATATAGGAGTTTGATGTTAGGAATATAATGAGATTAAAATTAAAATATTATGGCATATTTATTTACGTCTGAGTCAGTATCTGAAGGGCACCCTGATAAAGTAGCTGATCAAATTTCAGATGCATTACTCGACAACTTTATTGCATTTGATGCAGATTCAAAAGTGGCTTGTGAAACTTTAGTAACCACAGGACAGGTTGTTTTGGCAGGGGAAGTACGTTCAAAAACTTATGTTGATGTACAGGAAGTTGCACGAAGAGTGATTAACAAAATTGGTTATACCAAAAGTGAATATCGTTTTGATGGCGACTCTTGTGGTGTGCTTTCTGCTATTCATGAGCAATCAGCAGATATTAACCAAGGGGTTGATAGAGCTGAAAGAATGGAGCAAGGTGCCGGTGACCAAGGTATGATGTTTGGCTACGCATCGCGCGATACAGATAACTATATGCCTTTGGCTTTAGAGATTTCGCACCAATTGTTAATTGAGTTAGCAGCTATTCGTAGAGAAGGGAAAGAGATGACTTACCTTCGTCCGGATTCTAAAAGTCAGGTTACTATTGAGTATAGCGATGATAACCAACCGCAACGTATTCATACTATTGTAGTATCTACACAGCACGACGACTTTGATGAAGAGGCAACAATGTTGGCAAAAATTAAAGACGATGTTCAGAATATATTAATACCACGTACCAAAGCTTTATTGCCAGAACGCGTTCAAGCTTTGTTTAATGATACTATTATATTACATGTTAACCCAACAGGTAAATTTGTAATTGGTGGTCCGCATGGCGATACAGGTTTAACCGGTCGTAAAATTATTGTGGATACTTATGGAGGAAAAGGTGCACACGGTGGTGGTGCTTTCTCTGGAAAAGATCCATCGAAGGTAGATCGTTCTGCTGCTTATGCTTCGCGCCATATTGCGAAAAATGTTGTGGCTGCTGGTTTAGCTGATGAAGTTTTAGTTCAGCTAGCCTACGCTATTGGTGTTGCTGAACCGGTTGGTGTTTTTGTTGACACTTATGGTACTGCTAAAGTAGTATTAAGCGATGGCGAAATTGCAGAAAAACTTAAATCAATATTTGATTTACGTCCGGCTGCTATTGAAGACCGCTTAAAGCTTCGTAACCCTATTTACGAGGAATCGGCAGCATATGGCCATATGGGTAGAAAACCAGAAGTGGTAGTTAAAGAAATTGAATCGCCTTATTTTGGTAAAAAGAAATTTGAGGTTGAGCTATTTACCTGGGAGAAGTTGGATTATGTGGATGCTATAAAGGAAGCTTTCAAGTTGTAATATAATTACTTCTATATAATATTATATAAAGACTGCCCTAGGGTGGTCTTTTTTATTTCCCTCGCTTGTGTTTTTTTTTGCAGCGCCCAGATAGTAGCGGCAGCCCAATGTAATGGGGCTTTAGTTTGACTTGTTTGGCGGATGCGACTTTAGGAGCACACGTACAAGCTAGACAAACTTATGGCACATTGCAGTGGCTATAGCGAATAGCTGGATAAAGCGCCATTATTATTGTGTACTCCTTAATTGCTTCTTTTTAAATACCAATGGCGAAACGCCTGTTAGTTTTTTAAACACCTGATTAAAATAAGCGATGGATACAAAGCCGCACTCAAAGGCGATTTCTTTAATGGGCATTTCGGTGTTTAGTATATATTTTTGTGCCAGATTAATTCGTAAATAATTTACGTAAACCGAGAAGGTTACATTGGTGTGCTTTTTGAAAAACCGGCAAAAGGAAGTCACTGTCATGTCAACATCACTTGCACACGATTCAATGGTAATTTCTTCTTTAAAACTGCGCATAATATAGTTATGCACCTTGGTCATTTTATCATTCTTGAATATCTGGCGCTGGTGGTAGTGTCCTGAAGCCAAAACTTCATATTCGGTATTATATATTACGTCGAGCATTTTTATGAGTAGCAAAAGTTGCTCAATGGGTTTCTGATAAATCATATTGGTCATTACCGAAACTATATATTCCTTATCCTTTCCTGTAACTTTTACGCCTCGCTCTGATTTGTGCAAAATGGTACGAATACTTTTTAGCTCGGGTATTTCAATAAAATTGGTTCCGAATACACTTTTCTTAAACTGGATGTAGATAGATTCGCAGGTTTCATCGTTATTGGGCTGCAGATAGGATTGATCCGAAATCCAGGCATGGGGTAAATTAGCGCCCAGTAATACCAAATCGCCTTCTTCAAATTTCTCAAAGTGATCGCCAACCATGCGCATGCCGTGGCCTTTGGTAATTAAAAGTAACTCAAACTCGGGATGGTAATGCCATGGGCGTTCGAAAAAGGCCGATTCATATTTCCCTACTTTAAAGGAAACACTTTGTGACACTTCTACCTTCTCAAACTCGGCATAACTAACATTATTTTCTCTATGTATGTACGACATGATAATATAACTAAAGTGTTGGCAATATAACTTAAATATTTTTAACATCAATGCCCTAAAATTGTAGGACAGATAAAAATCTAGAATCCATGACAAAAAGAGAAGTAGTAAAAATGGTTTTGGATGGTAAAAAGCCTCCTTATGTACCATGGTCTTTTAAATTTACAGAAGAACCAAAACAAATGCTTCAAGAGCATTATGGCGTTGATGATCTTGATCCTGTTTTAGGAAACCACATATTAAACTTAGGTAGTGATATTGGTTTTTTTGAAGAAGTTGAACCCGATATGTTTCAGGATGTATTTGGTGTAATTTGGGACAGGTCTATTGATAAAGATATTGGCGATGCCAGTGCTCCCTTTGTAATTAGCGAACCTTCGATGGAAGGCGTGAAATTCCCAGATCCGCACGATCCACGTTTTTTTGCCAACATAGAACCTGAAATAGCAAAGAAGCCCGATTTATTTCGTGTGTTTCAAATTGGGTTTAGCTTATATGAGCGTGCTTGGAGTATGCGCGGTATGGAGAATCTGCTGATGGATTTTATGATGTACCCCGATTTTGTACATGAGTTATTTACAAAAATTGCCGACTACAATATTGAGCAAATTAAAAAGGCAATGGAGTATGATATTGATGCAGTTTACTTTGGCGATGACTGGGGGCAACAACATGGTTTAATTTTCGGATACGATACGTGGAAAGAATTTGTGTATCCACAGCTTAAGCGTATGTACGGTTTTGCGCGTGATAACGGAAAATATGTGATGATTCACTCTTGTGGAGATGTGGACGAGTTATTCCCTGATTTAATTGAGTGTGGTTTAAATTGCTTTAACCCATTTCAGCCAGAGGTAATGGACATTAACGAAATATTACCAATGTACCAAGGTAAATTGGCTTTCCATGGTGGTTTATCAATGCAAAAAACTTTACCATTCGGTTCTGTTGAAGATGTTGAAAGAGAATCTAAAGCACTAATCGACTTGGGTAAAAATGGCGGATATATTTTCTCTCCATCTCACTCGGTAGAAAGTGATACCACTAAGGAGAATATCCTGAAATTTATTGAGATAGCGCAAGAACAACTAAAATAACACCTATATAGTATCGAGAATACAGCCGTATTCTTGATACTTAATTTATAGATTGAGCATACAAAATATTGGCACACATCTATTTATTTTTTGATTATGAAAAGCACCCTTTGCACGGCACTTATATTACTATGTCTTTCTGCAGTAACCTTGGCACAAGGCCCAAGATCGACTGAAGATTTTAACTTCGACTGGAAGTTTTTACTAGGCGATGCGCCTGAGGCAGTGAAGCAAAACTTCGACGATTCGGCTTGGCGCACCTTAAACTTGCCACACGATTGGAGCATAGAGCAATCGTACACTACAGAAAAAACATCAGGTTCTACCGGATTTTTACCAACAGGCATTGGTTGGTATCGTAAAACATTTGAAGTGCCAGCCAATTGGGAAAATACCGTTACCAATATTGAGTTTGACGGCATATATAACAATTCGGAGGTGTGGATTAACGGGCATTACCTGGGCAAAAGACCTTATGGTTATAGTGTGTTTGGCTACGAATTGAGCGCGTACCTTAATTATGGTGGATCAAATACCATAACTGTAAAAGTAGACCATGAGCAGTTTGCCGATTCGCGTTGGTATACCGGCTCAGGCATTTACCGTAATGTGCGCTTAATTAATACAGCCACAACTTATATTCCTCAATTCGGTGCATGGATAGAGACTCCTCTAGTTAGCGAAAAAAAAGCCACAGTTGATATTCATACTGTAGTTAAAACCACCAACAAAAAACTAAGCAATGCTTCGGTAAAAGCAATCATTAAAGATGGTACCGGAAAAGTAATTGCACAAAAGAAACTAAAATGTGCCTTAGCTCAGTTAGATACTTTTAAGGTATCCATAGCACTGAAGAACCCAAAGCTTTGGAGCATAGAAACACCAAACTTATATACTGCCGAAATTGAGATTATTGATGGAAAAACAGTAGTTGATAACTATAGCACAGACTTCGGAATACGTTCAATTCGCTTTGATGCCAACACTGGGTTTTACTTAAATGAGAAGCCTGTTAAAATGAAAGGTGTTTGCTTGCATCACGATGCGGGTGCTGTAGGTGCCGTTTTTATTAAGGATGTATGGGCACGCCGATTAAATACGCTCAAAGAAATTGGTGTAAACGCCATTCGTTGTTCGCATAATCCTGCCGATCCAGGCCTATTAAAGCTTTGCGATGAAATGGGCTTTTTGGTAATTAACGAGGCTTTTGATGAGTGGAAGCGCAATAAGCAAAAATGGAATACCTCTCGTTTTGCAAAGGATGTATTGCCTGAGAACCATGTAGGATATGGCGATATATTTGAAGAATGGGCCGAGCGCGATGCCAAAGATATGATACGTGCCACGCGCAATCATCCTTCTATTATTATGTGGAGTATGGGTAACGAAATTGAGTGGACTTATCCTTACTACTGGAAAATGGAGAAGAGTACACAAGGCCTAGACAATCAAGTGCTGATAGAAGAAACAGGAAGTGATGTAGACGAACTAAAGGAAACGGCCGAATTAATTCAAAAATGGTTTAAAGAAGTGGATACCACACGTTTTGTAACCACAGGTGGCGTATTGCCAAAGGCCGGAAATATGACAGGCTACTTTGATGTACCTGATGTAATAGGATACAACTACCGTGCTATTAACTACGACGAGGATCATAAAAATTACCCAAATAGAATAATGTATGGTTCTGAAAATTGGGGAACCTATCAAGAGTGGAAAGATATTAGAGATCGTGATTTTATGTCGGGTATCTTTTTATGGACAGGTATTGCCTATCTCGGTGAGTCAGGCCCTTTTCCTTGGAAAGGGTTAGAGATTTCGCTGCTCGACTTTTGCGGATTTTATACTCCACGCGGTCATTTCTTCCGCACGCTTTGGAGCGATAAACCGTATACATATTTAGCCACCAAACATGCAAAAAAGGCACAATGGATTTATAGCGATGGCAAATGGGTGGACAATCGCGTACATAATTGGCTAGATAAATGGTTGTTCGACGATGTGGAACAAACCTGGAATTACAAGGATGGCGACTCTGTATTTGTTGAGGTGTTTAGTAATAGTCCGCAAGTAGAGCTATTTGTTAATAATAAAAGCTATGGCATAAAAAGCCCTGCCGACTTTGAAGACAATATTGTAAAATATTTGGTTCCCTATGCAGCTGGCGAAATTAAAGCAGTGGGTATAAATCAAGAAAAAGCAGAAAGCGATTATGCCATTAAAACCGCAAAGTGGGTGGGCAAAATTGTACTAAAAGCCGATAAAACACAAATGAAAGCCAATGGCTACGATGTGGTTCACATAGAGGCCTTTGTTCAAACCAAGAATGGCGATTTAATTCCTGATTTAGATTATCAATTTGTTTTTAATGTAGAAGGCAATGGCGTTAACATAGGCGTTGATAATGGTTGGGATAGAAATGTGCAAAAACACAAATCGAATTACATTACCACTCACAATGGTAGAGCCATGATGTTGGTACAAAGCACCCGCGAAGCTGGCGAAATAAAAGTATCAGCTAAATCAGGAAATTTTGAATCTAACGAGATCATTATAAAAACTGTTGAATAGAATATAAGCAAAAGCTAAGCGCCATTTTTAGTTGGCCTCTTTTAAAATCGCTTTTGTTTTAATGAGTGCTTTAGTAAGACCAAGAAGTTGAGAGCTTCGCTCGAAAATCACTTGGCCGCACTTAAGCAGGAATTAAATAAGAAAGTGATGTTAAAAGCAGCCTTGATTTTCTTTGCTTACTTTCTTTTATCAAGAAAAGAAGAGTAAGTCGGGCTTGGGCGAAGCGCCAAAAACATATTGTAATAAATAATAGTCAGCAAACTGAAAGGTAATATGGCAGTTACCATCAACTTCTGACTCAATACTTAAAATAAAAAACATTGTTAACAATGCATTGCTTGTTCGTTGTTGTTGAGCACTGCATTACCCTCAGAATAAATACTAAAATATTATGGAAGAACTATTAGAAAAAATTGCAGCGTGTGTCGATACAGGTAAAATTGATGCAAAATCACCTTATCCTCCAACAATGAAGGGGCAAGATGGTGCTGATGAACTAACAAAACAAGCCTTAGATGCTGGAGTTTCTCCGGCCGATATTCTCGAAAAAGGATTAATGGTAGGTATGGAAATAGTAGGTAATAAATTCCGCGAAAATAAGGTTTTTGTACCTCAAGTATTAATGAGTGCAAAGGCAATGGGAGCAGGCATGGAGCATCTGAAACCATTTTTTGCATCGGGTGCTGCAGAGCGTAAAGGCACATTTATTTTAGGAACCGTAGAAGGCGATCTTCATGATATTGGTAAAAACCTAGTTTCTATGATGGTTGAAGGAAACGGCTACGAGGTAATTGATTTAGGTACCGATGTAAAAGCCGAAGACTTTATTGCCACAGCCGAGAAAAATCCGGGTAGCGTAATAGGTCTTTCAGCACTACTTACCACAACCATGGGCAACATGGAAAAAATTGTAAAAACCATAAAAGAAAAAGATAGCAATATTAAAGTATGTATTGGCGGTGCTCCGGTAAACCAAGAGTTTTGCGAAAAAATTGGTGCCGATAGCTTCAATGCCGATCCACAAGGAGTGGTTGAATATTTAAATGCTTTAGCATCGTAATTTAGGATTTAGAATAAAGACTGAAGGCAGAATATAAAAACTTAAAAGTCATAAGTACAGGTCCAAGTAGAGTAACCGACATCGGCAACGTTGCTTGTGCCTAATATTTAAATGAGGTATTGCTTTTGAGCGCCTCGCTTAGGTGGCCTCTTTTAAAATGGCTTTTGTTTTAAAATTGAACTTTAGTAAGACCGAGAAGTTGAGAGCTGTGCTCGAAAATCACTCGGCCGCACTTAAGTTCAGTTTTAAATAAGAAAGATATTTTAAAAGCAGCCTTGATGTTTTTTCCTTAGTTTTTGTCATCAAGAACAAAAAGTAAGTCGGGTTTGGGCAGACAGCCCAACACAATATTGCAATACTATTATCAACACAATTACCACTTAAAAGAATTTAAAACTAAATAAATCAAACTAAAAGAATGAAAGGATTAGAACTAATACAGAAGGCAATGCGCCTCGAAGAAGTAGAGCGTATTCCATGGGTTCCATTTGTAGGATCACACGCCGGAGCACTATTAAATCAAACAGCTACTGAGTTTTTATCGTCCAAAGAAAACATTGTTAAAGGCGTTAACGAAGCCATCAAGCTATATAATCCTGATGGTATTCCCGTAGCCTTCGATTTACAAATTGAAGCAGAAGCATTGGGTTGTAAATTAGCTTGGGCCGATGATAACCCACCAGCAGTAGTTTCGCATCCACTTATGGAAGGCAAAACACTCGACGATTTAAAAGTACCATGTGCCTGCAAGGCCCGTATACCAATGGTAATGGATGCCACGCGCGAGCTTCGCGATCAGCACCCTGATATTGCCCTGTATGGTTTAATCACTGGTCCTTTTACCTTGGCCCTTCACCTTTTGGGTACCGATATCTTCATGCAAATGATGATGGACCCCGAAGCTACGCACAAGTTAATGCGCTTTACCACCGATGTGGCTAAAATGATGGCGCAAAACTACATTGAGGCAGGAGCCGATGTAATTGCCATTGTTGATCCTATGACCAGTCAGATCGATCCAATGAGTTTTGAAACATTCGTAACACCATACATCACCGAAATTAATGAAATGGTGCGCGAAGCCGATGCCCTAAGCTCGTTCTTTGTTTGTGGTAACGCACAGCAAAACATTGAGGAAATGTGCAAAACAAAACCCGATAATATCTCAATCGACGAGAATATTCCTTTGGATTTTGTACGCGACATGGCCCTTAAGCATAATGTTAGCTTTGGCGGAAACATAAAACTTACCGTAGTATTATTAATGGGCGACGAGGAAGCTTCACGTCGCGATGCCTTAGAGTGTATGGATATTGGCGGTAAAAAAGGTTTTATACTTGCGCCGGGTTGCGATTTAGCCATGGAAACGCCAAAAGAAAACCTCATTGCCGTGGGCGAGTTGGTTCACAACGAAGTATTGCAAGGTGAGTTAAGAGCTTCTGAAGCACAAACCGCCGGTATCGAATTGCTCGATTTATCATCACACTGGTCGAAAGAGCAAGTAGTGATCGACATCATCACACTCGATTCTTCATCATGTGCACCATGCCAATACATGGTTGATGCCGTTAATCGCGCAGCCGAAAGCTATGGTGGCAAAGTAGTGTATAAAGAGCACCGCATAAAAGAAATGGAAGGCGTACAAATGATGGCATCCCTAGGCGTTAAAAACCTACCAACCATTGTTATGGACGGCAACATTGAGTTCATATCGCAAATACCACCAATACAAGATATCACCGCTAAAATAGACCACTATTTAGCCGAGAAAAACTAGTATCGGAAAAAATCTCCAAGTGATTCCTTGGCTGCGGAAACAAAGCCTTGGAAATCACTTTTTGTTTTAATAATAAGGGCGCTCCCCTGCGGGTCGGGCTTTGCGCTATATCTTTGCTTCGCCAAAAAGGGCTCACAAAGGATGCCGCTTCAATCCCTAGCGCGAGAAAATGATAAATGGTGAATGATAAGTTATAAATGAGATTTACAGCAGGCCTTAAGATCGCCGCGTTCCTCACGATGCCGCAATACTGCGTAGAGCAGTAGCGTAAAAAGAGCTGTCAATCCCACGTTATTGCGTTATTCTGAGGCACGAAGGAATCTCAAGGCGAGAACGAAGTAAATAATTAAAGCAATCATAAACCATACATAGGTAGCTTATAAAAGGTCTACTTTAAGGCAATACAAGGGCAAAATTAGAGCTGTCTACCCTGAACAGAAGGCCATAACAAGCTCTAATTTAGGGGTAATTACCTGTACATTTCACAATAATACCCTGTAAGTTACAGGTATTTACTCTGTACGGGAGGCATTAATAAGCTCTAACTTACACCTAATTGGCTCTACTTTAGAGCTAATAACCGTGTAACGAACACCTAATTACTCTGTGTTAAAGGGCTTTTATACTTAATAATTAAACTAAGCAGCATGATTCAATTCAATTTAATTAGCGGATTTTTAGGCAGTGGCAAAACCACCCTCCTTCAGAATTTGCTTACCGAGTTGGCTCCCAAGCATAAAATTGCGGTAATTCAAAACGAATTTGCCCCAACTGGTTTTGATGGCAAAGAATTGAAACGTACCAACGACGATTTCCACTTGGTAGAAATTAACAATGGCTCTGTCTTTTGTGTATGTCAATTGGGAAGCTTTGAAAAAACCATGCTCGAGCTCATTGAAGTGCACCAACCCGAAATGATTTTTCTGGAAGCATCCGGTTTAGCTGACCCCATCAGTATTATTGAGCTACTAGATATGCCAAGCCTGGCCAATAAAGTGAGACTCAATCAAATTGTAAGCATGGTTGATGCACCAAACTTTGTAAAAGGACTCAATAAATTAATTCGGTTTAAGCATCAACTCATGATTGCCGATACCATCATTGTAAATAAAACCGACTTGTTTACGGCCGATCTAAACGATATTAACCAGCAAATAAAAGAATTAAACCCCTACGCTACTATTGAAAAAACGAGCTATGCCAAAGTAAATTGGGAAGCTATCTGCCAAAGCAATACCGGTAAAGCCGCCGCACAGTATCAGGGACACGCATCGGGTGGCAGACCCGAAGAATTAAATGCATGTGTATTGCGCTCACACAATAAAATTGAAGAGCTAAAGCTATTGCTCTTTGTTAAAGAGTTGCAAGAAATCTGTCCGCGTATAAAGGGCTATGTGAATCTGTGTAACGGAAGTGTTTTAATGGTAAATAGTGTGTTCAACAATCTTCAAACCCAAATTATTTACAACTATGTTGGACCAAGTGAAATTATCGCCTTTGGGCATAAACTCAACGTTATAACCCTACGAAAACTATTTAAAAAATATACCGAATAGGAGTGATTAACTAGGCGCCTTAAGATCGCCACGTTCCTCTCGATGACGCAATACCGTGCAGCGCAGTAGCTAGAAAGAAGCTGTGAATCCCACGTTATTGCGTCATTCCGAGGCACGAAGGAATCTCAAGGTGATGACACAATAATTAAAAGAAAAAACAAATGCTAAATGAAAATGAGATTTACAGCACGCCTTAAGATCGCTGCGTTCCTTGCGATGACGAAATACTGCGTAGAGCAGTAGCAAAAAAAGAAGCTGTGAATCCCACGTTATTGCGTCATTCCGAGGTACGAAGGAATCTCAAGGCGAGAACACACAGAAACAAACTAAAATAAAAACTATGGAAATAGTAGCAAATAATATAAAGGAGTATTGCTTCTCCATCAACGATTTAAATATCACAATTGAGGACTTGGAAGAGCTTGCTCCCATGGGCGATATGATTGAAATGTATCGTGATTTCTTAAATTCAGAAATTCAGAAGCTATCCAGCGTCAAATCAATAAAAGGCGGTTATGTTTTTGTGGAAGCCCAAGAAGCAGAGAAAGGTAAAATCAGAACGAATAATATCACTTTTGACACCGGTAAACTAATTACCGCTTACCTAAAGCGTAGCTCTCATTATGTATTTTTTATTTGTACGGCAGGCAACGAAGTCAGCTCACGTTCTAAAGAACTCATGAATGCGGGCGAATTGGTGGAGGGCTACTTTCTAGACACCCTTGGTTCGGTGATGGTAGAAAAAGCCATGGACCAAATTCAAAATGAGCTGAATGCAGAACTCAAAAAAATCGGCCTCAGCAATACCAATCGTTATAGTCCGGGCTATTGCGACTGGGATGTAGCGGAGCAAAGTAAATTGTTTTCGCTGTTTCCGCAGCAGTTTGCAGGCGTTACTATTAACGAATCGTGCTTAATGCACCCCGTAAAATCAGTGAGCGGCATTATGGGCATTGGTACGGATGTAAAATACAACGATCATGTTTGCATTGAGTGTAATAGTACCAATTGCATTTACCGCGATAAAAAGAAGCATTAGTATAAATACGAGTAGTCTAGAGATCGCCAAGTTCCTTGCGATGACGCAATGCCGTAAAGTGAAACGTAAACCCTTTGCGCCTCGTCATTCCGAGGCACGAAGGAATCTCAAGGCGAGCAGTAAAGCATTCTATAGTTTAGGTGTTTTTGTTATCTTCAATCGTAACAAAACTCATTTACACATGGAAAGAGGAGGAGCCGTTTACATATTAACAAATAAAACACACCAAGTATTATACGTAGGTGTAACATCAAAATTGAAACAACGCATATATGAACATAAAACAAAATTTCACGCCAAATCATTTACCGCAAGATATGGTGTTAACCTATTAGTTTATTACAAAGGTTTTCATTCAATAGAGGAAGCAATAGCCTATGAGAAGCAATTGAAATCAGGTAATCGTAAGAGAAAGCTAGATTTAATAACGGAGCAAAATCCGAATTGGAGTGATTTGTACAATGGGATAGACTAACATGGCGCCTAGAGATCGCCACGTTCCTCGCAATGACGCAATACCGTAAAGAGAAACGTATACCCTTTGCGCCTCGTCATTCCGAGGCACGAAGGAATCTTAAGGTAAGCAGTAAAGCGAAGATGTAATTGATGTAATAAAATAACATGGCGCCTTGAGATCGCCACGTTCCTCGCGATGACGCAATACCGTAAAGAGAAACGTATACCCTTTGCGCCTCGTCATTCCGAGGCACGAAGGAATCTTAAGGCAAGCATTAAAGCGAAGATGTAATTGATGTAATATAATAACGCGG
>NZ_LYBV02000021.1 GCF_001660705.2 Saccharicrinis aurantiacus
GTACCCTTTGCGCCTCGTCATTCCGAGGCACGAAGGAATCTCAAGGCAAGCATTAAAGCAAATAAATTTTCAATGAATAAAATAACTTGGTTATCTCAAGGCAAGTTGTAACAACAAATTAAATATCTACTAAAACCACACAAAATGACAGCACTAAGCAAAATAGAAAACCACAACTACAACTTATCAGATAGCGATATACTAGAACTATTAAACATTGATGCCACAAGCCCAGAGTTTTACCGACTCATTGCCGTATCAAATGCCATAACCCGACAGAAAAGCAATAACAAAGGCTATGTGTTTACGCAAATTGGTATTAATGCACAGCCGTGTTCTATCGATTGTAAGTTTTGTTCCTTGGCTTCGAGCCATTACTCCCTAAGCGAGAAGTGGGAGAAGAGCATTGATGATGTGGAACTTGAGCTAAAGGGTTTAATGCAATATCATTTCGACGATTTCTTTTTGATGGCTACGGCCGATTACCCCGTTGGTAAGTTTCTGGAAATGGCAAAGGCGCTGAAACCATTACTACGTCCCGATCAGAAATTTGTAGCCAATGTAGGCGATTTTGATACACAAACTGCACAAGACTTGGTAGAAGCGGGTATTACTGGTATTTACCACATCAACCGCCTCCGCGAAGGTATAGATACCAAAGCCCAACCCCAACAAAGAGAAGCCACCATAGAGGCCGCCCGAAAAGCTGGTTTAGAAATATATTACTGCATAGAGCCCATTGGCCCAGAGCACAGCTACGAAGAAATTCTGACAGAGATAAAGCGCGCACGCGATTTGAATATTTCTGTTATGGCAGCCATGCGACGCACTCCTGTTAAGGGAACTCCGCTTGCAGACAAAGGCATGTTAAGTACCCTTGAAATGACAAAAATTGCAGCAGTCACCAATATTGTGGTAAACCCCTCCCGCTCAATGAATGTACACGAACCCTCGCAAATGACCTTATTGGCAGGCATAAACCAACTTTATGCCGAGTTGGGTGCCAACCCACGCGATACCGATTGCCACACCGAAAACAACCGTGGCTTTACTCCTGAAAAAGCTTGGGAAATGCTTTGCGAAGCAGGGTACGAGAGGTAATTGTTAATCTGCTTTATTACGCCTTTCCGAGGAATGAAGGAACCTCAAGG
Source organism: Saccharicrinis aurantiacus (assembly GCF_001660705.2). Classification (GTDB taxonomy): domain Bacteria; phylum Bacteroidota; class Bacteroidia; order Bacteroidales; family Marinilabiliaceae; genus Saccharicrinis; species Saccharicrinis aurantiacus. The sequence continues at coordinate 1,152 of NZ_LYBV02000021.1, forward strand.
CAAAATGTAAAGCCAACAAAACAAAAAAGCTGCACCTATTGCTAAGTGCAGCTTATTAATTGAGACTATAAACCTATACTATTTAACTACTTTATGGCGGTGTACTTTGCCATCGCTATCTGTAATTATTAAAAAGTATATACCGCTTGGTAAATCACCCGTGTTTAATTGATAATCACCTTCAGTAGTACCTTGTTGTACAGTGCTTCCATTAATACTTAGTAATTGGTAGCTATACGTAGTATCAAAACTATTTGGTTTAATGTTTAAGATAGTTTTGAAAGGGTTAGGGTAGATATTAAAACCAATTTCTTCATTTAAGTGTAGATTCGCGTCTAATGGGTTTATGTTAATTTCCTCACTCATTATTGAATCACTTGTAATTGCATCTGAACTAGCATTTTTTAATGTGCTAAAGCTATCACTAATTTTAATTGTTAGATTTGATTTTGAGTTCGAAGAGTATGCAAATCCGGGCTTTAATGTTATGCTACTTTTAGCTTCAATATACTTTGAACTGGCGACATCCTCAAAAGGATATATCTTTAACTGCAAGTGATTTTCGATAGATGCACTACATGAGACCCACGAAGTATAAGCTCCATACTGTGTACCGATATCATGGAAATTATATGTTGGATTTGCTATAGCTTTGTATATTCGATTATCAATTTTATCCTCAAACCTGATGAATTCTATGTCTTTATCATATACAGATTTGCTATCTCTTACACTCGTTTTTGAATCTTCTATTTGACATCTAGTTGACTTTAAATCATAATAGTATGTAGGTCTACTCCATTGTGCAAGAATCAATGTTGGCCCAATCCTTTGCAAGGAAAGATCTGTAATTTTATAATTACCATGCTTATAAAATTCGTACTCACCATTTCCGTCACCATTATCACCATCTCCAGTATCTTCTTTTGTATAAGTAATAGTTATTTCTTTAGAAAATTCCACAATATCGTCAGCATTATAAACAACCATGGTTACAGTTCCATCAGCATATTTGTCGAGCATGCCAGAGATAGTTACTGTAAATGTTGTGTTTTCAGCAATGATTATGTTTACAAGATTTGATTCGCAGCTTGTTACACCATTTTGAAAATCTTCAAAACCAACTCTAAAATTCGTTTTTGTTGAGGAACTATTTTTTAATGTAATATCACCGCTAAAATCTCTACTTTCTTTGTCGGACTTAATTGTAAACTCTTCTGTTTTGGGCCCTGAAATAGAGCCAGCTATTATTGCACTTGTATATATCAATAAGGATAATACGATTATTATCTTCTTCATATCTATTTATTTAGTAGGGTTTCAATAGTTTGTAATCTTTTATTAAGGTCTTTTACCTCTTTGTCTTTTTGTATGGCATACAAGGTAAGCTCCTCAACTTTTTGTAGTAATATTTTATTCATTTCTCCTAGTTCAATGCCTTCGTTTTCAACAACTGCAGCGCTTGGTACGTCGGGTAGGTGGCTATTTTCAGTAATAAAGGCTTCTACCTCGCATAATGGTTTAAGTGCATAATCATCGGCAAATACGTAATCGGCCCAATTTGAGGCTTCTACTTTTATTTCTTTTGCTCGGATGGTACCGTTTACAGAAAGTTTTTCCGTCGGTTTTGTTGTTCCAATACCAACTCTTCCTGATTTGTCAATATATAATCTAGTATTACTAAAATTAGGATCGTTTGTGCCCGTTTGTAATGCAATACTATGGCCATGGAAGAGTGCTAAACGTTTATACTGGTGGTCATCACCTACAATACCACCTGCATATCCCAGTTTCTCAGGGAATCTGATTTCATCATATTCTGATCCCATAACAATATCACCATGTATATTCATCGTACCTCTGAAGATATGCCCATTGTCGGGTAGTTTATCATACACATAGATACTGCCTCCGTTATGGCTTATGCTTGATTTAGTAGATCTATTAGTTAAATCGAATACACGAGAACTCTCTGTAATAGTAAATTTACCAGTTTGCACACCATTGTTCGCTCTAACCCATAGTTCAGAATAAGTACCAGTGTTAATTATAGCAAACATTGGTTGATTCCATGCACTATATCCCATAGTATGATGGTTTTGTATTGCGCCATTTTTAGCATTGATAAATATAAACTCGCCCGTAGCTAAAGAAGGATTATTGCTAGTATATTGTGCATAGGTGTATTTTAAATGTGCATGTCCACCAGTTGCTTTACCTACGCGATGCCATTTTCCATCTCCTGGTAAATCAAAACTTGTTTGAGCATATGTGCTTATGGCCATTATACCCAATAGGGCAATCAATAATAATTTTTTCATCTTGTTAAAAGTTTAAGTTTATTTATTTTTCAATTCGTTTATTTCCTTTTGTTGTTGTATTACGTATAAGGTAAGCTCCTCAATTTTTTGTAGTAATATTTTATTCATTTCGCCTAGCTCAATGCCTTTGTTTTCAACAACTGCAGCGCTTGGTACATCGGGTAGGTGGCTATTTTCAGTAATAAAGGCTTCTACCTCGCATAATGGTTTAAGGGCATAATCATCGGCAAATACGTAATCGGCCCAATTTGTGGCTTCAACTTTTATTTCTTTTGCTCGGATGGTACCGTTTACCGAAAGTTTTTCCGTTGGGTTTGTAGTTCCGATACCAACTTTCCCCCCATATGCAGAAATTGTGACTAGCCCATTATCAGAATATCCAACACCTGTACCAATATGTAACTTATTTCCACTAGAAGCATCTGGACTGATCCAAAACATAGAGTTATTTGTTGCATGGTTACTCCCAAATATTATACCTGCGCGTGCATTGGCATTACCTCTTATATCATATCCTAAACCTGGGTTTTGTATTGCAATACCTCCACGGACATGAAGTTTAGCATCTGGAGCAGTTGTTCCAATACCTACATTACCACTATTTTCAACGGTTACCTTGATGTTTTTATTAGCTTCTGCAGTTCCACTTGATAACCTAAGGATGGGATGTACATTATCTACTTGATTAATATATACTACAGATTCACCACCAGTTCTTACAAAGTGGTTGTAGTCTCGATTATTTGCAGCATTCCTATAAACCTGCCCCCAAACAGAAGTACTCATTACAGCTATTATAGCTAGTGAAATTAATTTTCTCATAATTATTTATTTTTAAGTAATTGATTTATCTGATTTTGTTGTTTTGTAAGTTTCTTCTCTTGCTCAATGGTATAAAGCATTAGCTCCTCCACCTTTTGCAATAGCAGTTTGTTCATCTCGGCAAGGTTTACGCCTTCTTCTTCCATGGTGGCTGCGCTGGGTACGTCGGGTAGGTGTTTGTTGGTGGTAATGAAGTTTTCTACTTCTGAGAGTTCACGTAGGTTATAGTCATCAGCAAAAACAAAATCGGCAGTATTGCCGTTGGCGTTAATCGTAATTTTATCGGCAGATAAAGTTCCACTAATATTTGTGGAGTTGGCTGCTATTAGCTCAACCTTAATTTCCGAAGCCGCAATGGTTCCACGCACATCAAGTTTAGCTGTTGGTGCATTAGTGCCAATGCCAACCCTTCCGTTTGATCTTAAAACCAGATTATCTCTCCATTTCCAAGTAGAACCAGCTAAATATCGAGTTTGTAAATACATCCTTCCACATGCATTTGCATTCGTTGTATTATCAGGCGTAACAAGTATTCTACCTTGCTGCCAAGGATTCGATCCGTTCGAATTTGCAGGAACAATAAAGCCTAAAGCCGCGCCATTACTCGTTGTTCTTGAATTACTAGTGCCTTCAATAATCATATTTGCATCGTGTTGATTTGTAGAACTGAGTGCTACATTATTGGATTTTACATGTAATGTAGCATATGGATTAGATGTTCCTACACCTAACATTGCTCTTAAATAACCAACACCTTTACCAGATACATTAAAATTTGTAGTCCAAGAATTCGCTGAATAACCTTCATATCCAACTTGAAAATCAGAAGTATTTTCGTCACCCATTTGAATCCTCAATTTAGCTCGATCTTGAACTTCATCAGCACGATAAATATAAACTGGATCATAATTATTGATAGGATCAGCAAATCCATTATTAGATTCACATAGGACTTTAATTTTCTTATATGTGCCGGTTTGCCCCCACACAGAAGTACTCATTACTGTAATTACAGCAATTGCTATTAACTTTCTCATTTTAATTAAGTTTTAGCCCCCTCAAATATTGAGCGGGCTTATTACATATTTATCTATTTATTATTTCGCGCGATGCTTTGTATTGGTTATACAATTCGGGGTAAGTGTTTTGCGATAGTTCCATTAACAAATCTAGCTTGCCTTTTAGTATATCATTGGCTTCATCTATATGTGCTTCTATCTGTTCGCCAGCATCTCGGCGGTTTACAATGGCACTGCGCACTGTTGTCTGCTTTTCCTTAAAGGTATCAATGGCGTTTTGTAATGCTACGGCTCTGTCAACGGTTAATCCTAATGCTTCTGCTGTTGGCTGTATGGCATTGGCATGCTCCATCATTTTGCTGGCACGCACTATTAAAAGCTGCTCTGATGAACGGCGTAACTGTGATGCTGTAAAATCAATTTCGTTTAGCAGAATGCCTTGTAATAGCCGCAAAGTGCTTTGTAAACCCTGCAGGATGCTTTGCAAGCATCGCAGAACAAATTGTAAGCTTTGCAGCAGGCATTGCAGGTATTGCGGAAGGCCTTGTAAACACAGTTAGTATAATGTGTTATAATTAGTACAGAGATTTATGCAAGTAGTACCTTGTTAACATTACCTAGCCACTTAATATGCAAGTGAATTAAGTCGTACAGCAAATTCCTTCTGTAAAAGTATGTTTATAGTGGATAATATCTGAACGGGTTAAACCACCAATACGGAGTTGGGTGTTAGTTTGATGCATGTCCTGACGTGTTTTAATTACACACAAAGGGGTGTTAATTTGGGTAAAATTAAGTTTCATTGTTTAGGCTATTTGTGCAAATTAACAATTGAATGTTAATTCGGATTTGTTTGATGGCACAAATGTATATAAATATTAATTTTCATCTCATTTTGGGCGTGAAAAGGTATGATAGAATTTTGAGTTTTTGATTAACATATAATTATTTGGGCTGTATGTAGGTTTTGATGATTTAAGATTGTGTTTTGGTTAAAATATTTTGCGGTTATTTAGCCGAAATTCAGTAAGAATTGGGAATGTTTATGAGATGTGCTTTATTGCGATGGGATTGTGGTTAGTGTTTTAAGTTGCTGATATTGAGTAGTTGTGTTCTGGGGGGTAAGCCTTGGTTTACCATGTTGCGTCATTGCTAAGCACGAAGGGAACTCAAGGTGAAATGTAAGCTGCTTGATATTATCAATAGTACTGTATCTATGTGGTAAGGTCAGAAAAGCTGTACTGATATTATTTATTATTGCTAAGTTTTAGTTTATTATATTTACTAGTTGGTGCTGAGGTGTAGTAGCGAATTAAGGATAGATCTAACACTGCCTTGAGATCGCATTCAGCCTCATGATTATTCAATATTCTTAATGCGATTTACCATTAAACAAGCTGTAAATTCTTCTTATCGCATTATTACGAAAGCTTACCACAGTTAAAAATGGTCATAAAGGATTAATTACAGTGTATATTTCGATTGACCTATAATTCAGCACAGCGATATTAAAACCCTAAACAATAAGCATCGGGTTCTCCATGTGCTTTGAGTTTGAGTGGTAAATAAACCATTATACCATTGCCTCAAATAAAGAAATCTCAATCTGAAATGCAAACTTACTCGCAACTACAGCCAACCCAATACATCGTGCGCAATGCACCAACGTTTTTCTTTAATTTCGGCACCCTGACCTTCAACCCAGTGTTTGAAAAGTTTATCGATGGTACCATCTTTCGATTTTAGCTCAATCCATGTATCCACATATTCTTTCCAGCTTGAATCGTTTTGAGGTATGGGATATGCGTTGGGAATTGTTACAATATTGGGCTGTGGCACCACTACCTGATAATACGGGTAAATTAAAGTCCATGCAGCTCCAGCTTCAGCTGAAAATAGTAGGGCATCTGCATCGGGGTGATTGCCTTTAAAAAACTGACGTGGACTGGCAACGTTGAGTACCTCGCCATTAGGCATTGCCGTACTAAGTTTTGCTGTTAAATATGGATTGGCACTCACTATTTTTAATGAGTCTTTCTTGTTTAAAGATTCACTGTTGCCAAATAACTTTCTGTTGTAATCGGGTACTATAAATGCTAAGGTTTGGTTGAGGTAAGTTATACTAAAGTCGTTCGTCTCAAGCATGTCAATGGTTTTTGAAACGCCCGACATAATAATGTTGATGTTTCCTTTAGCCAAATGCAAGGGCATGTTCTCATAGCTAACTCTATAAAACTCGGGTTTAACCCCTAATTCTTCAGCCAATAAATGCGCCATTTCCACATCAAAACCAACCAATTCCCCTTCGTTGTTTCGGTATGCATAGGGCAAATGATCTGAGATGTATCCTACGCGTAGTACACCTCTTTCTCTAATATCGCGTAAGTTATTTCGTCTAAACTTAATAATGCTATCATTGGCGTAGTTGCCATCGGTAATAACTTTGGCCTTTTGGTGTGGAGTTCTGAATTCCATTTGAACGAATTCTTCGTACTGATTGGATTCTAACAAGGTTTCCTTTAGGTAATAACGAGCGCCAATAAATAACCCAACTGTTAATACAGAGCCAATTATTACTCCTTTAATCAATTTACCAAAGTCTATTCCGGCTTTGCCAATGGTCCATTTTACAGTTATTATGGTTAGGGCTATTAAATGAATGGTACCTAAAACCACACGTATTCTATCGGTATAAACACTGGATATCACAAATAATTGAAACATATCCTGCGGTAATTTAAATAGGTCGAGCAAAAAAGGAATACCAGTAACCGGAGCCACAAAACTACTAAGAGTAGTAGCAAATACGAATGCTATGTTCTCAAACAATCCGAATGAACTTCCCATGTACCAAGCCACAAACGGAACAAATACAAAAACCACAAAGGTTCCAATGTTTGGGAAAGGGTAAGAAAGTGGTACTAATAACTCAATTTTAGATTCCTCGTCCTCCGTTAAGCCGTGCTTACTTTCTTTAATCAACTGTTTAATATCATCAATTAACTGCGGAAGTACTATTATTATTTTACTTGTTGCAAAAATGGTAAGCATGGTGGTTTTTGTTACTGCAAACAAGCGCGAGGGTTTAATGCCTGTGGTCACATTAATAAGCATTGGTAGCCAGTAACCTCCTAGCAGTATTACTGCAAGGCTATACATAATAATGTAGGAGTGCAAGCGCTGCATTTCTTCAACCGTCATTGTGCCTGCGTTGTAGGCTCCAATGGCAAATACTCCAATAGGAGTAATTCTTACCACCATTTTATTAATCTCGTTAAGGGCATCACCCAGTATATCAAGATTGTCTAATAACTTTTCCTTATTCTTAATGCCGGTAAGGCCTATACCTAAAAATATACTAAACAGAACAACCGCAGGCACCACATTATTGGCCATCGAACTAAAAGGGTTAGATGGAATGTACAGATCAATAAAGTTCAAGGGTTCTTCAATGGCAATTACCGCGGGGTTGAAAAAAGAGCCTGAAGTCCACTCGGGTAATATAAGCGGCAAGAATAGTAAGGTTACCACCCCAATGCCAAGAATTGAAGCCAAAACAATAACGCCTTTTAGTAGCATGTCTTTACCATCAACCAACGACATTCGACCTAAGTTAGCAATGATGCCTACCATAATATAAGGTAAAACCGTCATCTGCATTAGGCCAATAAAACCATCGCCAATGTAATGTAAAGGTTCACAGAGTTCTCCAAAAAACAGACCTACTCCAATACCTAATAATAACCCTAATAATATCTTTGTTGATAACTTCATGTGCAAACAATTATAACTCATATGCAGGGTATTAAACCCTATATGAATTGAAAGGCAAAAAATAAGGAATTTTTTGCAATACTACAGCTTCAAAAAAGTACAATAAGTATTAAACTTCATTTATTTATTGGCTTCGCGGAGTGCTTTAGCATACAGAATGTTTGCAATTAAGGCACAAGCAAACATTGCGCTCCCGATAGGAATCAGATTTTCGGCCTTAAATAAGGAGATTACACTACCTATTATAAAGCTCAGTAAAAAACGGCTAATGCCGATGGTTGCATTGGCAGAGCTACTTACTTTGGGGTTGATGTTTAATATAACTGCCGTTCCATTTCCGAATACCAAACCCAAACTACCTATGAATAATACAATGCCTGAAAACACCCACCAAAGTTCAGGTTCTGCTTGGGATACGGATACTAGAATAATGATTCCTGCAATAAGTTCAAGCAATAAACCTGCTCGTAAAATATAGCGTGGGCGATAACGCTTCAGTAGAAAAGTATTTAAGAATGATAATAAAATATTGAGTAAAATATTGGCTCCAAATAAGTATGGAAATAGACTTCTGTCGATACCGAAATATTCAATGTAGATAAAAGATGAACTGGTAAGGAAAATGTATAAGCCCGACATTGAAAAACTTATGGCAAATAGCAGAATAACCGATAGTCTATCAGAGAAAAACTCTCGGTATTTATCTAAAATCTGGTTTCGAGTAACTTTTTTTGTAATCAATTCTTTACTTCTCGATTCGGGTACAATAATAAAGAAGGCAGAAAATAACACTACCGCAAATATAAATAGGAAGTGAAATACGGCTTGCCACCCCTTAAAGTCAATTAATAAAGACCCAATAACCGGAGCAAATAACGGAGCAAGCATCATCATTAAACTAACAATGGTTACCATCTTAGCTACCTGTTTCCCTTCGTACCAGTCTCTAATAAAAACGTTAGCTGTAACTGTGGCAAATCCTCCGCCAAAAGCTTGGAATACGCGAAGCACAAGTATATATTCTATTTCTTTACAAAAGGATATGCCTAGTGCGGATAATCCATATAAGGCAATACCGAACAGTGCAATTCTACGTCGGCCAAATGAATCGGATAAAGGGCCTCCGAAAAAATTACCGAGGGCGAATCCTAGAAAATATAAAGTTATGGTAAGTTCAACAACGCTAATGTGTACCCCAAAAACATCCGACATTATTGGCATAGCTGCCAAATAGGTGTCAATGGCTAAGGGTGAAAGGGTTGCTAAGGCTGCTAACATTACAGTTAACAAGGGTATGGCTTTGTGTTGAATATTTTTAATGGGCATAAAATAATTTTGATACAAATATAGCCTATAACGGCTTGTCAACAACTAACGTTACCGAAAAATGTTAAATCACCCCTTAAAGAATTGTTTGAATCAATCGACTTTGTATATTCACACTACAAACACTAATAGTTGGCAAGGGTATGAATTATAATCTCTTTAAATATATCATCGCATTAATTGTAGTGCATATAGGTGTGGTCTCATATGCGCAAATTAAAAAGATAGGCTTGGCTGAGGTGGAAGTTTTTAATAGGCGACAGTATAATGGAGCTACTCAAAACTGGAAGATTACTCAATCAGAATACAATTATATATATGCTGCTAATAACGATGGTTTACTTGAATTTGATGGGGAGACTTGGCGAAAATACATAAATACTGGTAACACTATTGTTAGAAGTACTTATGCAACTCATAATCGAATATACGTTGGGGCTATTAGCGAGTTGGGTTACTACTCATATAATGAGAACGAGAGCCTAGTATATCATTCATACAGTAATTTAGGGAACTTAAATACATTAGGCGATTATTGGACTATACTTGAGATTAAGGATCAAATAATATTTCATTCACAACAAGGGCTCGCTATTATTAAAGATGATAAGTTGCTTAAAACTATTGCGGCCCCTAGTATATTAATATCCTGTTTTAAGGTGAACAATACCATACTTGTTCAAGATGAGGAAGAAGGTCTCATGGAGCTACGAGGATTCGAATTATATCCCATATCAGGTGGGCATAGGTTTAAGGGACAAGTCATCGGTTCCATGATGTCACTCTCCAATAGCGAAGTACTTATTGGTACCATGAAAGAGGGGCTTTTTGTTTGGGATATGACTACAATAAAACCATGGGACAGTCCTACAAACAAGATGTTAGATAAAGCCAATGTATTTTGTGGTACGGTTCATTCCAATGAGCTTTTAGTGTTTGGAACCATACAGAGTGGAATTATAATTACCGATAAAAAAGGCAAGCTAGTAATGCATATCGATAAGGATAAGGGGCTTAAGAATAATACTGTTCTGGGTGTTTTTGTTGATATTGAAGGAAACATATGGTGCGGACTTGATAATGGTATTGCTCGAATAGCTTTAAATGCACCTGTCACTTTTATTAGTTCGTATTTTGATTTAGGTACAGGATATACCTCTAGTAAAATTGGTGATGATTGGTATTTTGGTACCAACCAAGGCTTATTTACCATTAACAATAAGAGCCTGGTTAATCCGGAAAAAACACATTCTGATTTTAAAAAGATTGAGGGGACCGATGGTCAGGTGTGGTCAATATATAATAATGGCACAAATCCGCTTTGTGGCCATAACTTAGGTGTTTTCGAAATAGATGGGAATCGATCTAAACTAATTACTCCTTCATCCATCAGAGGGGTTTGGAATTTTAAACCCGTCCCTAATAATCCCAATCTATTAATGTGTGGTACATATAGCGGGTTAATTCTATTGAGGTGGAATGGTGCCAATTGGGTTTTTCATAAGAAACTAAATGATTTTGATGTTTCATCACGATTTATCGAATGGGATGCCTTAAGTAATTTATGGGTATCACATGGTTCAATTGGAGTATATAAAATAAGTTTCAATAGTGCCCTAGATGAGATTGACAAGGTTGAGTTATTTAGTACAGATTATTTTTCTGAGAATAGCAGCGTAGTGGTTTCATCTGTGGCCGGAGAAACCATTTTATCATGTTCTGATAAGGTGTTTTATATCAATCAATACGGTAAGATTGCTGATTATACACAATTAAATAAGTACTTTCCTTCAAAAGAATTTCCTTTAAGTTATCAACAAGATAAATATGGTAATATTTGGTACTTCTTCGAAAATCATACGGGTGTATTAAGACTTTTAGAAGATGGCAATTACATAAGGATAGAAAACCCTTTTACAAACCTTAAACAGAAATTAGTTTCAAGTTTTGAAAATGTATTTGTTGCCGATCAGGCAAATGCCGTTTTTGGTATTGAAGATGGCTTTGCCCATTACTCAACTCAGGATAACAACAACTTTAGGTTACCACTATACGTGCACATGCGCTATTTTAAAAGTGAAAATGATACCATGGTGGTTGCACTAAACCAAAAGAAAGTGCAAACACAGCAAGCTATACCTCAAATTAATTTTGCTGATAATACTATTGAAATCGCTTATGCGAGCCCGTATTTCGATGATCAGGAGGTTTTGTATCAATCAAAATTGCACGGCGTTGATGCTCACGAAACAGAATGGACCCGCAATACAACACGTATATTTACGCAGTTGCACGAAGGGAAATATCAATTTGATGTTAAAGCAAAAAATAGTTACGGCACGGTATCAGAAACCCTTAGTTATAAGTTTGTTATTAAACCGCCTTGGCATAGAAGCAACACAGCCAAAATCATTTACCTTATACTGATATTGTTAACGGCATCTCTGCTCGGATTTATTTTTAACAAAAGGGTAGAAGTAAGTAGAGCCCGCGAAAAACTGAAACAACAAGAGCGCTTTAAACGAAGAGAAGAGAAATTAAAGAATGAAGCTTTGCGCAACGAAAAGGAGCTAATTAAAATGCGTAATGATAAATTACGTACCGATGTATTGCATAAGGAAAAAGAGTTAGCCAATTCAACTATGAACATTATTCATAAAAATGATTTTTTAGTATCTATAAAGGAGAGCTTGAAACAAATTAAGAAAGTAACAGATGTAAGCCAATTGCAACAAAAGGTAAATAAGCTTATTAAAAACATTGATAAGGATATTGATAGCGAAAGTTACTGGGAAATATTTGAAGTGCACCTTGAGCATATTCACGAAGACTTTTTGAAGCGCTTATTAGAACGTCATCCCGACCTTAATTCTAAAGAGAAAAAGCTGTGTGCCTATATTAGGATGGGGATGAGTTCAAAAGATATCGCATCGCTTATGAATATTTCTGCTCCAACAGTTGATAACAATAGATACAAACTACGTCAGAAATTAAATATTGAGCAGGGTACAAACCTTAATAAGTATATTACAGATATGTAATTTAGTTCCATAATTTAGGATAAATTGAAATAATTCATTTCGGATAACATTACAACTAATCCAATTTTTGTTAACGAATGCAAATTTGTAATTGTGAGGTAAGTGAATATTATATATTAATACTATGATGAACATTAAATAGCTTTATATTAAATATTTGGTAATTTTAAAATGAGAAAAAAGTGAGAAGTAATATGTAGTATAATGAGATTTAAGTGACTTGATAAATTACCATTTATTAACAATTGAGAGCAATATTTGCATAAAATCAATTGTCACTTAAAATCCAATTATTATGAAACATGTCTTAGGGATTTTTCTCTTTTTATTGGCTATAACAAGTCAAGCACAAAATTTAACAGTAACAGGAACAGTTACTGGTGAATCAGATGGACTTCCCATACCAGGTGTAAGTGTACTTATCAAAGGTACAACTAATGGTACTATTACCAACATTGATGGTAAATATTCAATTCAAGCCGTAACAGGTGAAACGCTTCAGGTTTCTTTCATCGGAATGCAAACACAAGAAATAATCGTCAACTCATCTACAATAAATGTAACATTAGGTGCTGATGTTACAGATATAGATGAGGTCGTGGTTGTTGGTTATGGTGTACAGAAAAAGAGTGTAGTAACTGCTGCTATAAGTAGCGTTTCTGCCGAGGATCTTGATCTTACAAACCCAGCCAGGGTTGAGGATGTTCTAAAAGGTAGAGTATCTGGTGTGCAGATAACTCAAAGTTCTGGTCAACCTGGTGCAGATTCAAAAGTTAGAATCCGTGGTGTTGGTACTATTAATAATAGCGAACCTCTATATATTGTAGATGGTATGGCTGTTGGTGGAGGTATCAATTACCTTAACCCTTCAGATATCGAATCTGTTGAAATCCTTAAAGATGCTGCTTCTGCTGCAATTTACGGTGCTCGTGCTGCAAATGGTGTAGTGTTAGTAACTACAAAGTCAGGTAAAAAAGGTAAAGCAACTATTAGCTACGACTTTTCTTACGGTATGCAGAATCCATGGAATAAACGTGATGTATTAAACTCAAAAGAATACATGACGATTATGAATGAAACTGCTTTAAATGATGGCAACAGCCCTATGTTTTCTACAGAAGAGATTGCAGCGGCTGGTGAAGGAACAAATTGGCAGGATGAAACATTTAATAAAAATGCTCCAATTCAAAACCACCAAGTAAGTATTAGTGGAGCTAGTGATAAAGCCAGTTATTTCTTGTCTTTTGGTTATTTTAATCAAGAGGGTATCATAGGTGGTGATTATGGTAGATCAAACTACGAACGCTATAGTATCAGAACAAATAATACTTATGATGTTTTTGAAGAAGATCGTAAGCTTTTAAAGAAATTTAGAGTTGGTGTAAACCTTGGATATTCTAGAGTTGAGTCAACAGCCATTGAAACAAACTCAGAGTTTGGTTCTGTTTTGGGTAGTGCTGTAGCATTTAGTCCTTTGGTTCCAGTATATGCCGAAGATCCTGATGCTGTATTAGCACAGTATCCAACTGCTGTTACTGATAAAGATGGTCGTGTTTTCTCAACACCACCAAGTGGATTTCAAGAAATTGCCAACCCAGTAGCAATGTTGAATGCGCCAACAAATACATTTGATAATTCAGATAAAATTGTGGCAACCTTTTGGGGAGAACTAGATATTATCGATAATCTTAAGTTCAAAACAAGTTATGGTGCTGATTTAGCATTTTGGGGTTCGGATGGTTATACCTTCCCTCACTTTTTAGCTTCTCAAGGTAAAGATATTACTCGTAGTGATGTTCGTTCATCAATGAACAGAGGTTACACTTGGCAGTTAGAGAATACATTAAGCTATGTGAAAACATTTAATGAGAAACATAACTTTTCTGCATTACTTGGTCAATCAGCACAAAAGTATACCTACCGTACTTTATCAGGAAATGATTTTGACTTGTTAGAGTATGATCCTAACAAGGCCAATATTGATTATGGTACTGCTGATAGAGATGATGAAAGAGTTTCTGGTGGTACTGGCGGATATTCTGCAAAAACATTAGCTTCTTACTTTGGTAGATTAGATTATAATTACGACGAAAGATACATGTTACAAGCAACCGTTCGTCGTGATGGTTCTTCAAACTTCGGACCGGATAATAAATGGGCAGTATTTCCATCTTTCTCAGCCGGTTGGAATATTACTAATGAAGCTTTTATGGAAGATGCACCACAATGGTTAAACTATTTAAAGTTACGTGCTAGTTGGGGTAGAAATGGTAACGAAAATATTGGAGCCTTTAGCTACACAAGTTTAATGAGTGGGCAACAAAATTATTATTTCGGAGCTGGAGATAGCCAAAGCTTAGCCTACGGTGCTAGTCAGGCGCGTATTGCAAACCCAAATGTTCTTTGGGAAGAATCAGAGCAATTAGATATTGGTTTTGACGCACGCTTTTTCGATAGCGCTTTAACTTTCGGATTTGATTATTTTGTAAAAAATACAAACGGAATGTTAATGGAACTACCAATCCCAGGATATGTTGGATTAGGAGCTCCTACGGCGAATGTTGGTGATATGGAAAACCGAGGTATTGAATTTGAGATTTCATACAAAAACAATATTGGCGACTTTATTTACAGCATTGGAGCCAACGCTTCATTAATTAGAAATAAACTAATTGAATTAGGAAACGAGTCAGGAGAAATAGTTTATAGTAGCAATGGTACTGCTGGTATTGGCGACTATGTAAAAGGAGAGAATGGTGAAGTATTCCCTTATTTTTATGGTTATAAAACAGATGGTATTCTTCAAAACCAAACACAAGCTGATGAGTACAATTCAATGTACGGGCAGTCAGCTCAACCAGGTGATGTGATTTTCCAAGATGTTAATGGCGATGGCGTTATTGATGATGAGGATCGTACTAAAATTGGGCAAGGAATGCCAGATTGGACTTTCGGTATTAATCTTGGTGCTGAGTATAAGAACTTCGATTTAAATATGTTTTTCCAAGGGAGTGTAGGAAATGATATTTTTGATTTCTCACAACGTGGAGATATTCCAAACATGAATAGACCAACTTGGGTACTTGACCGTTGGACAGGAGAAGGAACTTCTAATAAAATTCCTCGAATGACTTCTGCTGATTATAATTACAACTGGAAGTCTTCAGATTTATATATTAAAGATGGTTCATTTGTTCGTCTTAAGAATATTCAACTGGGGTATTCATTACCAAAAAATGTTCTTCAAAGCATCGCCATACAACGATTGAGACTGTATGTGGCAGCTGAAAACCTATTAACATTTACAAATTACGATGGGTTCGAACCTGAAATTGCTTCAGGCGATTATATGAGTATTGGTGTGGATAAGGGGATTTACCCACAAGCAAGAACTTTCTCAGTTGGAGCTAACATTACTTTCTAACTCAAAAAAGATACAATTATGAATAATTATATAAAAACAATATTTCTAGCAGCTGTTATTGCTTTTACATCGTGTAGCGATGATTTCTTAACAGTTACACCAACAGCTGATCAAGAAGCTGGCGGCCCTGCAACCGAAGGGGCAATAATGTCGAATCTTACTGCGTGTTATCAAATTTTATTATTTGATAGTTATGCTGATTTTCAATACAACAGCGTTACCCTATTATCTGATTTAAGATCAGATGACATTTATAAAGGTGGCGGTAATGCGGGCGATCAGGCTGTTTTATACAGAGTATCTCAGTTAAATCCTACTGCAAACGAAACACCACAAGGACTTTGGAATATTTATTTTGCAGGATTAAGTAGGGCCAATGGTGCAATAATTTCTTGCGAGAATGCTGTTGACGTTAATGAAGAAACATTAAATCGTTTTAAAGCAGAAGCGCATTTCATGAGAGCCTATTATGTGCACTGGTTATGGAAATTCTGGGGTAATATTCCTTATTTCACAGGTAACCTAGATGCTCCTTACATGGCTCCTCAATATTCGGCAGATGAAATTTATGCTGAACTAATAAAGGATATTGATTTTGCTATAGCAGATGATAAATTACCTATTACTACTACCGGTGCAGAAGCTGGAAGAGCTAGTAAAGCTGCTGCAATGATGCTAAAAGCGCGTATTGTAATGCACCAAAAAGATGAAAGTAAGTACGCTGAAGTTTTAGCTGATATGCAAACTATAGTTAGCGAAGGTGGTTTTGTATTAGCTGACTATGCTGACATATGGGGCCGTGATGGTCAATTCGGAAGTGAGTCTATTTTTGAAGCAAATCATGAAGCTGATGGAAAAAGTTGGGGTGGAGCCTGGTCTGGTTTCGGAACAAACTATCCAGCCTTTATTTCTCCGAATGAACTTACGGGTACTGATTTATTAAGCGGTAGTGAAGAATATACTGGCGGTTGGGGTTTTGGCCCTGTGAGATCTGAAACAGTTGCTATTTTCGAAGAAGGAGATGAAAGATTAGCTGCTTCTATTAATCAATTTGAAGCTGGTACATATACCGAGCGTTTTCAAAATACAGGTTATTTCATGGCTAAATATGCTGCGCGTGAAGGTTATAATGATGCTGCTTACGATCAAGATTTGAACTACGAAAACAATGTAAGAATTTTCAGATATGCCGAAACATTGTTAAATATTGCTGATTTAATAACAATACAAGGTGTTGCTGCAACTGGCAGTATGACCGCTCAAGATGCATTAGATGCCATAAGAATGAGAGCTGGTTTAGATCCTATTTCTGCTACAGTAGAAAATGTTAAGTTAGAACGCAGAAGAGAATTTGTAGGTGAAGGAGTTAGATTTTGGGACTTATTAAGATGGGGTGATACCAATTTAATTACTGAGAATATTCCTGATTTTTCTTCAGAAAGAACATGGGATGATACTCGCAAGTGGTTTCCAATTCCACAACCTGAAATTGATAAAACTGAAGGAGAATTTAAATTGGTTCAAAACGACGGTTATTAAGAAGGTATAATATGAAATTAACTGAGAAGTTAGCTTCTCAGTTAATCACTAAATTATAAAAACATGAAACGAGCGATGAGCAGCGTTTCCCACACAGGTAAACCATGTATAAGCGAGTTCCATCGAATACCTTTTAAAATATAAAAATATAATGAGATGAAAAATATAATTAAGTCAAGCATAATATTAGTGTTATCTACTATATTTTTTATGTCCTGTGAGGACAAGGAATATACATTAGGTGCCAATGAGGCACCTACGGATGAACAAATGGATTTCACCATTACACCTGGCGATGATGCCTTTCACTTTGTAATTACAAACAACACTCCAGTTGATGGAATTCATACTGTAAACTGGGATTTAGGCAATGGAGCTAGCGACAAGGGAAATGAGATAATTGCATATTACCCGCTACCAGGTGAATTTGAAGTTACGCTAACAATAACAACCAATAACGGACAATCTAATTCAAAGATTGGTAATGTTGAGCAAACTGAAACGGATTATTCATTTCTTGAAAGTCCTATACTTACCTACTTAACAGGAGGTGTAGAAAATACTGAGGGAAAAACATGGGTAGTGGATAGCTTAGCAAGTGGACATTTTGGAATAGGACCAACTGACGGAGTTGGTTTAGAATGGTGGGCAGCAACGCCACTTCAAAAAACAATGTCAGGAGCTTACGATGATGAATTCAATTTCAAATTAGTTGATTTCGTATTTACTTACGAAAATTACGGAGACTCATATGTTAAAGATTCGCGTATAAGTGATTCTAACTATTCTAATCCTGTAGAAGTAGATGGAACAGATGCACGTGTACAATATACTATTACAGAAAGTGCTTCTTGGACGTTGACAGAGCGAGATGGGATAAATTACCTTATTCTTTCCTCAGGACAGCCAATGTTCCTAGGTTTTGATTATGGTGGTACTTATGAGTATCGTATTGATGAAATTGATGAAACCAATATCAGTTTAAGTACAATTGGTGGCGATGGAAACAGATGGTATAATAAGTTAATTTTAAAAGGCTACGAAAAACCAACAGTTACTTTTACGACTGATATTGCCGAGGCTGCAGATGAAAATACATGGGCAGTATCGCTTCAAGATGTTGAGATACCAGAAGGAGTAAGTGTAAATGGCTTTACTGTTGATTTTGGCGATGGTTCTGAAGTGTATTCTTCCGATGATTACAATGCAACAATAGAGCATACTTATATGCGTAAGGGTACTTATCCAGTAACCATTACAGTTAGAGCATCAAATGAAGATACTGAAGACATGCAGTCTATTACGATTGATAACTATCACTCAGAGTATGAGGTGTTCCTATTGGATTACATGGTAATGTATGTTGATAATAGTGAGGTTGAAATGGCTCCAATGCAAGGAGAAGATTGTGCACTTACTCTTGTTGAAAATCCTGAGCGTATTTATCCTAACAAAGGCGTTAATGTGCTTCATTATAGTAAAGATGGACAAGAGTGGGCGAATGCTAACATGAAACTTCCTGCTGGATATCGCTTTAATTTAACTAAGACTTCTGTTTTTAAAGTTATGGTTAGAGGAAAAGCAGGACAAGCTGTATTGTTAAAATTAGAAAACACCGATAGAGGTGGTAATGCTTGGCAAACAGGTGCAGAATTATCATATACTATTCAGGCAGACGACACATGGGAAGTTGCTGAATACGATTTTGCAGGTGTTGGTGCAGGATGGGATTGGACAGGCGATATATTTACTTCGGATATCACCACAGATCCTAACTTTAATGATGGATTCTACAATATTGTAAGAATTATGCTTAATCCAGGAAATGGAGAAGGAGCTCACGAGTTTTATATTGACGACTTAGCTGGGCCTCACGTTGAGGGTTTAAAATCAGCGTCTGAATAATAACATGTAGATTGATGAGTACTCAATAATATGCTTAACCATTAGCAAACCATTGAGTACTCATTATTAAATAAAACTTCACAATATGAAACGCCCAATGTTTGTATCTATTCTTACCTCAATATTAGCTATCTGGAGTTTTATCTCTTGCGATAAATCCGATGATAATGCATCCTCAATAGACCCAAAATTCTCTTGGGAGGAATCAGCCAGTAATCCAAACGAAATTATATTTAAGAACCTTAGTGAAGGAGATTATTTATATGTAGAGTGGGATTTTGGTAATGGTAAAACCATTAGTAAAACTACCGATAAGCTTCAGGAACCCTCAGTTCATTATCCTGTAAAAGGAGAATACTCTGTAACACTTACTTTATGGGGGCAAACTAACCAAGCCAGCGATACTAAAACAACTATACAAACCATAACTATTTTAAACGATGACGAAAATTACGAACCCATTGAAGGACTAATTTGGTCTGATGAGTTTGATGGATCTTCAGTTAATATGAACAACTGGAAATTTGAAACCGGTGATGGGGGCTGGGGAAATCAAGAACTTCAAAACTATACCAATGGCGATAATGCGCACATTGAAGATGGGAAATTAATTATAACGGCTAAAAAGGTTAACGATAATCAGGTAGCAGGTTCATACACTTCAACGCGCATGGTTACTTGGGGTAAGCAAGAGTTTACCTGCGGACGAATTGAAATTAGAGCAAAATTACCATCAGGTAGAGGAATGTGGCCCGCAATTTGGATGCTAGGTAGCAATATTGGTGACGCCGGATGGCCAGCCTGTGGCGAAATAGATATAATGGAGTATGTAGGTTTCGAGCCAAATCAGGTACATGGTTCAATACATTGCCCAGCAAGTTATGGTGCTACAGAATTTACAAAAACGCTTCCGCTCGAGAATTGTGAAGAAGAATTTAATAATTACGGTATTATATGGACCGAAGAAAGTATACAATATTATGTGAACGATCCTGAAAATCCATTTTATACCTATGCTCCAAGTAATAAAAATGCTGACAATTGGCCATTTAATAAACCGCACTTTATTATTTTAAATGCTGCTGTTGGTGGTACCTGGGGTGGTGCACAAGGTATTGATAACTCTATTTTCCCACAAACAATGGAAGTGGATTATGTGAGGGTATACGAACTCTAACCTCCCTAATCTATAACCAAATTGCACAAACTTTAAATTAAATAAGATGAGATTAATTGTTTCCTCCTTTCTGGTATTTATGATGGCCACTAGTTTATTGGCCTCCGATGCATTGCTGCAAAATAATTACCTGCGCAAAGGTTTAACCCTTAACGGTAAATGGAATTATATTGTTGATGTATATGAAACGGGTTACTATAACTATCGTTGGGAACCCCATGATGGTTCTACAAACCCTGGTTCTGGTGCATTCTTTTTAAATGAGAAGCCACAAAATAAGAGAGAAATTATTGAATACGATTTCGATATGGCTCCTACGCTATTGGTACCTGGCGACTGGAACTCACAAAAGGAAAAGTTATTTTATTACGAAGGAACCTTGTGGTACAAAAAGTCGTTTGACATTGAAAACTTCGATGCCAATAAAAGATACTACCTACACTTTGGTGCTGTTAACTATAGAGCAGATGTTTATGTAAACGGAAAAAAGTTAGGTGTGCACAAAGGTGGTTTTACACCATTCAACTTCGAGATGACTCACCTAGTGAATGCCAAAGATAACTTTGTTGTGGTACGTGTGGATAACAAAAGAGCTGCCGATGAAGTACCAACCTTAAATACTGATTGGTGGAATTATGGCGGTATCACTCGCGATGTGACTGTTTACGAATTGGAGCAAACTTTCATCGAAGATTATTCTCTTCAGTTAGATAAAGAAAACAATAAATTATTGAATGGATATATCCAGCTGAATGGTGATACAAAAGCCAATGCAAAAGTAACAGTAAATATTCCTGAGCTTAAGCTGAATAAAGAATTTACTACCGATGCCAACGGGCATGTGAAATTCTCCATACCAACAAAAAAGTTAAACCTTTGGAGTTGCGATAATCCTAAACTTTACGATGTAAGCTTTGCATCGGGCGATGATATCATAAGCGATAAAATTGGTTTTCGCCAGATAAGCACACGTGGTTCTGATATTCTTTTAAATGATGAAGTAGTCTTTTTAAAAGGGATCTGTATTCACGAGGAAAACGCCATGCGTGGTGGCAGAGCTTATTCTATGGAGGATGCAGTAACGCATCTAAACTGGGCCAAAGAGTTGGGATGTAACTTTGTGCGCTTGGCACATTATCCGCACAACGAAAATATGGTACGCTTGGCCGATGAAATGGGGATGTTAGTTTGGGAAGAAAGCCCCGTGTATTGGACAATACAATGGGAAAACCCCGAAACTTATAAAAAAGCAGAGCAGCAATTAACCGAGGTGGTGTACCGCGATAAAAATAGAGCATCGGTTATTATATGGTCTATGGCAAATGAAACGCCACAATCAGAACCGCGATTAGAATTCTTATCGAATTTAGCCAAGAAAACACGTTCGCTCGATGACACTCGCTTGGTTAGTGCGGCTTTAGAAGTGCACAGTACAGTTCCTGGAGGCAATACCATGGTTATTGAAGATGAGTTTGCCGATGTGGTAGATATACTAAGCTTCAACCAATATTACGGTTGGTATTGGGGCGATATCGAAAATATCAAGAACCTTAAATGGGAGATTGATATCGATAAGCCTGTTGTGATTTCAGAATTTGGAGCTGGTGCTTTACAGGGTTATCATGGCGATAGCCTTACGGCTTGGAGCGAAGAATTTCAGGAGCTTTTATACGAAAAAACATTACCGGTATTAAATGCTATTCCTCAAATTAGCGGAATTACACCATGGATTATTTCTGATTTCCGCTCGCCACGTCGCGTACTTATTCCTTATCAGGATGGATGGAACCGCAAGGGGTTAATATCTGAAACTGGTAATAAAAAGAAAGCGTTTTACACGCTACAAAACTTTTACAAGAACATCAACAAATAAGATACATATGAACTTTAAATCGCTAATAAATGTAGGACTGATTGCAACCACTCTTTTAGGAGTGGGTTGTACATCGAGTGCAAATAATCGTGGGTACAGCAAAGATGCTGAGATTAACACTAAAGTAGAGATGCTACTTTCTAAAATGACCTTAGAGGAAAAGGTAGGTCAAATGAATCAGTACAATGGTTTTTACGATGCTACTGGTCCCGCACCTTCTGATGGTGATGCTAAAAATAAATACGAGCATCTGCGCAACGGATGGGTAGGTTCAATGCTTAATGTACGTGGCGCTAAAGAAGTACGTGCCATGCAAAAAATGGCCGTTGAAGAATCGCGTTTGGGTATTCCTATGATTTTTGGTTTAGATGTAATTCATGGTCATAAAACATTGGCTCCTATTTCATTGGGCGAATCGGCTAGTTGGGATTTAGAGGCCATTAAAAAATCGGCTCAGGTAGCTGCCACTGAAGCTGCTGCTGAGGGTATCAACTGGACTTTTGCTCCTATGGTTGACATTTCGCGCGATGCCCGTTGGGGACGCGTTATGGAAGGTGCTGGTGAGGATACTTACCTAGGCTCAAAAATCGGAGTAGCACGTATTCAAGGTTTTCAGGGAGATGATTTATCAGCAAATAACACCATTGCAGCTTGTGCCAAACACTTTGCAGGATATGGTTTTGCTGAGGCGGGTAGAGATTACAACACCGTTGATGTGGGTACTTCTACCTTATACAATGTAATTTTCCCTCCATTCCAGGCTGCGCTTGATGCGGATGTAAAAACAGTGATGAACTCGTTTAATATTTTAAATGGCGTACCAGCCACAGGAAACAAGTGGTTACAGCGCGACCTTTTAAAAGGGAAATGGGGCTTTAATGGTTTTGTAATTTCCGATTGGGGAAGTTGTATGGAAATGATGGCGCATGGTTTTGCCGCTGATTTAAAAGAAGCTGCCGAATTAGCTGCCAATGCAGGATCGGATATGGATATGGAATCGTATGCTTACGTAAAACATCTATCCACTCTAGTGAAAGAAGGAAAAGTTAACGAAGCAGATATTGATGATGCGGTACGCAGAATATTAACCGTAAAATATGAGTTAGGCTTATTCGATGATCCTTATAAATATTGCGATGAGCAACGCGAACAAGAATTGATCTATCACGAAGATCATAAGGCTGCTGTTTTAGATATGGCGCTTAAATCAGTTGTGTTGCTTAAAAATGACAAGCAAGTTTTACCGCTTGATAAATCACAAAAGAAGATTGCTGTAATTGGTGCTTTGGCCAATGATAAAACCAGCCCGCTTGGTAGCTGGCGTGTGGCTTCTGACGATAATACTGCAGTTTCTGTTTTAGAAGGATTAAAAAATCACAATATAAAATATACTTATGCCAAAGGTGCTGATGTATCGGTAGGTGATGTTGGTTTTCAAATTCCGGTTACCATCAACAATACCGATAAAAGCGAATTTGCCGAAGCCATTGCTTTAGCTCGTAAATCAGAGGTGGTTGTAATGGTATTGGGTGAGCATGGTTACCAAAGTGGAGAAGGGCGTAGTCGTACCAACATTGGTTTACCAGGCGTTCAGCAAGAATTATTAGAGGAAGTTTATAAAGTAAATCAGAATATTGTTTTGGTATTAATGAATGGTCGTCCTTTGGCTTTACCATGGGCCGATGCACACATACCAGCAATACTTGAAACTTGGCAATTGGGCACAGAAAGTGGTAACGCAATTGCGAAAACTTTATTTGGCGATAACAATCCATCGGGTAAATTACCAATGACTTTCCCACGCAACGTAGCTCAATGCCCTATCTATTATAATCACTATAATACAGGTCGTCCAACAGGAGGAAACGGAGTATTCTGGTCGCATTATATCGATGAGTCAAACGATCCATTGTATCCATTTGGTTTTGGATTAAGCTATACAAGCTTTGAGTATTCAAACCTTAAGGCGAAAGTTGATGGCGATGTGGTTAAAGTAAGCATCACGGTTAAAAATACCGGTAAAGTGGCCGGACAAGAAGTGGCTCAATTATATATTCACGATAAAGCTGCAAGCGTAGCACGTCCGATTAAAGAATTAAAAGGATTTGAGAAGTTTGAGTTAGCGCCAAACGATTCAAAGCTTGTGGAATTTGAATTGACTTCGAAAGAATTAGGTTTTTATAATAACGAAGGCGAGTTTGTGGTTGAAGCAGGTGATTTCGACATCATGGTTGGAACCGATTCACAAAATGTTTCTATTACTTCAGTTACACTATAATATCAATCATTCTAATATCAAAAAACTACCATTAAGGGTGTTCACTTGTTGAGCACCCTTTTTTACTTTTTACTTTTTACTTATCCTGATAAGTGGAATTTTCAATGCTAATGCCGTCCGCACTAAGTTTGAAATTTTCCGTACCAATTGTTGACCGTCCGTACTAATGGTGAACCCAATTGGAACCAAGGTGGAGTTGTCCGTACTAAAGGTTGAGGCATTTGAACACAAGGTTGGACTATCCGTACCAAAGTGAAGTCGTTTGAACCTAAGGTGGAGTCGTCCGTACCATACTTTACCCGTCCGTACCAATAGTAAGCCGTCCGTACGCGGCTTACAGAAGGTTTTTATAGGAATAGGCGATGAGGTAAAACTAAAAAGAGGCTGCACCATTTAAGGTACAGCCTCTTGTATATTATTTATTGTTTGAGTACTAATTACTCAAAAATCTTATCCTCAATTCCTTTGTTTATGATAACCTCAGTAATATTTACATCTATCATTTGAGGTCCCATTGATTGAGTTAGTTTAGTTGGGTACTTGATCCCTTCAAACTCTTTATACTCACCAAATGTAGTTGTTGATGATCCCATTTCGCTTACACTAACTTCTTTAACTTTTAAGCCTGTTTTAGCATCAAAGTACATTGTAGTTGCATTTTCAATTGGGTTTGTAACAATTACCTTGTAGGCATCATTACCATCTACTTTATCAACACCAGTAATTTCTAAAGTATATCCTTGCTCAGTATAGCTTAATTCAGGAAATAAAATAGCCTGATATTTCATGGTTTCAAGCATCTTACCTTCTAATACTTGCTCCTGACCTTGTGCAGTCATTTTACCAACAGATCCATTATAAACTTGCTTGCTTAATAGGTTCTCGCCCATTTTGGTTTCAACACAAATTTTATTAGGTGCTTTTTGGTAAGTATTCATGCTTAATTCCATGCCTTGAACTGCTAAGGTGGCGTGTACAGCAACATCATTAACTGTGGCTAGAATCTCTTCTCCACCAATACTCTTAATATGGTTAGCCACTACCTTTTCGGCAGTTAATCCTACAGGTACGCCTGAACGAACTACTTTATTTGCGTAATAATCATATTCAGTTACCTCAGCACCATTCGCTAATTTTTCCATTAACGGCTTGGTTACTGAAACATCGCCTACAGCTAAATAAACCGCGTTATCAGGCTTTAAATATTTAGCAGCCATTGCTTGAATATCATCAACCGTAATTGCCTCAAGACGCTCCATGTATGTTTCGTAGTAATCAGCAGGTAAGTTGTATTTATCGATATTTACTGCAAAGCTAGCAATGGTAGAGGCGCTTTCTAAAGCACGACCAAATGAACCGGCTGTAGAATTCTTTACCAATTGTAAAGTTTCTTCGCTTACTTGTTCATCAATCATACGATTCATTTCATAAGCAATCTCTACAAAAGCGCTATCCGTAATGGTTCCTCTTACATTAGAACTTGCTTTGAAAGTACCTAAATGCTCATCGCTTCTAACTGAAGAATAGGCTCCGTAAGTCCAGGCTTTATCTTCACGTAAGTTTTGAAATAAACGCGCGCTAAAACTTCCTCCTCCTAAAATAGAGTTCATAACACTTACCTTTAAAGCATCCGGAGTACCCGGTTTTAAATCGATAGGGTAGGATACTGAAATAGTGGATTGTGTAGACGCATCTTTATGGGCAATAGCATAAACTGGCTTGTCGATTGATTTTGGCTCAACAAAAGCATGTGTAGGAACATCTTTGGCTTCCCATTTAGCAAAGTTCTTTTTGGCTATTTTCTTAGCTTCTTTAACTGTAATATCACCTATAATAACTAGGTAGGCAACATTAGGACGGAAGTAAGTATCGTAATAATTTTTGCAGTCCTCTATGGTGATGTTTTCAATAGTTTCTTCTGAAGTTCCCTCGCCATAAGCAGTCTCCTTGCCAAACATTAAAGCTTGCGACACATTTCTGCTAATTGATTTTGGGTTGTCTTTATCGCTTTTAATACCTGTTAAAGTTTGCTTCACCATTTTATCAAGCTCTTCCTCAGGAAAAGAAGGATTGTAAAGTATATCCGTCATTAAAGCCAATGTTTCTTCAGAGTGCTTCTTTAACGAGCTTGCATAAATTCCATTTCCACTAGTACTTATTGATGCACCAATGAAATCAATTTTCTCGTCAATCTGATCTTTACTTAAAGTTGTAGTACCTGTACCTAATAAATCTCCAGCAAAGCCAATATATCCGGCCTTATCACCTTCGTAAATCGGATCGATATCTAAGGATAAAGTATAAGAAACAACCGGTAGTTTATGGTTTTCAACCACAATTACCTTCAGTCCGTTTTTTAACTCAAACTTGGTGTACTCACCTAAGTTTAATTTAGTAGCTACTCCTGCTTTGGGAGCACTTGTTCTATCTATTTGTGCTTGAATTGAAATTACTGACAAAAGCGCCAATAATAATATGCTTAATTTTTTCATTATCTATCTTTTCTTTAGTTAAGGATATAATTAATTGACTTCTTTTGCAGAGTTTGGTAGATAGTAAAGTACCACTCTGTTCTCTTTGGTAAAATACTTTTTCGCTACTCGTTGTATATCCTCTCGGCTAACAGACATATATTTATCTAACTTTTCGTTAACTAGGTTGGTATTGTTGTAATACACATAGTTACGAGCTAGGTTATTGGCAACCGTTTCCATTTGACTATTGCTGCGCACAATATCATTCTCAAATTGATTTCGTAGTTTCTGAAATTCTTGTTCTGAGATTAATTCATCTCTTGCTTCAGCAACAATGGCATCCATGGCATCTTCTAAGTCTTTATTCTCGATACCGCTATTGGGTAATGCATAAATTAAAGCCAAACCAGGATCTTGTAATCCTAAGTTAAACGATGTAGCTTCTAATGCAATTTGTTGTTTGTCAACCAATGATTTGTATAAACGCGAGCTTTGTCCGCCCGATAATAATTGATTAAGCATGTCTATAGCATAATAATCATCCGTTCCGTCTCCAGGTATATGGTAAGCTTGTAATAATAGTGGTAATTGAACTGCTCCAAATACAGTATCTCTTACTTCAGCTGTTTGTGGCGCATCAAATTCAGTAGGACGATACATTTCTCTAGTGCCTCTCGGTATATCACCAAAATAATCGTTTACCATTTTAGTGGCCTCTTCTTTATTGATATCTCCAGCAATAACTAAACAAGCATTGTTAGGTACATAATAGGTTTTGTAAAAGTCAACGAAATCCTGATCCTTAGCATCCATTAATTTTACCACA
Organism: Saccharicrinis aurantiacus; assembly: GCF_001660705.2. Classification (GTDB taxonomy): domain Bacteria; phylum Bacteroidota; class Bacteroidia; order Bacteroidales; family Marinilabiliaceae; genus Saccharicrinis; species Saccharicrinis aurantiacus. The sequence goes on from NZ_LYBV02000021.1 coordinate 28,951, forward strand.
TCACCAATGGCAGTCCATCTATAAGGATGTTTATCGTATGCTAAATCCATTACATTCATTAATAAATCACCGTATGGAGAATTATCGTAACGCTGCTTTTTTTCTTCAGCCACTACACGTTTTTGAGTAGCAATACCTATTGAATCAACAACTGCGTGTAACAATCTTTCAGACTCAAGCCATAAACCTAACTCTAATTGGTTCGATGGTAATATTTCGTAATAATAAGTTCTATCTTGGTTGGTGTTGGCGTTTAGAGTACCACCTGCTTTTTCAACATACTTAGAATATTCTCCTCTTTCAATATTCTCGGTTCCTTCAAACATCAGGTGTTCGAAAAAGTGTGCAAATCCTGTTAATTCAGGATCTTCGTTTTTAGAACCAACATCATACATGATTGAAACGGTTACAATAGGCGTAGAGTTATCTTGATGTAAAATAACATGTAATCCATTGTCTAAATCAAATTCTGTAAATTCAATTTTTTGGGCTTTCGATTGAATGCATACACCTAATAAAAATAAGGTCAGTATGCTTAAGTACTTACTGTTTAACATTTAAATTGCTTTTGATTGTTGAATTATTAAGTAATAACGGCTTGAATTTATAGTGTGTTGATAATGTTTTATGACTGATTTATAATATACTGCAAATATAAGTAAAGTCAAATGTGAATATCCATGATAATTATTACTTAGACACGTAAAACTATAAAAGTGTTACATCGAGATTTCTTTTTTTTGGAATTCTCTATTAGGGTTAAAATCGCACTTATACATATTTCTATAAGGTATACTAAAAAATGGTTCAATAGAGTAGTTAAGGTACAGCAGGTCAGTAGTTGTGGTTTGCTTCTCTTAGGTACTTTGCAACTAAGCAAAATAAAACGGTTAATTACTATATTAGGCTCCTAATTGGTAAACAAATAAAATTGTAAAATTATGAAACAGTTATTCCTTGTTTTGGTTCTGATGCTTTCAGCGAATGTAAGCTTTATTTTTGCTCAGGAAGAAGCGGTAGAAAAGCAAATTGATCAGATTATTGATCAATTAAGCCTTGAGGAGAAAGTAAAAATGTGCCATGCACAATCAAAGTTTAGTTCGCCCGGTGTTGAGAGATTAGGAATTCCTGAAATATGGATGTCGGATGGTCCGCATGGCGTAAGAGCAGAAATTGAATGGGATAGCTGGTCATATGCAGGATGGACGAATGATTCGTGTACTGCTTTTCCGGCATTAACGGCTTTGGCATCTACCTTTAATCCTGCTTTGGCACATAAGTATGGCGTTGCAGTGGGCGAAGAAGCACGCTATCGTAAAAAGGATATTTTATTGGGGCCTGGGGTTAATATTTATCGTACACCTTTAAATGGTCGTAACTTCGAGTATATGGGCGAAGATCCATACTTAGCTTCAATTATGTCGGTTCCTTATATCCAAGGTGTTCAAACCAATGGGGTTGCCGCCTGTGTTAAGCATTATGTGCTAAATAATCAAGAAATTTGGCGTTCTCATATCAATGTGCAATTAAGCGATAGAGCCTTACACGAAATTTATTTACCTGCTTTTAAAGCAGCTGTTGAAGAAGGTGATGTGTGGTCAGTAATGGGCGCATACAATAAATACAATGGGCAGCACACAAGCCATCATGAAGTATTAATAAAACAAATTTTAAAAGGAGATTGGGGATTTGATGGTGTTGTAGTAACCGATTGGGGTAGTGCTCATGATACCAAAGAAGCCGCTTTAAACGGATTGGATATTGAAATGGGTACAGGTACCGACGGACTTACCACCTCAAAAGAAAATGCTTACGATTACTACTATCTGGCAAAACCATTTTTAGAAATGATAAAAAATGGAGAGATAGATGAAAGTGTTGTTGATGATAAGGTACGTCGTATTTTACGATTGATGTACCGTACCAATATGGATAAAACACGTCCGTTTGGTAAAAAAGCCAATGCAGAGCATTTTCAAGTAGCGCGTGAGGTGGCACAAGAAGGTATCATCCTGTTAAAGAATAGTAAATCATTCTTACCAATTAATCCTGAAACTAAGCAAACCATTGCAGTTATTGGAGAAAATGCTACTCGCATGATGACAGTAGGAGGAGGATCTTCGGAGCTAAAAACAGTGCATGAAATATCTCCGCTTCAAGGTATCGAGGAACGCTTTACCAATGCCAATGTGGTGCACGCCATGGGTTATGCCTCTGGACCATCAGTTTATGATAATGTAATTCCATCAGGTTTAGATGCTGACTCATTACAGCAAGCTGCTGTTGATGTAGCAAAGAATGCGGATATCGTTTTGTTCGTAGGAGGACTAAATAAAAGTCATGAGCAAGATTGTGAAAATGGAGACCGTAAAGGATTAAATCTGCCATTTGGGCAAGATGAATTACTAGCTGATATAATGGCTGTAAATAAAAATGTGGCTGTGGTTTTAGTAAGTGGTAATGCGGTAGCTATGCCTTGGCAATCAAAAGCCAAAGCCATTGTTCAGGCTTGGTACTTAGGCAGTGAGGCTGGTTATGCTTTAGCTGATGTACTTTCGGGTGATGTTAATCCATCGGGTAAATTACCTTTCTCATTTCCTGTTAAGTTAGAAGATAATGGTGCGCATGCCTTCGACGAATTATCTTATCCTGGCGATGGTACAGATCAGGTGTATAAAGAAGATATATTAGTAGGTTACCGTTGGCACGATACAAAGAATATTAAACCTCTATACGCCTTTGGTCATGGTTTGTCTTATACGAGTTTTAAGGTGAACAATGCTGCTGTAGCAATAACCAACTATAAAAAAGGAGATAGCATTCAACTATCCGTAGAGATTACAAATACCGGAAAAGTTGATGGTGCGGAGGTAATTCAGATTTATGTGCACGATAAAGAATCATCAGTAATGCGACCAATAAAGGAGTTAAAGTCTTTTGAAAAGGTGGGCTTAAATGCAGGTCAATCTAAAAAAGTAGATTTTAATATTGATGTAAACGCATTTGCCTTCTATGATGAAACACAACGTGACTGGAATCTCGAAAGCGGTGCATATCAATTATTGATTGGTACAGCTTCTGATAAAATTATAAAAACTATAAATATTCAGGTTGAGTAACTTTTAAATACAACAATAAATAAAAGCCAGTTACCTTAGGTAATTGGCTTTTGTTATATAAAATCAGCTTGTTTTTTATCAATTATATTAAAATAATTAGACTTGAGGCTGTAATTCTAAGTTTAGGGTTTATTTTTGTAGAAATTATTAATAATTAGCCTTCATATTTATGTTATCAGGTTTACTTTGTAAAAAGTAATGAGCCGCAGAATATATGGCGAATTAATTAAGTTATTATCATGAAATTCAACGTTATTAGTATAATTATAGTTGTCTTAGTTTTACTGGGAGTAGGCTGTACTGGGAGTGATGATATTTGCTTATCGGGCCAAATGTCTGCTACAACAGGATTTTATTTGGATAGTACCTCAACGCAAACTACAATTAACATGCGGGTTGAAGGTAGATATCCTAGGATTGATTCTAGCCGTGCTGAGACTAGTACGAATAGTATATTTTTGCCACTTTCAATGGAAACTGATTCAACAGTGTTTGAATTGTTTAAAGATGGTATAGGAGAAACAGTGACTTTCCATCATACAAAAGAATTGGCCTATGTTTCAGAAGAATGTGGTTTTATCTTTCACTTTACTATTGAGAGTGTTGATTTTACCAATACAAAATATATTGCCGAAGTTGAGGTAGCAGATAAAGAGGTTAGTTACAATAAAGGAACAGAAAATGTTAAGATATATATTGATTAGTATTTTTTATATAACAACTTCTAATCTTCTTTTTGCGCAAGATTACACGGGTGATAGAACAGAGCAAACCACTGAGCGCATGATGCAAAATGAGGAGGAAGGAACTCCTCGTGAACCAAAAGAAAAAAAGATTTATCCGCATAAGCGAAGAGGTACTGCCATTAATATGGATATCTCAAGGTTTCTGATGCCAGCAATTGATCCGGGAACTCTGGGGGCAGAAATAGGAGTGAGAACCAACTTTAAAAAACGTATGTTTATTGTTGGCGAACTTGGATATGAGAACGTGAGTTTTGATAATAATTTAGCGGATATAAATGATCCAAATAAGGGATTTGAGGATAAACCATATTCATATAACTCTAGCGGTTTCTATGCCAGAGTAGGGTTTGATTACGATATTTTTATAGTAGATGAACCCGGAAACAACGACAACATACTATTTGGGTTGAGTTATGGTTATGCTTTTCAGAACCACGAAAGTCCTTCTGTAATTATCAGAGATGATTATTGGGGGCACTATGAAACCTCATTTTCAAAGTATGGTGTAAGCACGCATTGGTTAGAGTTTACCTTTGGTTTACGAACTCAAATTGTAAATAACTTTTATATGAGTTGGTTTATTCGTGTAAGAGGAAAGGTTTACACTGATAACGAAGAATTACTAGTACCATACAGAGTACCTGGATACGGTAAAGGGTCTAATGCGGTTAATCTAGGATTCTCTTATAAATTAGAATATCTGATTCCGTGGGGCAATAAAGATAAAGGACATTTATAAGCTTTTAAAAATCTAAATTAAGATCCCGGATTATCTTATAATCTTTACCATAAATATCTTTGTAATATTTTAGTTGTTTATCACTTTCATCATACCAGCAAGTAAAATAAACTAGATTAAGCATCAATCTATTTTTAAGATGCACCTTTACAGGGAATCCTTTTTTGTAGTAATAACTATGTGGTACAGTCTGTCCATCAATATCAAATAAAAGCTCTTCCGCCATTTGTTTGGCATTCTGCACTCTTACACATCCATGACTAAAAGCGCGAATATCTCTGCTAAATAGTCTTTTGCTCGGTGTATCGTGTAAATAAACCGAATAGTTATTGTGAAACATAAATTTAACAGCACCTAAAGCATTGTTAACATCTGTCCGTTGAAATATGGTGAATGGGAAGTTTGTGCTATTATACTGATTAAAGTCTACACTATCTGCCATAACTTCTTTACCTCCTTGCGAGATAAACATATTATGCTTTTGCAGATATAAGCTATCCTTTTTTAAACGCGGTAGCATGCTCTTGGATGCTATTGAGTACGGAACGGTCCAACACGGATTAAATACGATATAAGATAATCTGGATCTTAAAATAGGAGTCTGGTTATTGTATTTTCCAACCACAACACGTCTGGTCGAGAATAAACTATCTGCCCTATAGATATTTAATTGCATTGAGGGGATGTTTACCACAACGCCATCGTCCAATTGTTGAGCAGGTATCCACCTGAGTTTTTCCTGATTAGCCAATAATATTTCAATATGTTTTTGTTTATCCCAATTGAGGTAATAGTAGGTGTTTTTACCAATAATGCCATCTGCCGTTAAACCATGTTTTTGCTGAAATAAAACAACAGCATTGTGTAGTTCAGCATCAAAGGCCATAAGGTACTTACTCGTATCTATATTTAATAAACGTTGTTTTATGGGTAAAACATAACGGTTAGAATCTCCTTGGCGGAGTGTAAATTTAGGATCAACAATCTGGATGGTTTCCCCTTCTGGTTGATTCAATAAATCCTTTAGTTCAGCGTATATGTGATGATACAATTTATGCTTGGGCGAAAAAAACAGATTCAGTTCTGAAGTCTTGTTATTAACAACCAAATCAATCCATGTTGAATCAGAATAACTCTCGGGTTTATTGAAATTCCAGGATTTATAATATGCTTCGGCATTTAGTTTTCCGTAGCGGATATCTCTTCCTAAACTCTGAACGGCAGTGGTTAAGCTATAATCGAAAGAAGCACGATTAACTATAAAATTGCTATCGCTTAGTTCAAGTTTGTTCCAAATATTGTGTAAGGAATCTAATTGATACTCTTGCGCATTGAGCCCATGATAACGAGCTTCTGAAATCCATTTTAAAGCATGCTCAACCGAGGAGTCGTTTTTCCAAATAAACTGATTATTGCTATATCGATATAACTGAATGAAGTTGCTATCCGTGCTTACTTGAAGCGTTGAATCAATAAAATGGTTGATTCCTTCTTTAGGAAAAGTAGGTGCTTTGATCTGGGGCACCACTTGTACTATTTCCTTCTTTGATTTACAAGAAAGGACGATCAGTACTAATATTATATAGAATAGCGTTTTTTTCATTTAACTGTGATGAATCTATAATACTCAGATTATGTCATAAAGTTCTATGAAAAGACTATTTAATTGATGATTCAAGCAATTTATTTGATTGCAGAAATACAATTAAGAAACTGTATTTCTGCAATGTTATTTTTATTTGCGTAGTACAAAGCTATCAAGAGTAGCCAATCCCCCTAACGAAGTTTCTTTGTAGGTGTTTGGTAAGGCTTTCCCCGTTTTCATCATTGTTTCGGTAACCTCATCAAAACTAATGCGATGGCGGCCATCACTCATTAAGGCAAAGGCATTATGATTTAAGGCTCGAGCTGCTGCAAAAACATTGCGCTCAATACATGGTATCTGAACCAATCCTAAAATTGGGTCACAGGTTAAGCCCAAGTGGTGCTCTAATCCCATTTCTGCCGAATATTCAACCTGATAAATAGTTCCTCCGTGTAGTTGAGTTGATGCACCTGAAGCCATTGCACAAGCAACACCAACCTCTCCCTGACAACCCACTTCAGCACCTGAGATAGAGGCATTGGTTTTTACCACATTGCCTATTAGACCAGCAGTGGCTAGAGCGTGCAAAATATCTTCTTTACTGTATTTGTATATTTTTTTATGATGGTACAAAATTGCAGGTAAAACACCACATGCACCGCAAGTTGGGGCTGTAACTACAATGCCACCTCCCGCATTTTCTTCAGAAACAGCTAATGCGTAGGCGTATAACATCGCACGTTTTTTAATGGGGCCCGAATATGTCTTCGCCTTTAGCATATACTTTTTGGCCTTACGCTCTAGGTCAAGACCTCCAGGCAAAACACCTCCTGTTTTAATGCCTTGTTTGATGGCGTTTTTCATTACACTCCAAACTTCAGCTAAGAAATCCCAAATCTCAGGTCCCTCAGAATACTCTACATATTCCCACAGTTCTTTCTTGTTATCTTCGCACCATTGCAAAATATCATCCATGGTGCTTAGTTCATAAACTTTTGGAGTTGATGTTTCATTCGAATCATCAATAATAGTCCCACCGCCTACGCTATAGGCAACCCAATTTTCAAGTACATTCAGGTCATCATCATAGGCTATAATGCGCATAGCATTTGGGTGCTTGGGTAAAAACTCCTCAGGTTTCCATATCAATTCCATGTTTTTATCCTTAAAAACACGCTCAATGGTTACACCTGTTAGGTGACCTTTACCTGTGGCTGCCAAACTACCATACAGGGTAATTTCATATTTAGCTGCATTGGGGTGACGCTCTAAAAAAGCATTCGAGGCGTTGTGTGGCCCCATTGTGTGACTGCTTGATGGGCCCAAGCCAATTTTATATAATTCCTTTAAGGATTCCATTCAGTATTCGTATTAATGCGGGGCAAAAATAAGAGCTTCCTTTTGCTTAGATTATGACTTTTATCGCTTTTACTCACGGTTTGAGTGACTTATGTGAGAATTGTGTTAGAATTTTGTAAGAGAATAATCCTTAACGATGCTAAAAATAAAAGTTGCAGTAGATGAAGATGGAGGGGGATGGTGTAAATCAATGTACTTGCCTAAAGATTTAGTCGAGTAATGTTTATGGTTGGCTCGTATTAAACACAAGTTAAACTCAGACCAAACTCACGTTAACGTGAGTTTGGTCTGAGTTTAATCTGTAATAGATATGGCTTAAATGCGAGCCAATACCAAAGCCTTTACCTAGAAAAGGTGCAAAGTGTATAAATAAGGACTAAGGTTTAGCCCATTTTAGCCAACTTTTTTGTGACTAGCTTTTTACTTGAGAAAAGGCATAAAACATTTCTGTCGCAATTTGTTGACATCTCTCGTCGTAACGAGATTCTTCGGCTGGTGTATTGTCAGCTTCCTTAGGATCAACGTAAGTTACCGCAATTCTGTCGTCGGCGCCAAGTACCACTGGGCAAGATTCATCAGCATGTGAGCAAGTCATAACCGCAATAAAATTAGAGCTTGGGTTCATTTTATCGTCGTATTTTTTGCTGAAAGCCTTAATAGGATTTGCAGTTTTAGCATAGCTGGCTAAATACAATGGGTTTGTATTTTCGTCAGTCTGCTCAATATGCATTCCAGCTTTACGCATTGCTTTAATAGCTCTTGGGTTAAATGCTGTTGCCTCTGTACCTCCTGAGTAACAATTCACATTTTCGATTCCATAATAAGCAGCTGCAGTTTGTGCCCATAATTGACTCATATGACTTCGGCGTGAATTATGTGTACAGATGAATGTAAGGTTAGCAGCTTCAGGGTTTTCAGTAATTTTAGCAGCTAACTGCTTTAAAGTTTCTTTGCGCTCTTCGCTAATTTTATCAAAATCAGCTACAATAGTATTGATATAACTTTCAATTTCAGGGTAAAAGGCCACTTTGTCAGATGAGCAATAAGTATCTTTTTCCTTTTTACAACAAGCGGTTTCTTCCTTTTTACAGCATTTGTCACTCGCTTTTTTATTACTTGATGAGTTGCATGAGGCTAATAAGCTGATGCATATAACTGCATATGCAATAACTAGAGTTTTCATATTATTTATGTTTTTCATTGAAGCAGCGAAAATAGAAAAGTATTTCAACACAGTATATTAATTAAAAGTTAAGCTTTATTAATTCGGCAAGATATTACCGAATTGTACATTGTGTTTTATGTATATCTTTGAGTGCTTGAAATAAAGAAACTTAAGATGAAGAACAATAAATCTACCTTTTTCTACGGAATTGTCATAGTGATTATGGGTACGCTCGGTATTTGGGCAAGTATACCAGGCCAAACCATGGGAGTGAGCACTTTTACCGATCCCGTTAAGGATGCACTTGGCTTAACTCGAAATCAGTTTAGTTGGGCCTATACAATTGGAACTATCTTGAGTTCATTTTTACTAGGATATGCAGGTAAATGGTTCGATAAGTATGGTGCACGAAGGGTAGCCTTTGGTGCTGCCATGGGTTTGTCTGTAGCCTTGTTTTTAAGTTCTAAGTCGGCGGTAATAAGTAGTAGCTTGCAAGGAAGCGAGGCCACTTGGATAGTGCCATTTGCGGTTATTTTATTTTGTTTCTTTTTACTCCGGTTTACAGGCCAAGGAATTCTAACTATGGCTTCGCGTAACATGATTATGCTTTGGTTTGATCAGTATAGAGGAAGAGTTAATGCCATAAGTGCAGTGGCTGTTTCTTTGGGATTTTCTATTTCTCCCTTATGGATTAATATGCTAATTGAACATGGTGGGTGGCAGCAAGCGTGGTCTAATATGAGTATATTACTTTTTGTTATGGCCATTTTAATTGCGATTTTCTACAGAGATTCACCGGAATCAATGGGTTTAAAACCCGATGGGAATTGGCTCAAGAAGAGTAATGCTGATGGAGCAAACAAGCTTACTGTTGATTTTACGAAAAAGGAAGCACTTAAAACACGTGCATTTTGGGTGTATAGTTTAATGTTATCATTTAATGGTTATTTCATAACGGGCTTAACTTTTCATATTGTTTCTATTTTTAAAAGTGCTGGCTTAACAAAAGTTGAAGCACTCTCTATTTTCGTTCCCATATCAATACTTTCTGTTGTTACATCAATCATTTTTAATGCCCTGAGTGATGTAATTAAATTGAAGAAACTATTGTTTTTAATGATCATTGCCGGAATTGTTACCTCAGTTGGCGTTGGTATTTTAAATACCTCACTAGGATATTATATGTTAGTATTGGGAGCCGGATTAATGGGTGGTGTGTTTGCTGTACTTACTGCAGTTACTTGGCCGCGTTTTTATGGCCGTAAGCATTTAGGTGCTATTTCTGGCGTATATATGCAAATGATTGTTTTTTCAAGTGCTCTTGGTCCCTTATTATTTAGTTATTCATTTAAACTATTTAATACTTATTCAGTAATAGCATTATTAGGTTTAGTTGCTTTAGGAGTTCTATTGTTTGCGGCGCGTAAAGCAGATAATCCGCAATAGTTGAATGGCTTAATCAATAATTCCTATTTTTGTTCATCAACCTATAATCACTCAATTCTGATTTATGAAAGTACAGCTTAATAAAAATCAGGGCAAACTAATAGCTCAACTAATTGACAATTGGCACACGCATAATTTAATCGATGAAAAAACTAAAGGACAACTCAGTGATACGCTAGAGGTAAAATCGTTTAATTGGAAAAAGTTAGCTGGATATTCCTTTTTAATATCCATTATTTGCATAGTTATTTCAATTAGCTCCGTTTTTGCCGATAGTTTTCTACTTAAATTCATTGAGCAATTATTTAAAGCATCAGATTTAGCGTTTAGTATCTTTTTTGCGTTTGCTGCACTTGGCTTTTATGCTTGGGCATATAAGGTACGACTAAAAAATCCACATAAGATTTTTAGCAATGAGTTTGTAATTATGTTAGCGGTTTTATCAACTGCAACTGCAATTACATTTTTAGGAAATGCATTAGATAATGGTAGTGGTCATTTTTCAATTCTATTTTTACTAGGCACCACTATATATGCAATAATCGGAGTTAGTTTTCCTTCCAATCTTGTTTGGATTTTTTCTCTATTATCCCTAGGAGCTTGGTTTGGCACAGAAACAGGATACGTCTCAGAATGGGGCGCTTACTATTTGGGTATGAATTATCCTTTAAGGTTTGTGATTTTTGGTTTAGTCTTAGCATCGTTAAGTTATCTGTTCAACTATTCCAAATTGTTAAAGCCTCTAAAAAAGGATACTTATACAATCGGCTTATCTTACTTTTTTATATCCTTATGGATCTTATCTATCTTTGGAAATACGCCTGATATAGAAAGTTGGCATCAGATAAAACAAATAGAATTGTTATCGTGGGCTGTAATATTTGGTATTTCAAGTATTGCTGCCATTCTAATTGGTTTAAAAAATGGCGATGTTTTAACTCGGAGCTTCGGAATAACTTTTCTATTGATTAATTTATATACACGTTATTTTGAATATTTCTGGGATCTCACCCATAAATCAATCTTTTTCATCATACTTGCCTTATCTTTCTGGGTAATTGGTAGAAATGCAGAAAGAATATGGAATGTAAATCTAATTGATAAAATGATTAGAAATCAATCATAAGTTTATATCAGTATTATTTCATAGATTTATAAACCAAAGTGCGATCCAGTAATCCATGAAAGATAAAGACAATTCAGCAAAAATAATTCGTAGCATACGACCCTCAAGAGTCATTTGGCCCATCTTAATAGGTCTTTGTATTTCTGCTTACATGCTGTATCAAGAGTATGAACCAGGTAGTTTAAGCGCCATTAAGGTTACCAGTAGTACATTCCTATGGGTTTTTATCTCTATTTTATTGATGGTGGTTCGCGATTTTGGATATATTATTCGTATCCGACTTTTATCAGGAGGTCTTTTAAATTGGCGTAAATCATTTCAAATTATAATGCTTTGGGAGTTTACTTCCGCAATCACACCATCCGCCATTGGTGGTACTAGTGTTGCTATATTCTTTTTGAACAAAGCAGGCATTAAGTTGGGCAGGAGTACAGGCATTGTTATGGTGACTTCTTTTTTGGATGAACTATTTTTCGTATTAGCCTTTCCAATGGTAATATTATTTATAGGTAGAAGTGATATTTTTGCCTTTGGTGCTTCAGAGGTCAGCAGCATAGTATGGTATAAAAATCAGTTTCTACTATTCTCATTAACGGGCTATGGTTTAAAGGTACTCTATACTTTATTTATTGCTTACGGATTATTCTTAAATCCGCGAGGACTAAAGTCATTTTTGCTTTGGGTGTTTAAACTTCCAATTATTCGTAAGTGGCGCCCTGAAGCCAATAATGTTGGCAATGAGTTAATCCTAACGTCTACAGAGTTTAAAAAGTGGCCATTAAAAGAATGGTTAAAAGCGTTTATGGCTACCTCAATAAGTTGGGTGTCGCGTTACTGGATTGTAAATACACTCATTATTGCTGTTTTCGGTATAAAGTACCTCGATTTATCCAACCATATTCTTGTATTTGGTAAGCAACTAATTATGTGGATAATGATGTTAGTTAGCCCAACGCCAGGAGGTAGCGGTTTTGCCGAGTATGTATTTAAAGAATTCTTACAAGGTTATATTCCAGACGGAACAGGAACTGCAATGGCTTTTCTGTGGCGTACTATTAGTTACTATCCATATTTATTGATTGGCGCCATCATTGTTCCCCCATGGGTTCGTAAATACCTACTTAAAGGGTAATTGTATTTGATTAATGGTAGGTTTATAATGATAAAATCTGTGTTCTTCTGCTCATTTCTGTCGTAACTTGCATTTGATTATGTAGTTAATTTAACTGCAATAGTAAAATGTAAGCTTGTGAGATATATAACCGGCATAGTTGTCGTACTTTTATTTACAATTCATTGTAAAAGAATTAGCAAAGAACAATCAGTTTCTGATGAACCAGAGGAGTTGTTGATCTATTGCGAAAATTCTATGGTGCAACCTTTATTGGAACTTAAAAGTGAATTTGAAGACATCTGGAATTGCGAAATAATTATTCATAATGACTGTTCTCAAAATCTGATTAGTTTAATTCAATATTCCCTTAAAGGAGATTTATATATGCCAGGATCTAAAAATGGTTTTACAGCTTTAAGAGAAAAACATAATATTTTAATTACCGACTCTGTATTTATTGGCTATAATCCTATTGTTTTAATGGTGGAGAGGCATAACCCTAATCAATATAGTGGCGATTTAAAGTCTTTAATAGCTAATAATAGAGCTATAATTATCGCAAACCCTGAAACAAGCTCATTGGGTTACGAAACACAAAAAATACTGAATAACGAGGACGTTTATAATAACCTTTTAGATAATGTAGTTTCCTTATCAGTTGATTCAAGAGGGCTTATTAAAAGTGTTTACGATAAACAAGCACAAGTGGCTATTAGCTGGAGAAGCGATATTTATAGCAATATTTATGCATCAGAACTAGATATTATAGCAATACCTAAAAGTGATGAATCGCCACCGGAGGTTTATGTAGGTCTTTTATCGTCTGTTAAGAATATTCATCTTGCCGAAGTTTTCCTTAACTATATAGCAGGAGAAAGAGCTAGAATAATTTTTAAAAAATATGGCGTTACTCAACAGAAGTCGATTGTTTTTTAATGCTTAATTAGTTAAATTATATTAATATTGAGCTAGTAAAAGCCTTATAAAAAACAAACTGTGATAAATCCATTTAAAGCTAAAAAAAATAAGAAAATTTTTGGAGAACCTATTGTCTTAAAGCTATATATGCTTTTAGGGATCTTCTTGCTTACCATTATCACTATTATTGTTGTTGAGTCATATTTTGATAAAACGTATATTGATACCTACAGAAATGTAATTCAGAATCAAAAGCAAAAACAACAAATTGAGCGTGTCTTAAATAAGAATATATTGTTGCTAAATCTTCATTTTAAAGATTTTGCAAGTATCAAACATCCTCAAAAACTAACCAACACACAAAACTCTATTCAAAAGCTTATCCACGAGTGTTATAATATTATTGATATTCTTGACGAAGGAGGAACCTTGATAACAGAAATCCCCGTTAATTTACAAGAGCAAGAGAATATTACTATCATATCAGAGCATAACGAAGATGAATTCCTAGGAACCATATCTGAGATTAGAGAATTATTACCTAAACTACGAGATATAAAACTTCTTTCGAATAAAATAGGAGCCCTTATAGAACCTAATCTTATTGAGCTAACAATGGAAATTGATGAGTATCATCAAACGGTTGAATTTTATGTAAAGCAATCTGAAAGTTTATTTCAACGTATTAGTGAAATAGAAAATAAAATATCTTACGATATAAGTAAAAATGTACTGGAGTTAAGTAATACCTTTATTGAAAAAGAGAAAAGGTATACAAAAATAAAATACCTGAGTTTATTTATATTTTCTCTTGCAGCGATACTGTTAACTTATTTACTTATTATCCAAATTAAAAAAGTTATCATAAACCGAAGAAAGGCAGAAGAAAGTAACAATAAGTTGCTTCAAGCGGTGGAACAAAGTCCCATAAGTATAATGATTACTGATACTAAAGGTAATGTTGAGTATGTGAATAAGGGCTTTGAAGAAATAACTGGGTATTTTAAAGATGAAGTATATTCAGGTAGAATTGATTTTATTTCAAATGGCTCAGATGTTATGCCTCCTCATGTGTGGCAAACTATACAAGAAGGAAATATTTGGGTTGGAGAGATCAATAATAAACGCAAAGATGGAGCCTCATATTGGGAGAAAGTATTGATTTCTCCGGTAATGAATCAGCGTAATACAATCTCAAGTTTTATTGCCATAAAAGAAGATATAACTGAAAAAAGAAACCTTACGGAATCCTTAGAGGAATCGATAGATTCAATGAAAACAATTATCGATAACTTACCTGTAGGGATATTAATTGTTAATAAGGATAGGTCTATTATTCAAGCTAATGATACCGCTGCCTCAATAATGGGGTATAGTAATCAAGAGGAAGTTATTGAAGGTATGAAAGATTCCAACTATTCAGAAGTCTTTATTACCCAAAAAGAAGAATTGGTTTCTAATCCATCTACGCATGTAGTAATTTCTGTTTTAGAAGAAACCATTCATGTAAAAGAGAATAATGTTTCTAGGTCGATTCTTAAGAATATTATACCGATAAAGCTTAATAATGATGAGGTTTACCTTGAGGCATTTATGGATATAAGTGCTCAAAAGGAGGTACAACAAAAAGAGGCAGAAGCCAACAAAGCAAAATCAGAATTCTTGGCTAACATGAGTCACGAAATTCGTACTCCAATGAATGGCATGATTGGAGCAACTGAATTACTTGCTGTTACGCCTTTAACTGGGGAAC
Organism: Saccharicrinis aurantiacus; assembly: GCF_001660705.2. GTDB lineage: Bacteria > Bacteroidota > Bacteroidia > Bacteroidales > Marinilabiliaceae > Saccharicrinis > Saccharicrinis aurantiacus. The sequence continues at coordinate 44,021 of NZ_LYBV02000021.1, forward strand.
AGAGTAATATTATAAATATCATTAGTCGCTCGTGTGAGAATCTTCTGAATATTATTAATGATATTTTAGATTTCTCGAAAATCGAAGCTGGTAAAATGAATATTGAGCCATTTCCGTTTAATATTCGTTCTACAATTGACTATTTAATCGATCAAATTTCCTTTAAAACCAATGAAAAAGGTATTGAGTTAATTAGTTCTGTTGAGCAAACCATTCCAAATATTTTAATTGGTGATGAGAGTCGTATTATACAAGTCCTTATTAATTTATTAAGCAATTCAGTTAAATTTACTGCCGGAGGAGAAGTGGTTCTTAAGGTTGAAATGCAACAACAAATTGAATCAGAAGTTACCTTACACTTCTCAGTTGAAGATTCAGGTATTGGAATTCCAAAGGAGAAACTCGAAAAGATATTTGAATCGTTTACCCAAGCCGATGGCTCAACTACACGTAAGTTTGGTGGAACAGGACTAGGAACAAGTATTTCAAAGATGCTTATTGAATTAATGGGTGGTCAGATTTGGGCGGAGAGTCCAAATCCTAATTTTGCTTTGAGTTCAGAAAATCCAGGATCTATATTTCACTTTACATTGCCATTCGCAATCGAAAAAAATCAGGATGGAGAAGAGCAATACCTCAATAGATTTAATAACATTAATGCCTTGGTTGTTGATAATCATAAAACCAATGTGTTGCTGTTGGTTAAGGCATTAAACAATTGGGGATTATCATCGGATATTTGCAGTGATGAAGAATCTGCTCTTGAAACAATAAAGACCAATAAATATAATTTGGTACTTATTGATGCGCATGTGTTTAGCAATGATGGTGATGTATTTTTAAGTAACCTGAATGCTAATTATCCTAAACTAAAAATTATAATATTTAGTTCTGATAATAATTGGAAAACAGTTTGGGAAGAAAAAAGGATAGATAAACTAATAAAGAAACCATTGAAACACACTATGTTATTCAACTCAATTGATGATTTGTTTAGAAATGAAGTAAGTACTGAATCGCTTGATAAAGTATCATTTGAAGAGAGGGTAAAAGATAAAAAAGTATTATTAATTGAGGATAACTTGATTAATCAAAAAATTGCTCAAAAGATGCTATCAAAGTTGGATTTGAGAATTTCAATTGCCAATAATGGTAAAGAGGGTGTAGATATGGTTTGCGATGGTGATAATGACTACGACCTATTACTTATGGATATTCAAATGCCAATAATGAATGGACTTGATGCTACAAAAGAGTTGCGTAAGCGAGGGGTGAAAACTCCAATAATTGCAATGACAGCCAATGCTATGAAAGGAGACCGAGAAATTTGTATTAATGCAGGAATGGATGATTACATTGGTAAACCTGTTAAAATGGAACTCCTCTCTAGCTTGCTCGACAAATGGTTATAAAACATACTAAGCTGTAGTTTTTACACTATATTATTTTCTATATTTGTCATCGATTTTAACGGGGTGCCTTAATAAAACGGGCTGAGATTATACCCATAGAACCTGCGCAGGTAATGCTGCGAAGGGATTATGATTTACTCAGATATTTTTTGCGGGTACCATATATTTTAAATAAAGTATTATGGTAATTTTTATTAACGATGAAAAGAATAATGTTTCTGATGGAGCATTACTTTCGGATGTTATCACTACGCTCAATCTCCAAACTAAAGGATTGGCTATTGCTGTAAATAACGCAATTGTGCAGCAACAAAATTGGCAATCAACATCTCTTAAAGAGAACGATGAAGTTCTGATTATTTCTGCCACTAAAGGTGGATAATTCAATAGTCCTCCACTACAGACTTCTGACTAAAAACTAACCACTATTAAGAAAATAACGTACCTACAAACAAAATAATGGATACTAAAGAAATTCTAAAGGTAACTACCGGTTCCTTTCCAAAATCAAAAAAGATATTTGTACCAGGAAAAATTCATAATATTCTTGTACCAATGCGTGAAATCCGTTTGTCATCAACTAAAGATGCAGATGGTAACAGAACGTCAAATACACCAATAACAGTATATGATACTACAGGTCCTTATACCGATCAAAATTATCAGATAGACCTTAACAAAGGGCTTCCTAAAATTAAGGAAGAGTGGATTTTAGGACGAGGAGATGTTGATGTATTGGAAGAAAAAACATCAGAATACGGCAAAGCTCGCCTTGAAGATAAGGAATTGGATAACATCCGCTTTGAGCACCATCGCACCAAGCCTTTTAGAGCAAAAGAAGGCAAAGTTGTTACGCAATATTACTACGCCAAACAAGGGATTATTACGCCAGAAATGGAGTATGTAGCTATCCGTGAAAATCAGAAGTGCGAAGAGTATTACAAAGCCAATGGAATTGAGCCTCACACTGATTTTATTACACCTGAATTTGTACGTGATGAAATAGCTGCAGGTAGAGCAATTCTTCCGGGTAACATCAATCACCCCGAAGCAGAGCCAATGATTATTGGTAAAAACTTCTTGGTGAAAATTAATGCCAATATAGGTAACTCACCAACTACATCAAGTATTGGCGAGGAAGTTGAAAAGGCAGTTTGGGCTTTCCGTTGGGGAGCAGATACTATTATGGATTTGAGTACTGGACAAAATATTCACGAAACACGTGAGTGGATTATCCGTAATTCTCCCGTACCAATGGGAACTGTACCTTTATACCAAGCACTTGAAAAAGTAAATGGGGTTGCAGAAGACTTATCTTGGGAAATTTATAAGGATACTCTAATTGAGCAATGTGAGCAAGGAGTTGACTATTTTACCATCCATGCAGGGATATTGAAAGACTTAGTTGGTACTTCCCTTGAAAGAACAACAGGCATAGTTTCACGTGGTGGATCTATAATGGCCAAATGGTGTACTGCTCATGAAAAAGAGAACTTTACTTATACACATTTCGAAGAGATTTGTGAGATATTAAATAAATACGATGTGGCCGTTTCTTTAGGAGATGCCATGCGCCCAGGAAGTATACACGATGCCAACGATAGAGCGCAATTTGGTGAGCTTAAGGTATTAGGCGAATTAACCAAAGTAGCTTGGAAACATCATGTACAAGTAATTATTGAAGGACCAGGTCACGTGCCAATGCACCTGATTAAAAAGAATATGGAAGAGCAACAACGTCTTTGTCACGATGCACCATTTTATACATTAGGGCCTCTAGTTACTGATATTGCTCCGGGTTACGATCATATTACTTCGGCCATTGGAGGAAGCATGATTGCTTGGTATGGCACATCAATGCTCTGTTACGTAACGCCAAAAGAGCACTTAGGCTTACCCAATAAAGAAGATGTCCGCACAGGTGTTGTAACTTATAAATTAGCTGCTCATGCTGCCGATTTAGCCAAAGGATTTATTGGTTCTGAGATTCGTGATAATGCCATGAGTAAAGCTCGTTTTGAGTTCCGTTGGCACGATCAGTTTGCTTTGGCCTTAGATCCTGAGAAAGCGATCTGTGATCATGATGAAACCTTACCAGATGAGGAGCAAAAGCAATCGCATTATTGCTCAATGTGTGGTGAGCATTTCTGTTCAATGAAAGCAAATTACGAGGTGCGTGAAAAAATGAAAGCGAAAGCTGAAAGTAATTCATAAGCATTGAAAAATAATAACATAACATATGTACTAAGTATTGCTGGGCACGATCCATCGGCTGGAGCCGGATTAACAAGTGATATTAAAACTTTTGAACAGTGCGGAGTTTATGGATTGTCAGTAGTCTCGGCTATTACAATTCAAAATGATGCAAGCTTTAAGGCGGTTACTTGGGTGGATGTTGATCAGATTAAAGCACAGATAAATGTACTGTTTGGTGCTTACAATATTGAGTGTGTAAAAATTGGTTTGATAGAGAATATTGATGTCTTGAATGAAATAGTTAGACTGATCAAAAAACATAATAGGGATACCAAAATTATTTGGGATCCCATATTAAAAAGTAGTTCAGGATTCCCCTTTCATCAAATACAAAAGCAAGATATTCAATCGCTCTTAAATCAATTGTATTTAATCACACCCAATCAGCCCGAGTTTGATGCCATTGGCTTATCAAGTAATGATGAGTATGCTTGTAGCTACCTATTAAAAGGCGGGCATCATCAAAACCCAGGGACTGATATTTTGTATAGCGAAGGCTTAGTATTTGTATTTAAGGGAGAGTCGTTCGGCGGGGCAAGTAAGCACGGTACAGGCTGTGTATTATCTGCGGCAATTGCTGCAAATGTTGCACTAGGTAACTCCTTAGAAATAGCCTGTAAGAAAGGGAAAAGTTATGTTGAAAAATTCATTTTAAGTACTGATATAAATATTGGTTGGCACAAGCATTAGGTTAGGCCTTATAAAAAATATTACGATGGATAAACTTACAATAGCAGACAAAACATTTACATCGCGCCTTTTTACAGGCTCGGGTAAATTTGCATCAAATCAAACCATGCAAGATACTATTACAGCTTCAGGGTCGGAGTTGGTAACAGTGGCTTTAAAGCGAGTAGATGTTAAAACTGGAGTAGATGATATGCTGCAGCATTTAAATATTCCGGGTGTGCATTTATTGCCAAATACTAGTGGAGTGCGCAATGCTAAGGAAGCCGTTTTTGCAGCACAATTAGCACGCGAGGCTTTGGGAACCAACTGGCTTAAACTTGAGATTCATCCCGATCCAAAATATTTATTACCTGATGGTGAAGAAACCCTTAAGGCTTGTACCGAATTGGCAAAGTTGGGCTTTGTGGTGTTGCCTTATATTCATGCCGATCCGGTTTTATGTAAAAAACTTGAAGATGTAGGAGCGGCAGCAGTAATGCCATTGGGCTCTCCAATAGGGAGTAACCAAGGCATTAAAACAAGGGAGTTCATCCAAATAATTGTGGAACAAAGTAATGTGCCCGTAATTGTAGATGCAGGTATTGGTGTGCCTTCGCATGCGGCTGAAGCCATGGAATTAGGTGCTGATGCGGTTTTGGTTAACACTGCAATTGCTGTTGCTGATGATCCAATTCAGATGGGACGTGCCTTTAAAATGGCCGTTGAAGCCGGACGAATGGCTCGCCTTTCAGGACCTGGCGCAGTGCGTGTTAAAGCAGAGGCCAGCAGTCCGCTTACTAGCTTTTTAAATGAAATGTAAGCTTCAATATGAACAGCTATTTCATAAAATATTGCGTCATCGCGATGAAAGAAGCGATCTCAAGGCGAGATGTAAAATAGGGCGCCTTGAGATGGCCACGTTCCTCACCATGACGAGGCGCAAAGCGTAATGCTGCAATGAAATAGTTAAAGAACCATTATTCAAAACCAAAAAGATGTCGTTTAAACAAGTACATCAACAATATAACTGGGACGAAGTACAAAACTCTATCCTACAAAAAAACTCAAGCGATGTGGAGCGTGCCTTACAAAGCGCAGCTCCTACGCTGGAGGATTTTAAGGCGCTTATATCGCCTGCTGCCGAACCATATTTAGAACAGATGGCTCAAAAAAGTCATCAGCTCACGCTGAAGCGTTTTGGTAAAACCATGCAAATGTATATTCCGCTATACCTCTCAAACGAGTGTGCCAACGGATGTATTTACTGTGGATTTAACTGTAAAAATAAGATTAACCGGGTTACCCTTAGTAAAGAGGAGATTTTGCAAGAGGCTGCCATTATTAAAGAGATGGGGTTTGAGCATGTTCTTTTGGTAACAGGAGAACATCCGAAGGCCTGTGGTATTGATTATATTAGCGAGGTGGTTGATTTATTGCGCGATTCTTTTGCCAATATTTCGGTTGAAATTGCGCCTATGGATGTGCCCGATTACGAGAGAATGCAGCAAAAAGGCCTAAATACCGTTTATATTTATCAAGAGACCTATAATAAAGCACGCTATCCTATTTATCATCCTAAAGGGAAAAAATCTGATTTTAATTATAGATTAGAAACGCCTGATCGATTGGGAGAAGCAGAGATCCATAGAATTGGGGTAGGTTGTTTGCTAGGTCTAGAAGATTGGCGTACCGATACCTTTTTTACTGCGCTACATTTAAATTATCTAGAGCAAAAATATTGGAAAACTAAATACAGTATTTCGTTTCCACGATTGCGCCCACATGCCGGAAGTTTTGAGCCCAATAGTATTGTTAACGATAAACAGTTGGTGCAACTCATTTGTGCCTATCGTATATTTAATCAGGAATTAGAGATTTCGTTAAGTACGCGCGAGAATCCGGTTTTCAGAAACAATATGGTTAAACTAGGCGTTACTAGCATGAGTGCTGGCAGTAAAACTGAGCCAGGAGGTTATGCCAATCCTGATAAGGAATTAAAGCAATTTGAAGTATCAGATTCACGCTCATCAGCGGAGGTGTCTCAAATGATTATAGCTCAGGGCTACGAAGCTGTTTGGAAAGATTGGGATGCTTGTTTTACTGTTTAGTTCATCATTAACAATTTACACCTGTCTGCCAACAGGCAGGATTTACCATTAACAATTACCGCCATGCTTACAGAACAACAAAAGGAACGCTATAACAGACAAATATTACTGCCTAATTTTGGCGAAGCTGCTCAAGAAAAGCTTTTAAAAGCAAATGTATTGGTTGTAGGAGCCGGAGGATTAGGCTGTCCCGTTTTGCAATATATTGTGGGTGCAGGCATAGGAAATGTTGGTATTATTGATGCTGATGTGGTGAGCTTATCTAACCTGCAACGCCAAATTTTATATACTGAAGCTGAGATTGGACAATATAAAGCCGAATTGGCTGCGAAAAAAATGGCTGCGCTAAATAGCGATGTAAGCTTTGAGGTATATACCGAGTTTTTGAGCGAGGAAAATGCGAAAGCGATTATAGCTAAGTATGATATGGTGGTTGGTGCCACCGATAATTTTAAATCGCGTTACCTTATAGATAAGTACACCAAAGAACTCGGACTACCTTTTGTTCATGGTTCCATTGGTGAGTACGAAGGTCAGTATACCGTTTTTAATTACAAAGGTAGTATGGCTTACGCCGATTTGTTTCCAAACAGTAATGCCGATGGCGGAAAAGTACTAGGCGTAATGGGGGCTTTACCCGGTGTAATTGGCAGTTATATGGGCTGGGAAGTCATAAAAATTGCTTCTGAAGTGGGCGAGGTAGCAGCTAACAAATTGTTTATTTATAATGGCTTAAATAATAAGATACACCAGTTAAAGTATTGATGATGTTTCAGTAACTGAACTTACCTTTTATTGTAAGGTAGTGTTTGGGATGGTATTATATAGTTCTATATATGGGCCAAATTCTTGCCAGAAGTCATATATAGTACTGTTTATTGCCCTAATTTCAGGCAGAAGCCAATATATAGAATTATGTATGGGCTAAATTCTTGCCCCATGGCCTATACAGTACTATGTATAGGTCAAATTCTTGCCATAAGCGTTTTTATAGTTTTATGTAGCCTTCCCTTTTGCGCCGCTTACAAAATATAGTACTATGTAAGCCGCAAAATGAGATGGGTATTTAAAACTAGTTGTGTAATAACAACTCTTTTAATACGAAACATTAATCTATAACGATGGTGATTGTTATATTTTTCATCACACCATTAATAGAAAGAACTAAAGGATGGGGTGAGCTCTAAGCCTTTATGCCAAATACCTTTTATTTGTTGTGTTCCCATTTGAAATTAAAACACTTGTCTTGAAGTAAATATATTTATCTCGAAAATTACACCAATTTTATTAATCATTGTATTTGCTATTCCTACTGATTAATAATAAGTTTACTAGTAGCTAACGATATATTACATCATATTTTAAATTGATAAGTAATCCCTTATTGATCATTTATGTTAATGCTTAAACCCCTACATCATGAAAAAGATTCAATTAATTCTATCGCTATCTCTCCTTATTCAATTAGCCATTGCTCAAGATGGGCATTATTGGACCGAGCAGTTTGGTACAAAATCTATGTTACTTAGTAACTCTGTAGTAGGAGTGGTTGAAGATTTAGGAGCAGTTTATTATAACCCGGCACGTTTAGCTCTTATTGATAATGCCGCTTTTGTAATTAGTGGTAAAGTATATGAACTGAATAAACTCAATGTTGCCAATGCAACCGGAGATAATGCAGGGGCATCGCAAAATAGTAGCGATTTTGGAGGAGCGCCAAGTTTGGTTGCCGGTACATTTTCTATCAAAGGATGGGATAACCATAATTTTGCATATGCTTTTTTAACACGTAGGCGTATGAATATGAACTTAAATGGGATGTCTGATGCCTACGGAAGTTTAATTGACCCCTTGCCTGGCGATGAATATTTTAGTGGAGAGCTAGGTATTAGTAAACAGTTTACCGAAGAGTGGATAGGAGGAACTTGGTCTTATAGTAAAAATAAAAGGTATAGTGTTGGCGTAACAGGTTTTGTAACCATACGTAATCAGGAATCTAAGAGCACATCTCAACTTCAGGCCTACAATAATGAAGATGTTGCTACTTATTATAACCGTAAAAGCTACAGCTTTAGTAATTATGGATTGTTGTTTAAAATTGCAGGTGCAGCAAAGTATGAGAAACTTGATATAGGCATTACTTTTACAACGCCCACCATGGGCTTGTCAGGAAGTGGAAGTTTTAGATACGAGCAATACTTTTCAGCGATTCCTGGGAGTGATGAAATTTACGTTCGAAATCTTCAGAAAGGTGTTCAAAGTACTTTTAAAACCCCTATGTCTGTAGCTGTTGGTTTCGGTTATAAGTTATTTGGTGGTACACTTATGGCAAGTGCCGAATATTATACGAGCATAGACCAATATAATTTAATGCAAGGCACTGAGTTTATTGGACAAAGTAACAATTTGAGCTATACGCCTGTATTGTACGATCACTTAGAATCTGTTACTAATTTCGGGATAGGTTATAATTTTGTGTTCAGCGAACGTGTTAATGGCTATATAAGTTACTCAACCGACTATTCAGCATCCACTGAGGAAAATCAGAATCTGGATGATAATAGTATGTACCTTAAGGCTTCAACGTTTACTTCAGATATTAACCATTTTGGTGGTGGTATAGTACTTAACTTAAAGAAAGCAGATATAACCTTAGGGGCTACTTTAGCTACATCGAGCTACAAGATGGAGCGTCCAATCGACTTCCCGGATGGAAATGGAGGGTCGATAGTAGATCCCGATGAATATTCTAAAGTTAATTGGAACAGGTGGCGTTTTATTGTGGGTATTTCTGTTCCTTTTGTTAACGATATTGCCAAAAAATGGGAAAATAAATTAACCGGAGAGGATAAATAATTGGCTTATCCTTACGTATTTTCTTCTTTCGTAGCTTATGAGTTAAGGTTAATACTAACTAATGTTGTTTCTTTGCACGGAATTAATACGATAAGTGCGTGAGAAATGTTGAGTTGTTAGCCCCTGGTGGTGATAAAGATGCCATAAAAGCAGCAATACTTGCTGGTGCCGATGCTGTTTATTGTGGACTAGATAAGTTTAATGCCCGCAATAGAGCAGCCAATATTTCTATTGATGATTTACATGGTATCCTTCGAGTAGCACATCAAAATAATTGTCAAGTCTTTATCACTCTTAATATATTATTGCTCGATGGGGAATTACCTTCGTTGTTTATCCTATTAAACAAGTTATATCGCATGCCAATTGACGGATTAATTATTCAAGACATTGGTTTGGCTTATATCTTAAATAAATACTTCCCAAATTTTGATATTCATGCATCAACACAATTAACCACACATAACGAGGGGCAAATCAGTTTTCTGAAAAACTTAAAAGTAAGTAGGATTAATTTATCCCGTGAGTTAAGTTTACCCGAAATAAAAGAGATGTGCGAAAGTGCACACTCGCAGAGTATTTTAACTGAAATATTTGTACATGGTTCTCAATGCATTTCTTTTTCGGGTGCATGTTATTTTAGTTCTGTTTATGGCGGAAACTCAGGTAACAGAGGAAAGTGTAGTCAGCCCTGTCGGAGTAAATACCAATTAAATAGTAATACGCAATCTTATATATTCAATTTAAAAGACAATGCAGCTATTCATCATATAGATGGGTTGATAGATGCTGGTGCCGATTCGTTAAAAATTGAAGGCCGTATTAAAAAAGCCGATTATGTTTATACTGTTGTAGATACCTACAGGAAACGTATGGCAAATAAAATAAGCTCACAAAATGGTGAGGAGAATTTGTACAAGGTTTTTAATAGAGATTTTACAACAGGCTTTTTATCAGGCAAAATGGGGGAGCAGATGTTTATTAGTAATCCGCGAGATTATTCAATTAAGCATTTACATAAAGGACTTCGTGATGCTACTAAAAGTGAGGTAGAACAAGCCGAGCTTAGGTTTTACAATAATAAGGATGCGGCAAAAAATAAAATTGCAAAAGAGATTAGTAGTCTCTCTTTTGATAAATTACCCATTAGCATAAAACTACTAGGGAAGGTAGGGGAGTGTTTGCAGTTTATTTGTAAAACACCTAACGGTTTATTTCAGTTTAAGAGTGCGTCTTTATTATTGAAAGAGGGTAAGGAAGTAGTATCAGAACACCTTCTTCGTGGGCGCTTAAAAGGTATTGAAGAAACAGAATACAAGCTTACTGAAATTGATGATACGGAGTTAGAGAATGGGGTATATATTCCTTTTAAAGAAATAAATGCCTTTAAAAAGTTTTTACTGAATAAGCTTATAAACAATTCGGCTACACTTCCTAATATAGAACTTCCTACGCTTGAGAAGCATCAAGCTATAAATAAAAATAAAACACTATCGGTTTTAATTAATGATATCAGCAATTTTGTTCCTATCCCGGGAGTAGTGTATTATTTCGATATGCCAAGTGCCATGAAAAGTGGGCTAAAGAATTTATGCGATGTATTTATAAAGTATGATCAACTAATCCCATATTTCCCATCCATTTTAATTGGAGAAGATTTTACGGCAGCTAAAGAATTCTTATCAGTTGTAAAACCCAATGTGCTTGTAACAAATAACTCAGGTATTGCAAGTATAGCAATGGAGCAGGGAATTGATTGGATAGCCGGACCTTATTTTAACTTAAGTAATTCATTTAGCTTAAAGGCGCTTAGCGAAATGAGTGGCTGTAAAGGCGCATTCTTATCTAATGAAATGAATCGACAGCAATTACGAAAAATCCGCAAGCCTGATGATTTTCAACTATCATTCAGTATTTATCACCCCATATTGCTTATGACTAGCCGTCAGTGTTTAATACATGAGGCCAGTGCTTGCCGTTTAACCGAAATGAACGAACAGTGCTTACCAACGTGTAATAGAAAAGCAAGGGTAAAGAACGAGAAAAAGGAGCTTATTCATATTATCAAATCTAAAGGGCATCATCATCGTGTTTTTTCTAATACACGTTATTTGAATTTTGATGTGCTCAAGGATTGTAATGGTCTGTTCGATAATTATATGATTGATCTAACTCAACTCGAACCTAATGAAAATATGCAGTCCATTATCGAAAGTTTTAAAGGCTTAGTTACTGATGGATTAATGGAGGATCAGTTGTTAGCAGCATATTCTAGAAACACCACAGACCATCAATATAGGGTTGGTTTGTAGGATTACAATAATATGAGTTAATAAATTATAGTTGTATTATTATTAAGTAGTTTGTTGTTCGGTTTTTTAGGGGGTATTTTATATTTAAGAGGCTATTATTTTGTGTAAGTGGTGTAATTAAGGGGGTGTAATTAAAATAGATGATTTTTTAACATTTTCAATTTGATTTAAATAGTTATATTTGGCGAGCTAATTAAAGATAATAATAAGCACACATACTCCTTATGCTTGTAAACAGAAAACATAATCATACCGCAAGCTTTCATCACTCCAAGATGAAAACAGGATTCACATCGGATTTTATTATTGGCTATAAGAATATTCCAGTTCCAGAAGATTAATACTTTTAATATCGACTATTTTATATAGTAATCTCTTGAGCAACTATTCGTCATTTATTAAGCATTCAATTAATTAATCACCATTTAATTGCTTTTGTATTGAAATAATAGTTTTTTGTATTCTTGTATCTGTATTAATAATCCGAAGGGTGAAAAGTATAAATCATAAGCGCATATTTGAAGGTTCTACTTACGAGGATGTTTTCCATAAATACTATGGGGCTTTGGTGAGTTATGCCGTTCGGTTTGTGTCTGATGATCAAGCTTCTGAAGATTTGGTGCAGGATGTATTCTTAAGGTTATTAAATAAAATACGCAATAACGAAGAACTTAATGATGTAAGATCTTATTTGTATCGATCGGTAAAGAATCAATGTATTAATTATAATAAGCACATGTTGGTTCGTGATAAATACGAAGCTGATAATGCTGATGGTATAGATAATGAAGACAACTATATTGATGCAGCTATTAGAACAGAGGTTTACCGACAATTAAATGAAGCGTTAAAAAAGCTACCTCCTCAAACGCAAAAAATATTTCGTTTGGTGTTAGATGGTCTTACATCAAAAGAGATTGCAGAGGATCTTCAATTGTCTGTTGAAACTGTTAAAACGCAGCGTAAGAGAGCGAAAATGATGCTTAAGCAGCATTTGGGTAATGTTACATATGTGCTCGCAATACTGTTCAACTATATACCCTGATATTAATCGCTTTTTCTATCTGATAACGGTCATTTTATTGGCTTTCTGACTTCAAATTGCTTCTTGATTGTAATTAAAAGTCATTTTTTTACGATAAAATGAAATTATTTGTACCCACTTTTTTATAAACGCATGTCTTAACTATAGAAGCGCCTAAAAACCTATTGTTGATTTATGAAAGAACAATTTAAAATAGCCGATATTATTACAAAGTGTATTCAGGAGAAAGAGCTGAGTGCAGATGAGATGCAGTATATAGGCAATTGGCGTAAGCAGTCTAACAATAATAATACCTACAAAGAATTGCTGAATGGAAATGGCTTGGAAGTATTTCAGCAAGGAATAAAGAAATACGATTCCAACGCTGCATTACAAAATGTATTGCGAAAGAGCAGTGCTTCGCGATTTAATAGAGTTCGTTTAAGTTTTCAAAAGATTGCCGCAGTAGTAATACCTGCCATCATTATTTTGGGTGCATCTTTTTTATTGTGGGATAGCACGCCCGAGCAAACAACAATTGCAAAATCAGAAGAAATTAAGCCAGTTTCTAATAAAGCAATATTACTTCTTGATAATGGTCAGTCGGTTCAATTAGGTGATATAGAGCAGGGCGTTATCAGTGAATCAGATGGTACGCTTATTAGCAACGATAAAGGTTTGATAAAATATGATCAATCTAATAAAATTGCTCAAAAAACGATTTATAATACGATTAAAGTACCTCGTGGCGGAGAGTATCAATTGGTTTTAGCTGATGGTACTAAGGTGTGGTTAAACTCTGACTCAGAAATAAAATATCCAGTTCAGTTTACAGGTAATACAAGAGAAGTATGGATTAGCGGAGAGTTGTATTTTGATGTTCATCCTGATAAAAATAAACCATTTAAAATATCTGCCAATGGTGTTGGTATAGAAGTTTTAGGTACTGAGTTTAATGTAGAAGCTTATAAAGAAGACCAAGATATAATTACCACATTAATAGAGGGAAGCGTTAAGGTAACTACCGAATCCAACAAAGGTTTAATTATGAAACCAAATGATCAGGTAGTCTTTAATAGAACAGATCAATCTATAGAAATTAATCAGGTAAATGCCAGAAATATGAGTTTATGGAAAGATGGTGTTTTCTATGCCGATGCAGAACCACTTTCTGAGATAATGGAACGTTTGGCACGTTGGTATAATGTAGATGTAAGTTATGATTCGCCAATGTTAAAAACAAAACGTTTTAGTATTGAGGTGAAAAGATATGAAGATATATCAAAGGTGTTACACATTTTAGCTGCAACACAAAAGGTTGATTTTGATGTGGAAGGAAATAAAGTAATTGTAATGAAATAAAAATAAAGCAAAAGTTGCGCCAACAACTTTTGCCCATTTAATTAATTCAATAGTTCCCGAGCGGGGAACTATAATGTAAACCTTATACAAATTTATGTTATTATTTAAACAAAAAAACTTTTATAAAAGAAAGTTTCGATTGGCAACACCTGCTTTTGTAGTGCATTTGCTGCTATTGTTTATGTGCTCTGTCTCCGTAAACGCTAGTGTTTACTCCGAAAATTATATGCTTAGTGTAAAAGGCAAGGATAAACTTTTAACCGAAGTATTTAAAGAAATTCGAAATACAAGTGAATTTACTTTTGTATACGATCACTCCGATGTAGTTGGTATTGTTATCGATGAGGTTTCTTTTGAAGAAGTTAGTGTAGAAGATATATTAGACAACTGTTTGGTTAATACAGGTCTGGTATATGAAGTGATTGACAATGTAATAGTATTAAAAAGACTTGCAGTTAATACATCGCTTAACCAGCAAAGCAAAAAAAGAACCATTACCGGTATTGTAAAAGATGATAAAACTGGTGAATTAATGCCAGGTGTAGCAGTTGTTGAAAAAGGAACTGCTAATGGAACTGTTACAAGCTTCGATGGCGATTACTCTATTGAGGTTAGTACAGAGGGCGCTATTTTGCAATTCTCTTTTATAGGTATGGATATTCAAGAAATTCCTGTCACTTCAGCAATTATTAACTGTGACTTAAAAGAGGAATCGGTGATGATGGATGAGTTGGTAGTAGTGGGAATGCACAAAGTAGATAGACGATTTTTTACTGGGGCTACCGATAAAGTTAAAGTTGAAGATGCTCGTTTGGATGGTATGCCCGATGTTAGTAGAATGCTTGAAGGGCGTTCTGCAGGGGTATCAGTTCAAAATACGTCAGGTACTTTTGGTGCAGCGCCTAAAATTAGAGTAAGGGGTGCCTCTTCAATTTATGGTAATCAAAAACCTTTATGGGTAGTTGATGGTGTTATCCTTGAGGATATAGTTAATGTTGGGGCAGATGAGCTTTCATCAGGAGATCCTGCAACATTAATTAGTTCCGCAATTGCCGGATTAAATGCCAACGATATTGAAAGTTTCCAAATTTTGAAAGATGGATCTGCAACTTCTATATATGGTGCGCGTGCTATGAATGGTGTTATTGTAATTACCACTAAGCGAGGTAGTGCAGGTATGACAACCTTCAATTATTCGGGTGAATTTACCACTCGTATGACACCCAATTACGCCGATTTCAATATTATGAATTCTCAAGATCAGATGGATGTATATGTTGAGCTAGAGCGTAAAGGTTGGCTAGGGCATGCTGAAATATCGAGAGCTCAAAATGGAGGTGTTTATAATAAAATGTATAACGAAATAAACACCTATAATCCAGTTACTGGTTCTTTTATGTTGGAAAATACTCCTGAATCAAGAGCCCGTTTTCTGAATCAATATGAAATGGCAAATACAGATTGGTTTAATGAGTTATTTAGTGCTAAACCAATGCAAACGCACTCAATAAGTATGTCAAGCGGAACCGATAAAGCACGAACATACGCTTCTATTAGTTATTTTGGCGATCCAGGTTGGACACCAGTTTCAGAAGTTCAGCGCTTTACGGCAAATATGAATGTGGCTTATGATATAAATGAAAAGTTAACTCTTACATTTTTAACTAATAATTCATTCCGTAATCAATTTGCGCCAGGTACACTTAATCAACAAGTAGATGTAGTAGCAGGACAACTCTCGCGCGATTTTGATATTAACCCTTTTAGTTATGCTTTAAATACATCGCGAGCCATGACGCTTTACGATGCTGAGACAGGCCAAAGAGAGTTCTTTAGAAGAAATTATACAGAGTTTAATATTCTTCATGAGTTGGAGAACAACTTTATGGAGTACAATGTGGCAGATCTTAAATATCAAGGAGAAATTGACTATAAAGTTACACCAAAACTCCAAGCCAAAGCTTTAGGATCATTTCGTTACTCATCAACTAAGCGTGAGCATAGTATCAAAGAAAATTCAAATCAAGCAAATGCTTATCGTGCGGCTGGTAATCAATTTGTTATTGATAGTAACCGTTATTTGTATTCAGATCCAGATGACCCTAACGGTCAGCCAATGGTTGTTTTACCAGTAGGGGGTATTTACGATACTCAAAACTATTCTATGAGATCATATGATTTACGTGGAACTCTGAATTATAACAATACCTTTTCTGCTGTACATAGTCTTAACTTATTTGGTGGTGCAGAGCTTAGGGCTTCAGATAGAACAAACACGTGGTTTCGTGGGTGGGGTTATCAATTCGATCAGGGAGGAATCCCTTTTGTTGATCCCAATTTAATGAAACAGCAAATCGAAGGGAATAACGATTATTATAGCCATGCTTTACTACATGATAGAAGTACTGCATTTTTTGCAACAAGTACCTATGCTTATAAAGGTAAATATTCTTTAAACCTGACTGGTAGATATGAAGGTTCTAATCAAATGGGGAAATCTCGTTCATCACGTTGGTTACCTACTTGGAATATTGCAACCGCATGGAATATGCATGAAGAAAGGTTTTTTAAATATCTTAAGCCTGTAATGAGTCATTTAACCACAAGGGTTTCTTATAGTTTAACTGCCGAACGTGGTCCTGCTAGTAATGCAGCTGCTTTCTTTCGTAACCAAACAACATATCGCCCTTTAGTTAGTGATAAGGAAAGTAGTATTTTGCTTGTTGACCTTGAGAATAGCGAATTAACTTGGGAAAAGAAGCATGAGTTCAATGTAGGTTTAGATGCTGGTTTTATAGCCAACAGAATTAATTTATCAGGAGATTATTACGTTAGAAATAACTTTGATTTAATTGGTTTAATCAGAACCTCAGGAGTTGGAGGTCAGGTAAGTAAGTTAGCTAACTATGCCGATATGAAATCTAGTGGTGTTGAACTTTCATTAACTACTACCAATATAAAAAGTGAGCGCTTTTCCTGGACAACGAACTTTACTTACTCCTATGCTCAAAACGAAATTACAAAGTTAGACAATACACCTAATATGATGGATTTGGTTTCGGGTAACGGAACTGCCATTGAGGGATATCCGGTAAGAGCATTATTCTCACTGCCTTTTGAAGGATTAAATGGAGAAGGCTTACCAACTTTTGGTACGCATGATGGTGGTACAACCATAACCGATCATAACTTTCAGGAAACCATCGATCTAGATCATTTAGTATATGAGGGGCCGGTAGATCCAACTGTAACAGGTGGTTTTGGGAATGCATTTAGTTATAAGAATTTTAAATTAAATGTATTTGCAACCTATTCTTTTGGAAACGTTATTCGTTTAGACCCGTATTTCTCATCTTCTTATTCCGATTTAGATGCATCACCAAAGGAATTTAAAAATAGGTGGGTAGTTGCTGGAGACGAGAAGTATACAGATATACCTGTAATACCTTCTAAAAGACAAGATGCAGAAATAGCTGATTTAAATGTAGCCTATAATGCATATAACTTTTCAACGGTGCGTATTGCTGATGGTGGTTTTATTCGTATGAAAGAAATATCGTTGAACTACGATTTATCAAAAGAAGTTATTGAGAAGTTAGGCTTAGCATCAGCCTCAGTGCGTTTTCAGGCACTGAACCCATTCTTAATTTATGCCGATAAAGATTTACAAGGACAAGATCCCGAGTTTGTACGTTCAGGAGGTGTAGCTATGCCTGTGCCTAAGCAATTTACATTAACCCTACGTGTTGGATTATAAAATAGAATCGAAGATGAGAAAAAACTTAATACATAATATTAAGACTATAAGCCTTGTTTTTTGGCTAGGTTTTAACATGGTTGCTTGTAACGACTTTTTAGATCAACAACCAGATAATAGAACTGAAATTGATAATGTAGAAACCGTTGCCAAACTTTTAGTAACCGCTTATCCCAATAGTTCACATATTGAGATGGCTGAATTAATGAGTGATAATGTAACGGATCTTGGACCGGCCTATACTTCAATGCAAGTTTGGAATAAAGATATTTACAAATGGGAGCCTGTTATAGATCTAAATCAAGATACACCAGCTGCATTTTGGGCAGCTTGCTATTCTGCTATCGCAGCTGCCAATCATGCATTGGAAGCTATTGATGAATTAGGAAGTACTGATGAACTTTTACCTTATAAAGGAGAAGCTTTACTATGTCGCGCATACAGTCACTTTATGTTGGTAAATATATTCTCGCAACACTATAATGCCAACACTGCAGAAAGTGATTTAGGTGTTCCTTATGCCACAGATCCTGAGGTAACAGTTTTAGCGGATTACAAACGTGAGTCAGTTGCCAAGGTTTATGAGTTAATAGAAAATGACCTTACCGAGGGTTTAAGTATGCTTTCAAATACTGCCTATACAGTACCCAAGTATCATTTTACTATTCAGGCTGCGAATGTATTTGCCTCAAGGTTTTATTTATATAAAGGCGAGTGGGAAAAGTGTATTGAACACGCCAATATTGCTTTGGGTGATAATCCTTTGGTATATATGAGAGACTGGGAAACTTACGACACCTATACGCCGAATGAGTTTCTTGAAATGTACACACGTTCCACTGATAATGCTAATTTACTTATGATGGGATCAGCATCATGGTGGGCCCGTGCATATACAAGAAACCAATATGGAGTAACCGTTCAAAAGCGCGATTATTTTTATGGTTATTACAGTGGTTTGCACCCTTGGGGTGGTGGTCAAGAAGTAGGTTCCGGAACATATATTAATACAGGAACCTATGCCATGAAAAATATTTACAACATGGGAGCTGATATTTGGTTTACGCCAAAATGGGATGAAAAATTTAAATACTCCTATCCTGGTGCGAATACAGGAATTGGTTATATAATGCAACCTATCTTCACAGGCGAAGAGGTTTTACTAAATCGTGCAGAGGCTTTAATTATGGCTGGTAAAACAAGCGAAGGTATTGCCGATTTAAACTTATGGGTAGATTCACATTGTCCATATCCTGGTTCTATACCAGAGTATTTAGAAACCTATTATGGTTATAGGCCTCATGCCGATCTAAACCCAGGTTTTAATATCCCTGAAGAGAATAAGTTGTTAATTCAATCGGTACTAGATATCCGACACAGAGAATTTCTTCATGATGGTTTGCGATGGTTCGATATTAAACGCTATAACTTCCAAATAGAGCACGAAATATTCGGTGGCGTTAGTTTAGTATTGCCACCTAACGATCCACGACGAGCCGTTCAAATACCACAGGACGCGCTTAATAATGGTATAGAGCCCAACCCCCGTGAACCACTGAATTATTCAGACAATGATTACATAACAGCAACCTATGACTTGTAAAATAGATATGATTAAGATGAAGAATTTACTATTTGTATTTATAGCCTTAACTGTACTATTAACGGGCTGTAATAAAGAAGAAGATCTTGGGGAAAGTAGATTAGATACTACAACACCTCCTTTAAGCGAATTAGATCAATGGTTACGCAATACCTTTTTGCCATATAACCTAGAGGTAAAATATAAGTGGGATGATTTTGAGGGTGATATGAAAAAAAACCTTATTCCAACAGAAGAAGATAAGGTAAAGCCCTTAATGGATGTGATGGATAAGGTTTGGATTAAATGCTACGAAGAAGAAGGGGGTGACGATTTTATAAAATCATACATTCCAAAGCTTATTTATCTACTTGGTGGCGCAGGAGTTAATCCTGAAGGAACAATTACCCAAGGTACTGCTGAAGCAGGACGTAAAATTGTGTTGTATGAAGTAAATAAATTTGATGCTACAGAGGCTGCTCGTATCAATCGATTCTTTCATGTTATGCACCATGAGTTTGCCCATATCTTGCACCAAACTACACTTTATGAAGTGATTGGTTACGAGGCAATTTCAAAGGGTAAATACAGAAGTGATTGGAGTAATGTAAGAGAAGCTAATGTGGAAGAATATTTAGGCGAAGGTTTTGTTTCTCCTTATTCGATGTCTTCGCGCGATGAAGATTTTGCAGAAATTATTGCCTATATGTTAACACGTACTCGCCAAGAGTGGGACGATTTTATAAGCCAAGAGGGCGCAAACACAGAGAAACTAAAAGCCAAAGAAGCTATTGTGGTTGATTACTTCAGAAATACTTGGGGTATTGAATTATTTGATCTCCAGGCTTTGATAGCTGAAAAGATTGAAGAAATAACAACTGTGGTTCCAGAAGAACAACCAAAATACATTTCTCCATTTAAATTACAGAGCGACTGCGCCCAATTATGTAGTTGTCAGGAAGTAGTACATGATTAATTAACCTAATGAATACTATTATGATTTACAATTATATAAAGTCAATATTGTTCTTCATTACAGCTTGTCTAGTAGTGAGTTCATGTGTTCCCGAAGCCGAGGATGTTTTTGAGCTATCAGCCTTAGAGCGTGCCGATAAAAACAAAGAAGAATGTTTCAATGCCTTGATAGATGCTGAAAAAGGATGGTTAGTAGAGTACTACCCATTGGTTAAACATTATGGAGGTTATACGTTTATAATGAATTTTACTGATGAGGGTAGAGTGGAAATGACACCCGAAGTTGCCTTTGAAGAAAATGCGACAAACTCTACGTTTAGAGTGCATTCAGGGCAAGGAACTGTATTGTCATTTGATACTTACGGCGCCTTACATCATTTAGCCGATCCGGAAGAGTTACTACCAAAATATAAGAACCAAGATATATCATGGGCCGATTTAACAGAAAACCCGTATGTTTCTTTTGGAACTGGTTATGGAGGAGATTTTGAATTTACCCTTGACTCTATAGGTGAGGAGCAGATTTACTTTACGAGCTTAAAGAGAAAAACGCGTGTTGTTTTTACTAAAATTAAAGACACTAGTGGCAAAGATTATTTGCAGGCACAAAGTGATATGAATGCTATTCTCGAAGAAAAGGCAAGCGATGGTCTTTTTTTGGAGTATAACGGAAAGCAGTTAGAGCTAACGTATGATTTCTTCCATAAGTTTAATATTTATCAACACGATAATATAGGGGTTTATGCTGAAGAACCTATGCCTTTTGTGGTAACAGATACCGGCATTAAATTGTACGAAGCTTTAACTATAGATAACGTGACAGTTTCGGAATTTGATTGGATTGAAGGCGAGGGCATATTTAGATCTGAAGAGGGTGCAATGTTGGTACAAGGACGTACACCGCGTTCAGAATTTACAAGTCCAACTGATTACGCTATTCACTGGGTTAACTTTAAATTAAGTAGCCAAGCATTTTTAGACGATGTAAAAATATTAGAGGCTGAAATGTATAATGCCTCGCAAAACCCAGGCTTATTTGGTGGAGTAAAAGACATCCGTTTTATTATGAATGGATATCCTACAGCTCAAGCTTATTATGGAGGTTCTCACCGTATCGATATTTATTCAGAAATAGCAGCAGTAAGAGAGTCTAACCTTTACTTAATTGGTACTACAGCAATTAGCATGACTGAAACTGCCTTTAATTTTGCACTTAGCTTTGGAGATGGTTATGGAGGTACTGCCGGTTATGCACCATTTCATTCTTTGGTTAATAATTGGCTTTATAACATACTGTACCGGCCTAATGTTTTCAGTGTAGAAGTGGAAGAGCGGTGGAGTTTGGGAGAACGATACACCAATATAAAATTAACCAAAAAAGATAATCCTAATTATTATATCATACTTGAATTAGAATAATTATAACACGCAAGCGAGTTTAGCAAGGTTAGGCTCGCTTGCGCGTAAGTCTATTTTTTTAAACCATTACTTATGAATGCAAAAACTTTACATTTATTCCTGATGCTTCTGTTTACCTGCGCTTTTACAGCAAGGGCACAGTATAGCGGAGGTAGTGGTACGGCCGAAGATCCGTATCAAATTGCCACTTTAACAGACTTAAAAGATCTTTCTTTAACAGAAAGTCATTGGAAATCACACTTTATTTTAAAGAATGACATTGACGCATCAGTAACCAGTGATTGGGATGATGGTGCTGGTACAATAGTTGGATTTAAGCCTATTGGTTACCATATTAATAACTCCTTTTTAGGAGTGTTTGATGGTAAGGGTTACACTATTAGTAATTTATATATTAATAGACCTACCGAGAGTAATGTTGGCTTATTTGGATATCTTGGTGATAATTCGAATTTCGCAACTATTAAAAATATTCATCTTAAAGACGCAGACATTACTGGATATACTTATGTTGGTGGTTTATCAGGTTATGGAGCATATGCTTCAATTAATAATGTTTCTGTATCAGGTATTATTGCTGCTGATGGAGTTAGTAGAGTGTATGCCGGTGGTATTGTAGGTTATTTAAAAGGAGAAATAGTTAATTCTAAAAGCTCAGGTACTGTTACAGCTGCAGATTATGTTGGTGGTTTAGTAGGCTATTTATATTATAAGCCTGATTTTGAATATGCTGCATTTCGTTGCTCTAGTTCAGTTACTGTAACTGCTACTAGCGCTTCTCGTTCTTATTCGGGCGGATTAGCAGGTTATATTTATGGTAAAGTTAATGGTTGTTATTCTACTGGTACAGTCTCAGGAGGCTCGTATGTTGGTGGGTTCGCTGGTAACTTTTCCTACTCTTCAGGGGTAATTTCAAATTGTTTCGCCACAGGAAATGTAAGTTCTACTTATACTACTTCTGCTTATACAGGAGGTTTTATTGGTTACTCTACAGGTACAGTACTTAATTGTTATTATTTAGGTACTTTAAGTACAGTAGGTACCAAATATATTGGTGCTTTTGTAGGATATTATTCAGCGTATTCGCCTAAACTATATAATTGTTTTTATAATTCTGATACTGGTATATCACAAGATGTAGATGGTATTAGTGGCATTTCAATGGCTTCATTTGCTCTGCAATCGTCTTTTCCAGAATGGGATTTTGCATCAGATTGGGAGATGGGAATAAATACTGAAGTTTCGGCATCTAGCTTACCATATCCAAAAGCTTTATTATACGATTCGTATATTAGTTATGATCAAACTATTACTTCAGCAGGTACTGTTTCAGGAGATAAGGGATGGTATAATAATGGTGATCAAATTACATTTACAGCTTCAGCCGCAGTAAGTCCTTATGTATTTGCTGGTTGGTATAAGGGAATCGAAAAATTAGCAGAAACACAAAGCTATACCACTACTGTAAACGGCGATGCGAAATATACAGCACGATATAAAGCAGAGTATAGTGGAGGTGAAGGAACCGAAGCTGAACCGTACGAAATAGCTAATTTAGATGATTTACAATTGTTAATTGATACAGAGGAGGACTTTGACAAGTATTTTATTTTAATTAACGATATTGATGCAAAGGAAACATCGACTTGGGTTGATGATAACGATGTTGACAAGAAAGGATTTACACCTATTGGGAATTATGAATCTAAAAAATTCACAGGAAGTTTTGATGGACAAGGCTATACCATTTCAAATTTATATATAGATAGACCAATTGATCCATATACTGGTTTCTTTGGGTATACATCATTTGCTGAAATTAAAAATTTAAATTTATTAAATCATACAATAATAGGAGGCGATAATACAGGTGCACTGATAGGATCTTCTGCCAATACAGACCTAGAAAACTGTAGTGCAAATGGTTCTGTACAAGGTAAAACTAATGTAGGAGGTTTGCTTGGTAAGTATTCTTCCGGAATGACAGCTGGAGTATCTAAAGGTAAGCTTGAAAACTGCTATTCTGAGGGTTCAGTTAAAGGTTCTGGTACTTATGCTGGAGGTTTAGTAGGTATTGCATCTGGGGAAATTATTGAAAGATGTTATTCTAAGGCTAATGTATCAGGTTACCAAACAGTGGGTGGCTTTGTTGGACGCGCCTCATCAGATTTACAATATTGTTATGCAACTGGTGATGTTGAAGGAAGATGCAGTGTTGGTGGTTTTGAAGGTCAAGCAGGTAGTAGTCAGTCTTCAGTAAGTTTCTGTTTCGCCACAGGTAGTGTATCTCAAAAAGATTTAGGTAGCTCTCAGGATGAATATGGATATGTGGGCGGATTCATAGGTGAAATGACATCTTATTCATATGTTGAGTATTGTTATTCAACAGGTGAAGTTACTAAGCAGTCAAAATATGGTGGTTTTTATGGTGATCTTGGTATGCAAGTAAATAACTATAAAATCGAAAATTGTGTATATGATTACGAAACATCAGATCAACCTGACCAAAATAGAGATGGTATAACAGCCTTATCTACTGCTCAATTTGCTGATATTGCAAACTACCCTGCAGGATGGGACGAAGAGTGGGAGATTGGTGTTATTGAAGCAATCGATACAAAAATCCGTTCATACTCAAAAGTATTGTTAGGTTACGATTATCAAATTTATTATGAAATAGAAAATAATCTTGCAGGTTCGGTAAGCTCAGATAAAGGTCAAGGTTGGTTTAAAGATGGAGATGAAATTACATTAACTGTTACAACTGATTTTGGTTACAAATTTGATGGCTGGTATATTGATGAAGAGAAAGTGTCAGATGAATTAGTTTATACATTTACCGCTTCTCAATTTGCAACCTACACCGCAAAACATATTGGTACCCCATTAACATTCTCAGGAGGTAGTGGTACTGCTTTAAATCCTTATAAAATATCTACGCTCGATGATTTAATTTTAATGGGTAATAGAATAGTAGATGTTAAGGATTCACATTTCATTCTAATTAATGATATTGATGCTTCTGCTTCTACCAATTTAAATGATGGATTAGGTTTTGCACCTATTGGTGAATTTTGGGGAACATTTAATGGCGATGGTTATACTATTTCTGAATTATATATAAATAGACCAAGTGAATCCAAAGTTGGTTTATTTAGTTATTTGTATAATGCTTCTGTATCAGGCTTAAACATGCAAGATTGTAATATTACTGGTGGAGATGAAACTGGTACGCTTTGCGGAAGATTGCATTATGAGGCCCTCTTAAATCGATGTAATATAACTGGAGGTTCTGTTAACGGTAGTAACAGTGTTGGTGGAATGCTGGGTATGGGTTTCAGTTATATATCCTATACTTGGGGTAAAATTGCAAAACTAAATTATTGCTCTGTTGAAGATATTACAATTAGCGGAGGCACTAATGTTGGAGGTCTAGTAGGAGACATGAAAGGAGTTATTAACTCATCTTATGCTAGTGCTACTGTTAATGGAGATAGTAATGTAGGTGGGTTAGTTGGTCTTATGCAAGGCGATTCTGGATTGTATACCGAGTTTAGTTATGCAAAATCTATAGTTACAGCCAAAAATGCAGCAGGTGGTTTAGTGGGTTACATGCAGCGTTCTGCAAATATAAAGAAATCGTATGCCATAGCAGATGTAACCTTAAAAGAAGGAAGCGGAACTACTGATGGTTATGGTGCCGGAGGTTTAGTAGGTTATATTAACGCTAGTACCATTACCGATTCTTACTCAGTTGGAAGTATTTCAGGTCTTGATTTTATGGGAGGTTTAGTGGGCTCCGCAGCATCTCGAAGCAGCATTAGTAATTGCTACACAACAGTAGGAATTAACGCATTTGGTTCTACAAATGCAGGCTTAATTGCTACTATAGATAATGATAATGTTACAGTTACAGATTGTTATTTTGATACAGAATTAACAGGGTATTCTGAAGGTGTGAAAGTTGATGCCACAGAGATCTCTGCCATAACCGCTTTAACAACTGCAGAATCTGCTCTTGAAGCTAGCTTTACTTCTTTTGATTTTGATGGAGTTTGGAATGTATTAACTAACTCTGAAATTGATGATAATGCACGCCCTTATTTAAAATGGGAAACTAATTCAACTAATATTACTGTAAGCGCACAACCAGAAAATCGTGGTAATGTGTTTGGCGAAGGTTGGTTTAACCTTGGAGATGAAGTTACCTTAACAGCACAAACCCTACCGGGTTGGAAAGTAGAAATGTGGAAAAATGGTAGTGATACAGTAAGTGTAAATGCATCTTATGTATTCGATATAGAAGAAGATGCTATTTATAATTTATCAGTAATTTTTGTCGAAGATTTCTCAGCTGCTGGTGAAGGTACAGAAGCATTCCCTTACGAGATAACTTCATTAGATCAGCTCGAACAATTAGGTTATCTGCCAAGTCTATGGGATAAGCATTTCATATTAATGAATGATATTGATGCTTCGGCTACTTCAGATTGGAATATGGCTGATCATGATCAAGATATACAAACACCAGAAGTACCTTTGGGATTTTCACCTTTAGGTGATCATAATACTTACGGTTTTAGAGATAGAGTTGCATTTACAGGTAATTTCGATGGTCAGGGTTATTCTATATCAGGCTTATATATTAATAGACCTTTCGATAATTATATTGGTGTGTTTGGTTTTACTAAAGGTGCTACCATTAAAAATCTTACCATTGATGCAGCTAACTTTTTAGGTGGAAGTTATACAGGAGGTTTAGTAGGGTACACATTTAAAAATCAACTAAAAGAAGAGGAATTTCAGAGTAAATTTGAAAATTGTAATATTATCAACAGTAAAGTATTTGCGAATTCATATGTAGGTGGATTTGCAGGTAACATGTATTATGATATTGTTACAAACTGTTCCGTTCAAAATATTGACTTAACCTCAAGCTCTTATTCTGGAGGATTTGTGGGTGAATTAACTTATGAATCCAAAATAGATGGTTGTTATTCTACTGGTGTAATGAACACGTATGGTGATAATAATGGTGGATTTGCTGGTAGAGCTGTAGGTAATTGTACAATCACAAACTCTTATTCTTCTGTTAATATTGAAGGAAATCAGCAATTGGGTGGATTTGTTGGATACTTCGGACGTGCTGGTTTAATAAGAAATTGCCATGCAACGGGTTCAGCAAAAGCCTATAGTCCTTATGGTTTAGTAGGTGGTTTTGTTGGTTATATTAATAACGGTAAAATTGAAGACTGTTATTCTACAGGTGATGTTACCGCTATAGATTTATTTGCAGGAGGTTTTGCTGGTTATGGTGATGCAGGAGATTTATCTCATATTACCAAGTGTTATACAACAAGTAATGTTTATGGAAGGAGGTATTTAGGAGGTTTTGCAGGTCAATACGACGGTAAAATATCTTACTCATATGCAACAGGTACTGTTGATGGATCTTACGATGGGGCTTACGGGCATACTGACTATGATATTCACTTTGCTGGTTTCGTTGCCTATTTGGGTTCTAATGGTCACATCGATAATTCATTTACATTCTCCACGGTAAAAGGATTTAACTATGTAGTAGGATTCGTTGGAGTGAATCAAGGGTATGTAGAAAGCTGTTACAGTGCTGGAGAACTAGAAGCAACAGGAACAGGTATGGCCGGATTTGCCGCCTATTCTTCAGAAGAAGATCAATCTCAAGTTATCGGATGTTACTTTGATAAAACTTTAGCAGGAACTACGACAGCAATAGGTGCTGGTAAAGTAACAGGTGTTACTGCTCTTGAAACAGCTGCTTTTGCACAAGAAGCAAATATGCCAGAATTACCATTCGAATCTGTTTGGAAAATTGGATTAAATGCTGACTTAGAAGATAATAGCCGCCCTTACTTAAAATGGGAAGAAGGTGGTGCAAGAATAGAAGTAGAATTTACACATCTTAATGCAGGAAACTATAGCGGACATGGATGGTTTGTTGAAGGTGAAGAAGTAAGTTTATCTGTAAACAATGTACAAGCAGGTTTATCATTTAGTCATTGGGAAGTTGATAGCGTATCTGTTTCAACAGATAATCCTTATATATTTAATTTCTCAGGTAATAAAGATGTTGTATATACAGCGCATTTCGTTGAAAATAATATTATTGCTGAAGGAGATGGATCAAAAGATTCACCTTATATCATTAAATCTTTTGAAGAGTTAGTTTGCTTAACTAATGTTACATCAATTTGGGATAAGCATTTCGAATTAGGAAATGATATCGATGCATATGATTCACGAATAGTAAATCAAAACTATGGTCTTTCACCAATTGGGGTAGGATACGAAAAACGATTTACTGGTAATTTTGATGGAAAAGGCTTCACAATATCTAATTTGTATATTAATAGATATGACTCAGAGTACGGTCAAGCCCTTTTTGCTCATGTAGGAGATGAAAATGGAGACCCAACAGTAATTGCAAATGTAAACTTATCTTCAGTATTAATTGGTGGCTACCAAGGTGTTGGTGCATTAGTTGGTCAAATGACTAATACCTATATTGAGAACTGTAAAGCTGATGGTGAAGTTATAGGTATAGGAAGTTATATAGGTGGTTTAGTAGGACGTTCTGAGGATCGTAGTTATATTAAATCATCAGCATATAAAGGTTATGTATCTTCACCAGTTTTAACTTCAAGTATTGCAGTAGGAGGTTTAGTTGGGTATAGTTCAAACACGAACATTGAGTATTGTTACGCAATAACAGATTCTATTATTAGTTCAGGTTCTTCAGTTGGTGGTCTTGTAGGGTATAGTCATGATATCGCCAAAGCTGATGATGCAAGTATAGAAGCTACATATGGTATAACTAAATCGTTTGCTGTAAGTAAAGGTATTAAAGGTGCTTCATCATTTTCAGGTTTAGTTGGAACTAATAACAATGCATTTGTTAAAGAATCTTATGCAGTAGCTAACTTATATGCAATAAATAGTGATTTAACCATGAGTGGTGGGTTAATTGGCACAGGATCAGTTAACTCAGTACAAGATTCTTATTTCAACAGTGATAAAGATGGAGTTGTATATAATGGTTCTGGTAAAGGTATTACTACTGAAGAGTTTGCAGATGAGTTAATTTTCTCAAGTTGGATTTTTGGAACGGAAGGCAACTGGAAGATGGCTTATGGTCAAGGTGGTGAAAAGCGTCCTTGTTTCTATAACATGGATACTTATACAGTTACTTTTAAGGCCGATGAAAATGGTTTGGTTTCAGCTGCTTTAGAAACCCCAGTATCTGAAATTACCGATGATATATTAATGGGTGAAGACTCACGAACTATTACAGCTGTTCCCGATTCAGAATACAGTTTCGCTAGTTGGGATATTGAAAATGGTGGTCACTGGGATATGGATAATATATCTACTTATGTTCCAGGTGCTAAATCAGAAGATATGGTTCTTGTTGCAGTATTTACTAACAATGATGTTAGTGTAAACGATAAAGCGTATGCTTCAATTCAAGCCTACCCAAATCCTGTAAATGATATCTTATATATCGATAATGTGTTGGCACAAACCCCTATACGTTTTGTTAATGTAGCTGGAAAAGTTGTATTCATTGAAAATAACTTTAATGGAGTTTCTATCAATATAGCACACCTTAATCCGGGTGCATATGTAATGATGATAGAAACAACTACAGGAATGCAAAAAATTAAGGTGATTAAAAAATAAATATAAAAATATAGAGCAGCAAACATGTGTTTGCTGCTCTTAAAACCCATTTATTATGAGACAACTATTTCTCTTATCTTTATTTGTGATGGCACTTACACAAGTAAAGGTTGCGGCATGCTCTCACGATTTATCTCATGCTTGTAAATCAAGTACTAATATAAATCACGAACATGATGATGCAAATTTACCAAGTGTTTGTTGGTGGGAAGGCTCAGGTAAGGTAAATAAAAAATTTACACCTCCACCTACACTTCTAAAAAGTGGTTCTGAGAAAAAAACAGAATTTATAGTTTATAAGTTTGGGTTTCCGTCTAAAGAGGCAGAAATAGCATTTGATTATGCAATCTCTATATGGGAAAGTTGTATTCCATCTGGAGTTCCAATTTCAATTGCAGTTGAGTGGTCCCGTTATATGCCTGAAGGAGCTTTGGCTGGCTGTTCACCTAATGGATATAAAAAGTTTTACAATGATCCTTTTTTAACCAATACGCTATATCCTTTTTCTTTATACCATAAATTAAGTTATGAGAATGAGGAATGGGTTCCGGATATGAGTATTACAATTAATTCCAACTTTGAAAATTGGTATTATGGTATAGATGGTAATACACCTGAATCTAGTTATGATTTTGTGACTGTTATGTTACACGAGTTGGCTCATGGTTTTGGTATGCAGGGTGTTTGCAATGGCTATGGAACAGGTTTTGTTTTTGATAAAGAAATTGCCTATACAATTTTTGATAGACATTTAGAAGACGTAGCTGGAAATAAAATTGATAATAGAACTATTTATCCTAAAGGTTCTAACGAACTTTACGATGTTTTAAGAGATAGTTTAATTTTTAATGGAGAGAAGGCAAAACAAGCTAATAATAATGTTAGAGTTGGCTTATATGCACCAGATGCCTTTCAAGCAGGTTCTAGTATTTACCATTTAGGTGAAGATTTTAAGTATGATGATGACAATTCACTTTTATTCTTTCAATTAGATTTAGGTAGAGCTATACATAACCCTGGACCAGTTTTATTAGGGATTTTAAGTGACCTGGGTTGGGATGTAGCCGACCTTGTTCACACATCAACAGATATGGATAATCCATCTGCTAATACTAAAGAAATTACTTTTGAAGTACGAAGCGAGTATAAGCTCGGTGATATTAAAGTATTTTATAAACAGTCTGAAGAAAGTGTTGCTTCATATGTAGAAGCAGTAGTAACACATATAGAAGGAGATTCATATAAAGCTACATTTGAGAATTTGGTATATGGTAACGATTATGGATACTATATTCAAATTAACGATAATGCAGATATCGAACCTAGAAGTTTTTATTACCCAACTACAGGAGCAGTTAAGCCAAAGTATTTTAAGTTTGGACCAGATACTATTAGTCCAGATCTTTATGTACTCGATTTTAATGCAGTAGTTAGAGTTCCTTATAACTATGGCTTTGAAGTTTCGGCCTATGCAGAAGATAATTACGAAATAGATAATGTGTCTATATTTTGGAAAATAGATGGTGTTGAACAGCCAAGTATACCTCTTCAACTAAGCGAAGATCAAGTTAATGTTCATAAAGGACTTATAACTTTACCTGAAACAGTAACGAGATACTCAGATGTAGAGTTTTGGTTTGTAGCCACAGATAACGCCGCTGTACCTAATTTAGTATACTCACCAGAGGCTGATAAACCGGGGCATAAAGTTCAAATAATGGAGTTTGAACCCCTACAGGGTGACTATTTTACTAATTTCGACACTGTGTTTTACGATAATGATGAGAGAATAAATGTATCTCATGATTTTTACATGGATGGGATGAGTATCTTAAAACCATCAACTCATTTTGAATCAAATAGCTTAAATACCAAGCATCCATACGAACTTAAAGAAATACACAGTGCTAGTTTTGCTTATGAACTTGAAGTTCAGGATGGAACTAAAATCAGTTATGATGAAATTGTATTAGTTGAGGAATCAAAAGAGGGGTATACCTTCCCATCATATTATTTTTACGATTATGTAGCTGTTCAAGCTTCTTTCGATCATGGCGAAACCTGGGAAGTTTTAGATAAAGGCTATGATGCCGGAGAGTATGATCCATGGAGACAACTTTGGTCATCATGGCTCGAAACAGGTGATAACGAACCACCAAACTCGTATGCATTTGCAACGCCAGATTTATACGCACATAAAGAAATTGACTTAGTTAATGATACACACCTTGAAGTAGGAGATAAAGTATTAATACGCTTTGTATTATATTCAGATCATATCATCTACGGATGGGGTTGGAGTATTGACAATTTAAGCATTAAATACGAAGAGCCTGATGTAAGTGTAAAAACCAATCACATGGCCGATATTCAGATAGCTCCAAACCCTGTAACTAATCACTTTATGATTCAAAGTGCAGGCTTATATTCAGTTGATATTTATAGTGTAACGGGCTCTAAATTGCAGTCGATAAGCACCTATGGTTTCACGCCAATTTATGTTGCCGACTTAACAAATGGAGTATATATAGTGAAAATAAAAGGAGAGAGTGGTTCTGTGACTAAGAAACTGCTTAAACAATAATTATAGTGTGTTAGTGCCTTTGAGAAATGACAATGCTTAAGGCCTATTAAGTAAGAGTCTGTTTGTAAAAACAAACAAGGCTCTTGCTTTAAATAATATGAAATCGAAAAAAAACGAAACAATATGAAAAATGTAATAAATATTTTAGCCCTGTGCCTACTAATGATGACCATCGCTTGTGGTAAAGACGATGAAAAAGAGTCTACATCTGATCAAACAGCTCCTGAGTTAATCATTGAATCGCCTGTAGATAATACCGATCTACTTTCAGGTAATCAAGTATTCGTAAAGGCCCTTTGTAAAGACGATGTAGCACTTTCAAAGCTAACTGTTACCCTTTCTAAAAAAGCATCAGAGCAAGCCACTACAAAGAGTGTAAAAGAGCCTTGGACTGAAGATGATTTAGTAATTGACCTGAGCGGTACTGAACAGTCTGTTGATGAGTTATTCGGAGAAATTTCGAGCGATGCGCTTGCAGGCGTATATCAATTAAACTTTACTCTTGTTGATGAAGCAGGTAAAACTACCTCAGAAACCATCTCGCTTAATGTAAACATGAATCTTTAATGCGAAGTAATTAGCAGCTAATATTAGATTATTTCGGTAATCAATAACAACTAGTATTGTTATAATATAACAAGCCCCTAGTGAAAAACTCTCAAAGCCATTCTTACAAAAGTAAGGGTGGCTTTTTAATTATAACCTAGTGACTTTCTTACTCAATTGGTCTCCTCTTTTTTCTAGTTCCTTTATTAGCGCCACACTATATATTCACCATAAGAGGCTTCCCCTGCGGGTCGTGCTTTTCGCTATATCTTTGCTTCGCCATAAGGGGCTCACAAAGGATGCCGCTACAATCACTAAGCCAGGCCAGCATAAACAATATGGATAGCAAATAACATAGCCCGCCAATAGCCTAAACGCATGTAGGTTTACGCAAAGCCCCGCTGCAAAACTCCAAAGGCATGCAGATTTACACAAAGCTCCGCTGTAAAAAAATGAAGGCATGCAGATTTACGCAAAGCCCCGCTGCAAAAAATCGAAGGCTTGCAGTTTTACGCAAAACTCCACTGTAAAAAATTGAAGGCATGTAGGTTTACGCAAGGCCCCGCTGCAAAAAAAATGGAGGCTTACAGTTTTACGCAAGGCTCCGCTGCAAGAAACGGAGGCATGTAGGTTTATGCAAAGACTGCCTAAAATATCAATAACAAGGGTGTGTAATACAGGAGGTTATTGTTCTGAAATAAGATTATATATACCTGAATAGTCTTTGAGACCATTAATTATAGTATCGGGGTTACGCATGTAATTAATTTTTATGAATAAATATTACACTACTGCTGCTGTAGGTTAACTTAGGTTGGTTGTCCAATAGTTGTGCAAAACAAAAAAGCCAGACTAATTAAAGTCTGGCTTTCTTTTAGATACAGTTTTAATCTGTACCCAGAGCCGGGGTCGAACCGGCACGGGTTGCCCCACTGGTGTTTGAGACCAGCGCGTCTACCAATTCCGCCATCTGGGCTTGCAAAGCATTGCTGCTTTTTTGCGTGTGCAAATATATATAAAAGATTATATTTCGCAAGTCACTTATCCCAATCTTTTTACTCAGGTCTATCTTTTTTGTGTAACACAGCTGTAGGCATCCTATTAACAAACCTTGTAAGTCACTTTGATAAGCAAATTTAAGCAGCCTACATGCACATAGAAAAACTAGACCTCATAAATATTTAAGAGCTGAAATAAATTGTGATAGAATTATTAAATTCGCCTCTTAATAATTTAGAAATATGACATTGAATAAGATATTCTTACTACTTATATTTATTTTATTATATCTAATGCCAAACCTATCAGCTCAAAAAAAAGAATTTTGGTGGGGTGGAGGAGTGGCTTATCAAGTGCCTACAAACCTAATGGCAGATAAAGATTTTGGTTTTGCCACAGTAGCTAAAGGTGGAGCTGGCTTTTTTGGTACAGGTACTTATTTTTACAATCCGCAACTGTCCTTAACAGGCGATGTGGGCTATAGTTTCTTCCCAAAAGATAAGGAGTTTTGGGATGTGAATAATTATGGCGATGTGAATATGACCTATCAAATGTTGAGTGCCACATTTCAGGGTAACTTTTATTTGAGCGAAGGAGAGGTACGCCCATACTTTGGAGCCCTATTTGGTTTTTATTACTTAATGAATAAAATGAGCTTTACATCTAATAATGAAATCAGTAATCAATCAAAATCTTATAAAAGCAACGAGCTTCAACCCGGAATGGGCTTAGAGTTTGGAACTCTAATTCAGATGGCTAAGAAAGAGAAATTATCCATCTCTCTCCGTTTCTCATATATCCCAAATATCGAATCGAAGTATTTACCCGATGAGCAAATAACCATTAACCCACACGGCAAACAAAACCATTGGGGCTTAGCGCTTAAATACTATTTTGCAGGTAAACGCTAAAGCCTATTTGATATCTTCAAGTTGGGCATCTATTTTTTCGGTAAGTGTTTTAAAAGCCTCTTTGTCGTTGATAAAGTCTAATTCATCAATATCGATTATGAGCACCTTACCATCCGTATATTCATTTATCCAATCTTCGTATCTGTCGTTTAAGTGCTTTAGATAGTCCACTCTAATATTACTCTCGTAATCACGACCTCTACTTTTAATTTGATCAACTAGTTTTTGTACCGATGCTCTAATGTATATTAATAAATCAGGAGCCTGCACTAACGAATTCATTAGTTTAAATAACGATGAATAGTTATCAAAATCTCGTTTGCCCATTAAGCCTAAATCAAATAGGTTGGGCGCAAAGATATAGCCATCTTCATAAATAGTTCTGTCTTGAATTACGGTTTTGCCAGAGGTGCGAATGCTATTCACTTTAGAAAAACGATTATTTAAGAATTGAATTTGAAGGTGGAACGACCACTGCTTCATATCTTCATAAAAATCTGCTAAATAAGGGTTGTCATCTACCTCTTCGTAGTGCGCATCCCACCCATAATGGTCAGATAAAAATGAGGTTAATGTAGTTTTTCCGGCTCCAATATTTCCTGCAATGGCAATGTGCATTATAATTTAATTTAGATATACCCAATACAAATAGATAAACGATAATAGGATTCTTTTTTAATGGCGCTTAGCTATTTAGATTTTGTACTTTATTTATTATTTAATGTTTCGAGTTCTTCTATTATTTTTCTGTTGTTTGATAAGCGAGGCACCTTGTTTTGTCCGCCAAGTTTATCGTGCAACTTAAGCCAATCTATAAATAAATTACTTCTTCCTTTTTGTATTAAAGGAAAATCAAGTGTTATATCATTATATCTTTTGGCTTCATAATCTGAGTTCACATCCTGAAGTTTTTGATCTAAACTCTGTGAGAATAGCTCAAAATTATCGGGCTCTTTTTCAAACTCAATAATCCACTGGTGCTTACCTTTATCTTCAGTACTCATGTACATTGGAGCAGCCGAGTAATCTTTAATAACGGCATTGCTTTGTTGGCAGGCATGCTGAATGGCAGTATCTGAATTCTCAATAATGAGTTCTTCGCCAAATGCATTGATAAAATGTTTTGTTCTGCCCGATATAATTATTTTGTGCGGGTATTTCGATGTAAATTGTACTGTATCTCCTATTCTATAACGCCATAATCCACCATTGGTAGTTATAATAATGGCATAGTTGGTATTCAACTCTACTTCATCAATAGTTAAGGCCAAGGGATTTTCCTTTTCCAATTCACTCATCGGAATAAATTCATAGAAGATACCATAATCAAGCATCAATAACATTGAACTCGAAGTAGGATCATCTTGAATGGCGAAAAATCCTTCGGATGCATTATAGGTTTCGAGATAATGCATTTTACTTGATGGAATAAGCTTTTTGTATTGCTCTCTATAAGGCGCAAAATTGATTCCTCCATGTATAAAAAGCTCTAGGTTGGGCCAAATATCAAGCAAATTGTCTTTGCCAGTTACCTCAAGCATATGCTTAATTAGCACTAAAAACCATGAGGGAACTCCGGTTAGTGAAGTCACATTTTCATTAATAGTGGTTTCGGTAATTTTCACTAATTTCTCCTCCCACTTATTCATTAATGCAATGGATTGTTCTGGTGTTCGTATTAAGTTTACCCAAAAAGGAAGGTTGCCAATTAATATGGCAGATAGGTCGCCATCAAACGAATCGTTTCTAAATTGGTTGAGTTGTTGGCTACCACCAAGTGTTAAACCTTTTCCTTTAAACATCTCGTTTTCGGGATAAAGTTGGTTGTAAATAGCCAATACATCTTTGCCTCCTTTATAATGACACTCTTCTAATGAGCTTTTAGAAACTGGGATGTATTTACTTTTAGATGAGGTTGTACCCGATGATTTAGCAAACCATTTGATATCCTCGCCCCATAAAATATTCTTTTCTCCCTTGCGAACCCTATTAATTTCAGACTCTAAGCTTTCGTAGTTACGGATGGGTACTCTCTTCTGAAACTCGCTTATGGCCTTAATTGTATTAAAGTTAAATTCTTTACCTATGGCTGTATGTTCAGCTTTCTCTAGTAAATCGAATAATTGATTGCGTTGCACATCAGCAGGCCTACTTTTAAACTCATCAATTTGAGTGAGCCTTCTGTGGTTTACCAATGATATTATCGAATTGAGTATGGGCATAAATAAAAGTTTTGTGAGCTAAATATAGTTAATTTGCCTCTATCCAATGTCAAATTATGATGAATAATGCTTCTATTAGCTATGAGTATATTATTTTAGCAAAAAATACACTGAATGAATTATTTCGATATTATTGTTGGCGTAATATTAATTATTGCATTGGTAAAGGGTTTTAAGAACGGACTAGTAATTGAACTGGCCTCATTAGCTGCCCTTGTTTTGGGGGTAATTGGAGCTATAAAGTTTTCTGATATTACAGAAACATGGCTGCTCAATTACTTCAATAGTAACTATATTGGTTTAATATCTTTCTTAGTAACCTTTATTGCCATTGTAGTAGCTGTACATTTAGTTGCGAAAGCTGTTGATAAGTTAGTTAAAGCGGTTGCCTTAGGTACCATAAACCGAGTGTTGGGAGCCGTTTTCTCCTTGGTTAAAATTGGTTTTATAGTGAGTATTCTTCTTTCCGTATTCGTAAGTTTTGATCGTACATTTGATATCATCCCGAAAGAAACCCGAGAATCCTCAATTATTTATGAGCCCCTATCAGAGTTTGCACCAAGCATTTTCCCTTATCTTAACTTTGATAAAAGTGCGAAGGATAAACTAGAGGAAACCATTGGAACAGTTGTTTAAAAGCGACCATTTTTTCCCCAGAACCAGAAGAATTTGAATGCTATAAATAAATGCTCATATAGAGTTGGGATTAATCCATAGTACTGACTCATTATTTTAAAGCGCTCTTTCAAACCAGCTTTAATATTCTGCTTGGTAACACCACCATCTAAAAATAAGGACAGGGTTAATTGTGTATTTATGATTTGCGTAGCTCTTTTAAGTGCAATTAAGCACCATTCAAAGTCGGCAGAGAAGTGATATTTTAGATTATACAAATCAACAATGCTTCGTTTTACAATAAAGGATTGATGACTGACAAGCATGCCTTTTTTAAAGCTTTTCCAATTTAAGTTTTTGGGAGGTTGTAAACGTCGATTGCCAATTTTATTGCCGTTTTCATCAATCATGGTAGTATCGCCATAATAGATGTCAGCATTTTGGGCTAAATTAAAAACCTTGCTTAAGGTATCAGCTTCAGCTATTTCATCGCCAGCATTCATAAACCACAGGTAGTCTCCAGTAGCCAAATGAATACCCTTATTCATGGCATCATAAATACCATTATCTTTTTCGCTGATCCATTTTATAACGGAGTTGCTATGTGCCTTTATAACTTCGGTAGTATGATCAGTAGAAGCGCCATCAACAATAATATATTCGATGTTTTTATAGCTTTGAGCGGCAATGCTTTTAATGGTTTTATCAAGATCGTTTGCAGCATTATACACAACGGTTATAATACTTATTGTGGGCAATGTGTTCATTGGTATTATTTGTTATTAAGCACTTTGTTGTAAAGCTTATGGTACTGTTCAGCTACAACGGCATTTGCATAATTTTTTAAAACAAAATCACGCGCCTCGGTTTGTAATTCATCAATATTCTGATGTTCTAATACACTAATAATACCCTTGGCAAGAGCGTCACTATCTTTTACATTGGCTAAATAACCCGTTTTATTGTGCTGTATCATCTCAGGTACGCCACCTACATTAAAAGCCACAACGGGCGTTCCACATGCTAAAGATTCCATTACTGTATTGGGCAAATTATCTTGTAGCGAAGGCAAAACAAATGCGTCTGCAGCATTGTATAGTTTTATTAAGTCGGTTTTGCTTTTTATAAATTTAAGATTATGCGTTTTATACGGAAACGAGTCTAATAGTTGTTTATCTGTTTTACCAAATACAACCAGTTCCATTTTGTCATTCCATTTGGGATGGTTTTGCTTAATGTAAGCTAAAGCCTCAAGAAGATATTTAATTCCCTTGCGCGGTTCGCTGCTATTGGCGGCCCCAAATAAGATTAGTTTTTTTCGGATAGGAAGTTTAAAGCGTTTTCGGCACTCTTTAAAATCAAGAGGTTTAAATAAATCGGTGTTAATCGGATTTGGTATAGATATAACAGGTTTACTTTTAAGAAGCGTACTATCCAAAGCCAAATTGCGTAACCAATTACTACAAGTAACCATATTTAAATTCGCATCTTCCCAAATTTTATGCTTGTGTTTTAATATACGATAGGATAAATCCTTATCACTTGGTTTCTTTAAGAAAGGGCAGTTTCCGCAGGATTCAATATACTCAAAACACGAGCCTGAATAATGACAACCGCCGGTAAAAGGCCACATATCGTGCATGGTCCAAACAATAGGCTTGCCCAATTTAAATATCCTATTAAGTCCTTTTAATGATAGGAAACCATGATTGATCCAATGCAGGTGTATAACATCTGCTTCTTGTACTAATGGATGATTTACTATATTCTCGCCTGAGGCAGCGGGAGAGAAAGTGTAGCGTACGCTTTTATCCTTTTCAAAAGGTAAAAAGGATACCCTTTCTGCTACAAATTTACCAAACGAGCGTTGTTTGCCCTTGAAAGAATTACTGAGACTATGCACACCCAATTCAGATTTGGCACTATCCTGCACCAATAAATTAACTTCTACACCATGTTTTTTTAGTGCCTCAAATAAGCGAAAGGCAGCTACTGCTGCACCACCTTGAGTTGCTGATTTATTGATGAGTAGAATCTTCATAGCTTATATTTTTTAGAGACAGTAAAACATAAGTTACAAAATAATATACAATTTTGCCTACTTAAATATATACTGCGCAAATACTCTGTTAGCGTTTCGTTCTAAGTTTATTATGGTCGCTGGTGTAATGTAAGCCTTTACTTTCTTTACGGGCCATAGCCATTCTGATGGTTAAATATCCCACGTTTATTTCGTTACGCAGTTCACACAACTTACGTGTAACTGTTGAACTATCGAATAAACTTTCTGTTTCGCGGTAAATTAATTCCAGTCGGTCTAAGGCTCTTTTTAAACGAAGGTTAGAACGTACAATGCCCACATAGTTGCTCATTATTTGCTCAACCTCTTTGTTGGTTTGCGTAATTAAAACCAACTCTTCAGCGTGCGAAGTACCTTCATCATTCCAATTGGGAATTTTAGTTTTAAACTCGGTCTTAGCTATTTTTTTAATGGCATGTTTGGCCGAGAAATCAGCATAAACAATGGCTTCTAATAAAGAGTTTGAAGCCAATCGGTTGGCACCATGTAAGCCCGTTGATGAACATTCGCCAGCCGCATAAAGATTTTTAATGGAGCTACGTCCCTTTTTATCCACCTTGATTCCACCACATAAATAATGGGCAGCAGGTACAATAGGAATCCAATCTTTGGTAATATCAATGCCTAACTCTAAGCATTTGTTATAAATCGTAGGGAAGTGGGCTTTTGTTTCTTCTGCATCCTTGTGGGTTACATCTAAAAATAAGTAATCTTCACCCGTATTTTTCATTTCGTTATCGATGGCACGCGCTACAATATCACGAGGAGCTAATGAACCACGCTCATCGTATTTTTTCATAAAAAGCTCTCCATCGCGGCGACGCAATAAACCACCGTAACCACGCATGGCCTCAGTAATTAAAAACGAAGGACGTTCTTTGGGATTGTATAATGAGGTAGGATGGAATTGTACAAATTCCATATTTTCAATAATGCCTTTGGCTCTATAGGCCATCGCAATTCCATCGCCAGTAGCAATAGTTGGGTTTGTTGTAGTTTGGTAAATATTACCAATACCGCCAGTGGCCATTAAAGTTACCTTAGCTAAAACGGTATCTACTTTTTCTGTTTCCTGATTGAGGAGGTAGGCACCGTAGCATTCAATATCATCGCGCCAGCGATAAGTAATTTCGCCAAGGTGGTGCTGTGTAATAATATCAACGGCAAAGTACTTGTCGTTAATTTCAATGTTAGGATGATTTTTAACTTGCTCAATAAGGGCACGTTGAATTTCAAAACCCGTATTGTCTTGATGATGCAGAATGCGATGCTCAGAGTGACCGCCTTCGCGATGTAAATCGTATCGCTGATCATTGGCTTTGTCAAAGTTGGTTCCCCAATCAATCAGTTGTTTAATCTGATCGGGCCCATTTTCAACCACCATTCTTACTACATCTTTCTTAGAAAGATGATCGCCAGCAATCATGGTATCTTCAATGTGTTTTTCAAAATCATCAGGTTCATACATCACTGATGCAATTCCGCCTTGAGCGTACGAAGTATTCGTTTCTCCTATTTTGGTTTTACTTACTACGAGCACTTTACCGTGATCTGCAACTTTTAATGCAAAACTTAAACCGGCAATCCCTGACCCAATAACCAAAAAGTCAACTTTTTTTCTCATCCTAATTGTGTAAACAAAGGTTTTCCTCGGTGCAAATATATAAATAAGATTAGAGCCAAACAGGCTAGAGCAGAACAAATAGCTATAGATCGTATCTGAATATTCGGAAAAACAGATTTTTAGCTTATTTTTGCACTCTGAAAAGCAAATCCAATGATTTTGGTAAGCTTTTGTTACATTTTGAATTAAAATTTTGGAGGTGAGTGCAAATGCAATTACCATCCTATATTTATATATTGGATATGG
Organism: Saccharicrinis aurantiacus; assembly: GCF_001660705.2. Classification (GTDB taxonomy): domain Bacteria; phylum Bacteroidota; class Bacteroidia; order Bacteroidales; family Marinilabiliaceae; genus Saccharicrinis; species Saccharicrinis aurantiacus. The sequence continues at coordinate 85,299 of NZ_LYBV02000021.1, forward strand.
CTCAAGAAGATGTTTTTAAAAAGTTAGTGGCCCACTGTAAAGAGTATGGGTTTGTGTTTCAATCAAGTGAAATTTATGATGGACTAGGTGCCGTTTATGATTATGGTCAGCTTGGTGTTGAATTAAAAAACAACATTAAAAAGTACTGGTACGATGCCATGGTGAAGCTAAACGATAATGTAGTTGGTTTAGATTCTGCTATTTTTATGCACCCTACTACTTGGAAAGCTTCGGGCCATGTTGATGCTTTTAACGATCCTTTGATTGATAACAAAGACAGTAAGAAACGTTACCGTGCCGATGTTTTAATCGAAGATTTAATTCAAAAGTTTGAGGTTAAAATTGAGAAAGAAGTAGCAAAGGCGAAGAAGCGTTTTGGCGAATCTTTTGATGAGGCACAGTTTAAAGAAACCAATCCTCGCGTTTTAGCTAACCAAGAAAAAATTACTACTATTCATACGCGTTTTGCAAAAGCATTAAACGATAATGATTTAGAGGATTTAAAACAAATTATTGTTGATTACGAAGTAGCTTGTCCTATCTCGGGAACTAAAAACTGGACTGATGTGCGTCAGTTTAACTTGATGTTCTCTACAGAAATGGGTTCTACGGCCGATTCATCAAGCAAATTATATTTACGTCCGGAAACGGCTCAAGGTATTTTTGTAAACTTCCTGAATGTTCAAAAAACAGGTCGTATGAAAATTCCTTTCGGGATAGCACAAATTGGTAAAGCATTCCGTAACGAAATTGTAGCACGTCAGTTTATTTTCCGTATGCGCGAGTTTGAGCAAATGGAGATGCAGTTCTTCGTTCGTCCGGGTGAAGAGATGAAGTGGTTCGAGTACTGGAAAGAATTCCGTATGAAGTGGCACAAAGCCTTAGGAATGGGCGATGAGAGCTACCGTTACCACGATCACGAAAAATTAGCGCACTATGCTAATGCAGCAACAGATATTGAGTACCGTATGCCATTTGGTTTTAAAGAGGTTGAGGGTATTCACTCACGTACTGATTTCGATTTAAGTTCGCACCAAGAGCACTCAGGTAAAAAGCTACAATATTTCGATCCTGAGTTGAATAAAAACTACGTTCCTTATGTGGTTGAGACTTCAATTGGTGTAGATCGTATGTTCTTAAGTATTATGGCTGGTGCCTACACCGAGGATGTTGTTGAAGATGCAAAAGGTAAAAAAGAAACGCGTGTTATGCTTAAATTACCACCAGCATTGGCTCCGGTAAAAATGGCGGTTCTTCCTTTAATTAAAAAAGGTGGTTTACCAGAAAAAGCACGTGAAATTGTTAATACTCTTAAGTTTGATTATAACTTACAGTACGACGAAAAAGATAGTATCGGAAAACGTTACCGTCGTCAGGATGCTATTGGTACGCCTTTCTGTATTACTGTTGATCACGAAACATTAGAGGATAACATGGTAACCATCCGTTACCGTGATACTATGGAGCAAGAGCGTGTTGCCATTGCTGATTTAGAGAAAATACTTGAAGAGAAAGTAAGCATGAAAAACTTATTTAGAACTATTGTTTAGCACCTAGAATCTAAGGTATATAAATAGAGGATGATCATTACTGATCATCCTCTTTTGCATTGGTCTTTTATTATAGATTAAGTGTATTTTTTATTGTTCCTGCTTTGCAAAGGAAACAATAGACTTTTTAAAATTACTGAGCTCTTCATAATTGATTATAGTTTTAAATGTTTCGTCCGTACCATGACGGAAGAAAGATAGTTGGTGACCATTGTGAATTAGCTTTGCTAAAAATCTAAAATATGGATGTACAAGGCTGTTGTTTGACATGTCTTCAATTGTGTCAATTGCAAATAAGATTTCTTTTTTTTGTGTCATAATAATTCGGGATATGAATGATTAATAATGTGTATGTGTGTATATTCTATTAATTTTTCAGTTTTAACTTGTTAATCTCCATTGAATTCTTTCATCTGATGATTTATAATAAGTGGTTTTACAGACATTTTTTAAATATTCACAGTACTTTTCTCTTGATAAGCTATATTTTCCTTATAAAAAGAGATGACACTGTTGTAGGATAATAATATTGGAACTGTTTCAGAACCTAAGTATTCTATTGACTCTCCGATTATCGAGGCTTTAATACCTAATAAATACAAAATTCGTAATAGCTTTTTATCGCACTCAGCAAAAGCCATATTATTTTTGTGTTTACAAATTGGTTCAACAGCCATAACCATTAGCTGCTTTAAAAGAGAAGTGTCTGTTACTCCTTTTTTTATAGCAAATCTTCCAATGTGAAAAATATCTCCAGTATCTGAACTTACCTTATTAGCAATTAGTAATGGATCTATGCCAAATAGTTTCTGTATCGGTAATATATCTCTATGATTCCATTTAACTATTCGTATTGACCCAATTATTGAATTGTTGCCATCTGTAGAAAAATATATTTTTGAATTGTCAAAGAAATTTAACTCTTCCTTAAAGATAGAGTTGATGTCTTTGTTTATTTCTAATAAGGATGGGCTGTTTAAATGATGATTAATATTCTCATATACTATGAATTCAGATAGGTCAAATAATTGGTATTTTTTGAGTAATTCTACTCTTTGTACGGTTTCTTTCATGGATTAGGATTAGTATCGTTGTATATAAAATTATTTAATACTAATATATTTGTTCAAATCTTATATTGTATTACACTAAAGTGTGGTTGTAGGTTAATATCTTATAATTCTCAATAAATAAATAACGTGCTATGAATTAGAGTCTATGTTTTGGTTGTATTAATCATAAAATATATCTTGCTGCACTTTTACTTGTGTTTTATTAAAAAGAGAAGTAGAATTTTATATAGATGAACAATGAATTTATTATTTATTTTAAGCTAAAATAACCCAGTGGCTTAATCGTAAAGTAGTTGTATAATTAGCAAAGGAAATGACAAATATTGATGATTTTTTTTCCTCAAGAAATAGTATTAACCATACTGAACAAGAATTTTTAGATAATCAACCTACCTATTTAGAGGCTTTTAAGGCAATGGCTAGGACCACGTATAATAGTATATACGTAATTGATTATCAAAATAAAAAATTTGAATATGTATCAGACAACCCGTTATTCTTATGCGGGCACTCTGCCAATGAAGTGCAAGAGATGGGATATGCTTTTTACTTTAAGTATGTTGTAGAATCTGATTTGGATTTACTTTTAAGAATAAACAATATTGGCTTTGAGTATTATGAAGGTATACCCATAGAGCAAAGAAAAGAGTATATTATATCATATGATTTTCATATAAGAAATCAGAATGATCAAGTTATTTTAATAAATCAAAAGTTAACGCCAATTATGCTCGATAAAAATGGGCGTATGTGGAAAGCTTTATGTATTGTATCCTTATCCTCAGAAAGAAGCTCAGGAAATATCAGAATATTTAAGAATGGAGAAAATGTTTTTGCCGAGTATAACGAAGAAGGTAATTTTTGGATGAAGTCGGCAAAGGTAATATTAACCGACCGAGAAAAAGATATTCTGCATTACTCGGTCAGGGGATTAACCATTAATGGTATTGCTGAAAAGTTATTCCTTTCGCCAGATACGATAAAGTTTCACAGGCGAAAATTATTTGATAAACTTGATGTTTCAAATATCTCCGAGGCAATTTCGTATGTTGTTAGTAATAAGTTAATTTAACTGTGCATTAATGTTGATAAGTAAAACTCAGGAAATACCTTTACATCTTTATTTGTGGCAACATTAAATAATACATGGGTACATATACCTCCAAGCATCCAACTAGCAATGGATAGTTGAGGAGGAGAAAGCTTTTCTTTCTCGTTCTTATACTTCCAAATAATTTCTTCTAACCACTCTTGTTTGTTGCCCCAATATTTAAGGTAACTTGAGGCGTACTCAACCACATCAATTTCGTTGAAGCGCTTATTGGGTTTGGCAATGCTTGATAGGGAACATCCTCCAGGATCGATGATGGTGATTAAACCTCCCCATCCTAAATTATAAGGATGAAGTACTGGAATTTGCAATTCTTGACAAATGGAATCAAATAATAGGGGAACATCAGAGGAAAAATCCAAAGCATTGATGGCAATCTTATGGCCTTCAATAATTCCACGCAGATTTTCCGTAGTTAAGTAGTAATCCAGAACGGTTATTTTTGCTGTTTTATTAATTGATTGCAACCTGTTTTTTATGGTATCAGCTTTACTTTCAGATAAGTCGTCTTCTGTATAGTTTTGTCTATTTAAATTGGTGAGCTCAATAGTATCACCATCTACAATTGTTATATTCTCAAAGCCTAACCTTAATGCACATTCGGCAATAACACTGCCAATGCCACTTCCACCTAGTATTATAGGAATATCCTTAATCTTCTCTTGTTCTTCTGGGGTAATGTATAATCTATTCCTATCATATCTAGTTTCCATATTTTGTGTTTTTGGCGCTGTAAAAATAGTGCTTCCTCTATCTAATTGCACTACCCGTTCTTGTGGTTTAGTATTATTTTGTCTGAAATGAATTAAGATATAATACTATGAAAAAAGAGTGCTGTATAGTTAAATAATGTGGTGTTTCTATGATTTAATCCCACTAGTAAATTGAAATAATTAACGAGATTTGCGGCCCACAAAAATATCTTTAATGCATACATCAAAATCCGCGTTATCTTGTTTACTTTTCGTACTAACAGCTTTTTGTTCTTTTGCTGAAGCAAATAAGAAAGACCGTTTGTATTTTGTACAGAATAATACAACTCAGGTTGTTGAAGGAAACCATACGCATATTTCATTACAGAAAGCACCATTTGAAATACAATTTTATAACCACCTATATCAGCCTAATATAGGCTTGCATCATTCAATGCGCATTACAGCGTTCTACAATACAGAACAAATTCCGGAAATGAAAGAGGGAATGCCAATTGCCGATATTCCTTGTTTTAAGCCGGGTACAAGTATGGCGCTAAGTACTGATGGTTGCTATCATGGGGTAAGGTGTAATGCCGAAGCACATGCTTATTTGTTTTATACTGATGCCGAATATAATAGGCTTCGCTTAATAAAGAAAAAGAAGAAATTGAGCAAGTTTAGTTTTTCGGTTGATACCATAAGGGTTTATCATTTTGAAGAGGATGCCATTTCAGAAACTTCTATAGATGTTATTCACTTGGCTTGGGTAAAAGATTTGAATCAGAACGAAGTGTTAGATGAAGGCGAATTCGGTGTTGTTTCAATACATTTTTCCGATAAAAATAATGATCAACAAATACCTTATTGGAACCAACAAGATTCTGTTGGCAGAAGCCCACTTCATCGCTTAATGTTGCGAGATATGAATAACCTTAAACGAGCTCGCTTAATTCACGAAGCTCTTTCGTTCTCCACTACTGATCCGAATCTTAAGGATTCGTATGGTAATACAGCACTGCATTATGCCATGGTTAATGGCAGTACGAATTCACACTATTTTGCACCCCACTATAATTATTCCGGATGTCCCGATGGTCTTTGTGTGCTTGTTTTTTTAGATGACAAAAGGGTAAATCCTAATATCAAAAATTACTATTTTCAGTACACGCCATTGCAGTCATTCTTGGCACTATCCGAATGTGGAGTTAATAGATTAACTCCTTTATCGCTCCTTTTTATGAAGGTGATTAATGAGAATGCTCAATTTAATAAAGAGAGTAGAGATGCCGTAGGAATGAGTGCCTACGATTATGTATTGAAAAGAAGTTTTATGAATAATGAAACCGGAGGCATAGTAGAATTGCTAAAACCAGAAACCAGTTTCAATGCAAATGTAGCTGACGAGATGGTAAATTTTCTTACGCAGATAGATTTCAACACTCCGCTTTCCGACAGTACTTTCTATTTAGAGAATACTCAAACGTTATTGGATTACGAGGTATATCCTAATACTTTTACAGGAGGTCAAACCATATTTCATTACCTGTGCGATGGACGATTTCGCCCCTATGGCTATAGTCACGAAGAAATCATTGCCAACTCCAGACTGCGGGCATTGGTGCTCACCAAGCTATTCGATAGTCCTAAATTAGAAATTAGTTTGGCCGATTCTGAGGGAAATAATGCCTTGTTCTATGCCATTGATGATTGTAACCCTATTATTCTATCAGCACTTTTGGCACATCCCGATATCGATATTTATCAAATCAATAAAAATGGAAATACACCATTAATGAAGCTTCTGAAGAACGGAATTTCAAGTACGCGAATGGAAAATTGGGAGGCATGTTTTAAAATGCTAACTGCTCAGTTTAGTTCAACACATGTATGCGTTAGTAGCTATAATGGAGAAACTTTATTGGATATAATGGATGACTTCATTTTAAAATATGATTATAGATCGATGAGCTCTGTCGTCGAAGTGGTTAAGGATTTTCGGAATAAGCTGATTCCTTCCAATTAATACTGGAAATTTTTTGATATTGAACTAGTACGTTTGTCGACTATTTGATTCAGCTTTTGTTGGATAAGAAAAAACTACAGATAAACTCAATAATAGATTAACTTTTCTTATAATTGCGCTCGCTGTTATATAGCCATTAGTATGATGTTATAAGTCTAGTAAAGCGGCCTAGAATAAGTACGTCAGTAATCTTCTACTGCACAGTAGATTTATCTTTCTTAGATTTGGAATACAACGATTATAAAATTACCATGAGTGTTGCTCAAATAGTGTCCCGACCAACTCAACATAGGAGCTTTTTCAAAAAGTATAGTATTGTGAATAAAGGTGCATTGCTTCTTTCAATATTTTTGTGCTTTTTTTTTAGTGCCAGCGCACAAATGTGTTTAACCGATGTGGAGATTGATAAACTAAACAAGTTAAGTATTAGCGACTACATACAAGCTCAAATAGACAAGGATATTAAAACCTTTTCTGAAGTTAAACCTTCGTTGCAAACAAATTCGAATACGGTTGGCTTCCAATATCATGAGCGTAAATACATTGTAAAAGATTCCTTGCATAAGGTATGGTCGCATTATGTAAATACTAATCCTGCAAAGGCATGGAATACAAGTAAGCTTAATTTTGGCTTCATGTATTGTAAAAATGCAGACCAAATGGTTTATCCCAATGGGCATGTTGATAAGGTTGAAGAGGGGCAGGTGATATACTTGAATTTGCTATTATTAAAGATTAAAAACCTTGCAACAGCATTTGAAATAATCACTTTGAATGAGTTGCAGAAGGTGATGGCATTTAGTTATGTGGATGATAATATTACGAGAGGTAAGCAGCAGCTTAATTTTGAGCAAACTGCTGATGGCCATACAAAGATTATTCATCGAAGTTATTTTAAGAGCAAATCAAAAATCAGAGATCGCTATTTCTATCCCTTTTTTCATACGCGATTAACCAATAGTTATCATAAAAATATGAAGAAGTTGTTCGTAAGGGGAAGTGCATGATCATTATCTTATTAAAGCTGTAATTTAAAGACTAAAGCTCTACCAAAACTGAAGGATGGGATAATATCTTATGCTGAAATAACTTAATTCAAAATGATCTTGCAAAAGGAGTAGTTGTGCTAATTTAGTATTTCCATTCTTACTTATTAATGATTAATATTGTAAGACCTATTTTATCTGAATATTATTATGGCTGTACATATTATCAATTCCTCAATAGATCAGTTTTATCAAATATTAGAAGAGACTTGTACTAAGGTTGATGAGTCTAACTATGTTGTAAATGCAGAGGTAGGTTCAGGCAGTTTTAAACGTTATCAAAAAGCGCATTGGGATTTATACATTGGCCACTTTAAATTAAAGCAGGATCTTCGTTTTCAGCGTTTCCCAGATACTAGTAAAATAGGTAATTATAGTATTTCTTTTCAAGCTTTCTCCAACGACTTAAATACGGATACTTGGTTGAAACCTGAAATTAAAAAAGCAAGTGAGGGTATTGTATTCTATTCAGCGCAATCTACATTAAATAGTATCTGGCTTAAGGATATTGAATGTAGCATGGTTTACATGTCGTTTAACGAGGATTGGATTACAGAGATTGAAAATACTTTGAGATTCCCCAAAGTAATTGGAATAATGCTAGCAGAACGACCTAATCCCACATTCCACGTTCCATTAACTAGCGATATTAGATATTGCCTTCGTCAGATGCTTTACCTACCAAAAGATGTGCAAGGAGATTTTGAATTTCCATACCTCTACACTAAGAGTGTTGATTTATTTACACAGGCAGCAAGTGCAACTATGCTTCGTGCAAGCCAGCAATTAGAAAAGAATGCCATTCATCCGCAGGATCTGAACCTGCTAGAACAGGTAAAGATTCAGCTTATTAACATGTATCAAGAGCCTCCTACATTGAGTGAGTTGGTTGATGCAACCGGGATGAGTAAAAGTAAACTGCAGCGATTATTTCAAAAAGCCTATGGTACTTCTGTTTACCAGTTTATAAAAAACGTAAGACTCGATAAAGCTATGGAACTTCTAATGCAAGGTAATTCGGTTAGCGAGGCAGGATATGATGTAGGCTATTCATCTATTCCGAATTTCTCTTCTGCTTTTAAGGAGCGTTTTAGTTTAAATCCAGGAGAAATCCAATCTAGGTAATTCTGTTTTATACCAGTTCATATCAGAATTTAAGGGCTATATATTAAGAGTTTTATTGCATGTTCTGAGTGTCCGAGGTGATTTCTATATATAAGCGTAAGCTATAAGCGAATAGTTCGTTATTAGAATGTGGTTTTTCTTATGTTTGTATTTATGGGTCATGTCAGGCTTGGCCTCTTTACAAAAGGCTTTTGTTTTATTTGGGACTTTAGTAAGACTGGCTAGCTGAGAGCTTTGCTCTTAGATCCGCCAGCCGCACTTAAGTTTCAAATAAATAAGAAAGTTTTTTGTAAAGCAGCCTTGAATTTCTTTGCTTACGTTTCTTGCTTCAAGGCATCGGGACGATTAAGAATTGAGTATTCTTAATTGTTTCAGGATGAAGTTGGGTTTGGGCAAACAGCCCAATACGTAATAATATTTAGGATAACATTGATTGCATATGAATCTTTTCGATATGCAAATAACTTTTTTCGATAAGAAAGCACTACTAGTATGCTTCATCTTTGTAATGTTAATTAGTAATCAATAAAACAAAACATTATGAAGACGTTTAGTAAAATTTCAATGGCATTGGTATTATTAGCAGGTATCTCTTTTACCTCGTGCAATAAAGATGAAGAAGAAATTGTAATGGAAGAACCAATTCAGCCACTTCCACCAACAGCTGAGCAACCTTTGCCGGAAGCACCTGTTGTGTCACCCTATTAGATTATGGTAGGCTAAAAAGCCCCAAAGAAATTTCCAGGGGCTTCATGATTAACTTGTTATTGAAGGATTTGTATGGTTGCTCTTCTTAACTGCATATATAATTTCAATAATAGATAATAAAAGTATTGTAGTAAGTAGATTAACCATAAAATTATATAGATATGAAACAGATTATTTTCAGCACATTACTAGTGTGCATTTCTTTGGTAACTTTTGCCCAAAAACCAAATATTGTTGTTATTACAACAGATGATGTGGCACCTATGGATATATCAGCATACCATAGAGGATTAGGGGCAGTTAGTACGCCAAATATTGACAGAATTGCTGAAGAAGGGATGATGTTAAGCGATTTTTACGCACATCCGAGTTGTACCGCAGGTAGAGCTGCATTTATTACTGGTCAGTATCCTATACGTACCGGACTAACTTCTGTAGGTCAGCCAGGCTCACATTTAGGCCTGCAAGCTGAAGATGTTACGCTTGCAGAGTTATTAAAAGATAAAGGTTACGCCACTGCTCAGTTTGGTAAAAGTCACGTAGGTGATCGTAATGAGCACTTACCAACCGTACATGGTTTCGATGAGTTCTTTGGAGTTCTTTATCATCTTAATATGATGAACCAACCGGAGCAACCAGAATTTCCAAAAGATCCGAATTATGTGGGACGCCCACGAAATGTACTATACACTAAAGCAACAGATGTAGATGATACTACGGTTGATCCTCGTTTTGGTAAAGTAGGCAAACAGACTATTGAAGATCGTGGAACCTTATTTGCTGATAGACAAGCTACTTTTGATGATGAGGTACTTGAGATTTCAGAAAACTGGTTAGATAAAGTAACGGACGAAAAAGATCCATTCTTTTTATGGTTTTGCCCTACACGTATGCACCAAGAGATATTTGTAAGCGATGAGTGGGCAGGTAAAAGTGGCCATGGAAAATATTCAGATGGATTAATGCACATGGATTACTTAATTGGTGAGCTATTAGACAAATTGGATGAACTTGGTGTAGCAGATAATACAATTCTATTATTTACCTCAGATAACGGTGTAAACCTTTCTCACTGGCCAAGTGCTGGAGCAGCTAGTTTCCGTGGCGAAAAAGGAACCACGTGGGATGGTGGTCATAGAGTACCTATGTTAGTGCGTTGGCCAGGTAAAGTGCCTGCAGGAGAATATAGTGGCGAATTATTTACTGCTGAAGATTGGTTGCCAACTATTATGGCTGCTGTAGGCGAAGACGATATTAAATCAGAGCTTAAGGAAGGAAAGAAAGTAAACGGAACTGAGTACAAAGTACATATTGATGGTTACAACCAGATGGATGTAATTACCGGCAAAGGAAAATCAAACCGTCGCGAGTTTTTCTATTTTGGTGAGAACGATTTAAATGCCATTCGTGTTGACAATTGGAAAGTTCATTTGGCTTTAAAAAATGAGTGGGTAAAAGATAGAGAAATATTACCAGCTGGTATGATTGTAGACATAAAACTTGATCCTTATGAAAGATCACCTGAAACACCAGGTCACTTTCTATGGCAAAAAGAGAAAACTTGGATTCTTCCTCAAATTGCAGGACCAATTATGGAATTCAATAAAAGTCTACAAGAGTTTCCACCACGTCAAAAAGGAGCTGGTTTAGGAGCTGCTGCTATCATGAATCAGATTAACAAAGCAATGGATTCGAATGCAGGTATCGATACACAAGGAGTAAAAAAACCTACTAATTAATGTGATCTTAACTAGGTAGTATAAAATAAATCGGATGTATTAACTGGTTTATTACTGATCAAGTGCAGCATAAAGTAAAGAAGAACTGTTATTCATTGCAGAATAACAGTTCCCTCCCTTGCTTAAACCATCGTCTATTATAACGTATTTAATAAATATTGATATGACACAGTTAATAAAAACCAAGGTTAAAACAACATTTTTGTTATTGGGTTTATTTACTGCTATGATGGTTTGTGCTCAGGAACAGACTGATTCTATAGCGGTAAGTATAAAAGAGGAAAAGCAAAAAAACGTTTCTTTTATTCCATTGCCAGTTATTTCATCCAATCCTACCAATGGGTTTATGTATGGTTTAGCGCCAGGAGCTACTTGGTTTATGGGTGATCCAACAACAACAAGTGTGTCGTCGGGTCTAGGGTCTGTTATTTATACCACAAATAAGCAGTTAATATTAACAGCTAAAACCAATATATTCACAGAGAATGATAATTGGAATTTTTTAGGAGATTGGCGTTACTTTATTACTTCGCAACCAAATTATGGTTTGGGTACAGGACCAAGTTCAAACCAAGTTGTTGACGCAGGTTTTGAATACGAGGATAATATGTGGAGTGCACCCATTGATGGAGCTCAAATGTTAGAGTTTAACTATATCCGTTTTCATGAAACAGCGATGAAGCGCTATAAAGATACCCGTCTTTTCTTAGGAGTAGGTTATCATTTAGATATTCATTCTAATATTCAAGATAACCTACTCGATTTAGAGAGTGAAACGCCCGTATTAACAAGTCATTATTTATATAATACAGCGCATGGTTTTTCTACAACAGGCTATACTATGTCCGGAGTCTCCCTTAGTGCATCCTACGATAGTCGTGATAATACCACCAATCCTTACTCAGGAAGATATGCATACATTAACTTCAGAATGAATCCAGAATGGTTGGGTAGTGATCAGGGGTCAACAATGTTATGGGCCGAATACCGCGATTACATAAATTTAGATAAAAATAGACCGCGCCATATGTTGGCATTCTGGACTTACGCATCATCCGTTACTTCAGGTAATGTTCCCTATTTAGATTTACCAGCATTGGGTTGGGATCAGTTCGGGAAATCAGGAAGGGCTTATACCAAGGGGCGCTTTATGGGCGAAGACCTATGGTATGCCGAGATGGAGTACCGCGTACCTTTGCAGAAAATTAAAGATACATTTGGGGCAGTTGCCTTTGTAAATGCTACTTCGGCCAGTAATAGAATGAACGATGTTCATTTATTTGATCATGTTGATATTGGTGCAGGAGTCGGTTTACGTATCATGATTAATAAAAAGCGTAAAACAAATTTAACGCTTGATTATGCCTGGGGTCAATACGGAGCTAGTGGGTTCTATCTTGGTATTAACGAAACATTCTAATATTATTTCATTTTTTATATTGTAAATAAACAAACCTAACCCTAATTCTTTTCTCACTTTCAATACCTCTGTGCAAAAAGGGGTGTTTTTTCTAGAAATTCAAATAAGAGAAATTATGCGTTTTAAAAATATAATTTATTCAAGTGCTATATTATTTGCGGTATTCACATCGTGCTCGCCTAAGACAGAGAGTTGCAAAAGTAGCTCAGATCCTAAAAAAGCCATTATGAATACTGTAATTGCACAAAAAGATCCGATAATAAGTGTAGCTCCAAATCTTGAAATAGCAGCCATGGGCGACTATGCTGATGCCAAATCAATAGGTACCTTGGCATATGAGTGGGGTTATGCAATGGTGCGTATGGAACAAGCTATGCGCGAATATATCGATGTGCCTAACCCTAAGCCACAAACCAGTTATCGTGCACCATTAAACGAAATAGGTTGGGCTAGGAGACTACCTACAGCAGACGATAAGGATATGCCTACAGCAAATAATGATACCTATTACATGAGTGCAGTTGTTGATTTAACTGAGCCTTACATATTAGAAACTCCAGATACAGATGGACGATATTATGTGGTAAATGTTTTTGATATGTACCACAATTTAACCGAGTATATTGGAAAAAGAAATACGGGTACAAAAGCTCAAAAAGTGGCTCTTGTGCCTCCGGGTTGGACAGGTAAGTTACCTAAAGGCGTTACAAAAACAGTAACATCAAATACAAAGAAAGTATGGCTTTGGGGTAGGGTACACGTACTCGAAGGTGAGGATGTTGCAAAGGTACATGGTTTGCAAGATCAGTTTGTGTTAAAATCTTTAAGTGAATTTGGTGGTAAGCGTAATGTAGTTAAAACAACTACTTTACCTGCTATGCCTGAGTATCCAGTAACAGATTCTTTACGCTTTTATAAATACCTTGCTTTTGCAATGAGTCAAAACGAAATACTAGCGGATGATAAATCTTTAGTGGGACAATTAGAGCGCATTGGTATTAAAGATGGTAAATTTCATGAGTCGGAGCTTAACGAGCATCGTTTAAGAGGATTAAAAGAAGCTGCAGTTGATGGACCATTAGCAATATTAGCTTCTATGTATTCATCTTCGTTTGTTAATAACGGTTGGAACGTAGCCTTAAAATTAGATAATTATGGTTACGATTTCTCTTTCCGTTCTCTTATTGCAGGTCCATATTTAGGTGGTCAGGGCGAAAAAGAAGCCATGTATCCAATCCGATTCACCGATAGTGATAACAAACCTGCATTGGGTGTAAATACTTATAAAATTCACTTTGATAAAGAACCACCAGTAAATTCTTTCTGGTCCTTAACTCTTTACGATGCTACCAATAAATTATTTGTTGATAATGAGTTAAATCGTTATAAGTTTAGTTCAGAGTCTGAAGCACTAAAAAGAAATGAAGATGGATCGTTTGATATCATTCTTCAGAATAAAAAGCCAGAAAATACCGATAACTGGTTGCCTGCTCCGGAAGGAAATTTCTATCTGATTTTAAGAATGTATGAGCCTAAGCAAGAGGTTATTGATTTAAGCTATCAATTCCCACAAATGGTTAGGATGAACTAAATCAGATTATTTATTAGGGTTGCTCATTAAATTATACATTATGGATATGAAAAATATAAGCTTAACGCTATTAGTCATTTTAATGGGGCTTAGTAGTTGTCAGCAGACAAGAAATACTAAAGAAAGTTCTACCAATAATAAATTCAATTCCATTGAGGAACAAGTAGCCTACCAACGTGCTTTTGAAGCCGTGGTTTGGGCTACTCCTGCAACGGCTATTTATCGCTTGCGCGAAGGATTTTTAGATGTACCTGGGGTAGACGATAATGTGGTTGTGGCCTATTCGAAGCCGGCATTATCTATACATAAAGCCATCACAGCAAATACGGCAACACCATATATCACCGCTTATACTGATTTACGTAATGGCCCAGTTGTTTTAGAGGTTCCAGCCGTAAGTGAAAAGGCAAGTTTATACGGTCAAGTTGTTGATGCATGGCAATCAACAATTGCAGGTGTTGGCCCTTCGGGTGCCGACAAAGGAAAAGGAGGGAAGTATCTATTAATACCGCCCAATTACAATGGTCCTATTCCAGCATCGGGTTATATTCCCGTGCAATCCACTACGTATCGCTTGGCGCTTGTTTTTCGTTCAATACGAGGGAAAAATGCTACCGATGAAGATGCTTATGCCTACACGCAAAGTATGAAAATGTATTATTTGGGAGATAAAACCACAGAAACAAAATTTGTTGATGGAATACCTCATAAATTAAATACGCTTCCGCGATATGATTATAGAGCCTTGGAAGATATTCATGCTATTTTTAGTGTGGAGCCAGTTCTTGAAAGGGATAAAGTGATGATGGGTATGTTGGCCTCTATTGGTATTGAAAAAGGAAAACCCTTTAATCCAACTCCGCGCATGAAAGAGATCTTTGATATGGCTGCTAAAGATGCTTATGCCTATATGCACAATTTAGTAGATCAACATCATACAGATGGATTGTATTGGGAAGATAGAAACTGGAGTTTTGTGATGCGATCAGATAATGCTGATGGTTTCGAATTTGTATCAGAAGATCAAATTCAATTAGATAAACGTGCTGCTGCGTGGAGTTTCTTTACTCTTTATCCTAAAAAATTAGGAGAACGTCCCGCTACTGTATATTTAGCGCCAACTGCCGATGATGCGGGTAATGCTTTAGAGGCAGGTAACTTGTATAAAATAACTATTCCTAAGGATATACCAGCTAAGCAGTTTTGGTCTGTAACAGTATATGATGATGTTACTTGGGCATTTATCGATAATGAAATGGAACGTTCTGGTCTGGGTTTATTTAATACCCCGGATATGCAAATGAATGAGGATGGCAGTGTTGATGTATATTTTGGTCCGGAAGCGCCTAAAGGATTAGAGTCTAATTGGGTTCCAACAGAAGGAAAGAAACCATACGTTTGGTTACGTTTATATGGGCCCGATGAGGCATTTTGGGATAAGTCTTTTGTTATGCCAGATGTACAATTGGTAAAATAAACATCTTTTGTTGTATAGTGTCGTTGTTAGCCAACTGGCTAATAACATTGTGTTATGTATGTGAGAAAGGGGTTATGGACATAGTCCATAACCCCTTTCGAATATTTTAAGAAGCCTGTGCTATTTGGCTAATAATCGCTTTAAAGTTGCCATTCCTTTAGCTTTGATATCTTTAGCGGATTTCAAGTTAAAATATAATGAACTTTCTGTCTTCCATACAGTTTTACCCTCTTTGTTAATGTAGCCCCATCCATTTGAAAATTCGACTTCAGCTAATCCATTAATAAATGGATAAGCATATTTAAATTGAGGATTAATGGAGTATTCACCTTTTGTATTTATGAATCCCCAGTAGCCATCCTCTAAAACAGGCGCTAATCCTTCGTTAAACCACATAGCGTATTCATATCGTCCATCAACAGCTTGGTTACCTTCTTTATTGATGAATATCCATTTGTTACCTTGTTTTACAGGAGCAAGTTCATTTATAAACTGCCATGCATCACTATAACTAGGTTCTATTATTACATTGCCTTCTGAATCCATAAAACCATAATCACTACCATTTTTCGTAAAGTAGGTCAAACCATCGTTAAAAAATCCTGCCTCCTCGTAAATAGCAGGGATGGCAATAGCACCTTCTTTATTAATAAATCCTATTTTATAATCCTCTGTCTGAACAAGCGATAATCCCCCGTAAAATGAATTGGGATATCTAAAATCTGAATTTAGGGTAAATTTTACATTAAATGTATTTCCTTTATATTCTATACATTTATAACTATTCTCATTACTTTCTCTTACAAATGCTAAATTGTCATAGAATTCACTCGCGTAAGAATAGGTATCTCCTATATTTACCCCTTGTTTGTCAATGTATTGTACCTTCCCATTGCTGTACGTGAGTGCAAGTCCATTTTTAGAAAATTCATATGCTTCTCTGTATTTATAATCAATAACAGGTTCTAGATTATGGTTAATATAGCCATACACTTCTGTTGTGCTTGTTTCTTCAGTATAATATGGCACTAGAATATAATAATTATCATAGAGGTCAGAATCATTTAGGTTGTCACCATTCTTATTGTAGTGCTTAATGTTATCATTATTTCTATAATAACCATAGTACTCAGTTTCTTTACTATTGTTATAATCCCAAAATGTACTAACAACATCGTTATACTCTGTTTTTTCGGTAATCTCGCGTGTTTTAGAAACGGCAGCCATGTCATAGCTAAAATGTTGTGCGAATTCGAATTCTAGAGTTTTTACATTACCGTCCTTGTCTATATAGCCTCCTTTGTTAGCTTCATGAATTGGCCAGTATTTGTTACTACGACCACCTGTTAATAAGCTCGATCCTGATTCTCCAGGTTTGGGGTCATCTTTTTTACAGGATACTGTACATAATGCAAGGGCTATAAATGCAAGGCCAGCTAGTTTTAAAGTTTTCATATTCATATGTTATAATTAAATGTTTAGGAGTTAAATAGTTTAAACAAGCTTCTTACCCTATTTTATTAATAGAGCAACAGGGCTTTATTGTGGAATTATAAATTGGATGTGTGTTTGCTTTTTATTTAGGTCGCAATATTATAATAAAATGTAATGGTGTGCAATGTTAATCATAATATATTTTTAGTCATTCGTAAAATATCTGTTATGCTGACATTAGATGGATCGATACTTAATATAACTATAAAAGGATGGTAATTGAGGTACTTTTATTCGGTATAGATAATACATTTAGCATATTTTTGATTCCTATATGCAAGCAATTTTCCTTTAAAGCTATTGTAGCTAATATTTCATAGGTATCGCGCAAATATTCCTTACCTATGGAAAAAAAATTCCATAGGTAAGGAAAAAAAACTGCATAGGTATGGAATTTTACCTCCTTGTATATGTTTGATTATCAATAATTATTAAAGGTGAAGAAATCACCTTTTTTAAGGTGTTATCCGGGTTGATAAATAGAATGTAGTTAAGCTAAAGCTACAGTGATGTTCGTTATGCAAAATCCTACTTTAGTTATTTGGCTCCACCAATATTGGTCATGTATGTACTCAACTTTTCTTCGTGCGCCAATCCTATTTTTTTTCGGATGCGATAGCGCGATGTATGCACACTTTGTAATGAGATGTTGAGTATCTGTGCCATTTCGTTACTGTCAAAATTAAGTTTTATCAATGCGCAATGTTTCTGTTCTGTAAAAGTAAGTTCAGGATGCTTTTTCTGCAGTTCTTCGTAAAAACGGTCATTAATTTCTTTGAATCTTACATCAAAATCGTTCCATAAATTCTTTTTCTGATTCAGATGTTTGTGCTGTAATTCCTTATACTTTAATGGTAAATCTTGCTTTATAATATTCAATAGCTCATTCACAGCTTGCTCTTTCTCTAGCATTTGCAGGGCATTGCTGGTTAAATCTTTATTTTTAAGTTCGAGTATGGCATTACTTTTTTCCTTTTCCAATTCTTGCTTAACCGTTATGTTTTTAATTTTGCTTTGATGGCGGTAACGCAGATAAACCACAAAACCACTAAGTATCAAAAGTAGAGAAATCAGTTGCCACTGAAGTCGAGAAGAGTTTTTCGATTTAATAATTAAGTTCTGGGCATTAATCTGATCTTCTCTTTTATTAATGGTCTCTTTATATCTGTTCTTAACTTCAAAAAGGTTTTGATTGCGTTTGTTGGTTAAATTAAACAAGCTGTCAGCCGCATGGGTTGAGGCTAATAAATTACTATAGGCTTTATTCATTAAGCCTTTTTGTTTATAGATTTCCGATATTTTAAGATATAGCTCAGGTTTAAATTCTACATATGCACCATAACTTTCCATTATATCTAAACTCTTGTGGTAATAAAATAAAGCACTGTCTACCTCTTCTTTTGCAACCTTCAAATCTCCCAGAAAAGAGTATATCACTGTTTTGTACTTTTCTTCGTTTTTACCTAAATATTGAAGCGATTTATATAAATGTGTTTTAGATCGGTGGTAACGCCCAAACTGTAAATAAATATATCCTTTATTGGCATCAACATACGGCAAGTGTTTGTCCTTTGGCTTGTTGTAGCTGCATGAATCAAGGTAACTAAACGCAACATCATATTGCTTTTTATCCATATAAAGTGTGGCGATGCTAAAATAGGTAGAGATGATTTGAGAAGTGAAATGATCATTTTCAATTTCTTTGGCTAAGCGCAAGGCATATTCAAAGTGTTGCAGTGCTTTAACTTCTTTATTAAAAATGTTGTACAAAATACCAAGGTTTCGGTTTATGGTGATAATGTAACTCTTAGGGGTGTTTGAACTAACATTTAATTGGGCTTCCCATAAGTTATCAAAGGCCGTTTCGTAGTTTCCCCTAAATCTGTCAATATCGCTTAGGCCAATTAGGCATTTGATGGTATTTATAGAATCGTACTTGCTTTTTGCAGTTGTTAATAACTGGCTCAATTCTCGATACGATTGATTGGGTGTGCTGTTGATATTACTTATGGAAGCCTTCAGTTCTTTTTCTAATTTCACCTTGGATGAATCAATATTAGATTGTGCATCTGAGTAGTGGCTAAATAGAGTGATAAATAATAGCAATAACAGTGGTGTTTTGATTAAGTGTTTGATTTGTAGTGTTCTATTTAATTTTATACTTGCTATATCAATCATTTTATAGGCTTTAAGAGTAGCGTTAGACTAGCTTTATATGTGAGCTGACTAGTTATTGTTCAGTGATAAAATGTTAAATCGGGATGTCAATATAATACTTTTGATGGAAACATTTCATGATTAAATATTTCATTTGCTTATCGTAGCCATGGGGTTTAATTATGAGCAAAAACTATTCGCTGATGCAAAATAAAAAATCTATTGTTTATGCCTTTGTACTATTTGTATTTGGCTCATTACAATTATTAAAAGCACAAGAGCTTGATTTGTCCTATATGGATCCTAACTTACCCATTGAAGAACGGGTTGAGTTACTCGTTAGTCAAATGACTTTAGAAGAAAAAATTAGTCAGATGGTAAATTCGAGTCCCGAGATACCACGCCTGAATGTAAAGAGCTACGATTGGTGGAACGAGGCTTTACACGGAATTGCACGTAATGGAAAAGCTACCATATATCCACAAGCCATTGGTTTAGGAGCAACTTTTGATCCTGAGTTGGCAAATCGTGTAGCATCGGCAATCTCTACTGAAGCCCGTGCCAAGTATATTATTAATCAAGAAATGGGAAACCATAGCAAATATGCGGGTTTAACTTTTTGGACGCCCAATGTAAATATCTTTCGCGATCCGCGTTGGGGAAGAGGGCAAGAGACCTATGGCGAAGATCCATTTTTAATGGCTCAAATGGGCGTTGCTTTCGTGAAGGGATTGCAAGGAGATGATCCTAAGTTTCTGAAATCAGCAGGTTGTGCCAAACACTTCGCTGTTCATTCGGGTCCCGAAGCAGACCGTCATCATTTTAATGCCGAACCCAATAAGCAAGATTTATACGAAACTTATTTACCTGCCTTCGAAGCGCTTGTAAAAGAGGCTAAAGTTGAAGGTGTTATGTCGGCATATAATGCAGTCTATGGCGTTCCGGCCAGTGCGAGCAAACTGTTATTAAGTGATATTTTGCGCGATCAGTGGGGTTTTAATGGATACGTAACTTCCGATTGTGGTGCCATTAGTGGTGTTTGGAATAAACTAAAATACGTAAAAACACCTGCCGAAGCTGCGGCTGTTTCTGTTAAAGCGGGTACCAATTTAAATTGTGGAGGAACTTATAAAAGCCTCAGCAAAGCAGTAGAACAAGGTTTGATTACCGAAGAAGAAATAACTGAGTCTGTTTCTCAACTATTTCGCACGCGTTATAAATTAGGTTTGATGGATGAGGATTTAGACCACCCTTATTTTAAGGTTGGGAAAGAGCATATTCATAGTGATGCCAATGTTGCCTTAGCGCGTGAGGTTGCCCAAAAATCTATTGTACTTCTAAAGAATAGTAATAACACATTGCCTTTATCAAAGGATATTAAGATTCCTTATGTAACAGGTCCTTTTGCCAATTCTGCCGATATGTTAATTGGTAGTTATTATGGAGTAAGTCCTAACCTAGTAACAGTTCTTGAAGGGGTTGCCGATGCTGTTTCTTTAAGTAGTTCATTAAATTATCGTTCGGGAGCATTGCCATTCCAAAAAAATATTAATCCAAAAAACTGGGCCCCTAATGTGGCTGCCGAGTCGGATGTTACTATTTGTGTGGTTGGTTTAACCGCCGATTTTGAAGGAGAAGAGGTGGATGCCATTGCTTCGGGTAACATTGGTGATAAGGTTGATTTAAGATTACCACAAAATCAGATTGATTATGTGCAGCAAATTGCCAAAGTGAAAAAAGGCCCTTTGGTGTTATTAATTGCAAGTGGTAGTCCGGTTTCCCTTGAGGGGATTGAGGAGCATTGCGATGCGATAATGCAGATTTGGTACCCAGGTGAGCAAGGAGGAAATGCTGTGGCAGATGTTTTATTTGGAGATGTATCGCCAAGTGGACACTTACCTATTACATTCCCTAAGAATGTTGCGCAACTTCCGAGCTATGATGATTATTCAATGCAAGGCCGCACTTATAAATACATGACTGAAGAGCCGATGTTTCCATTTGGATTTGGATTAACTTACTCAGAAACGGTTTTGAATGATTTAAAAGTAAGTACAGCCAAAATGAAGAAGAACGATGTGCTGAATATAACTATTGATGTGGCCAATACAGGCGATTACGATATTGATGAGGTAGTGCAATTGTATGTGAGTCCGGTTGAAGTAACAGGAAATATACCGCATACAAGCTTAAAGGCTTTTAAACGTATTTCTCTAAAGAAGGGCGCAACACAAAACGTAAGTTTCGAAATAGAATCAGACGACTTGAAAGTGGTAAATACCGATGGTGAAAAAGTTTGGCGTAAAGGTGCCTATAAAGTAATTGTTGGTAATGCTTCTCCTGGAGCATTAAGCGAAAGATTGGGTGCTGCTAAGCAATTAGAACAAACTATAGTATTTAAATAACGGTTCAAAATTTTTGCACAAAAAAAGGGATGTAACCGTTGTTGCATCCCTTTTTCTTAACCTAAACCCTAATCTATGAAAAAAAACTTCTTATGTCTGTTTAAAGCGGATTTCTTAAAAATTGGAACGCTTTAGAAGCGTTCCAATCTTATAACCTAAACCCTAACCTAATCTATGAAAAACTCTCTTGCTCTTCGATATGGAATATTGCAAAGCGTGTGCCATAAAATTAAGTACAAGTTGTTTTAACTCCAATTAACATTTGATCTAATTTTCTAGGGTTATTTCAGTATTTATTTCTTGATAAATTTAAATAAGTACGCCTCTCCGTTATAAGTAAATCTCAGGATATAAATGCCATTTTGTAAAGAGCTCAGATCAATGCTATTACCAAAATGCTGAGCAACCTTATTTCCAGTTAAATTGTAAACTTCAAGTTGAGTTACTTCAGATAATCCTTTTATGTTAATCCTATCTGTAGCAGGATTTGGATAAATTTCAAAGTTAGGATGTTCTATTATTTGTGCCGATGTAGATATTGCACCATTTTTTAGTCCACTTGGTATAATCTTCATCCAATTAAAATTAAAGCCAGATTTTGTTACGGCTATTGCTAATTCTAAATTACCAGCATTTAATGTAACATCATGAGAAACGCTTGTCCAGCTTTGCCAATTACCCGTTTTAGGAACGGAGATTGTTCCAAAAACCGTTCCTCCACCAAATTCTTCAAGCTGAAACTCAGCTCCGCCGTTTTCACTAGCCACTCTATATTCAATGGTATAGATACCTTTGCTTGGTATGTTAACATGGTATCCCATCCAGTCACTATTATCAATCCATCCAACATTTAGCCCACCTCCAATATCACTAGTGTTTTCTGTTTGAATACCTGACATCTCAAAATAATCTTCGGCTTCAATTAATATTGAACCTTGATCAGTTGGTTTTTCAACAACCGTTATTATGCAATTGGCATATATATCTTCAACACTGGCTTTAATAGTGTATGTTCCGATTTCCTCTCCCACGAATAAGCCATCAGAACTGATGTTGCCATTCGCAAGTTCCCATATTTCTGAAACTGCAATTTCATTGCCGTTTTGATCATATCCTTTTGCTTCCAACTGAATGCTTTCTCCAAGGTAGATTGTGCTTTCTAATGGTTCTATTGTCAGACTATTGAGATAAGGTGGCTGATCTTTTGAGATGTTAAGCTTATCAAAATTTAATGCGCCATTAAAAACCAAGCGAATAACCTGGATACCGGCATTTAGATTTATTGTTTTGCTTTTAGTTTCCCACGCATCCCAGGCTCCAGTATTCGGAATATCCATTGTTGTTATGGTGTTTTCGTTTATTTGCAATTGAATTTCTCCAGTTTCTTCAGGACTAGCAACAGTATATTCTATCTTATAGGTGTTGGTACTTTGCACATTCACCGTGTATTCAAGCCATTCGCCACTTTCTATCCAACCAATTGCATAGGATCCGTTATATCCTTCCGTTATATCCACATTCTCATCCCTATAGTCAATTCCATGGTTGTGGTCTGATAACTCATAATAAGCAGAACATCCAATATCAAAGTTCTCGCCTTCAATTAGACCTGGAATTTGTGCAGGACTGCCTAAGTATGGGCTTTGGTTTCCAGAGCATATTGTTTTGGCATTTGTTGTAACATCAGAACTTGTGCAGTCTGAGTTAAATGAGACTAAGGTAAACGTATAGTTGGTGGACTCGCTTAAATTTGAGAAAGTGTATGTTGTTATATCTTGCTCAAGCTCCACATTTTCTCCGTTAGAACAAGTAATAATATAACCATCTTCATCACTTGCATCTTTCCATGTTAGGCTAATAGAAGTAGCAGATATGTCACTTGCTGTGAATGTGCTAGGTACATCAATTGTACAAGGAGGAGTGCTAGGTTTCACCGCATCGTAAAAAGATTGATCCCAAATTAAGCCATGTGATCCATTTGCAATATTATTATTGCAAAAATCAATCATGTTGTTATAAAGATCAGCAGGTCCTTCCGAATTTGAATTGATTGCATTTTTAAGTTCCTCATAGGCACTGTTTGGTTCAATGGTCCATAGGCACTTATCGTGAGACATTTTTTTAAATGACCATGGGAAGTAATCTACATTATTGTTCACACACCAATCGGTCATGTTTCTGAGGTTGTGCATATCGCTTTCTCCATATTCGCCTAAAATTAAAGGTACGTTTAGGCTATTGCACAAGCTTAATCGGCTATCTAATTGAGATACATCTGTAGAATAATGGTGTGTTTGATATACCATATTGTCATCCCATCTTGTTGAAATACCTGATGTACTTTGTACTTGTGTATTATTCCAATCTAATTTAGCCATATCGGAACCCCACCAGCTACCTTCAGCAACAATAACGTGGTTGTTATCAACTTCTCTAATTGCATTTCTCATGCTAACCATTGAGGCTAATAGCTCAAATTCTCGTCCAGGTTGAGGAACAGGTTCGTTTATTAAATCGTAACCCCATATTATGGGTTCATCGCTATAGTAACTTGCTATGTGTTTCCATACCTTGCTTGCGATTTGCACATTATCATCGTCCCAAAACTTTACCGTTTCTCTTGGTTGACTAGCATTAGAGTTAATATTATCAGCATGGTCGCCAGGATTCTGATAGCCGGGCGCTGCGTGCATATCTAATAAAATATAAATATTATATTTTTTGCAGTATTGAATGAGGCGATCAAAGTATTGAAAGCCATCATTTTTTACAGTTGTTCCATCCCAGAATAAATTATAATGAAAAGGAACTCTTACAGAGTTAAACCCAAGGGAAGATAAATCTGCAATGGCTTGCTCAGTTACATAATTCATGCGCCATTGATGTTCAAATTCTTTGGCTTTATCCATATCGTTACCAAATGCGGTTGATAAGTTATTTAAAAACTGTGTGTGGGTTCTATAATTGAAATCACCCATCATTAAGTACCCTTCCCATAGTAGCCAGTTGCCTAGGTTCATTCCGTTAAAGTAGATATCATTTTCATTGGCGTCAACAATCTTAGTACCGTTGGTATGAATATACTGAGCCTTTATGTTAGCATTTAGGCATAAGAGTAACAATGACAACAATAGAATGTGGCCTTTTTTAAGTAGTGTTTTTTTGTTTTTTTTCATAGTGATTTTATTATTAATTAATAATGCCAGTCAATTAGTAACTGGTAGTAGATAGTATTATAGTAAAAGGGACTAGTTACTCGTAGTTATCAGTAGGTTAACGATTATTAACAAATCTATTGATACAGTTAGCTGAATAAAAACTTAGGGAACAATAAAGTGGATGATAGTTTGTTTTTTATGGGGATAAGGCGTTGTTAAAGAGTGCTTAAGGAGATTGTGTTGTTTTAAATAAAGTGGATTGAATGTTTAAATAGTATCTATATTTATTCAATTATATTAATACCTAAGATTAAAATTTAAAATATTTAGTTTTATTTGTTTTAGAATCATCTCTAGTTAAGAACTGCCTGTCGTTTTTATCATTCTTAAAATGGACTTTAACGTTATTAAGTTGTTATGAAAAATATCTATACACTAATTGTATTTCTGTTTACGCCATTTATCCTTAATGCATCAGAGTTAGATTCACTTATGAATGTGTTGCAAACAGACATCAATAAGAGACCAGCGTATGACGCACAAAAGGAAAATCGTTTAGAAAATTTTACTAAGCTTATTAAAGAAAGAAACTTACAAGGCGAAGAGTTATTTTATATAAATAATCAGTTGATTAAAGAATATGAAGCATACTCTTACGATTCAACACAGCATTATATCAAGAAAAACCTTCAATTGGCTGAATCGATTAACAGTTCTAAATTAATTGACTATTCGCGTTTGCGTTTGACTAATATTTTGGCAAGTTCTGGGCGATATTACGAGGCGATAGAAATGCTTAATAAAGTAAATGCAGCTAATTTTGAGGATGAGCAATTAATAGACTATTATCAAGATAACATTAAGATATTCACGGATCTTAGTGTATATAGCCCACTAAATGATAACTATCAAAAGTATGCTGCAATTGCCCAAAACTATACAGACTCACTTATTCCTTTATTAGGTAGTGATTCAGAAGAATTGCTGTCGATTAAAGAAAAGGAATACCGCGATAAAAGGGAGTTAGAAAAGTGTATGCAAATTAATGATATTCGTTTATCGAAGGCTAAAATGGGCAGTAGGAGATACTCCTTAATAACCTTTGAGCGTTCTTTAATCTATCAGTTGCAAAATAATACTGCGCAAAGAAAAAAGTATTTAATACTTTCTGCCATATCAGATATCAGATCGGCCATTAAAGACAATGCATCGCTTACCGAGTTAGCCTTGATTTTACACAAAGAGGGGGAAGTTGAATTGGCTTATAACTTTATAAAAGTAGCATACGATGATGCATCCTTTTATAATTCGAGGCTGCGTTTTACCCTTATTTCTAATATTCTACCTGTAATTAATCAGGCCTACTATATTAGGGGAGAAGAACAACGAGCCAAAATGCAAAATTTCTTAATCATCATTAGTTTCCTGTCGCTACTTTTTATACTCTCGCTATTTATAGGTTATCTTCAGTTGCGTACGCTTCGTAAGGCGCAGGCAAAGCAACATGAATCTAATCTTTATCAAAAGCAATTAAATAAAGATTTACAGCAAATTAATATACAGTTACAAGAAGTGAATGATGATTTAAAGGAAGCAAACCTTGTTAAGGAATATTATATAGCAAACTTTCTTACCATTTGCTCTAACTATATTGATAAGCTCGATAGCTACAACAAAAATGTATACAAGCAAATTACAAATCAAAAGGTTCAAGCCTTATTAGCTTCTTCAAAATCTAATAAATTACTAGCTGCAGAGGTAAAAGAGTTTTACCATAATTTCGACAGTACATTTTTACATATATTTCCGCACTTTGTTGAAGCGATTAATGCCTTGCTCAATGATGAAGATCAAATTATACTAAAGAATAAAGAAGCCTTAACAACTGAATTAAGGGTTTTTGCTCTAATTCGATTAGGGATTAAGGATAGCTCTCGTATAGCAAAGTTACTTCGCTACTCTGTAAATACCATTTACAACTACAGGGCAAAGCTCAAAAATATGGCTAAAGGCGATCGAGATTCATTTGAAGAAATGGTAATGAAAATTGATGCAACCCATGTGTCAATGGATTAAAAATTAACAATTCTGTTAATATCTGTTAACTAATTAACTCATTTATAGTCCACTTTTTTAGAATAGGCTTATTTTTGTAATCGCCTGTATATTAGTGGTTATTAGTATTTGGGTGTTTGTATTTATCCACTTTTTGAGTCCCTAGCTTCGCAATTCCTCTTTTTTTCAATTCTCTTTACATTCCAAAGATTGATAGGTTAAATCATCTATGTATGCATTGTATATGCATCTGGAATTAAAAGAAAATGAAATGAAAAAACTACTACTAGGTCTGATGATGATGATATGCATCGTAACTGCAAATGCACAATATAACGTTACGCTAAAAGTGATCGATAATCAAGCAGGAGCTTTAACTAATAATGTGGATGACAATAACGAAACGAATGTGTTTTGTTGGGCTGGAAATGATGATGGTACTTTATATGATGGAGATTGGTGGTACCCAATGTATACTGGAGAGTTAGGTAGAGATAATGGGTCATTATTAAAAGAAGATGGAGTATGGACTTGGCAATGTACATTTCATAATGTTGCTCCAGGTGATTACAGTTGGAACCCACATATGAAAACAATTGGTTGGCAAGCCATTAATACACTTTATTATTATGCTGATGATGCAAACCTTTCTTTCACAGTAGCCAGCGATGGCTCTATTAGTGGTAATACAACACTATCTCTTCCTTTAACTTCTACTCAGGTAAGTACAAAAACTTCAGAGCAGTATAAGGTTTACGCAAATAACAAGCGAATTATGGTTGCTGGCATAACAGATATGACACAAGTATTGGTGTATAACATGGCAGGAACATTAGTTAATAAGGTAACAACAGCAGATACAAAATATGCAGTGGAAGTAGATGAGCCAGGTTTGTATTTGGTGATAATAGATGGATCTACATTTAAGGTGAGTGTTAATTAGTCTATAGTATTAAATATCTAAATATTTATTTTTTATGAGTAAAATTCTTAGAAGGGGATATTGTAAACTCCTCTTATGTACAGTGTTGGGGTTGATTGTGTCCAGTAGCGTAGCTGCTCAGCAATCCAAATTGAGTGGTGCAGTATCCGATACAAATGGAAATCCTATTCCAGGCGTATCAATTCAAGTGAAGGGATCAATGCTTGGGACAATTACGGATATGGATGGAAAATATGCGCTTAGCTTAGAGGGAAATACACAGAGCGTTATTGTGTATAGTTTTATAGGTATGCAAAGTCAAGAAGTGGTATGGACTAATCAAACTACTATTGATGTTGTGTTGCTTGATGAGGTTCACGGACTAAATGAAGTTTTGGTTGTAGGTTATGGAACGCAAGAGAAGAAGGATATTACCGGAGCTGTTGCTTTGGTAGGAGCCGAAGAATTAGAGTCGCGACCAAATACACAATTAGGGTCCTTAATTCAAGGTAGAGCTGCAGGTGTTCGTGTAGCTTCAAGTTCTGGTAAACCATCGCAAGGTTTAAGTATTAGAGTGCGTGGTACAAACTCTGTTACGGCAGGTAGTGAGCCACTATATGTAATAGATGGTATACCTACCAGTGATACGCGATCTATCAATCCGGCTGATGTGGAAACCATTACGGTGCTGAAGGATGCCTCTTCAGCCGCTATTTACGGATCGCAAGGTGCCAATGGAGTTGTTTTAATTACAACAAAAAAAGGAACTACAGGTAAACCAACAGTAACTTTTGATGCATATACCGGATTCTCTGAAGTATGGAATACTCTACATGTATTAAATGGTGAGCAGTATAGAGATTTAATGACCGAGATGGGACAGTCAACGGATTGGAACAAATACAATAAGAACACCGATTGGCAAAATGAGATTTTTCAGCGAGGCGCATCTCAAAACTATCAGTTATCTATGTCTGGTAAAAGTGAGCAAACGTCTTATTACGTTTCTGGAGGATGGGTTCAGCAAAAGGGTGCCGTTAGAAGCTCTGAGATGGATCGTGCTAACTTTAAAATTAATTTAGATCAAGAGGTAAACGATTGGTTATCTGTTGGAACTCGAATTGCTTATACAAAGTATCGCGATGTTGATGTAAACGATAACAATGCAGTTAATCAAGGTGGTGTTTTAACAGGAGCCTTAAATACACCGTCGGTAATTGGTATTTATAACGAGGATGGCACTTTTACGAGTAATCCATTTCAAAACTGGGAAAATCCTGTGGCAAGTACCGATGGATCTGAGCGCGAATATAACAGCGAGCGTTTCTTAGGTAATATGTATGTTAAAATACAGTTTCTTAAAGATTTTAACTTCAAAAGTAATTTTGGAGTAGACAATAGTAATGGTGTTTACGATTACTTTTTAGATCCTTACCGCACCAGTTATGGTCGTGCTAAAACCGGAATTGGAACTAATAATACGGATAGATCAAGCTATTGGATGACTGAGAATATCCTTAGTTTTAACAAAAAAATCGGAAATCATAATATTGAAGCTTTAGCAGGTAATGTTATTCAGAAATACCTTTGGGAGAATGCATACATTACTACAGAGAATTTTTCTAGTGATGGCATTACAACCACAAATGGAGGTTCAATCATATCGAGTGCAGGAAATACCAAAGCTGAAAAATCAAATGTTTCTTATTTGAGTCGATTAAATTATGGCTTTGCAGATAAATACCTTATCACAGCCAACTTTAGAGCGGATGCATCTAGTGTTTTTGGTGAGGATAACAGATGGGGTTACTTCCCTTCATTCTCAACAGGATGGCGTATGTCTCAAGAATCATTTATGCAGGATATTTCATTTTTAAATGATTTAAAGATAAGAGCTGGTTGGGGTATTGTAGGTAACGATCAAATTAGAAATTATGCCCACTACGGAACTGTAGGTTCTAACAATTACCCAATTGGAGGTAGTTTAATGCCCGGAACTTATCCTCAAACAATGGATAACAAATCCTTAAAATGGGAAGAATCAGAGCAAACAAATATTGGATTAGATATAAATGTATTTAACGGAAGAATTCAATTTGTGGCAGATGCTTATTTGCGTAAAACTCGCGATTTATTATTGGATGCCCCACTTCCTACAAGTACGGGTTATACTTCTGCTCTTCAGAATATCGGAAACCTTGAAAATAAAGGTCTTGAGTTTAGCTTGAATACAACCAATATAGATAAAGAAATAAAGTGGACATCAGGCTTTAATATCTCGTTTAACCGAAACGAAGTTACAAACTTGGTAGTAAAAAGCTTACCAATGGGTAATGTTGCAGGAAGAGGAGAAGCCATCTTATTAGAAGAAGGACAGCCCTTAGGTACTTTATATGGTTATGTATGGGGAGGTGTAGATCCTGAAACAGGAAATGCCTATTATTTAGATAGCAATGGGGAGAGTACTTTTAACCCAACAGCCGATGATCGTACTGTGATTGGAAATGCGAATCCTGATTTCTTTTATGGTTTTAGTAATACTTTAAGTTATAAAGGAATTGGCTTAAATATTTTCTTTGAAGGTGCACATGGTAATGATATGCTTAATGCTACGCGAATTGATTCGGAGGGTATGATTGATCCTAAAAATCAGCTTGCAACTGTTAACAATAGATGGAGAGAGCCAGGTGATGTTACAGATATTCCAAGAGCAAGTTGGGCAAATACTGATAATTCGCGCATCTCAACCCGCTTTATTGAAGATGCTTCTTACCTAAGATTAAAAACGGTTAGTTTAAGTTACGATTTGCCACAGAGTTTACTATCAAAAATAAACCTTAGCAATGTGCGAATTTATGCAACCGGTGAAAACTTACTCACTTTTACAAACTACAGTGGTTTTGATCCTGAGGTAAATGCTTTTGGAGGTTCTAATACCATGCAAGGAATTGATTATGGTACTTATCCGCAAACGCGAAATTATATTTTTGGTTTGAATGTTACATTTTAATCTTCATTACTACGAGAATATTTAGTAGCAATTTAATACACTTATTATTCTCCCATTAATACAAGCAATATGAAATTACATAAATATATATTAGCATTAGTTATTGGCGTTTCGGCCTCGTCGTGTAACGACTTTCTGGATCTAAAGCCAATTTCGGAAGAAACAACTGCTAATGCCTACAATAAATTAAGTCAAATAGAGGCAGCTCTAACTGGTACTTACGAATCATTTCAATCTGATGCGTATGTATGGAATAATGTACAGTTTCAAGATGTTCGCTCAGATAATCACTATGCAGGTGGCGATAATCCATTTTTTTATGAGGTAGATTATTTAGATATATCTGCAACAAACGAAAAAGTCTATCAAAGTTGGTCTAATATTTATAACGCCGTATTAAAGGCGAATATAGTATTGGAACGTATTCACGATGTTACAGATCCTTTGTTAACCGAAGAAAGAAAAAATGAAATTATTGGAGAAGCGTTATTCTTACGTGCATTTCATTATTACAATCTGGTAAATCTATACGGAGGTGTACCTTTAGTACTTCAGGTAACTAACTCTACAGATGCTTCAAAAGTGAATATCCCGCGTTCAACGGCAACAGAGGTATTTGCACAAATTATTACAGATTTAGAGGAATCAAGTCAACTTTTACCCGATACCTATGGATCGGATGCCAATGTAAATAAAGCACGTGCTACAGCTGGTGCAGCATGGGCATTGTTAGCAAAGGCGTATGCACAAAAGCCGAACCCGGATTATGCCAAGGTGCTTGAATGTATTGCAGAGCTTGATAAAAGTGCTGCAAATTATAGACTGATAGATTATACTCACCTGTTTGATGGTGCACATTTTAATAACGATGAGTCGATACTTGAAGCACAATGGATTGCTGGTTCTGATGGTAACTGGGGCCCACAAATGTTATTGCCACCTTCAATAAGTGGCGATGATTGGAGAAAATTTGTAACGCCTTCTCAAGATTTAATAGCCGCCTTTGATTCAGAAGGTGACGATATCAGAAAAAATGCTTCTGTGTTAATGGAGAACGTTTCATGGATTGATGAATATTATGGTATAGATCAGCCAAGTGATGATAATCCACTACCCAATGATGTGGCTTTTGCTTACAAATGGAAAAATGCATCGGGATGGTCAAGTGCCGACAGACAGTATTTTTTACGCTATGGCGATATCGTATTGCTTAAGGCAGAAGCTTTAAACGAAACAGGGCAATTGGGATTAGCTGCCGATGAAGTAGATCGTATTAGAACGCGAGTTAACCTACCTAAGTTAACGCCAGAGCAAAAAAGTTCAAAGGAAGTTTTAAAGATGCGCATTTTAAAAGAGCGCAGATTGGAGTTGGCGCAAGAGGCGCAGCGTTGGGATGATTTAGTACGTTATGGAGTAGTGGTTCAAACAATGAACGATTTGGTTGAGATTGATTTAAGAAATAATACGCCAATAGATTATAACATGACAGAATCGAAGATTCTATTACCAATTCCACAGCAAGAGCTTGATAGAAATCCTGAACTAGTTCAAAATCCTTAAAACAATAATGATGAAAAATATAATATTGGTATTATTAGTATCCCTAATGGTTTGGGGATGTGAAGAAGAGAGTAATCTCGATCCAAGTGGGAATTGGGAGTTAAGTGAACCTGCGGTAAAAACCTTTAATGAGGGTAATACACTGGTTTTAGACGAATCAAAACCACAAGAGATAATCACCTTTAACTGGGAAGCTGCTGTTTCTTCCGAAAGATATGGTGTATACTACACCGTACTGATTGATTCTTTAGATGCTGAAGATAGTAGTGCTCCAATTCTAAAAATAGATGCTTTAGAAGGAGGAAAAGCCCTGTCGGCAACAACAACTTATATGGAGTTAAATGATGCTTTATATATGACGGGTTTTAAAGCTGGTGAAGATTTGGAATTAACATGGACGGTTGTAGCCAATTGTTTAAGTAAACAAACACAAGCTGGCGAATCGTTAAAAGTAAATAGATACGATGACGATAAACTGTTTTTAGCCGGAGCTGCAACAGAGGTGGGTAACGATGCTTCAAATGCAATTTTAATGTACCGTAATGTTAATGGAGCAAACGAAAAACTGCATTTATTTGAGTCTTACACTTTATTAAAAGCCAATGAGCCTTTCATGGTTTATAATGGTAGGAGTGAAAATGCGGTGCAATATGGTCTTTCCGAAGATGGTAAACTAGTTAAGGATGGTGATCCGATTGTTGTAGATACAGAATCGGTTTATAGAGTTGTTGTTGATTTTGATCAAATGACAATTGAATTAAATCCTATTGAAAGATTAGGGATTATTGGAGCTCCTCTTGAAAATGGTTGGGATTCTGACGAAATGTTAGCCTATAAAGGTATGGGTATTTGGCAATCTGACATTAGCTTTGTTGGTACCGGGAGTTTTATTTTCAGAACAAATGACAACTGGAGTTATAACCTGAAAAAGGTAGTCGGTTCAAGCAATACTATTATGTCAGAAAGCTTTGCTGGCGACCAGGGTATTGATGTAGAAGACTTCTCTATGGATGAACCGGGTTATTATACACTTACCGTAAACTTGGTTGGCGAGGGTTATACCTTAGATGTACAAAAAGCGCCAGAGTCGCGTATGTATTTAATTGTAAACGGAAGTAGTCACGAGTTAACTATGGTAGGCGATGGAATATTTACTACAACTGAATATTTGGCGCTACAACCTACTGATGCATTAATAATTAATACAGAATCTGATGGTTCAGGAATGAGCTATAGCACAAGTGATGCCATTGAAAGTGGTAGTGGCGATAAAGTTGAGGGTACTGTTGCTCTATCGAATATGGATGCAACTTTTTCAACAAGTTTCGATCAGGCTTTTGGTTTTACAGTAGATGTGAATGCTGGCGAATTAACTTGGCACCACTATAATATTAAATTATTCCATTGGGATGATGATGCCGAAGGTGGTTGGGATGATAAAGTAGAAGTACTAATGACTTATTCTCATCCTTATACATTTACCGCTACAACAGATTTGCAGGCAGATTTCGAATCTAAGTTCTTTTCTCCTTGGGATGTTCAGTTTGGCGCTGATGATCCTAATGCCTTGGCGGGATCTATGACTAACGGAGGAGGTTCAAACTTCACTAATATAAGTGCCAGTGGAAGCTATGATGTTACAATTGTTGTGGCTGGTGATTATGCAACAGGAACATACGAGTTTAAAGCCAGATAACTACAGTTGAAACTAGTGTCTGTTACTTTAGCAGACATTAGTTTCATTATTTAATTAATGACGATGATGAAATCAAAAAATACAATTTCAATTACCTTTCTGTTTTTACTAGTTTTCAGTATGATGGGAGCTCGTTGTAAAAAGGATACGGAAGAAACTCCAAAACCTCCAGTTACCCCTGAGGTAATTGATGTTACAGCTTATCTTTCATCTAATGATGGTAGCTCTAAGTTTCAGAAACAAGATTGGACTTTCTCTGAAATCTCAGAAAATGGGAAGCCTACGATTGTAGTTGATGCTGAAACACAGTTTCAGGAGATAGATGGCTTTGGATATACCCTAACCGGAGGTAGCGCCATGCTCTTAAAAGGTATGAGCGATGTAAAACGTAGTGTTTTATTAAACGAATTATTTGGTACACAGGACAATCAGATAGGCGTAAGTTATTTGCGTATTAGTATTGGGGCTTCTGATTTAGATTCTTATACTTTTTCGTATAACGATTTACCTCCAGGCGAAACCGATGTAGATATGACTCAGTTTTCTTTGGCTCCTGATCAAGATTTCTTGATTCCAGTCTTGAAAGAAATATTAGCGATAAATCCTACTATTAAAATATTAGGATCGCCTTGGTCTCCTCCTGTATGGATGAAGACGAATAATGCCACAAAAGGGGGCGAATTAAAAGAAGAGTTTTATCAAGCGTACGCCAATTATTTTGTAAAGTATGTGCAAGAGATGGCTCAAAACGGGATAATTATCGATGCCATTACAATTCAAAACGAACCATTGCATCCGGGCAATAACCCAAGTTTATATATGCCAGCTCTTGCGCAAGCAAACTTTATTAAAACAGCACTTGGACCAACTTTTGAGGCCAATGGCATAAAAACTAAAATTATTCTTTACGATCATAATGCAGATAAACCAGAATATCCGATCTCAATACTCGACGATCCAGAGGCGAAGAAGTATGTTAATGGTTCAGGGTTTCATTTATATGGTGGAGATATAAATAATTTGAGCAAGGTGCATAATGCACATCCAGACAGAAGTTTGTATTTTACAGAGCAGTGGATTGGAGCGCCGGGTAACTTTGGCGAAGATTTGGTTTGGCATACCAATAATCTAATTATAGGTGCTACTCGCAATTGGTGTCGTAATGTATTGGAGTGGAATTTAGCATCAGATCCTAATTTAGGGCCTCACACAGAGGGTGGGTGTACCGAATGCCTAGGTGCTTTAACTATCGATAATGATGATATAACCAGAAATCCCGCTTATTATATTATAGCTCATGCTTCAAAATTTGTACGTCCAGGATCTGTGAGATTAGATTCCAATGTACCATCAAACCTTAACAATGTGGCTTTTTCAACACCCGATGGAAAAACTGTAGTGGTGGTGATTAATAACGCAGATTCTGAACAGGAATTTAACATGCAGGTGGACGGTAAATTAATAACTAGCAAATTGGCTTCAAAAGCTGTAGCTACTTATGTGTATACCCCTGAAGCGGAGTAGGCACGCAGATTAACTAACGCAAAACAAGTAGGATTATCTTCCTCCATTTCGGGAGGTAATCCTAAAAAATAAAGAGACTATATGAACTTTAAAAATTTAATTGCAATAGGGCTTTTAGCTGTGGCATGTTCACCACAAAAGACATGTGAAAAAGAAGTGCCAGCTAACATTGAATGGTCGCATAAATCTAACATTTCAGTTTACGAGACTTCGGCTAATACTGATCATAGGTTATCCGCAACACCATCAACTAGTTTTGGTAAGGCAATACAACCTTTAGAAACAGAATTGGCAGTTTTTGTTAATCCATCTAAGCAGTTTCAAACCTTTATAGGTATTGGTGGAGCAATAACTGATGCGGTTACCGAAGTTTTTGATCAGTTATCAGCTCCAAAGCAAAAAGAATTAATGGATGCTTACTACGGTCCAAATGGTATTGATTATACTTTATTGCGTACCACAATTCATAGTTCAGATTTTGGCAGCGAAAGCTATACTTATATTGAGGAGGGCGATAAAGACTTAAAAACTTTCTCTATTGATAGAGACAAAAAGCTTCGCATTCCAATGATTAAGGAAGCCATGCGATTGGCAAGCGACTCTTTACTATTTTATGTGAGTCCTTGGAGTCCGCCTGCTTTTATGAAAGGACGAGAGAACATGCTTAGAGGTGGTTCATTATTACCAGAATTTTATCAGTCGTGGGCATCGTATTACGCTAAGTTTATTAAGGCTTATGAAGCAGAAGGAATGCCAATTTGGGGACTTACTATTCAGAACGAACCAATGGCCGTTCAAACTTGGGAGTCGTGTGTGTATACTGCTGAAGAGGAAAGAGATTTCTTAAAAAAATACCTAGGGCCAACCTTAGAGAAAGAAGGATTAGGCGATAAAAACATTGTGGTTTGGGATCATAACAGAGACTTAATTACGCAACGTGCCAATACTATTTTTGGTGATCCTGAAGCGGCTAAATATGCATGGGGAATTGGTTTTCATTGGTACGAGCGATGGGCCGGTGGCGAGTCGATGTGGGATAACCTTAAAAATGTAAAAGAATCCTATCCTGATAAAGAATTGTTATTTACAGAAGGTTGTATTGAGTCATTCGACGTAACAGAATATCAACGTTGGTCGAATGGTGAGCGATATGGAAAATCAATGATTAACGATTTTAATGCTGGAACAGTAGGGTGGACCGATTGGAATATTTTGTTAGATCATACCGGTGGACCTAATCACGTAGGCAATTTTTGTTTTGCACCAATCCATGCCGATACACGCACAGATGAATTAATTTATACACCATCGTATTATTATATCGGACATTTTTCAAAGTTCATTCGTTCGGGAGCTAAAAGAGTGAGCACAAGTTGCAGCAGAAGTTATTTTCACAGCACTTCGTTCTTAAATGCCGATGGAAGCATGGTAACTGTTGTAATGAACGATACGGATGAAGCCATCAATTATAAATTAATTGTTGATGAGCTTGAAACCAAATTAGAGATTGCAGCCCACGGAATTCAAACGCTTGTTTATTAAGGCGTCTACAGTTATACCTATTTCTTAATAAGTGCACATTTTTATAACAGTTATGCCCAGCTTGAATTCATATTAAATCTTGATTAAACAATGAACCAAATTAAACTGATCATTATAGCATTAACAATTTCTTTTACAGCAAGTAGTCAAACAGCACATGTTAACTATTTAAAAGAAAACAGTAATGAACCCTCTGCGTATTTGAATCATCTATTTAGTCAGAATGATTTGGTGTTTTTATGCGAACGAATGCATACTGAAATGACTCAGTATGATTTTGTACAAGAAATTATATCAACAGACTGGTTTATCAAAAACGTTGGTTTTGTTATAACAGAGATGTGTACACGAACAATTCAGGATAAGCTTGATAGTCTTCTGTTATCAGAAGACTTACCAAGCGAAGACTTACAGAATGCCCTAATAAGCATATGTCGAAACAATTCAGTACATACTTTATGGAGTAATTCTAGCTTTTACAATTTTGTAAAACACATTTACGAATTAAATCAAAAGTTAGAAGGTGATGACAAGGTTCGTTTAATTGGTGCCGATATCAGTTATTCTTGGGATTCAATAAAAAGTAAAAATGATGCCAAAATTGCCATTCAGCCTAATAGAGATACAGAAATGGGGCAATTTATTGTAGACTGGTATAACAATGATTCTACCCGGAAGGCATTAGTAATTATGAATACAAGGCATGCGTATTTTTCAAAGTACTCTGCTGCAAAATATACAAAATGGAAGTTGCCGCACACTACAACTAATGTTTACTTAAATGAGTGTTCAATGTCAGGAAAGCTTATAAATAAGGGTGTTTGGGACAATTCATTTGAAACTTTAGGTAATAAGCCGATGGCTTTTAAACTAAAAGGCTCTCCATTTGGTAAAGACCCATTCGATCATTTTTATAACAATAAACAAAAACTAATTTGGGAAGAGGTATTTGACCATCTCGTATTCTATAATCCTATAGAAGAGATGTACACTTCTACAGGAGTGAGCGGCCTAGTTACAAGTGATTTTGAAGCGGAATACAACAGACGGCATAAATTCAGGTGGTATAGAAAACCTAAAACCTTTTTTCAAAGAAGGCTTAGAAATAGTAAGCATCAAGAGATAAAAATCAAATTATATAGAAAATCAGGGAACCGTGTTTACTTACGGAAAGGGTAATGACTGATTGAATGATAGCAGGGCATAACAATGTATCATAAGTAATGCGTTAAAAGTATTATTATAAACGATATAGTAGTTAATAAATGACGGTGTAAGCTGATAGTTTGGAGGGGAAACCTCCAGCTACTCATTCTCTCACCGATATGTGCACTTTATTCTATGAAAAACTTAAATCTAAAATAATGGAAAGAAATACATTAGTAGGAAGTGATAGAGGTGGAGGTGAGCAATATTTATCTAATTCTGGAGCAAGTCTTAGTTCAGAAGATTTAATAGCTGTAGGTTTTAAAGAACAGCATCATTTTATTGCACGCAATGCCGTAATTTTTAAACTATCGCGAAATAGGCATTTGTGTTTGGCCAATATTGGTACTATTGAAGAAGAACTCTGGCTTTGCGAATCTGACCATCAGAATGACAAAAAGATTATTGATATGGTTAGCCTCCATAATTATAAATATAACGGATATATAGATATTCAGAAAGTAAAAGGAATCTTAAGTCTAGTAGACTAAAGGTTTAAAGTAGCGAGACATTATATCGTTAACAAGGTGTACTAATATTGCTAAGTATGGCCATAAAAAAAGCCCGATATCAATTTGATATCGGGCTTCTTCTGTTGTCCCACTAGGGCTCGAACCTAGACTCTTCTGTACCAAAAACAGACGTGTTGCCAGTTACACCATGGGACAATCCTAGTCTTTCTCTGTGAAAGCGATGCAAAAGTAATTTATTTTTTAAAACTGACAAAATAAAATACTCAGATTTTCAATCTTTTTTCATATTTATCAGATGTAGGCATATTAGTATATTGTATTGCAGTGATTTAGGTTTTGTGTCTTTAATTTCTCTAACTTTAATAGTCAAAAACTACGTGATACACCTAATTATTAGATATCAGTTAGACACCAATATATTTTATGGCTTAATATATCACCTTTGTTAAGTCTCTTAATTGAGTGTATTCAGGATAATTAAGAACTGTGTTTAAATTTAAAATATACGATATGAAAACGAAGCTATCATTAATAACAACATTAATTCTGTCCTTTATGGGAGTAATTAATGTTATAGCGCAAGAGGTTTTGCCCTTTGCGCCTATACCATCGGCATCAGTAGCCGGAAGAACGCTTGGAGAATCCAGTCATCAGAAGCGAAGTGTACCCAAGCACCTGCCTGATGATGCTCCCAATATTATTATCGTTTTATTGGATGATGTTGCGCCTGGGCAAGCAGGTGCTTACGGCGGAGAGATTAATACACCGACGCTTGAAAAAATTGCCAACGAAGGTATTAGTTACAATCGCTTTCACTCTACGGCTATGTGTTCACCAACTCGTTCAGCTTTGCTTACCGGACGTAATCATCATAGAGTAGGCAATGGCGTTATTTCTGAATATGCCAATGATTGGGATGGCTATTCAGGTGTTATTCCTCAAAGCAGTGCTACAGTAGCTGAGGTGCTTAGGCAATATGGTTATGCTACTTCTGCTTTTGGGAAATGGCATAATACACATCCTTCTGAAACCAGTGAAATGGGTCCTTACGATCGATGGCCAACAGGCTATGGTTTCGAGCATTTTTACGGATTCTTAGGAGGGGAGGCTTCGCAATATGAGCCAACATTAGTAGAGAATACCAATTTAGTTGATCAAAGTAAAATTCATCGCGAGGGTTATCATTTAAGTGAAGATTTGGCTGATCAAGCTATTGATTGGTTGCATAAACACAAATCACTTCAGCCAGAAAAACCGTTCCTCCTATATTGGTCTAGTGGAGCAGCGCATGGTCCGCATCATGTTACTAAAGAATGGGCAGATAAATATAAGGGTCAGTTCGATGATGGTTGGGATGAGTATCGCAAGCGTGTATACGAAAGAGCTAAGAAAATGGGGTGGATTCCGGAGAATACACAATTAACCCCACGCCCAGAATCTATGCCTGCATGGGGGGATATACCTGAAGACGAAAAGGCTTTTCAAATTAGGTTGATGGAAGTTTACGCTGGGTTTATAGAGCACGTTGATGTGCAAGTAGGGCGCATGATTGATGAGGTTGACGAATTGGGATATAAGGACAATACCATTGTGTTTTATATCTGGGGTGATAATGGAGCTTCAGCAGAAGGGCAGAATGGAACCATATCTGAATTGTTGGCGCAAAACACCATAAAAACCACAACTAAACAACAAATTGAAGCACTTGAGAAAATTGGAGGTTTAGATGAAATAGGCGGACCAAAAGTGGAGAATATGCAACACGCCGCTTGGGCATGGGCAGGAAGTTCTCCTTATAAAGCCACAAAATTAGTAGCATCGCACTTTGGAGGCACACGTCAGCCTATGGCAGTAAGGTGGCCTAAAAAAATTAAGGCAGATGCAACACCTCGTGCGCAATTTCATCATGTAAATGATATAGCACCCACTATCTACGATATATTAGATATTACACCACCACGTGTTGTAAGCGGTATAGAACAAGATCCGATCGATGGTACAAGTATGGCATATACTTTTGATGATGCCGAAGCTGAAGGCACTAAGAAAACCCAGTATTTTGAGATTATGGGGAGTCGTGGCATCTATCACGATGGTTGGTATGCCTGCACCTTTGGGCCTCGTATCCCTTGGGTACCTGGATTACCAGAAGGATTCAATACTTGGACACCTGATAACGATACATGGGAGTTGTATAATTTGGATGAAGATTGGTCGCAAGCAAACGATTTAGCAAAGAAGCATCCTGAAAAGTTACAGCAGATGAAGGATATATTTTTAATGGAAGCAACCAAAAATAAAGTTTTACCTATTGGTGGTTCCTTTTGGTCAACAGCGGCTATGCATCCTGAAGATGCTCCTATGAAACCCACTACAGAATGGAATTTCCCTAGTCCAATAACACGTATTCCTGAAGCCAATGCACCACGTATAGGTAACACTAATAATTCGGTTGTAATTAACGCCGAAGTCACTGAAAAAACCAATGGTGTGTTATATGCTTTAGGTCCTCATGCAGGGGGTATTAGTATGTTTGTTGAGAATGGTTATTTAAATTATGAGTACAATTTGTTTTTAATGGAGCGTACTAAAATTAGAGCCAAGAAGCGTTTGCCTAAAGGGAACGTAAAAATAGAAGTAATCTCTCGCATGGAAGAGAATAAAATGTTTGCACCACTTATGGTTACCATAAAAGTGAATGGCGAGGTGTATGCCACGGGCAAAGTGCCTAAAACAGCTCCCTCAATGTTTTCATTTAACGATGGTTTCGATATCGGCACCGATCTAGGTTCTCCGGTTGCAGAATCATATTATGATAAAGCACCATTTGAGTTTGATGGAGAAATAAATACTGTAGTCATAAAATATATTGATTAAGTGTAATTGTGTATTGTAGTAGCTAATCTATACCCTTATCTTTAACCTCCTTTGGTGCTTCTTTAAGTACTAGAGGAGGTTTTTATTTACCCAAGAACTAGGTGGAACACCTATATTTTTAAACTAGGGGTTCAGCAAATAAAAAGGCGGTACTGGTACCCTATTTTTGTTAAAGGAAAATAGTTCCGTTTTAATTTTTGAGTTATTAACAAGTATAAAATAAATAGCTATGCGTAAATTATTAAGCTTCCTATTAATATCCCTGCTAGTCTCATGTACGATGCCGGATGAGGAAAAATCAAAAAAGGAAGGTAGTATTCTACCAATAGGGTGGCCAGAGTTTAGTGGGAAGATTGGTAAAACCTTTGAGGACTCGGATGAAGATTACCCGCAGCCCCTTGAGGCGCCCGAAGAATCGCCCAATATCCTAATGGTTATTTTAGATGATGTTGGTTTTGGACAACCCAGCACCTTAGGCGGCCCCATAGATATGCCTGAGCTTGATAAGCTGGCAGAAGAAGGGCTATTATATAATAAGTTTCATACAACAGGGGTATGTAGCCCAACACGAGCTGCACTTTTAACAGGTAGAAACCATCACCAATTAGGTTTCGGAACCATCTCTGAAATGTCTACAGGTTTTCCGGGCTATAATAGTATTTGGGATAAGGATGCTGCTAGTGTTGCCGAGGTATTAAAGCAAAACGGATACAATACAGCCGCATGGGGTAAGTGGCACAACACGCCCGATTGGGAAACCAACCAAACAGGTCCTTTTGATCGATGGCCAACAGGTTTAGGTTTCGAATATTTTTATGGTTTTATGGGCGGCGAAACCAGCCAGTACGAACCTCAATTGTTTAAAAATACTTTGCCAACAGAACCTACTTTAAAGCCCGAAGATGGTTATCATCTTACAGAAGACTTATCTAAAGATGCTACGCAATGGATACGTCAGCAAAAATCTTTGAATCCCGATAAGCCTTACTTTGCTTATTTCTCAACAGGAGCCATACATGCGCCAATTCATGTGCAAAAAGAATGGATTAAGAAATTTGAAGGCAAGTTTGATGAAGGATGGGATGTACTAAGAGAGCATACCATTGCGCGTCAGAAAAAAATGGGCATCATTCCACAAGATACCAAGTTAACAGAACGACCTGATGCGATTCCTTCATGGGATGAGCAAA
This sequence comes from Saccharicrinis aurantiacus, assembly GCF_001660705.2. Taxonomy (GTDB): domain Bacteria; phylum Bacteroidota; class Bacteroidia; order Bacteroidales; family Marinilabiliaceae; genus Saccharicrinis; species Saccharicrinis aurantiacus. The sequence continues at coordinate 128,126 of NZ_LYBV02000021.1, forward strand.
CGCCGGAGGCAAAGAAATTATTTGCACGACAAATGGAAGTAGTAGCTGGTTATTTAGCACATACCGATCATTACGTAGGCCAATTAATTGAGGCTGCTAAAAATGTGCCGGGCGGAGAAAATACCATGATCATATATGTTGTGGGAGATAATGGGGCTAGTGGCGAAGGAACGCCAATGGGAACCATTAATAATATGATGGTGCAGAATGGTTTCCCTGATAATTTAGAAGATCAGTTAAAAGTGATGGACGAATTGGGAGGTAAAGATTTCGAAAACCATTATGCAGTGCCATGGTCGTGGGCAGGCTCAACGCCATTTCAATGGATGAAACGTGTACCTTCACATTTTGGCGGCACCAGAAACGGATTGGTTATTTCGTGGCCAAAACATATAAAGGCTAGTAACGAAAAACGTTCGCAGTTTCACCATGTGGTAGATATTACTCCAACCATATACGAGGCTGCAGGTGTTCAAATTCCAACAGAAGTAAACGGGGTAAAGCAGGCGCCAATGGCAGGTGTTAGTATGGCATATACCTTTAATAATTCGCAGGCCAAAGATCAAAGAACAACGCAGTATTTTGAGGTTGGCGGACATAGAGCTATATATCACGAAGGCTGGGTAGCATCATCTTTTCATGGTGTACCATGGGCATTTACAGGCTCAGTAGGTTTCGATAATGATGTGTGGGAACTCTATAATGTTGATGAAGATTTCTCACAATCTAATGATTTGGCTGAGCAATATCCCGATAAACTTGAAGAATTAAAGCATATATTCGATATCGAGGCAAATAAATACGATGTGTATCCGCTTGATGACAGGTATGCCGAGCGCGCTTTAAACCCGCTCCGTCCGTCCATAACGCGCGGCAAAACACATTTTAAATACTTCCCCGGAACAGTGCGTATACCAGAGGGAGGAACCCCGCCAGTGTATTCACGTAGTCATACCATAAGCTCAAAAATCAATTATAAAAAAGGCAACCAAGGAGTACTTGTGGCGGTTGGCGGTAATGTGGCCGGCTATACCATGTACATTAAAAACAATAAGTTGCACTATACTTATAATTTCTTTAACAAATCACGATACACCATATCCTCAAGTAGTACCTTGCCAAACGGACCCTTAGAGCTTAAAATGGTATATACCCAAGAGTCAGAAGAGTGGGGTGGCGGAGGATCGGCCAAGCTATTTGTGAATGGTAAAGAGGTAGGTTCAGGAAACATTGATAAAACTGTTCCAATCAGATTTGCAGTAACAGAAACCACCGATATCGGAATGGATTTAGGTTCGCCCGTAACATCCGATTACGAAGCTCCTTTTGCCTTCGATGGTGATTTACAATGCGTCCAATACGATTTAGATTAAGCAAGTAATACAAGAATCAGCCAAAACGAAGAGGTAGCACTAAGCTGCCTCTTTTTTTTGTATAAAGCCACTATTGTCCTAAATAACATTATGTATTGGGCAAATAGCCCAAAGGTAGGGCAAAGAAATTCAAGCCTTTTGTAAAGAGGCCTACCTGACGGCGCTTAAATACAAGCCTGCGAAAAAATACATTCCAATAAAAAATATTCTTCAGGGGGGGCTTCCCTTGCAGGTCGGGCTATGCGCTATATCTTTGTTTCGCCAAAAAGGGCTCACAAAGGATGCCGCTGCTATCCCTAAGCCAAAACTACAAACTCAATATAAATCTGTTTAATACTGACTACTCACAGTGTAATATGTTAAATAAAGGAGTGCCTTTTTTTTGGCTTCTACATCTATTATTTTTTAAAGGTTTAAGGAAGTGGAAAAACGTATAGCATGACCTTAAAAAAAAACACGTGTCTTTTTTAAAAAATCACACGTGTTTTTGGTAAAAATGTAGTGTCTTTTTATCTAAAATATAGTGTCTTTTTTTTGAGCGCTAAGCAAAGTGTGAAAGTCAGATGTCAATTCATTTATTAATAGGTAGTTGTGGCTTTGTTTGTAACGGGGTAAATGCATTAATTCAATCCATTAATTAAGCCTTGGGTTTTATCATTTACAAACAATAAACCTAGCTCATTAGAGCTGATTTTTTGGCGAATTCGACTCTGCTTAAATTAACATAATTAATGTATATAAACAACAAATCCCCCCACCAAACGATGAGAGGAAATGTAAATTCAGATACTATCCTAAAATATCAGAATGCTTCTTTTTTTAGAAAGGGCTAACTGTTGGGTTTTCCGGAAGTGGCTGTTCAGCCGTTGGAGGAAGTGGTTGAATTTTCTCAGGCACTTCTGGTGTTACTTCTTCTTCATCTTTGTTGCACGATGCTAAACTCATTGCACCAATCATGGCAACTACTGCAAATAAAAATTTTAAATTCTTCATCATTCAATTCTTTAATGGATAATTACTTAAATATTACCCTACAAAGATGAAGCAATCTGCAGTCAACTCATTTGGTGATATACTAATATCAAGAAAATAGGTGTATCCCTTATTTATAAGTATGCCAATGTTATATATCGCTAAACAGCTTTTTCTCCAGGGCATAAATAACCAAGCCGGCTATGTTTTTGCAGCCTGTTTTTTCCAATAAGTTTCTTTTATGCGCTTCTACAGTACGGTTCGAAATAAATAACTTTTCTGCTATTTCAATATTCGAGTGTTCTTTACAAATTAGGTGTAAAATTTCAGTTTCGCGTTTGGTTAAGGGTATTTCAACCGCAACTCTATTGGGTTTAGCTTGCGGTGTAAGGCTTTCCATAATAATATTAGTAACCTCTTTGCTATAAAACGTTTCTCCTTTATTAACGCTTCTAACCGCTTCTCTTAATTCATCCTGCGTGCAATCCTTTAAAATATAGCCGTGTGCACCGGCGGCTAGCATGTTTTTAATGTTTTGCCTTTCGTTTAGCATGGTAAGGGCAAGTATTTTAACTTGTGGAAATTGCGAACTTACATTTTTAACCAATTCAATGCCGTTCATTTCGGGCATCATAATATCAGTAATTAAAACATCAATATTTTCTGTTTTTAAAAGTTCAATGGCTTCTATGCCATGTTGAGCCTCAGCAACTACCTTAAATTCATCATTATCCAAAAAAGTCTTTAGTCCCTGTCTGATCATTATATGATCGTCTGTTAATAGTATCTTAATAGTGTCTTCCATATTTTTAGAGCGATAATTCAAATAAAACTTGTGTTCCGTTACCCACTGAGGATTCAATTTGTAGAAAACCTCCAATCAAGTTAGCCCTTGTTTGCATGCTTGTTAAACCAAAAGTACCCGCGTTCTTATCTAGGTCAAAACCTTGTCCATCATCTTCTATGGTAAGGGTAATAATATTTTTATGTTTTAATAGCTGTATGGTACAGCTCTCAGCTTTTGCATGCTTATTTACATTATTAATGGCTTCTTGCACTATTCTATAAATGGTCATTTCAGCTGCCACTTTAATCCTCTCGTCTTTTAGGTTATGGTAAAAGCTAAATGTAGTTCCGGCTAATTCCGATTGCAGATTTATCAAGTCCTCAATGGCTGGTGCTACACCGCGCTGGTCAACTACCTTGGGCATTAGCTTGTGTGCTAAAGATCGGCTTTCGTTGATAGATTCCTTTAGGTAATCATAACCCTGCTGAAATCGATCCTTTGCCATATCGTCAGTAAAACGAACGATAGATCTAACTTTTTCAAAACTCAATAGTGCTGTCGACATGGTTTGTTGCAAGCTATCGTGAATTTCTCGTGCAATTCTACTGCGTTCTTTATCTTCAGTTTCTAAAATGGTATTCATCATTTTTTCATCTTGCAGAACGTGCTCCGTAATATCGGCAAAAACACCCACAATACGACTTGTATTATTTTTCTCGTCTTTCGATGATGAGCCTTTGCATCGGTACCACCTTAATTCATTATTCTTGGTGTAAAATCTGGCTTCTATATTAAATGCTCCACTTTCACTTATGGGGGAGTTTATATAGTTCTCGAATCTTTCCTTGTCATCCCTATGAATTTTTGAAATTAAGAAATCCCAATTTGATTCAATTTCGCTACTGGTATATTCTAGTAAGTTGCAGTCTTTTGGATGCCAGTTTACGCTTTGGTCTTTTACATTATAATCCCAAATTATGGCCTCAGCTCCAATAACGGCCAAAGTAAAACGTTCGTCGCTCTTCAGTAATTCATCTTGGGTATGTTCCAGTGTTCTGAAATTACTTTGTAGTTCTTTGTCTAATAATTCCTTCTCTTTTAGTTTTTTGTATATCAGGTAAAATGCCAATAAAGAAGCGGTTAATACTAACGCAATTAAAATGAGAACAAGGTAGTACAGGCGCATTCCTTCCGAAATGTTTTTTATCCAAATCTCATTTGTATTATTATTTATGATCTGTTCAAATTGTTTAATCTCCCTAATTAGTTTTCGTTTTAGCGAGATATATTCATCGCTACTAATTATTGATAATGCTTTATCTCGTGCAATTAAATATGCATCGCTTTCAATATCACCCTGCGAATTAGAGGATTTAATTATAGAAAATATTTCTTTTTCTAATTGAGTGATCTCGTGTGATATTAATATTGTTTTCTGTAAAAGGCCCTGTTCTCTCTTGTTTAAACCAAGGTGACTTAAGCTATCGGCAATGGAAGTAATGGTAGTTTTAGAGTTTGGCTGTGTTTTTTTATTAATATAAATCAGATCTAAGTAGGCTTTTTCCCAAACAGTATCTTGGGTAATAATAAACTGCATGCAGTAATGGGTAAGGTTTTCGTTACGTTCTCTAATTTTATCGCTTAAATTAATTACTTGTGTACGATTGAATTGACTCTCTCCAAATTCTGAACGGTTTTGAAATAGCAACAGGAATGCGATGAAAATAGCAGCCAAAAACAGAATAATTGTACCGTATAGTATCGAAAAAGAAGTTTTAATATTAGGCATACTTTGTTTGTGAATTGAATTCGCTTATTTTCTTTTTAATTAAGCTCTTTAAAATCAAAGTTATAAAAAGGATTAGAATACTAATTTTAGTAGGTTCAATATAAAAACTAAAGTGAAGGAATAAAAGTGGAGGAGTATAAAAAAAGAAAAGCCCGATATCGTAATGATATCGAGCTTTTGTGTTGTCCCATTAGGTTTCGAACCTAAACTCTTCTGTACCAAAAACAGACGTGTTGCCAATTACACCATGGGACAATCCTAGTCTTTCTCTGTGAAAGCGATGCAAAAGTATATCATTTTTGGATAACTGCAAATTTTTGAAAAAGATTTTTTTCAATTGTTTTTACTTGCCAAGTAGCGCTTGTGCGTATCCTACAGATTATCTTTTAATTATATTATTAATGCTATTTGCATTTTTTTTTGAGGTAAATAATTAATTTCTCTTTTTAAAGACTATTCAAATCATTTTGCACACCATTTTACAGATCATAATCTTTGAAAAAGAGTGTCTCTACAATTAATGATTATGGATGTTGTTTTTTCATCATTAGTAGATGATGAAATAAAAGCTTGGGATAGTTAATAAGCTAAACCAATTCTTAATATATAGTTAAACTCTAAACATTACTATATAATACAAATAGGTTTGAGAAAAAAAATCTTATTTTTGGCATCGAAAGTCAAAAGAAAATAATCTGATGACTGATATACAGTAAGATAGTATATTGTTAAAGTTCTGAATATTACGTTAAAGCGATTATAATACTCATTATTTATTATGAAGAATCATAAGTTTTTGAATAACCTAGTAGGTTGGCTCACTTTTTTTATTGCAGCTGTTACCTACATATTAACGATAGAACCTACAGCGAGCTTTTGGGATTGTGGTGAGTTTATCTCAACATCTTACAAGCTTTTGGTCGGACACCCTCCAGGGGCACCATTTTTTATGATTGTAGGCCGATTCTTTACTTTGTTTGCACCATCACCTGGCGATGTAGCCTATATGATAAATGTAATGAGTGCTTTAGCAAGTGCCTTTACCATTCTATTTTTATTTTGGACGATCACACATTTCGCACGTCGTATTTTCATGACAAAGGAAAATGAGGCTTGGCGTTCATGGGCAGTTATAGCAGCTGGTTTTATTGGAGCTTTGGCTTATACATTTTCTGATACATTTTGGTTCTCAGCAGTTGAGGGTGAAGTGTATGCAATGTCGTCTTTATTTACTGCCATGGTATTTTGGGCTATCCTTAAGTGGGAAGATGTTGCTGATGAGAAATATGCAAACCGTTGGTTGGTGTTAATTGCCTATTTAATGGGGCTTTCAATCGGGGTTCACTTGCTTAACTTACTTGCAATACCTGCCATTGTAATGGTATATTACTTCAAAAAGTTTGATGTAACTCGTAATGGTATAATTAAGGCTTTGCTTATTTCCGGGGTTATTTTAGTAGGTGTATTATATGGTATAATACCATACACTGTTAAAATTGCTAGTTGGTTTGAGCTATTGTTTGTTAACAGCTTTGGTGCTCCATATAACACAGGTATAGCAATATACTTTACTTTATTGCTTTGTGGTTTAGTATTTGGGATTCTTTATACTCACAAAAAACAAAAAGCAATTGCCAATACTATATTGTTAGGGGTTACGGTTATTTTAATAGGATACTCTTCATTTGCGATGATTGTGATTCGTTCTTACGCAAATCCAACCATGGATCAAAATTCTCCTGAGGATGTGTTTTCAATGATGGGTTATTTAAATCGTGAGCAATATGGCGATCGCCCTTTATTTGTGGGGCAGTATTATAATACACCAATCGATCGAGTTAAGTCAAGTGCTAAAGAAGGAGCACCTGTACGTATTAAACAGACTGATAAATCGAAAGATGACGAGTACATAATAGTAGATCATAAGCCTGAATACGTATTTAATGATAAGGCAACTACTGTTTTTCCTAGAATGTATAGCCGTGAAGGTAGACATATAGAGCAATATAAAGCTTGGGCAGGAGATCAAAACAAAAATAATGTTAGAATACCGAATCCAGAAACCGGGCAAACTGAGACCGTTTCTTTACCATCATTTGGTCAAAACCTGAAGTTCTTTTTTAACTATCAGGTTAACTATATGTATTTCCGCTATTTTATGTGGAACTTTTCTGGTCGTCAAAACGATATTCAAGGACATGGTGAAATTCACAAAGGAAATTGGATTTCGGGTATACCGTTTCTTGATAATGCTCGTTTAGGAGATCAATCAAGGCTACCAGATACTTATAAAGAAAACAGAGCCCGCAATAAATATTATATGTTGCCGCTTTTATTAGGAATATTAGGTTTATTATTCCAATACAATGCAGGTAAAAAAGGCAAGCAAGGTTTTTGGGTAGTAATGTTATTATTCTTTTTAACAGGTTTAGCAATTGTTATTTACCTGAATCAAACTCCGCTTCAGCCACGTGAACGTGATTATGCATATGCTGGTTCGTTTTATGCCTTTGCCATTTGGATTGGTTTAGGAGTACTATATGTAATTGATGGTTTGCGCAAACTACTGCCTAATAAAATGGCTGTTGGTATTGCGTCAGCATTAACATTAGTTTTGGTGCCTGGTATTATGCTTGCAGAAAACTGGGACGATCATAATAGAGCTCACCGTTTTGTAGCGCGAGATTTAGCGTTTAATTATCTCGATTCTTGCGAGGAGAATGGAATCATATTCACAAATGGAGATAATGATACCTTCCCACTTTGGTATGCGCAAGAGGTTGAAGGGTATAGAACAGATGTTAGAGTTTGTAACTTGAGTTATTTACAAACCGATTGGTATATCGATCAAATGAAACGCAAGGCATACGAGTCTGATCCAATGCCATTTTCATTAACGCACGATCAATATGTAACAGGTACGCGCGATGTTGTGCATCTATTACCACGTATCAAAGGAAGAGTGGATATGCGCGAGGCGATTAAGTTCTTGGCTAGTGAGAATCCAAAAACAAAACAAATACCTGGTTACGAAGGTCGCATTGAGCACTTGCCATCAAAAGAATTTTCGGTTCCTGTGGATAGTTTAAAAGCCATTCAAACAGGATTAGTTAATGAGCGTGATGCTGAAGAGATTGTTAGTCAGTTGGATATTACATATAATAAAGAGTACATCCTTAAAAATGAATTAATGATCTTGGATTTGATTTCAAATAACGATTGGAATCGTCCTCTTTATTTTGCAGTTACTGTTGGTCAGGATAACTATGCCAATCTTCAAGATTATTTCCAATTAGAAGGTTTTGCATATAAGGTTGTGCCAATTAAAACTAAAAATGCAGATGGTCAATTCGGGCGCATTGATACCGAAAAAATGTACGATCGTTTTATGAATAAATTCCGATGGGGTGGTTTTGATGACCCAAGAGTTTATCTCGATGAGAATCATCAGCGAATGGCCATGAATATCAGAAATAACATGTCGCGATTGGCATTGGCTTTAAATAAAGAAGGTCAAACTAAAAAGGCTGTTGATATACTCGACTTAGCAAGTGAGAAGTTGCCGTCAGATAGAGTTCCTCATAATTATTTCTCTCTGTTTTTAGCCGAAGGGTATTATCAGGCAGAAGATCTTGATGATGGCGATAGAATACTTAATGAGCTATCTACGCAATGCTTACAAGAAATTAATTTCTTTTCGTTATTGCCTCCAAAATTGCAGAATTCAGTGGGTAGCGATTTACAACGTAGTATGGCAATTTATTTTGAGCTAGCTAAAGTGGCTGAAAAATATAACCGTAAAGGTTTAATGGATCAGTTTGAAAAGGATTATCAGAATACAATTTCAGGAATGAACTTTTTAGGTAGATAATATTTATAAATGGGAGGGCATTAATGTGCTTTCCCATTTTATTTATATCTGCATTAATTAATATAATGATACAACCACATAAGTTTTTAAGTAAGGTTTTTAAACAGGCAACTTGGGAAGAAGATGATAGTAAGAACGAGGTTTTTATAACCTTCGATGATGGTCCAATTCCTGAGGTAACCCCATGGGTGCTTGATGAAGCAGATAAATGGAATGCCAAGCTTACTTTTTTTTGTGTTGGAGATAATGTTCGAAAATACCCCGATGTTTTTAATGAAGTTTTAAAGCGTGGCCATGCAGTAGGTAATCATACCTTTAATCATTTAAGAGGGTGGGCTTGCAATAAAGAAACTTATTTCGATAATGTTGACAAAGCTTCAGAATATATTCAGAGCGATTATTTTCGTCCACCGCATGGGCAAATATTTCCTTGGTATCAGGATGAGTTAAAGAAACGTTTTAAAAAGATTGTAATGTGGAGTTTACTCTCGTATGATTATGATCCAGATAGAACAGGTAAGCAGGTTTTTAAAACCGTTGAAAAAAGAATTAAACCCGGATCGGTAATCGTATTTCATGATTCGCTTAAAGCACAGGAGCGAATGCGTTACGCCTTTCCTAAAACCTTAGAGTTAATTGCTCAAAAGGGATATAAAACTCAGGTTTTTAAGTAAATACCTAGAGAAATAATTTATTAAAAATTCGTAATATAAAATTTCAATAGCATGAACGTACTTTTATTAGGATCAGGAGGAAGAGAGCATACAATCGCCTGGAAACTGAGCCAAAGTCCTAAATTAACTAAGCTATTTATTGCACCTGGTAATGCGGGAACTGACGCATTGGGAACCAATATAGAGATAAATCCAAATGATTTTGAGGCTGTTAAAAAAGCAGCTATCGAAAATAAAATAGACATGCTGGTTGTTGGTCCTGAAGAGCCTTTAGTAAGAGGTGTTAGCGATTTCTTTGCCAATGATAGCGAGTTATCATCAATACCAGTTATTGGCCCTAGTAAAGCAGGTGCTCAACTTGAAGGAAGTAAAGATTTCTCAAAGGAATTTATGGAGCGTCATAATATTCCAACCGCAAAATATAAAACAGTAACTGCTGAGAATTTAGAAGAAGGATTATCGTTTTTAGATACCATGAAAGCTCCTTATGTGCTTAAAGCAGATGGTTTAGCAGCAGGAAAAGGGGTGTTAATCATTAGTGATTTAGATCAGGCTAAAGCCGATTTAAAAACAATGCTTGATGGGCAGTTTGGTGATGCCAGTAAAAAAGTGGTTATCGAAGAGTTTTTAGATGGAATAGAATGTTCTGTTTTTGTTTTAACAGATGGATTATCTTATGTAGTATTACCTGAAGCTAAAGATTATAAGCGTATTGGTGAAGGTGATACTGGTTTAAATACTGGTGGTATGGGAGCTATTAGTCCTGTGCCTTTTGCCGATGAAGTATTCATGAAAAAGGTTCATGATAGAATTATTGAGCCAACCGTAAATGGATTAGCTAAGGATAATTTACCATACAAAGGATTTATTTTCATCGGATTAATTAAGGTAGATAACGAGCCATTGGTAATTGAGTACAATGTTCGTATGGGTGATCCTGAAACGGAAGTGGTTATGCCTCGTGTAAAAAGTGATTTATTAGATCTTTTTGAAGCAACTGCAGCAGGAACATTAAACGAGAAATCAATTGAAGTTGATGAGCAGACAGTAACAACCGTTATGATGGTTGCTGGTGGTTATCCTGAAGCTTATGAAAAAGGTAAAGAAATTACCAACCTCGATCAGGTTGCTGATGGTATGGCTTTTCACGCAGGTACAAAATTAGTTGATGGCAAGGTGCTAAGTAATGGTGGCCGAGTTATTGCAATGAGTGCATATGGTGCTAATATGCAAGAAGCGCTTGCTAAGTCGTATAAAAATGCAAATGCAGTTTCTTTTGAGGATCATTATTTCCGCACAGATATTGGCTTTGATTTAAAATAAGAACTGAATTAACTAGGATCAATATAAATGATCATAAGAGCTATAAATAGTAATAGAATAGGAGCCTACTTGATAGTGCTCCTATGTGCTATTGTCAGTTGGATTCGCCCACTGGTTTCTCCAATTGCTGCGGATAATACCTTATCAGTAATTAAGATGCCCTTTTGGCAAAGTTTGGAGTTGTTGCTTAGCTCCTCTGAAATATTGGCATCATTTATAGTCATGTTTTTTGGTTTGGTAATGGCTTTCGCTATCGCTCGATTTTCCTTAAGACATAATCTTTTAAATAAACAGACCGCCCTACCAGCCTTTATGTTTGTGCTTTGTGTTGCAGCATTTCCGCAAAGCCAGACTTTCACTCCCTCTTGGATTGCTGCCTTAGCTTTGCTGGTTAGTTCATCATTAATTTATGAATCACATAGTAAACGAAAGCCAGCCATTTACTGTTTTCTGGCAGCATTCTGGATGGCAGCAGCTAGCCTATTCTATTATAAAGCTATTTTTATTTATCCATTATTGTTCATTATAATAATAACGGTACGCTCCTTCAATTTTAAGTCTTTATTAGCCACTATTTTAGGTTTCTTATTGCCATGGTATCTGTATTTTGGGCTACTTTATGTTCAGGGTGCTGATGTGATGGAAGTAGCAGAGAGTTTTGCAATTAAGAAGGAGATGTTTTTAAACTACGCAAAACTACCCTTGCAAGCATGGATTAATTTCGTACTGTTGGGCCTTTTTGTGTTAATGGCATTTATTTCCATTGCTCAGCATTATAATACCAAAAAGATATTTATTCGGGTGCTTTATAAAGTACTTGTTATAACTACAGTATACTTAACTGTTGTGGCCAGTATAATCGGGTATTCTTTTGAAAGTATTCCTATTATAGCTGTACCTGTTTCCATTTTGTTTGCCCACTTGTTTGATAATATTAAGTCCGTTCGTTGGCAAAATATTTTGATGCTCATTTTAATGGGAGTTGTTATTGTATCACAGATTTTAATGTAATATGAATTCTTCAAAGCCAACCTTATCCATATATGCTATTCAGGATAGGTTAGATAGCGAAACGCCTTATTTTGTTCACGATCACGGTATCACTCTAATGGATCAAGGGAAGATTATAAAGCACCTTACCTTTGAGCGAACATCAAGAAATAAACACGATAATAAACTACAGAATTCGCTATACGATGTTTTAAAAGGTGAGGGGCTATTACATCCAGACGATTATGATTTAGTATTTACAGATAATGTAGTTGGTAGGAGTGTGATTAGTAAATGTGGTAGGCTACGCTTCGAAGCGCCATTATCTGATACTTTATTATCTAATCCTGAAAAAGGAAGGTGTTGGTGGCTCGATCATGAGCGTGATGCATATGCAATTAATCATGAGTTGGCACATATTGGTAGTTGTTTGCCATTTTATGGTGGGTATAAAGAAGATAGTTTGCTTATTCATTTTGATGGAGGAGGGAGTTTATCTAATTTCTCAGCGTGGCACTATATGGAAGGAAAAGTTCAGAATATTGAATTTCATTGGAAGTTTAAATATTTATCTTCCTTTTTTAATGCCAACCCTATCGTATTCGGAATTATTGGTGCCAAATATAATCAACAGAACTCAGTGCCGGGTAAAATGATGGGCTTGGCTTCTTACGGAAGTTATAATGATAAAATAGAATATTGGTTAAAACAGAATAACTACTTTGCCAACCTTTGGGGAAAGAAGGGTGCCTTTTATCAGTTGGCACAAAAAGAATTTGGGTGGAAAGGAAATCAATTACATACTAACGACTCTTTTTTGCAAGATATTGTAGCAACAATGCAGTCTATTTTTATTCGAGAATTCACAGCAGAACTGAAAATATTGCAACAACGAACTAGTGCAAGGCATTTGTATTATACAGGAGGTTCAGCTTTAAATATAGTTGCAAATAAGCATATTGTGGATGCAAATATATTTGAGGATGTATTTATCCCTCCTTGTACAGAGGATAGTGGTTTGTCTTTGGGTGCAGTAGCATATGTGGAGTTTTTAAAGCATGGGAATGTAGCAAAACACTCACCTTATCAATTAAATTGGGGACTAAGTAATACAGCTATATCATTAAATGATATTCCGCAAATTGCAAAGGCTTTGTCGGAAGGTAAAGTAATTGGCGTTTGTAATGGATCAGCTGAGTGCGGACCAAGGGCTTTAGGAAATCGAAGTATATTAGCCCTAGCTAATAGCACAAAATTAGCTAAAAAAGTTAGCGAAGAGCATAAAGGGAGAGAGTGGTATAGGCCCGTAGCGCCTATTATGCTTAAAAAAAATGCACTGTATTATATCGGAGGTAAATCAATTCATAATTTAGCTGATTTCATGCTTTTGGATTTTGACATTCAGGAAGATAAGCAGAATGAGATTGAAGGTGTGGTACATGTGGACGGAACAGCTCGTATACAAACCATCCGTTCAAAAGAACAGAACGCTTTCATGTTTGATTTATTGAGTTACTTGGATAGTAACTACAATTGCAAGGCGCTTATAAATACTTCATTTAACAAACGCGGTGAGCCAATAGTACATTCGCATCAAGATGCTGTTAAATCGGCAAAAAATATGAATCTTGATGGAGTTGTTTTAGATGGAAATCTTCAACTGTTTTAATACAAGTACTATTTTACTTCTTCAAAGTTTACGTATTCTCCCATATCATCAGGAGTCATCTTCTTGTGCTCTTGTGTCTTCTTAATAGTAACCTGTCCTTCGTTACGTTTGCTTTCTCTTCGGAAGTCTTGTTGGCTTTGATTGCCAGTCATTTTATTCACTCTATTTGTAATAAACATAGGTAAAAATACTTTCCCTATTAAGCGAAAAATAAAGTTGAAAACTATAAATATGACTATTACTTTAATTAAAAATCCCATAATATTTCTTTTAACCTTAACGAGAAACAAATATAATATTTGTTTCTCGTTTATAATTATACACTTTTTGTGCCAAAGCTCTAAAATGCCAGTTTGTCAGAATATCACCTAATTAAATTGCCGCTTTGCCATCTTCCAGAAGTTTTAAGGCTTCTTTAAATACTTCATCTATCTCAGAAATTAATGGATAAAATCCTTCATCATCAATTATATTACGGGCTATGTAGGCATTTAATTGAACGCGGATAATATTTTTAGAAATATTAAACTCCTTTTTGTTTAGTTTAACTCCTTCTTTGCTAGCATATTTAACAAAGTCGTTAACCACATTTCTCGATTTAAGAAATTGATCAATCTCTTTCGGTGTTTTGAGTTTCTTTAATTCCTTACGATTGTTATCAGAATATTCTAATGCATAACGATACATCATCGCGTTAGCGGATACCTTGTAGTAATAATTGGTAAGTTGCGTTGTGTCTCTTGCCACAAAGTAATCGGGCATAATACCGCCACCGCCATATACAATTCGTCCTTTCTTGGTTTTATATTGAATCGTATCAGTTACATGTATGCTATCTTGGTTAAAGAATTCTCCGTTTTCAAAACGTTCAATTATATCAAGGTTATATTCATCTACACCTTCTTCGTAGGGTTTTTGAATGCATCTGCCAGCAGGCGTATAATATCTCGAAATGGTTAGCCTTAAGGCTGAACCATCAGCTAATGGAATCTGGTTCTGAACCAACCCTTTACCAAAAGAGCGACGACCAACAATTATTCCTCTGTCGTTATCTTGTATGGCACCAGCAAAAATTTCACTTGCCGAGGCTGAAAATTCATCAATTAAAACAGCTACTTCTGTATCTTGGAAGCTGCCTTTTCCGTTGGCATATACTTCTTGTCGCGGATTCGATTTTCCTTGTGTATATACAATCATATCTTTATCCTGTAAAAACTCATTACATAGGTTAATGGCTACATCAAGGTATCCACCTGAATTTCCTCTAAAGTCGACAATAAGTTTTTTGCAGTTTTGAGCTTTAAGTTTAGCCATTGCTGTTAAAAACTCACCGTAAGTATTTTGTGCAAATCTATTTACTTTAACATAGCCAATTTCATCGGTTGCCATATAAGATACATCTACACTATACATTGGTATTTCGCCGCGGGTAATCTCAAAATTAAGGAGCTCAGATGAATTTCTACGTTGAATACCAACATTTACAATGGTGCCTTTTTCTCCACGTAGTAGTTTTAAAACAACCGGATTTTTAATGCCATTACCCGCAATTAAAGAATCGTTAACTTCTACAATTCTATCGCCAGGTAATAATCCAACTTTTTCTGATGGTCCGCCTGATATTACCGCCACAACCATAACGGTATCTTTTTGGATACTAAATTGAACCCCTATACCACTAAAATTGCTAGATAACTCTTCGTTTACGTTTTTAAGGTTCTTAGCAGGAATATATACAGAATGCGGATCGAGCTTTTTTAGCATTTCAGGTATAATATCTTCTTGCATTTTCACTACATCCACGGTATCAACGTAATCCTCTTTAATTAAGTTGAGGATTGCATCAATTTTATTGGATTGAGGGTGTATTACTAAGGGGCTACTATTGCCTGCGCTTTTCGGCATTACAATATACCCAATTAATATACCTGCGATTAATATTAATCCGAATAATAGAGGAAGTAATATTTGTTTTTTTGTGTTATTATAACTCATAGTTTTATTTGTTCTTAATTGGCTATTGATCAGAGCTGATAGCTATATGAATAACTTCAATATTTGCTCTCTTTAAAAGGATTACTCCATCTTCAATTCGATATTTTTCCGAAAAAACCACTCTATTAATTCCTGCTTGCACAATTAACTTAGCGCATTCAATGCAAGGTGAAGCTGTTACATATAAAGTGGCTCCTTCTGAACTATTATTTGAGCGTGCTACCTTTGTTATGGCATTTGCTTCTGCATGTAAAACATAGGGTTTCGTTAAATTGTTTTCATCTTCACAATTGTTTTCAAAACCAGAAGGGGTTCCATTGTAACCATCGCTAATAATCATTTTATCGCGTACAATAATTGCACCTACTTGTCGGCGAACACAATAAGAGTTTTCGGCCCACACATATGCCATTCTTAAATATCTTTTGTCTAGCAATAATTGTTTTTCACTTGCGGGAAGATCTTTCTCGTTTATTTGGCTCATTAAGTTTAATCTTAAATTGGATTCCTGTATATATTACTGAATCCTGTGAATTACAAAAATAGAAGAAAAAACAGATTATGAGACATTCTACCTAAGTAAGTTCTATTTATAATACGCTTGTTGGGTAAATTTTATAGTTTCTCAATCCGCTTAAATGTTTATCTTTCTAGTGTGTTAAAATATTTTGGCAAGAGAATTGCTATACATATTAACACAACTACTATTACTCACTACAAAACTACTGCATGAAGAAGTTACTAGTACTACAAATACTTCTGTTTTCTTTTTTATTTGCTTACGCCGATGAATTTGAAAGTACAGAAGGATGGCCACGAGTCTTTACTCATGGCAATGCTGAGTTTACAATATACCAGCCACAGATTGATTCATATAAAAACAATACAGTTGAAGCAAGAATTGCAGCTTCGGTTAAATTTCCTGAAAAGGATTTGATTTTTGGAGCAATATGGACTAAAGCCAAAGTAAATACGGATAAAGACAACCGTAGGGTTGCTTTTGATGAGTTACGTGTAACTCAGTCAAATTTTCCTGAATTTGATGAAGCCAACACTGATTTGGTAGAATCTATATTGGCAGAGCGTCTACAACAGTATGACCTTGAAA
Source organism: Saccharicrinis aurantiacus (assembly GCF_001660705.2). Taxonomy (GTDB): domain Bacteria; phylum Bacteroidota; class Bacteroidia; order Bacteroidales; family Marinilabiliaceae; genus Saccharicrinis; species Saccharicrinis aurantiacus. The sequence goes on from NZ_LYBV02000021.1 coordinate 144,677, forward strand.
TGTCTTTAGATCGTTTTATGGCATCGTTAGATACCAATACAAATAAAGATGTGGTAAGCCAATTAAAAAATGATGCCCCAACTATTTATTACGAGTCGCAACCAACGGTTTTAGTTTACATTGATGGTGAGCCAATTTTAAAAGATGTGGAAGGTAAAGATTTCGAATACGTACTTAATACTCCTTATTTTATTGTAAAGAGTACTAAGAGTAATCAGTATTATATGCGAGGAGGCGAATGGTGGTATGTATCCAAAGATATTACTTCAGGATGGGTTGAAACTATTCAAGTACCTGCAGATATAGTTGAGTTTGCCGAAAGTCAGTCTACAGAATCAGACGAAGTGCAAGAACTCCCTGAGGATACAAGAACTCCTAAAATTATTGTGACTTTAGAGCCTGCTGAATTAATTACAACCGCAGGAAATCCGGATTATGCCGCACTTTCCGGAACCTCACTGTTATATATAAAAAATAGTGAAACTGATATTATTATGGATTTGGGTACGCAGATGCACTACATCCTAATATCTGGTAGATGGTATCAATCGAAAAGTTTACGTGATGGAAAGTGGTCGTTTATTGAACCTGATTTATTACCAAAAGATTTTGCAAAAATTCCTAACGACAGCGAACTGTCCAGTGTAAGGCATAGTGTTCCGGGTACCGACGAGGCTAATATGGCTTTGTTAGAACAGAGTATTCCTGAAACAGCAACAGTGGATAGGAGTAAAGCAAGTGTTTCGGTACAGTATGATGGCGATCCAAAATTTGCAGCCATAGATGGAACAAGTATGCAATATGCCATTAATGCTGATAAAACTGTGATTAAATATAATAATGAGTTTTATTGTGTGGATGATGCCATTTGGTTCGTGTCGCAAAACGCCAATGGACCATGGGTAGTTAGTACTAGTAGGCCAACTGAGGTAGATAAAATACCAGCAAGTTCTCCGGTTTATAATGTAAAATACGTTTATATTATTGATTATACACCCGAAGTTGTTTACGTTGGATATACTCCTGGTTATACACATGCTTATACTTATAATGGAGTTGTGGTTTATGGTACAGGATATCATTATACACCATGGTATGGACATTATTACTATCCACGTCCTGTTACTTACGGTTTTAATGTGCATTACCATCCATATAGTGGATGGGGCTTTTCGTTTGGGATGAGCCATGGATGGTACGGATGGGGATTCCATCATCATAATTATTGGTGGGGACCGCATGGTTATCACTATGGATATAGATATGGTTGTGGTTATCCTGGGTATAGACCAGGACATCGTCCGCCAAATTATAATAGACCGCGTCAACCTAGACCAGAACACTATAACGCTTATCGCGATAGAGCATCAAGGCCAAATACAAGGCAAGATACTAGGCCAACTCAATTGCCTACTAATAGACCAACAAGGCCTAGTAATGGATCTTCAAGCACGCGTCCTTCTCGACCGTCAGAAAATAGACCGAGTACTAGACCTACAAATCCAAGTGTTGATAGGCCAAGTACACGACCAACTACTCCATCAGGTGGAGGTTCAAATTCAAGGCCATCAACACGCCCTATTGAACCTCAAAATCCAGCTGTTCGTCCTAGTCAGCCAAGTAATAATGCAAGGCCAACAACTAGAGAAAACAATGTTTATACCGATAAAAATGGGAATGTTTATCGCCAGAATAGCTCAGGTACATGGGAGAATAGAAGTAATAAAAGTTGGACACCTACGCAGCCTAGTAACAGCAATATAAATAGAGATTCGCAAATGCGAAACAGAGGCACGCAGCAGAAGCAAAATTATCAGCAAAGTAGGCCTGCTCAACAATCGCGACCAACACAGACGCGACCAGCCCAAAGTAAACCCTCTTATTCGAGTCCGAGTCCATCAAGATCGGCTCCAAGTTCTCGACCAGCACCAAGTAGAAGTGCTCCAACGAGATCTGCGCCAAGCAGAAGTAGATAATAGATAGTTATATTATATAGCCTCCCTTAGAAATAAGGGAGGTTTTTTGTGTTATTTTTAAGCAAATAGTAATTTGAATGCTTCTTCCAACTTGCTTACTTGTGTTACCTGTATAGAGTATTTTGACAGGTCCATATCTTTAGTAAATCGAGGAATGATAATTTGATCAAATCCTAGTTTCTCGGCTTCACTGATTCTTTGATCTATCCTGGTTACAGGTCTTATCTCTCCACTTAAACCAACTTCGCCTGCTAAGCATATTTTTGATGACATAGCAATATCAATATTGGAGGATAAAATGGCAGAAACTACAGCTAAGTCTATAGAAGGATCATTTACTTTTATCCCTCCTGCAATATTTAAAAAGACATCTTTAACAGCCAATTTAAAACCAGCTCTCTTCTCAAGAACTGCTAAAAGCATATTAAGTCTTCGCAAATCAAAACCTGTCGACGACCTTTGCGGAGTTCCATAAGCAGCAGTGCTTACCAATGCTTGAACCTCAATTAAAAAGGGACGCATGCCTTCAATGGCTGCAGCAATAGAAATACCACTTAAATTTTGATGATGATGAGAAAGTAGTAATTCCGATGGGTTGGTTACTTCTCGTAATCCATCACCAAGCATCTCAAATATTCCGATTTCAGAAGTTGAACCAAAGCGGTTCTTTATAGATCTTAATATTCGATACATATGGTTTCTGTCTCCTTCAAACTGAAGTACCACATCTACCATGTGTTCTAATACCTTGGGACCAGCTATATTTCCATCCTTATTAATATGTCCGATAAGGATAACTGGTAAGTTTTGTTCTTTAGCAATTCGCAATAGTCTTCCGGTGCATTCGCGCACTTGTGATACGCTACCCGGAACTGATTCGATTGCCTCGCTACTCATCGTTTGAATTGAATCAATAACCAATAGGTCCGGATTTGTATTTTTAATGTGGCCTTGTACCTTCTCTATTGAAGTTTCACTAACCACATGGCAATTCTCCGAATCGTTGGCAATTCTATCAGCTCTAAGTTTTATTTGTTGCGGGCTTTCCTCTCCAGAAACATACAAGACTTTTCTGGATTGAATTTGAAGGGCCATCTGCAATACCAAAGTAGATTTACCAATACCAGGTTCGCCACCAACTAAAACCAATGAGCCAGGAACCATTCCACCACCTAAAACTCTATTGAGTTCATTATTTGAGGTGTCGATTCTTGGTAAATCAGCAATAGGAACGTTTTTAAGTAATTGTGGTTTTTGCTCGGTTGATTCAAAAGCTAAGGCAGTAGGTACACCCTTGGTTTTTACTACAACTTCCTCAACAAAAGTATTCCATTGGCCACACGAAGTACATTTTCCTATCCACTTTGGTGAGTCCAATCCACAGTTCTGACATACGAATACTGATTTTGCTTTGGCCATTTTTTGCTGTTTAAAGTTTAGATCTTACTTAAGTTCATTGGCAATTCGTTCCACAATGTTAGAGGTTGAAAATCCTTCAACAAACGAAATTGTTTCAACTGTTCCTCCTTTTGCAGTAACAATATCATAACCTACAATATCTTCCGCATTGTAGTCGGCTCCTTTAACGAGGCAATCTGGTTGAAGAGCTGAGATAAGTTCATACGGTGTATCTTCATCAAACAATACAACCAAATCAATAAACTGAAATGCGGCCAATAAAATGGCTCTGCTTTCTTCATCTACAATAGGTCGTGTTTCACCTTTTAGCCTTTTTACTGAAGCATCAGAGTTCAAGCCTAAAACCAGTTTTTGTCCTTTCTCTGCTGCTTTATTTAAATATTCAACATGGCCTCGGTGCACTAAATCAAAACACCCATTTGTAAATACAACTTTGTCGCCATTTTGTTGCCATTTTGAAATCTGTAATTCTGCTTCTGAGCGAGATTTAATTTTTGAAAAAAAATCAGACATATTTTATTGGTTTATATTGTACAAACAAAAAACCCCGGATAAACCGGGGTATGTATCTTATCGTTAAACCTAAATTACACCAACTGATTGGTTGCTGTATCAGGGAAAATAAACGTAGGATTAAACTTTTTTGCTTCATCTAGAGGCATAGATGCATAGGTAATAATAATAATTACATCATTTACAGCAACTTTTCTTGCAGCAGCTCCATTAAGGCAAATTACCCCAGAGCCTCTTTCTCCTTTAATAACATAGGTTTCTAATCGTTCCCCATTGTTATTATTCACTACCTGAACTTTTTCGTTCTCAATAATATTGGCAGCATCCATTAAATCTTCATCGATGGTAATACTTCCAACGTAATCAAGATTTGCTTCAGTAACCGAAACATTGTGCAGTTTCGATTTTACAACTTCAACATTCATCATGCAAGTTTTTTGTAAATCAAATTATCAATTAACCTTACTTTGTCGGCAAATACAGCTATGCAGCCAACAACAAAATCACTATCTCCCCAGTTGTCAACAGGCTGGAGAGTATCTCCATCAACAATTTCAAAGTATTCAACTTCTAAAATTCCTGACTTATTAATTTCATCGGTGACAAAATTAATAACTTCTTTTATATTTTTAGTACTCAATAAGTTTTTAGACTCAAATAATTTTTGAGCTATTATTGGAGCTTCGCTTCTATATTCGTCCGTTAACAACATATTTCGAGAACTCATTGCCAAACCATCTGATTCTCTAATTATTGCACATGGAACAATTTTAATTTCGTAACCCAATAATTTAGTCATTTTTTTGATGATAGCCAACTGCTGAAAATCTTTCTCTCCAAAAAAAGCTTTGTCAGGATTAATTAAATCGAAGAAGCGACTTACCACCTGTGCCACACCATTGAAATGGCCTGGTCGGAATTGACCTTCCATAACCTTATCAAGTTGCCCAAAATCAAATATCCTTTTATCCTCTTCAGGATAAACTTCTTCTACACTAGGATAGTATAAAATTGCACACTTTGTTTGTTCTAACATCTCCCGATCCTGATCTATAGTTCGGGGATATTTATCTAAGTCATTCGGATTGTTAAATTGGTTTGGATTAACAAAAATGCTTACAATCACTACATCCGATTGCTTAGAAGCCTCGTCTACCAATGAAAGGTGTCCTTTGTGCAACGCCCCCATTGTAGGAACAAAACCTACAATTAATCCGTCCTTTTTATAGCCGCTTATTAGTGCGTTTAATTCTTTTGATTTCTCAACAATTTTCATGCCTCTATCTTACTTCTGAATAATAAATATTCACCATTTCTCCAATCTGAAAAACCGCGCAAAGTAAATAATAAAATTGATACAATAAAAGTATTACATTGCTAAGCTTTGTTTAGGTGGTATATTTTTGCTAATTTTGCGGCTTATATTCTGAAATAAAGCTGAATGATTTAGTTAGTTCAACAAAATGAAAGCTTATTTGAGTAATAGAAAATAGGAAGCTAAAAAGTACAAAACGATAAGATGGACAAAACAAAGGTTTTATTTATTTCTCAAGAAATTACCCCTTACCTACCAGAGACAGAAATGTCTAAAATAGGTCGCTACTTACCACAAGGTATTCAAGAAAAAGGTAAAGAAATCAGAACATTTATGCCTCGTTATGGATGTATAAATGAACGTAGAAATCAACTTCACGAAGTGATTCGCTTATCAGGGATGAACTTGATAATTGATGATACCGACCATCCTCTTATCATTAAAGTAGCTTCAATACAAGCTGCTCGTATGCAGGTGTATTTTATCGACAATGAAGATTATTTTCAAAGAAAATCTACATTAGTTGATAAAGAAGGTGCTGAGCATTTAGACAATGATGAAAGAGCCATTTTCTTTGCACGAGGTGTTTTAGAAACAACTAAAAAACTTAGATGGGCTCCAGATGTAATTCACTGTCATGGTTGGTTCACAGGCTTAGTACCTCTTTATATTAAGAAAGCAATGAATGAAGATCCTCATTTTGCTAATTCTAAGTTGGTTTACTCAGTGTATAATGATGATTTTACAACTACATTCTCTGATAGTTTTCGCGATAAGTTAAAACTTGAAGGAATTGAAGATTCAGATATTGAAGTATTAAATCCTTGCAATTTTGAGAATTTAAGCAAATTAGCAATCCAATATTGTGATGGTATTATTCAAGGTCATCCTGATGCTAATAGCGAAATTATTGAATATGCAAAGAATTCAGGAAAACCAGTTCTTGATTTCCAAGCAGAAGATACTTATGTAGATGCGTTCAATTCTTTCTATGACGATTTATTGGGTTAGTATAAATTAATTGCCACTTAACTAAGTACACATTATGCGCTTATCACAATTAATCATGGCTGCGGCTGTAGTTGTATTATCAGTTTCATGTAACGATGATTTTTCATCAGTAGGAGGGAATGTATTGCCTGGTGATGAAGTAATATCAACGCATGTTGAAACAAATACTCTGCAAGCATTGAGTGAAATGTCAGATCCAATTAAATCATCAAACCCAACATCCTTTATTTTAGGAGAGTTGCAGGATGAATATTTTGGGGCATCTAAAGCCGACTTCATTACTCAGTTTTCAGTAGGAACAATTGATGGGACTAGGGATACTACAAGCCTTAAGGCTGCAGATAACTACGAGCTTGATTCAACAAGATTACTGTTAAAGTATCCTTTGAATTCGTGGACAGGAGATACCTTAGCAAATCATATCGTTTCAATTTATGAATTGACAAATTCTTTATCGCCATCGAGTTCTTATAACTCAGATACTAAAGGAGCAGATTTGTCTGATCCAGAAGTTGTTGGTACGATTACCTTTAATGTACTGAATGGTAAAAATGATTCTATCTGGAGTCAAGCAAGTTATGTAGATACATTATCTATTCCAATAGATGATGCAATTGGTGAAAAGATATTTACTGTGGGTGTTGATACCATTACGAACAATACCTTATTTCGTGATTTCTTTAAGGGGTTTTATGTTACTAGTGAATTAGAAAGTGATGATCCTGATGCTGAAGGTTCACTTGTTAAATTCAATCATCGCAGTACAAGTCAAGAATTGGTATTGTATTACAAGCGATATGAAATTGATGCTACGCTAGGTGATACGATTGGTACTACTTTATTTGAAAGAAAGTTCCCAGTTAATAGTGAGAGTGTAAAGATTAATTCTTTTGTACATTCTAATTCTTCCGTTGATCAGTCGGATATTTCAAAATTATTTGTACAACCTATGGCTGGGAGTATGGGAAATATTAAGATTGATAATGCTTTTAAAGAAGCTTGGGGAGATTCAATAGAAAATATTGACTCAGACTATCATTTAGGTATTGCCGCTGTTGATATTAATGTTTTTATAGATACAACAGCTACAAATTATAGAACTTACGCTCCACCTCAATCGTTAAGTATCTATAGAAAGAACGATAAAGATGAATTAACAACACCAACTTTTTATAATGATAATGGAACTTTGTCTTCTGGTATTGGTAGCGGTCTGCTTTATACTGATGTAAATGAAAATGATGAAGTTTATCCATCGCATTATAAGTTTTCTTTTACTCCAGGTTATTTCGAAGAACTAGTAGCTCCTTCATCTTATAATATTGATTTAGTTGATTTTGAAGATATTTATATTATGCCACTAAGTCCAGAATCGAATTTTGATAGAGTGATTTTGCACAATACAGAGATCATTTCTACAACGGATACTATACCTGCTCCATACATTGCGATTAAGTATATTAAATTAAAATAGAAACTTATATATCTTATAATAGCCCTTTCAATTATGAAAGGGCTATTTTTTTATCTAAACGTTTAAGTATCATTTTCTATTTTAGTAATTTTATCAGACTAAAATTTAACAAATGCAATACAGAAATCTAAATGCCGTAGAAATTACTAAGCTAGAGTCTCAAGGTTGTATAAGTGATGACTGGCAGGATATATTTGTTCATCCAAAATTCTCCTCTGATAGGGTCTGTAATTGTGAGTTCTCAGGAAAAAATCACATTGGAGAGCTCAATATTGAGGTTACACTGCAGCATGGCCTAAAAACTAAAGCGGGATTGTATAATTCATGTTTTCATAACTGTAGTATTGGAAATGGTGTTTTTATTAAGAATATTGGTAATCTAATTTCGAATTATCTTATTGAAGATAACGTTCAGATCGTAAATACCAATGAAATAATATGCTCTGGTGAATCTTATTTTGGTAATGGCACACAAGTCTTAGCGGTTAATGAAGCTGGTGGGAGGGAAGTAACTATATATAATGAACTCTCATCCCAAATAGCATACTTACTTTGCTTTTTTAGGCACGATCAGAACTTAATTAATTCTCTTAACAGTAAAATAAAAGCTTATTGTAATACCATTAAATCTGATATAGGCAAAATTGGGACTCACGCAAAAATTTATAATGCAGGGAGTATTTTAAATGTCAATGTGGGTGACTATGCTATTGTTGAAGGTGCTTCTTTATTAAATAATGGAACAATAAATAGTTCAGAGAAAGCGCCTTCATATATTGGAAAAGATGTGATTGCCAGAAACTTTATTTCCACAAGAAATGCAAAGATCACTGATGGAGCACAAATTAATAATTGCTTTATTGGTGAGGCTGTAGAGGTAGGCGGTGGTTTTTCTGCTGAGAATAGTTTGTTTTTTGCCAATAGCCAGGCTTTATTAGGTGAGGCTTGCAGTATTTTTGCTGGACCATATACAGTTACTCATCATAAATCTACTTTGTTAATTGCGGGTAACTTCTCTTTTTATAATGCAGGAAGCGCAACAAATCAAAGTAATCATATGTATAAACTCGGACCAGTTCATCAAGGAACCTTGGAGCGAGGATGCAAAACAGGCAGCGGTTCGTATATTTTGTGGCCAGGTAAAGTGAGCGCCTTTACAATGATATTAGGTAAGCATTATAACAATCCTGACACATCAGAATTTCCATTCTCATATTTAATTGAGGATAATGGAAAGAGCGTACTTATGCCAGGCCAAAATATGTTTAATGTTGGTACTTGTCGTGATACCCAAAAATGGCCTAATCGCGATAAGCGTACTTCAGATCTTCCCCTAGATCTTATTCACTTTGATGGTTTGAATCCTTTTACGATTAATAAAATTGTAAAAGGAATAGAAGTGTTACAAGCCCTAATGAAAAAGGCAAAGCCTGATACCAAGGCGCTCATGTATAGAGGCGCTCAAATTTCTGTTGCATCAATAAAGCGCGGTATTACCTTATACGAGCAGATGTTAACAACTTACATAGGTGATATTGTACTAAATAATTATGATGAAATTGAAAATGGGAACCTGTCACAATCCGATAAACTAAGTGAATGGATAGATCTTGGAGGTTTATTTATTAGGGAAGATAAGCTTGATGCTTTAACTAAGCAAATTGTGGAAACTGACATATCAATACATGAGATTGGAATGTTTCTTCATAATGAATATAAACAGCTATCTCAACTTAGTATGGCTCATGCCATTAGTATTGCGAATTCCTATTTTAATAAGGATTTATACAAAAACGAAAGCCTTTCAGAGTTTCTTGCTAGTTACCATGGTCTTCTAAAAAAGAATGAAACTGCAATAATATCTGATGCCAAAAAGGAGTTTAATGTTAAGAGTAAAATTGGTTTTGGTTTGACATCAGAAGCATTTAAAGAAGACGATTTTCTTAATGTACGAGGCGATGTGAATAACAATAATTTTATAATTGACCTACAAAAAGAATACCAGATAAAGGATGAGAATGTTGAAAATAGAATCAATAACCTAAAATAATACGTGTTTAAGGCCTTAAATGTGTCATATACCAATTGAAGAGAAATTTATTAAAATAATGAATTATATTGCTTCGGTTAAATAAGGTGTTCGCGTTTTACGAATAAATGAAAAAAGTATGTGTGGAATAGTTGCTTACATAGGGGAACGAAAAGCTTACCCAATATTAATTAAGGGATTACAAAGACTTGAATATAGAGGATATGATTCTGCAGGAGTTGCTCTTGTAAACGGATCTATCAATAGTTATAAAAGAATGGGCAAGGTGAAAGACCTGGAAGAGTTTGTTGGTGATAGTTCAACTGATGGGACTATAGGTATTGGTCATACGCGCTGGGCTACTCATGGAGAACCTAATGATACAAATGCGCATCCACATACTTCGATGAACGGAAAGTTTACTTTAGTGCATAATGGAATTATTGAAAACTATGCGCATTTAAAGAAGGAGCTTGTAAATAGAGGGTACGACTTCAAAAGTGAAACGGACACTGAAGTTCTGGTAAACTTTATTGAGAATATTTATCTAGAGCAAAAAGTTGATGCGGAGTTAGCGGTTAGAGTTGCCCTATCAAAGGTGGTTGGCGCCTATGGTTTGGTAATTTCTTGTGCTGATGAGAAGGATAAGTTAATTGCAGCCCGAAAAGGTAGTCCTTTGGTAATTGGAGTTGGCCAGAATGAATATTTTTTAGGTTCAGATGCTTCACCAATCATTGAATATACCGATCAGGTTATTTATATGAACGATGAAGATGTTGCTATTCTTACGAAAGAGGATCTTGTTTTAAAGAATATTCAGAATGATGCCCAGAAGCCTAAGATTCAGAAAGTCGAACTAACGATTGATGAAATTGATAAGGGCGATTACGAGCATTATATGCTGAAAGAAATATACGAGCAACCTACATCAATAATGGATACCATTCGTGGTCGTATCACAATGGATAAGTCGAAGATTTTCCTTGGGGGGATTAATGACGAAATGCAAAAGCTGACCACAGCAAAGCGAATTATAATTGTTGCCTGTGGTACATCATGGCATGCAGGTATGGTTGGTGAGTATCTTTTTGAAGAATTTGCACGTGTACCAGTTGAAGTAGAATATGCTTCAGAGTTTAGATACCGTAATCCGGTTATTAATTCCGATGATGTATTAATTGCTATTTCTCAGAGTGGAGAAACTGCAGATACCTTAGCCGCTATTAAGATGGCCAAAGAACAAGGTGCAACAATTATCGGTATATGTAATGTTGTGGGGTCGTCTATTCCAAGAGAAACCCATGCAGGGGTTTATACCCACGCAGGTGTTGAGATTGGTGTTGCCTCAACAAAAGCCTTTACTTCTCAAGTAACAGCGCTTATGATGATGGCCTTTACTATTGGCCAGAAAAGAGGTTCGTTATATGATGAATTGTATAAGCAACTAATTAATGAGTTGACTTTAGTTCCTGAAAAGATAAAAACGATTCTTGAAAAAACAGCAGATATAAAAGATATCGCATCCTTATATAAAGATGCTAATAATGCACTTTACTTAGGTAGAGGATATTTATTCCCGGTTGCTTTAGAGGGTGCTCTTAAATTAAAAGAAATTTCTTATATCCATGCAGAGGGTTATCCTGCTGCTGAGATGAAGCATGGACCAATTGCCTTAATTGATGAGAATATGCCTGTTTTTGTTGTGGCAACAAAAGATAAGTCATATGAGAAAATCGTTAGTAATATTCAAGAGGTTAAGGCAAGAAATGGTAAAGTGATTGCCGTGGTAACTGAAGGGGACACAACTATTAAAAAAATGGCTGATCATGTTATTGAGGTACCGGATTGTCATGAGGCAATTGCACCTTTATTAACGGTTATTCCATTGCAGATTATTTCATACCATATTGCTGTTTTACGTGGTTGCGATGTGGATCAACCACGTAACTTAGCCAAGTCGGTTACTGTGGAGTAGGGCAGATATATTTTATACAACTATAAAAAAGAAGGCTTCAGTATAACTACTGAAGCCTTTTTGTATTCTGCTATTTTGTAATGCAGTAGCTTATTGCTTCTGCTTTATAAAAGTAACCTCATGTAAGAAGTTAATCTGCTCATTAATGTCTTTGTCGGCAGGTAATACCCATGGTTGACGCCAGTATTCCGGGTTGTAGTTAACCGTTTTAATCATCATTCTACGCTTATCCATTTTATCAACAGAAGTCTTTTTAAACTCATCAGGTTTTTTATCAAATACCTCGGTTGTTGAGAACTCCCTTTTGTACGCCAGTTTAATATTGTCAATGCGTAACTCTGCCGATTGTGATACATTTTTTAAATACCACTTGCCATCCTTTATGTGATAAGAAGCAGTATTATTTTGCTCAAGCACCTCAAATTTCTCGATGGTTTTACCCGGCATTAAAAATTGTATTGGTAAAAGGTACTTACTAGCCGTTTCACTATACTTCCAGTTTAACGATACTAAGGCGAAGGTTTCTTTATCAATAAGCATTGAGCCATCGTAAAGAGCCTTACGAACTTCGGGGTTTTGTGTAAAACTAATTTTGTAACATTTACGCCCCTGAAATTCCACAACACCTTCTGCTGTATATTTATAATCTTTACGGTTGTCGTACTTCAAGAAACTTAAATCCTGATGCAATGGATCAATAATTGGCATTAAATCATCGGTGGTATTTAAAGGCTCATATTTAATTTGCATTGGATAATCCTCAGTGCGGTACTCACGTCCCTCTAATGGCATTGTTTCATGTGTAATTATCGGACCGTAATAATTCTCCTTCTTTTGAATTAGCCCAAAGTCTGATACTCTAAATAGATCGCCATTCTTTTTAATGGTTTCTCGGTATGCTCCCTTAATAAAGATGCTCGATAGAATACTATTTGATCTTTTCTTACGACCCATTTGCTGAATAATCTTTTCGGCATCTATCTTTTCGCTTGTATCCAAATTATTTTGAAGCTGAACCGATTTATCTCTCAGTAAATCATCCACACTCAACTCCGCAGAACCAAAATTAAGGGAACTTATTATAACAATATCGCTGCCACTTACTTCATCAAGATTGATGATAAAATCACCATCGCGGTTTGTTGTGGTAGCAAAAGGTTTTCCTTTAATAGTAATATCGGCGTAAGCTAAATTGTTATTGGCAGGGGATTTCGCTATTGCAGCTCCCAATTTATATTCTTTTGAAAGCGCAAGGTTTTCAACAGTTTCCTGTTCGTAATCAGAAGCCATATCATTTGTGGTAGCCTTTCTATTGCTATTTGTAATGCTTCCTTTTAATACAATTTGAGCTCCGGGTGTACCATCAACAGAAAAACCAGCTACATCAAACCTGAGTTGTTCTGCGGCGTCTGAATTATAAAATTGAATAGATCCTTTACCTAATGAATCCGTTTTTATGGATGGCGACCAATACAAAGTAGAGCGCTCATCGTTAACTACTTTTAAATCGTCGGTACCATCATATTGTGGCGCATAAAACTCACGTACTTTCTCAAAGCCATATAATCTGAAGTTGGCCATTCCTTTGTTGTAGCTCTGTGCATAAACACCAGTTCCTTCCTTTGTATAAATAGATAGTATTGCCTCGGGAGCTCCTGATATATCAATATCGGCAGTAGTTTCGGGCATAATATCAAACATAGGTGAATTGCGCGGCGAGAATACTAATTCGATAGACTTAATAGCCGTAGGATCCATCGACATAAAATCATCGAAGCTATAATTACTATCCATTGTTGCCAATCGTCCGTTCGAGTTGGTCATCCCAATTAAAGAACCATCCACATAAATATAAAAGCGGTGCGGACTTTTACCTGTTAATACAAAATCAACCGTTCGCTGGTTACGCAACTCGGTAAAGCCATCATCATCCGAAAATATTGAATCCTCTTCTGCAGCAAAGTCATCTTGTATGCCGCCCATGTCCTCCGGGTTGCTCACTTCATATACTCTTAAACCCGGAAATGCATCGTACAATAAACTTGTTAAACCGTAGTACCATGGCGTATCTTTCATTAAGTCCTCCAGTTGCGATTGGCCTACCACATAACTTGGGGCACCAAATTGCTCCACCATATTCTCTTGTACAGTGCGCTTTTTACTGGCAGTAACATTAATGTTATCTAAGAAAATATCGGTTGTATCCTGAAAAAGAAAGGCATCATCATCTCTTTGCAGTCGTTCTTTTGTTTTGCCTTTACTTGCTTGTACTTCATCTGCTTTTATGGCTTCGCTGCTAAAGAATGTTGTGGCTACCTTTTCGCTAAGCATCATTCGTGCACGAGCGTTATTATCAGCAGGGTCAAAGCGTAGATTCGAATTTAAATCGATATTAAAATCTGCTTTACTGTTCGATCTGTTTACCGTTTGCACCAACACATCAACGGTATCGTTAAAATCTTGTACATTAAACTTAAAGTGACCTTTCGAGTCGGTTGTAGTTTTCATCACCTGGGTTTGGTCTCCAGATAACATCATGGTAACTTCAATGCCTTTCGGAGCTGCCTTTTTCCCACTCTTACGTTTTAATTTTCCATCAATATAAATACCCGTTTCGTATTGGTATTTAGGCGTAGTAATAGTATCAGCCATTACTTTTTCCCATTTAAATCGGCGCCATCCGTTAACTAGCATAATAATATCAAGGTTATTAAAGGCCTCGGCATTATTTTTCAATAGCGATCCAATATTATTAATTTTACCTGGTAAATTGGCACTTAGTAACATGTGATTTACTAAATTTATTTGGCTATAGGCTTTATCATCTACCAATGCAGCATCGGTTACCGACATCGAAAATTCACCCTCAACAGGGTTTCCATTTTTATCACTTACGCTAAGCTGAATATCTATAGCCTCGCGACTATTGTAATGGTCTTTAGCTCCCTCAATAGAAATATTTAAAGCATCGTAGTGGTTTACAAAAACCAAACGCTCAGCCTCCGGAATCATATCACTGTTTAATAGGGTTAGCTGAACAATGCCTGTGTTAACAAGCTCTTTGGGTATTAAAAAACGCAGACTACCATTTGTAATAGTGCCCTCAAGCATTTCAATAATATCTCCTTCTTGCTGTACTAGTAGGTTAATGTTCTCTTCACCGTTACCCGTATTCGATTGGATATGTATATCTAAGTTTTCGTTATTCCATCGATTACTCACACTTAAAGAATACCCCTGAGCCATTACCTTTGGAAGCGGAAAAGTGATGCTTTCGTTATTATTGCCTTCAATTTGAGCAAAGTATTGTTTGTTAAGTTCGGCTTTAATAAAAATAAAACCTTTGCCATCGTAAATGGGTTGTATTGGCGAGCAAAAATTACCATCCTGATCAACAACTGCACCCTTAAAGTCCATGGCATCGCCAGCTTGGTTTACGCCTGAAAAGGCAACACGTGTAGTAATGCCATTCACTAAATTTCCTCCTTCAGGATAAAACTGTAGGTTTAACTTAGCAGTTGAAGTATTATTGGCGTTTATAACTGTTTCTTCAGTTGCTGGTTCTGTAGCTGTGCTGGTGCGCTCTGAATTTGCAACGGCCATCTCTTCATCCACATCCTCGGCATAAATATGCACTTCTTTTTTAAAGAAGAAATCAGAGCCTTGGTTACGCATCCAGTTGGTGTAAGCAACCATCAAATACTTTCCGGTTGCCATATCCTGATCCAACTCCATATGCCCGTAACACTTTCCCTGGTTTAATATAAACATGCGTTTAGAGGCAGTTACCCCATTAGGGTTTATCAGCTCAACATACAATACGCGTTCATGTATCTCGGGTAAATGCGTAATGGCATTAACCAAGTAAGATTGAAACCATACATCATCACCAGCAAAATATACCGGTTTATCAGTGTGTATAAATAGTTTCTCGGGGTACGACGATTTATTATATCGGTTAACTTTATTTATTAACGTTTGTGCTTTTTCGGCACTATTAAATGAACATAGCAACAAGGCAGCCATGCATGCCATTAAAACCTTTTTAAACAACATGTATACGTAATATATAATGAATAATTACCCAAATATAGTTTTAAATATCAGTATCAATGCGTGTGTCAATACATTAAAAAGGGAGGGGAGTTTAATAATTATGCTCCATAGTTCAGTAACTGTACTTCTCACGCCTGTCTAGTATAATAATAAATTGGGCGTGCCCCTAAAGGGTCGAGCTTTTCACTGCTACTCCTCGCTTCGTGCCTCGCTGTGGGGTATCCGTTGCAATCTCTCACGCAGCTGGGTTGTTGCCAAGAATAACCACTCAGCCAGTAGCATGTTTTTTACCAAGCACGCTGAGTTTGGCCATAATTTGTAATAATGCCCTTGGCTCTGCATTAGTATTTCTGTTAACTGAATGCATGTTTGTAATATTTGTACTAAAAAAATGCGCATCTGAACCTGCCTAGGCTATAATTCTGCTCAGTCACGTTATAGCGTGTAAGATTCTTCCACAGGGGATTCATTTTTTTTGCCTTTGTACCAATTTTTTCTGCTTTGTGCCACTAAATTTAGCTCTTGTACCAGGTACAAAGGCAGAATTACGAGGTACAAACCAAAAGTGAATGGT
>NZ_LYBV02000022.1 GCF_001660705.2 Saccharicrinis aurantiacus
CCCCTACCTATCTCACCCTAAATATGGAAAAAGAAATAAAAAACAAAACCCTTCAAAACAAAGAGTTTTGAAGGGTTTTGAAGCTTTCTGAAATCGCTTTTGTGGAGATGCAGGGTTTCGAACCCTGGTCCAGTCAAGGAAGCAATATGCTTTCTACATGCTTAGCTCTGACTTAATTTTCGAATAATAGCCGGCCCAAAGCGACCAACTACTACCTTATCTTCTTTATTTAAGCAACAACCCAAAGCTTGTAGTTGCCGGTTCCCAATTTTCCAGCATCTCTGATTTAAGCCGCCTCAGGACGATAGCACTTAAGAGATGTCTTGTTTCAGTATCTTATACCGAATAATGCTAATCTACTATACTTCGATTAAGCTGCAAGAGCGTAATTATTTTCGCCTTATAAAAAGTTGAAACCCGAGATTAAAGAGCCGGAATTCCTGTGCTCTGCATGCTTACATACAACTTTCACCTGCTGTCGAATCCATATCATCCCCAGATGTGTTGTACTTGGGTGCAAAACTAATAAAAAACTTCATACAATAAAGCTTTTATAGCTTTATTTAAAGGTAGAAGTTACGCTCATTTACTCCAAAATTATAGCAAAAAAAAGAGAGCATAAAGCTCTCTTTTAATGTAAATATTGTAACTAATTAATCAACAATTGTTTCTGCTTTCTTAAGAAGATTTTCAACAGTAATAATCTCTAAGAAAGAAGTACCACCACCAATTCCGAAGCTACCTCCAAGGTAAGCAACTAAATCCTGAGTACTTAATACATCTTTTTTAACAAGCTTGTTTAAAGTCTTGATTAAGATTTCTTTTTTAGATGTACCATCTTCCATCATACGTGGACTTACACCATAAGAAAGAGATAATTCTCTTGCTACTCTATCATTGTAACAAAGACCGTAAACAGGAGCTTCGCCTCTAAATGCAGCTAAATAACGAGCAGTTCTTCCAGTAAAACTATCAGTAATAACAGCTTTAATATCTAATTCTTTAGACGCTTTAATTGCAGTATCAGCAAGGTAAGAAGTAACGCTATTTTTTGGTTGAGCAACAGGAATATCATTACGATTATCTTTTGCAGCTTCAACTTCTCTAGCAATGCTCGACATAGTGTTTACAGCCTCAATACCATAATCACCATAAGCAGTTTCACCACTAAGCATAATTGCATCAGTACGGTAATAAATTGCGTTTGCAACATCAGTAACCTCAGCACGTGTTGGACGAGGATTTTTGATCATTGTGTGTAACATTTGAGTTGCTACAATCACTGGTTTCTTAGCATCAACACATTTTCTGATTAATTGACGTTGGATTCCAGGAATTTTTTCTTGTGCAATTTCAATACCCATATCACCACGAGCGACCATTACACCATAAACACAACCTAAGATTTCGTCAATATTCTCAACACCTTCTTGGTTCTCAATTTTAGCGATAATTTTAGCAGGACACTCAAGTCTATCTAATTCAGCCTGAACATCAGCAACATCAGTAGAGTTACGAACAAAAGAGTGAGCAATAAAGTCAATTCCTTGCTCAGCAGCATAACCTAAGAAAGTGATATCTTTTTCAGTTAAAGAAGGAAGGCTAATACGAACACCAGGAACGTTAACACTTTTCTTACCACCAATTTCACCATCATTTTCAACTCTAACAACTAAGTGATCGTCATGTTTCTCGATAACTTTAAGAGCTGTTTCACCATCATCTATTAAAACATCACCATCAAGAGGCATATCTTTAACAAAATTAGCATAAGAAACACATACACATTTCTCAGTAGATTTTGTTTCTGGCTCACCTTTCATTAATAAAGTATCACCTTTTGCTACTAAAATTTTGTTACCATCTTCAGTAGGTGTAGTTCTAATTTCTGGACCTTTAGTATCTACTAAAAGTGCAATTTTGTCAGATACAGAACGCACTGTAGACACAACTCTACATAATCCCTCATAATCCATGTGGGCAGTGTTCAACCTTACAACATTAACTCCTGCTTTGTAAAGTCCTTTAACGTAATCTGGGTCACACTTCATGTCTGACACTGTTGCTACAATCTTCGTAAGCTTTTTCATCAACTAAATATTTATTTCAATTTTCTAACTGGGCGAATTAATATTCTCTGTTTCCTTTAATAGCAAAGACTCAATAGCTAAAATATATGAGTCTAGTCCAAATCCTGCAATGGTTCCAACACAAACTGGCGATATAAAAGAATGATGCCTAAATTGTTCGCGTTTAAAAACGTTTGAAATATGAACTTCGATTACGGGAGTGGTAATTCCTGATATAGCGTCTGCTAAAGCAACAGAGGTATGCGTATATGCACCTGCATTTAAAACAATACCATCAAATGTAAATCCAACTTCATGAATTTTATCTAACAATTTCCCTTCAGAATTTGATTGATAATACTCTAAATTTATATTAGAATACTTCTTCTGTACGGCAGTAAAGAAAGATTCAAAACTTTGATTTCCATATACATTTACTTCTCTTTTTCCAAGCAAATTAAGATTTGGACCATTTATTATTAAAATCTTCATCTGATATATAATTGTAGTACTATTAACTACAGTTGCACGCTTTTATTATTATTTGTGCAAATGTATTGAAAACTTATGTCATTTTAAACACAATTGGGGTTCAATGATTAAAATCAGGCCTTTTTTTTTCATATGGAGATAGTACATTGCTAGCTATACCAAACAACACATAAGTTAAGTAGTTGTAATTAAGACCTAAAGAAAATGATTTACTATATTTTTATAATGATTATAAATTAAATCATTTAAGCTTGAATATAATTTTATGATAAGAGTACAACTCTTTATTGAGTGTTTGGGTACTTATAAAATAAAAATTAATATCTTTGCGATATAATTTACCTTCCTAAGCAAAAACGCATTATTTTAACATAAAAATTATTAGATTATTTGACTTTGTTAAGTTGTATTTTTATATTTACTTAATAACAGTTTACATATCATAAAATAACGATAATATGATTTGGGAATCAGAAATTGAAGATTTTAAGGGATACCTCAAAGTGGAAAAAGGATTATCAGATAATTCCATTCACGCTTATCACACGGACCTAAACAAATTAATTCAATATTTAAAAGAAAAGGATTATAGAGTAAACCCAGAGGAGGTTACTATAGTTCACCTAAGAGAAATGGTAGAGTGGGTAGCCCAAAAGGGAATTAGTGCTCGAACTCAAGCTAGAATAATTAGTGGTATTAAAGCCTTTTATAAGTATCTTTTAATAGAAGAGAAAATAGAGAAGGATCCTACAGCATTGCTAGTTCCACCAAAAATTGAACGCAAACTACCAGAATTGCTATCTGTTGAAGAAATCGATTCTATAATTAATTGTATTGACACAAAAAAACCTGAGGGGCAAAGAAATAGAGCTATATTAGAAACGCTTTATAGTTGTGGCCTGAGAGTTTCTGAACTTATAGAACTAAAAATATCTAATCTATATTTTGAAACTGGATTTATTAAAGTTGATGGTAAAGGGAAAAAAGAACGTTTAGTGCCAATTAGTTCAAAAGCCATCAAAGAGATCAATTTATACTTAAGCGAGTATAGACGTTTATTGAACATACATAAAGATAGTGAAGATGTATTATTCCTAAACAGAAGAGGTAAACGATTATCAAGGGTAATGATATTTACAATTATCAAAAACCTTGTTACAAAAGTTGGTATTAAGAAAAATGTAAGTCCGCATACGTTCAGACATTCATTTGCTACCCACCTTGTAGAAGGCGGAGCAAATCTTAGAGCTGTTCAAGAGATGCTTGGACACACCTCAATTGTAACTACTGAGTTTTATACTCATCTAGATAGTCAATATCTAAAAGAAACAATGTCACAATTTCATCCTAGATCATAAGATGTAAATAAAAAAGGAGCCGAATGGCTCCTTTTTTATTTAATTATCTCTACCTAAGCTCTAAATAATGTAAATACTACCTTTCCATTAATTCGATCTTCAATAAAATTAGGGTGACTATTAAAACTAGCATCCCCTGAGTGTTCGAAAATCAATAGTCCACCGTCACTCAAAAGCTTATTATCTAGAATCAATTGTGGAAGCTTAATTGCCTTCTCCATATCATAAGGAGGATCGGCAAATATTAAATCATACTTCTCACTTGTTTTTTCTACAAACTTAAAAGCATCACCTTTAAGGGCGCTTACCTTACCCTTCAAGTCTAATTCATCAATAGTTTGCATAATAAATTTATAATGCGGGTATCGCAGCTCAACACAAGTAACCTTATTTGCACCTCTTGAAGCAAATTCGTAGCTAATGCTGCCTGTTCCGCCAAATAAATCAAGCACATTTAAACCTTCAAAATCTATTGTATTGTTTAAAACATTAAACAGATTTTCTTTAGCAAAATCAGTAGTTGGTCGGGCTTTAAAACTCTTAGGAGGACTAAATCTTCGCCCTTTAAGTTTACCACTTATTATACGCATATTGGAATATTAAATAAATTTAAATGTGTTTGAATAGGAATATTCTTAAAGATTTGCGAAAACCTAAAGTGCTTTGTAGAGGTACTTAACTCTACTCGCTTAATATACTTCTTAAGCATCGCATAGGTATTGTCGTTTTTATCAATACTTCCTGATAAATAAACCGTGGTTTTGGAGGTATTAAGTTTTAATTGATCGAAAACAAATAAAGTAAAATATAAGAAATCGTTATTGTTTTTATATGTGAATGCATTATGAAGTATTAAGTTATTACCAGCTGTTACTGCAATATCGAAATACTTATTATTAACATTAATATGTACGTGGTTTTTCTTACTATCTATAGTAGTACTCAATAATGCATTTTCGATAAAAGGTACAATTTCACAAAAATAATGAATATCAGAATAGTATTTCTTTAACAGACTTACCAACTCTTGAGGTATACTATAAATACACCAAGCATCAGCCATTTTTATTTTACTAAAAAAAACTTCTCCTTCAGGATGATTATTGCTAGATATTGTAAAGTTAAGTTGTTCCCTTGCTTGTTCTTTATTAAAAATACCATCAGGAACTAAGGTGTAGTAATTAGAGTTATAGCTAAAAAATATCTTTTGATAGGGATATAGTAGAACTGGGTTTTCTCTTAACTCCTGCTCTAAAACATTAGTAGGTTCTTGTGTTGGATTAATCTTTTTATGCCAGAATTGGATATATTCATTACTAACTGGGTCTAGTACACAAAAAGAAAATCCATCCAGCGAAAGCTGAATGGATAAAAAATATGACGTTGTTACATTAACATCGAAATTACTATCAATAACTGAGATTGACTCCATATTCATTTGTTCGATATAGAATTACTCCCAGTTACCTGCATTGTTATTTGTTTCTTCAAGAGAACCAACTTTTAAACCTGCATATCTTTCTAATTTACGAGCTTTATCATTAAGATTAATAACCTCTTGCTCCTCTAATCCATTTAGATATACGTTATTTTCAACTTTTGCTTCAAATACCTGCACTTTCACACCAGAACCTGTAAGTACAATACCAGCACCTAACTCAAACTGCTCACCATCAGTAAATGGAATATAGCGTAGTGAATCAATTGGGTAACTATCAGCAAATAGTGAATCCGCAACACCAACAGCAATTGTATCTCTACTAATTAACCCTACTTTAAGAGCTTTTTCTTCTGTCCAACCTGCTTCAACTAAACTATCAGAAAGGCTACCTTCTTTCTTTACTAATTGTAAAGAGTCAGTTTTCACAAAGTTAATTAAGGTATCAAAACTACCTGTATACTTGTCGTAACGGGTTTTATAGGCTACCTGAGCAGTTCTAATGTCTTTTAAACGCTCAATTACTTCGGTACTTCTCATCTTGTGCGATTTTTGAAATCTAATTGGCTTCTGAACGCTTTCAACTACAGCGTATGCTAAGCCAGCTATTACAAGAAAAAGAATAATTTGAATTACTGTTTTCATTATTTTACGGATTTTTTTGTATTAGTTTGAAGTCACAAATTTAAAAAAAAATTTAAATTACAGTTTTGGTTTCTGATTTTTTACAACAAAATGATAAATAAACATTTAATTAACCTGCTAAATAATGCATTCGAACACACTCCTACCACATCGCAACAGGCATGCATACAGGGATTTGCCGAATTTTTAACAAGCGACTCAACAAAACCACTTTTTTTATTAAAAGGTTACGCCGGAACCGGAAAATCGTCTTTAACGGGGTCTTTTGTGGAAGTTTTGAAAGAATTAAAGTTCAGAATTTGTCTTATGGCACCAACCGGAAGAGCGGCAAAAGTATTTAGTTCGTTCGCTAACACACCATCTTTTACGATACATAAAAGTATTTATCGACAACAATCAGCCAATGATGGATTTGGATCTTTCAAAACAGGCAAAAATTTAAAAACCGATACTGTATTTTTTGTAGATGAAGCTTCAATGATTTCTGGAAACACCGGAGACTATTCTGGGTTTGGTTCTGGAAACTTATTAGAAGACTTAATCGAGTTCGTATTTGACGGAAAAAATTGCAAATTGGTTGTTATTGGAGATGATGCACAGTTACCACCTGTTGGAAGCTCAGAAAGCGTAGCGATGGTAAAATCTAATTTAGAAGTTTATGGCTCTACTGTGTTTGAGCACTTCTTATCAGATATTGTTAGACAAAAAAACAAAAGTGGCATTGTAAGTTGTGCATCAATGTTAAGGCAAGAAATTGAAAGCAATCAGTTTATTTCTGAGATTCCTCAGTTTGATATAGAAGAGTATTCAGATGTTAAACGAGTATTAGGCGAAGAGCTCTTAGATGAAATTCAACAGGCATACGATACCTATGGTATGGATAATACCTTAATTGTAAACCGATCGAATAAACGAGCTAATTTATACAACAATGGTATTAGAAATAGCATTCTTTATAGAGAAGAAGAATTAGCCGTTGGTGACTATGTGCTCGTGGTGAAAAATAACTATCATTGGTTAAAGAACAGCAAAGAAGTAGATTTTATTGCAAATGGAGATATTGCTGAGATTGTTAGAATACGCGGCTATGAGGAGCTATACGGAAAGCGTTTTGTAAAC
This sequence comes from Saccharicrinis aurantiacus, assembly GCF_001660705.2. Classification (GTDB taxonomy): domain Bacteria; phylum Bacteroidota; class Bacteroidia; order Bacteroidales; family Marinilabiliaceae; genus Saccharicrinis; species Saccharicrinis aurantiacus. Next base: position 7,122 of record NZ_LYBV02000022.1, read on the forward strand.
TGTACTGTCCGCCTAATCGATTATAAAGAGTTAGAAGTTGATATAAAGTTATTACTTGATGTATTGCAGGCCGATACTCCTGGCTTAACCAAAAATGATCAAGAAGGATTCTTTTATGAAGTAATGGAAGATTATGCCGATTTAAAACCCAAACAAAAACAATATGAAGGCGTAAAAAACAATGATTATTACAATGCGTTGCAAGTTAAGTATGCCTATGCAATGACCTGCCACAAGGCACAAGGTGGACAATGGAAGGCTGTTTTTGTTGACCCCGGCTTTTTACCTGAAGATGGTGTAGATAGAGATTACTACCGATGGCTTTATACAGCATTAACACGATGTACTGAGAAATTATACTTAGTCAACTTCAAAGATGAGTTCTTTTTATAGAAGTGGTCTTGGCATTTAATTCAATTAACCCAAGGAGATTATTCTTCCTTGGGTTATTATTTTTATTAGTTTAATGCTTTCCAGATGGTGTACCCTCCTGATAAGTTAGAAACGGTTTCAAACCCTTTACTTTTTAATATTAATGAGGCCAAATATCCTCTTAAACCTTTGGCACAATATACATAGGTAGGTAAAGACTTATCTATGGCTTCAAGCTCTTCTGTTCGCGTTCGCAACTCATCAACAGGAATATTTATTGCATTCCCAATTTTACCCTGAGCATTTATTTCGGCAGGTGTACGAACATCAATTAAATTGTAATTTGCTTCGTTCTCAGTAGCTAATAAGTTCTTTAGCTCCTCAACTCCAAGCTCGGCATAATTATTATTTATCGCATTTGAAGATACAAAACCCGAAACAACAACCGGATCTTTTGCAGGAGAGAAAGGTGGCGCATAGGCTAAATCTAACCTTGGCAAATCCGTCATTTTTAATTTAGCATATATTGCAGTACTCATAACATCAATTCGTTTATCCACGCCATGCTCACCAAATATCTCACAACCCAAAATAGTACCATCTTCAGGAGAATAATACGTTTCAATGATCATTTCCTTTTGATTGGGATAATAACCAGGTGTTGCCCCCGCTAATATTAAATTAGTTTTGTATTCAATATTATTTGCTTTCATAAAGGTTGGATTCATCCCTGTACGGGCCATAGTATTTTCAAATACTTTTATGATAGCCGTTTTATAGCCTCCTTCAAATACTTCAGATCCACCTGCTGCATTTATACCTGCTGTTCTTCCTGCTTTATTAGAATGCGTTCCTAATGGCAGATAATCATATTCACCGGTTTGTATATTCTTGATACTTGAACAATCACCCGCAGCATAAATATCTGGCAACGAAGTTTCCATTCTCTCATTAACCTTTACTGCTCCATTTCGTATTGCCTCTGCCCCTTTACTTGTCAGCAACTCTGTATTAGGTCTGATACCTACACTCATTACAACAAAATCAGTATCAACCCATTTATCATCAGAAATTTTAACTGAAGTAATTTGACCATTCTCAACCTTTACTTCATCTACAAAGGTATTGGTAATAACCTCTACCCCATTCTGTTCCAAAGTTGATTTTGCAAATTGGCTGAACTTCTGTTCCCACATCGGAAGCACCTTATTGCTGCCCTCAATTAAGGTTACCTTTTTACCTAATTCTACAAGATTCTCAACAACTTCAACCCCAATTAGACCAGCTCCCATTACTGTAATATGCTTGGCATTAGAAGCTACAGCTTCCTTCATTAACTTATCGTAATCAGATAAAGACCTACAAGGCGACCAATTGTTGGCCGTTACCAAGTTTTTTACAGGCGGAATAAAAGTATGTGCACCAGCAGCATATATTAGTTTATCGTATTTATATCTTCCTTTTGTTGTTGTAATTTCATGTGCATCTGGAAGTATTTCAAGCACCTCTTCTTCAAGATGCATATCAACGTTGAAGCGTTTCTTTAATAATTCTGCTTCAACTACAATTAATTTTTTTCGATTGTTAATTACACCCGACAGGGCATAAGGAATTCCGCAAGTAGCATAACTAATGTTACTCGATTTTTCGAACATTAATATCTCAGCACATTCATTTTCTCGACGAGCCTTAGCCGCCGCAGATGGACCTGCAGAAAGCCCTCCTATTACAATAATTCGTTTCATTTTAAATATATTTTGTCAGGATTAAGAAATGATACTAAACGAGTCGATCAATTTTATGCCAACTGCCACCATTTATAACTTCAGTAATACCATTAGATTTTAATATAGATGCTGCTTGCGCACTTCGAATACCTGATGCACAACACACCACATAAGCGGTATTCATCCTTTTTAATTTACCAATAGATGTTTTTAATTTGTCCAATGGTATATTTATAGATGCATCAATATTACCTTGTTTGAACTCTTGAGGTGTTCTTACATCAATAATTTTTGCTCCTGATAAAAGAGAATCGATAATGGCTTGATTCTTATTCCCGAATAATTTGCTTAAAAAACCCATAATAAATTCTATTAGTTGTTTAAAGCGTTTTGTACATTAACCCATGCTCCACCATCATAAAGATCTGTAAAACCCTGTTTTGATAAATACTCACACGCTGCATGACTTCTTCCACCTGATGCGCAGCAAATCACTAACGGAAGTTTAAAGTTTTTCACCTCGTCTAAACGATGTGGTAAAGTATCTAAAGGTATATTTATTGAGCCTGTTGCATTTCCCATGCTAAACTCTGCAGTTGTTCTAACGTCAATAATTGTTGCTTCTGAAATATTCATATCATTATATTTTTTAAAAAAGATTACGATGCAAAAATAGATTACGTGCAAATTCCTATTTGTGCTTTTTATCACACAAAGCAAAATTTGCAACTTGCAGCCTAATTTCGAATAAGCTTAAAACACTCCAGTTTTAACAAATGTTCGTGCTCTTATGAGATTATCAGTTTAAGTCGCAAAAAAGTTTATTAATCCTGAAAAAAAATCACCATAATAAATAATGATGTAAATAATAGATTCTCAACAATGAAGAGTCCTCCACCCCTTATTTTAGACGATTTCGCGCTAAAAAAGTGTAGCTATTATTACTTATTTCACTTGCAGATTTAAAAGTTATTTCTACTTTTGCAATCGCTTTTGGGGCAGATACCAAAGCGGCCAACTGGGACGGACTGTAACTCCGTTGTCTTTCGACTTCGCAGGTTCGAATCCTGCTCTGCCCACTTAAAAGTAACAATGTTGCCAATGTAGCTCAGCTGGCTAGAGCAGCTGATTTGTAATCAGCAGGTCGTGGGTTCGAGTCCCTCCATTGGCTCCAAAAAATATTGAATTGCGAAAGTAGCTCAGCTGATAGAGCATTAGCCTTCCAAGCTAAGGGTCGCGGGTTTGATCCCCGTCTTTCGCTCTAATTTTAAAGGATGTCTTTTTTAGGCATCCTTTTTTTTATTATAATTATTATCGCTACACCTCTTCTTTTTAGGATAATACACTCAACTTAACCCAAAAATATTTTACATTTATCATTAAATAAAAATTATAAAAATGATTCAGAACGTTGTATTAATTGGATCTGGTAACCTGGCGACACAACTAGGCATGGGATTAGCTATGAGTGGTTTTAATATCAGACAGGTTTATAGTAAATCTATTAAAAACGCCTCTATTTTAGCAGATAAGCTTAATGCGTATCATACGGATCAATTAAACGAAATTCAGAAAAAGTGTGATTTATATATAATAGCCGTAAGCGACTCTGCTTTAGAATCGGTTATTGCAGATTTGCCAAACTTACAAGGTATCGTAGTTCATACATCTGGCAGCATGGCATCTTCTATTTTAAATAGATTTGATAAGTTCGGCACCTTCTATCCATTTCAGACATTTAGTAAAGATAAGGCCGTTGACTTTAATCAAATTCCTTGCTTAATTGAAGGGATGGATCAGACTATTGAAATTGAACTGATGACTGCCGCCAAGAAAATATCAAAACAAGTAATCTCATGTGATTCGGAACAAAGAAAACAAATTCATTTAGCGGCAGTATTTGCTTGTAATTTTAGCAATCATCTTTATAAAATTGCCTTTGATTTATTAGAAAGCAATAACATTAATCCTGATGTAATTAAACCATTGATTAATGAAACAGCGCATAAAATTCAAAGCTTATCTCCAATTGAAGCTCAAACAGGACCCGCAATGAGGAAGGATGATAATATTATTAATATGCAAAAAGACATGTTAAACTATTCAGAGGAACTTAAATCGATTTATTCTTTATTTACAGATAGAATTTACAATCAAAAATAACCTTTGCTCGAATTTTATATTAATTACTTAAAATAAAGCACTTAATAAGTTTAAGTTATCATAGTAAAAATGTATATTAACGTTTATTAACTTTAATATACTACACTATGGCAACCGCAATTCTCTATCGTTCAAAACATGGTACTACATTAAAGGCTGCACAACTGATTCAAGCTAAACTTCATGATAAAATTATTGATTTATATAATTTGAGACATCATAGATCGTTGAGTATTGAAAGTTATGATACAATTATTATTGGGGGGTCAATACATTCTGGAAGATTACAAAGTGACTTAAAACGCTTAATGGCCAAAAAGCAAAATGAACTACTGACCAAAAAATTAGGCTTATTTTTATGTTGTATGGAAGAACAGCCTAAATCACAACACCAATTCAACCAAGCATTCCCTGAGATATTACGAAACCATGCAATTTGTAAATCAATAATGGGAGGTGAATTTTTATTGGAAGAAATGAATTTTGCCGAGAAGTTTTTAATAAAAAAAGCAGCAGGAGTCACCGACTCAATTTCGAAACTAAAACTTGAAGAAATTGAATATTTTGCTGCAAAGGTTAACGCTAGTTAACCCTTTTTGCAACAATAATATCTCTTTTTATTGATTTATCAACCATATGTTCAAACCCATTATATGGGGGCTCTTTCATCACTTCCAAACCAGCCTCGGCAAATACACTTTGTAATTGGGTTCTCGATACCACAAACGAATTCCATGCAATTACAATAACTCCTCCTACTTTAAGAGTTCGCTTCCATTCCTCAACACAAGAGCGCAATAGTTCTGATGGATTCCGTGTTATACCTCCCTTATTTTTCACAGTTTTATTTCCATGTGCAATACCATAAGGCAAGTCACCCACTATTAAATGAAACTTTTTTGGTTTAAAATATTTATCAGAATCAACGGTAGTTCCGTTTACAACTGCTAGGACTTTACGATTATCACATTCTTTAAACTCTTCTTTTGAACGCGCGTATTCAAATTCATTAACATAAACGGCTTCAGTTTTATCCTTACCATAAATCATACGCTTATTGGCAGTATTTTTATAGCGCTCCGTCTGAATATACTTTTTAAAGAACAAGATGGAATCACTCACCGATTTTGCATCCAACTCTACTCCATATGCATTAAAGCCGTAAATACAAGCTTCAAAAAGCGTAGTGCCCCTTCCTGAAACAGGATCTAAGAGGTTGATCGCATCATCATAATTAAAGTCACTACTTAACAGAGCCACATTAATCATCATTTTGGTAAATAATTCGTTGGTTTTCCCTGGATATTTAAGCATTGAGCTTATTTTATCATCCACATACTTATAATTGTATTGTTCAATGGGAACTAGTATGTTTTTGTTATTGTATGTATCCAATTGGTACATACTAAAAACGAAGGATAATCTGGAAAGGATTTGAAAATCATTGGATGATAATACACCTTCAGTAATAATAGAAAGGTATCGCACATTGGCAATCTCTATAACCTTAACATCAGTTACATTAACAGATAAGCGTTGAACTGCAATTTTAAGTTCCGCTAAAGCTAATTCTCCTGCTAAGTTATAGTAAACTCTATTATGCCCGGGGTGCTGTAATATTAAATATTCGCACATAATTAAAATTTGTTTCATCAATAGGCAGATAGATAAATGCCTACTGTAATTGTTACATTCTGTTTTGTATTAGCTTTATATTCTTGCTCAGCAATTGGAATAATTTAAAACTAACTATGTATTTATACTCTATTAAAAAGAAAAGGACTCTCTATATTAGAGAACCCTTTATCAATTATAATTTGTAATATTTTTATTCGATAATAGTCATCTCATTTAATAAATAACTTGCGCCTGCAAATTTATCTATTAAAAATAAAACATAACGAACATCTAAAGATATATTTCTGCATTGTTCGGGATTATACATTAAATCACTCATAACTCCTTCCCAAGCTCTATCGAAGTTAATACCTATTAATTCACCATTTGCATTTACCACAGGGCTTCCAGAATTACCTCCCGTGGTATGATTTGTTGCTACAAAACACACCGGAACGGTTCCATTTACTTCATACTTACCAAAATCTTTTGTGGTATGTAATTCTTTTAATTTAGCTGGCACACGATAATCGTAAATATCTGGATTATCCTTCTCTATAATACCTTCTAATGTAGTGTAATGCTTAAACTGCACAGCATCTTTTGGCTCATAAGCACTTACCTGACCATAAGAAACACGTAATGTAAAATTGGCATCTGGGTAGAAAACTTTATCATTCTCAAACTCCATTAAACCTGCCATGTAAGTTCTATCTAGTAACATTATTTTACTTCTTAGCTCTTTGTATTGATCTACAACATCTGATTTTGCTAACTCAACAAAACTATCTAAAAGAATATAAGCTGGGTCTTTATGTAGTTTCTTAATGCTCTTTTTTGAAAAATTATTTACAAAAGCTTCTGCTGTATTCTGATTCATAAATATTGATTTTTCAAATACCATATCAACATATTTTGAAATATCTCCCTTATATTTTCCATTGATCAACATATATACATCTGGCAAAAACTTTGCATCAATATTCTCTTGATACATTTGAAGCAACATGGCTGTTTCCTCTTTGTCAAGAGGCATATAGTAATCTTTAAAGAACTTCTGATATCGAGCAACTATTCCTTCTTTCTTACTTAATACCACTTCATTATCAACAGTATCTTTCTCAATTTCTGATATTAATCCATCGAAATAACCTGATAAACCAACTCCTTCCATACCATTTCTTCGTATCATCTCAGAAATATAACTGTAGGTTATATAGTATTTCGAGTATTCTTCGTAAATACCTTTATACTCGGTTAAAACCGTTTTATATTTATCATTATCTGACGCATCAGCCCATTTTTGAAATGCCACTTCTTGTTCTTCCTTTTTCTCAATAGCATTCAGCTTATCAAGCCCTTTAATTTCACCAATCCAACGTTTCCAACTATTAGAAGTAGATGCATTTTTAGCTGCATATTTAATTCGAACCGCAGGATCTGCTCCTTGGTAACGATTCATAATCTCTAGTTTTTTAGTTCTAACATCAATCAATGTTGGATTCACCTCTTCTGTAATCATTTTAATATGATAAGAAGGAACATACTCATAGGTACTACCAGGATATCCAAAAACCATAGTAAAATCGCCTTCACTCACTCCCTTCATTGAAATTGGAAAGTGATGTTTTGGTGTATAAGGTTTATTTTCTTCAGCGTATTCTGCAGGTTCATTATCTGCATTCGCATATATGCGAAATAAAGAAAAATCGCCTGTATGGCGTGGCCACATCCAATTATCAGTATCTCCACCAAACTTACCTATTGCACTAGGAGGAGCACCAACCAAACGAACATCGGTGAAAACTTCATTAACAAATAAAAAATATTGATTTCCATGGAAAAAAGGTTTTAACACCGCAGTAAAGTGTGTATCCTTTATAGCTTCATCTTTTATTGCTTTTGAGTTTTTTGAAATAACTGAATTACGCTCTTTCTCCGTCATTTCTTCAGTTACACCTTCTAAAACCTCTTCAGTAACATCTTTCATTGAACGTAAAAAAGTTGCCTTCAAACCTGGGTTAGTTAATTCTTCATCCCGATTCATCGCCCAAAAACCATTGGTTAAATAATCATTCTCTAAAGAACTATGAGACTGAATAGCACCATATCCACAGTGATGATTTGTTATTAATAAGCCTTCGTTAGATATTAATTCACCAGTACAACCACCTCCAAAGATAACGACAGCATCTTTCATACTGGCTTGGTTTACACTATAGATATCTTCAGCAGTGAGCTTAAAACCCAGCTCTTGCATTTCTTCGATATTGTATTTCTGTAATAATATTGGAATCCACATTCCTTCTGCTGCCTTTATACTTCCTGAGATTAGGAATGCAGCACATAAAATTGCTACTATTTGCTTCATTTAGTTTAGTATTGCATTACCAACTAGCTTTTTTAAAATGCGATATTGGGAAACATTTTTAACAAGGTAGATAGTAAAATATGATTTGTTGATTTTATATTTTATATTAAAATTGATTCAATTCTTCATAGAGCCTTTGAACTGGCAATCCTACTACATTAAAATAAGATCCTTCAATTTTCTCAATGCCTATCATACCGATCCACTCTTGAATACCGTAAGCCCCAGCTTTATCAAAAGGCTTATAATTATTGATGTAGTATTCAATTTCTGCTTCTGTTAAATACTTAAAATACACATCCGTTGAAACGGAAAAACTAACAACTTTTTGTTTCGAAGATATAGTGACTCCACTAATAACCTGATGTTTAATTCCGGAAAGTAGCTTAAGCATTTCTGTAGCTTCAGCTTTATCCTTTGGCTTACCTAATACCTTACCTTTTGCGCAAACAATTGTATCCGCAGTAATTACTATTTTACTTGAATCGTTCTGAATATCAACTAAAAAAGGTTTAGCCTTTAATTGCGATAAAAAAACAGCAATATCTTCATGTTTCAAATCTGAAGGATATTTTTCTTCTACATCTTCCTTTATCTCTACAGAAAAATCTATCCCAATTTCTGATAATAGTTGAGAACGACGTGGCGATTTAGAAGCCAATATTATATTGTAATTGTTTAAATTTTGCATTAAGTTCTGCTGAAAAATTAAAATAATTGACCTGCAACAAAAACATACAACACACCAAAAAACATAATCAATTTATACATGGTGCTCAATTGATGATAGCCTTTTGCTGTAGATATTTTGAATAAATAGATTAAGGATGAAATTAACGGTAGGGTTATAAATATCATGAAATAAGCAAATGTAAATGTATCACCTCCTAAACGATCGATGCTATAGTATAACAACCAAATAACAACCAATATAAAAATTGTAAGCAAACCTATTACTGCCTTTGTATATGGTACACCTATAATTATTGGAACTGTTTGACATCCTCCCTTTTCATCCCCTTCCATATCTTCTAAATCTTTAATGATTTCACGAGTTAAGTTTACAACGAAGGCAAAAAAGGCAAAACCGAGTGTCCAAAACCAAGCTGTAGAGCAGGCTTCACTTTCAATTATTGAAGCTCCATAAACTCTATACAAAGCAGAAAATTCAGCTGAAACAACCAAAATTGCAACTAATGCAATTAATGCCGAAACAATAATATTTCCTATTAGGCCCTGTTTTTTAAATGTTGTTGAGTAATACCATAAAAACGCAGGTATTAAAATATACATCAATGCATAACTTTCTTTACGAAGAACATACGAAAGAAACAATCCCATAAATACACCACAGAATGTAAATATGACATGAAGAAACATGGCCTCTCTTCGCTTTATTTTTTTATCAATCACCATCTTATCCGGACGGTTGATTCTATCAATCTTAATATCAAAATAGTCGTTAATTACATAACCAGAGGCTGCTAAAAACAAGGTACTTATTACCAATATGATAAATCTTTTATCGGTAAATCCAGCCTCATAACCAAAATGATTTAAAATGGGAATAATTAAACCATAACGAATTAAAACTTGCAAAAGAGCAATAATAATGAGATTCTTATAGCGTATTAATCGTAATATTGGAAGCATATTTTTATTTCTTGATTAGTATTAAAGCCTTCGATATCGTTAAGAGTTATGGATCTTAATTTAAAATTACCATGTTTTATCAAGTCCCCATTTACCATGAGCTCTTAATACTTGTTCGATCACATCACGCACACAACCCTCGCCACCATTTTTATGACTGATATATTTACAGCACATTTTAATCTCTTCAACGGCATCGGCCGGACAAACAGATACACCAACAGTTTGCATTACTTCTTCATCAGGTAAATCATCTCCCATATACATAATCTCCTCAGCTTTGAGGCCTTGTTTATTCATCCAATCGTTAAGCTGATGAATTTTATCCGAAGCTTTCATATATACGTCTTCAACGCCCAACTGTGTATATCTATTCTTTACAGCTTCGGTATCCCCTCCTGTAATAATAGCAATAGGATAACCTTGTTTAACCGCAGCTTGTATGGCGTAGCCATCTTTTATATTTGCTGTTCGCATCGGAATCCCGTTGGCATCCATAGGTATTATTTGTGCAGATAAAACACCATCAACATCAAATGCAAATGCTTTAACCTGCATTAGGTCCTCTTTAAAGTTACTCATGTTATAGAATTTAATATCCTGCGAATTTACAGAATTTAGTTTATTAAGCGAATCGTATTTAAGATTGTTTATCCATAGAATAATAGTGTGTTATATTGGATACACCTTTAGAGCATTAATAGTATAAAATGCTTATATTGAATGAAACCTCGTAGAAACACAATTACAGAACACGACACAAATCTATAATTAACTATGTCTCAATACACTTATCTGATTTAGTTATTTTCTGTAAAATAAAACTTTATTGTTATGAAAAATGGATCTATACAAATTGTTGATTTAGAATTTGAATATCAACTATGGAAAGGAAGACTTTCTTTATACACAAAAGAAGTTGACCTACTTATAAAACGTAATGAAACCATCCTGAATCCAGAAAATGCGCATAAGTTAAACTCGATTGAAATAATGGCATTAGAAGAGCATAAGAGTATTATTGAAAGTGCCTTGAGTAAGATAAATGTAAAAGAACAAGAAATTGAGTATTACATAAAAGACTTCCCAATCACCCATGAACATCAATATTTTGTGGAACATTTAGAATTAAGAAAGCAATTTGAGAAATTAATTTTGGTTCATACCGATAGAGTTAAGGATATTATAACTGCCATTGGTGCTAACTAATTTATCCTAATTGATAATTTGTGTACCTTCTTAACTTTTAATAATGTCGACTTTAAATTTGTTTGGAAATAAGAAAGTTCTATAAAAGGATAATCACATTTAAAATATTCTCTAGATGAGAAGTACGCATATACGTGTAACAACCAATCTAAAAAAGACAATTTGATATAAAAATATCAGGAACACAAAATAACACCGTTACGTATTTTATTACAAATAGTTACACTAACTGCGAATAGCTGTATATATATTAAAATAAATAATTATTCGCACAGTGCAAACACACTGCAATTTGAATGTCATTTAAAAGCTTCTACTAGGTATAAAAAACTAATCCTAACAAATAGAACTTTTTCTTTCTATCAACTTTTCTCTTTTATGGAAGAGAAAAGTTGACGATTTCAAGCAAGAATATTACTTGAAAAAATCTCCTAGTTTATTTTTGATATCATCCACAGCCTTTTTTATATTATCATCCTCAAGCAATTCTTCAATGGCCTTTTGAGTATCTTCACTAACCTCATTTTGCAGTTGTTTTTGAGCTTTAGCAATGTCTAAACTGATTTTAGGGTCATCAGCACTTCCTTTAATGAGAACGTCAACAATAACGTCTTCTCCATTCTGATTCACAATACCTCCAAAGAATCCCATTGCATTAGCTACATCCATACGGGATACAGGTGCAGCAATAACGTAATTTAAAGATTGGTCAAAACCTTGTTCTCCCTGAATTGTAAATTTAGCGCCATTAATATTTGTTGAAAACGGCGATACTATAATTTTACCATTTCGCATCACATAATTAATATCAATATCTTTTGCTGTAAGTGTTCTATAACTCTCTTTACTTAAAAGATCTGCCATTTGATTTAACACCTTGGAGTTGGATACTGTAACTGCGTCTGATTTTATGGTTCCACCGCCTTTTATACTTGCAATATTTAAAGTATAATCTTGATTTACTTTACTATGAAGTTTAAAATCAGAGCTTATTTTACCCCTTGCATTTTTTGCAACAGGCATTAAAGAATCAACTACGGTGAAAGAATTAGCCATTGTTTTTATATCCACTTTATCGGCACCAATAACAAAATCAATGTAAGGTTTCGATATATTCTGAGTATTATATTGACCTTCTATATCAATCTTTCCACCTAGTGTATTCATATTGTATCGGTCAATTACTAGTTTTGAATCCTTGACCACCAAAACACCTTTTGCTTTATTTACAATTAACTTATCGTACGTCAATTTATCAATATTGGAATAAAGCCTCAAATGAATATTACGCGGTATTCCTCCAAACTCTACAACTCCGGAATCTTTTTTCGATTCAGAAACGCTTTTACTCTTTCGAAGGATTTCGTTTAAGTTAAGAGATGACGAATAATGATTTAAACTACCTTTAAGCGTGCTGTTTTTAAAATAGTATGGTAAATACCCCGATAAGGAACCATTCAAACTAAGGTCTGAATTTACAACAGAAGCTTTCAACTGTTTTAGCTCAATGGTTTCAGAATTTATATTCATCAATGCCTCAGACACCTTTATTTTATATGGCATTATGCTATTTGAATAAGAAAATCCTTTGAAAGAAATATTCCCATTTATTTTTAGAGCTTCATAATCCTCTATATCAATCAATGTCTTATTCCCTGCAAAGTCAATTTTTGAGTTAACAATGCCCTCTAATTCCATATCCTTAAATTGGACAATATCACTTACCGATTTTAAATCAATTACCCCATCAATACCACCAACAAATGAAGCATTACTAACTGGAGTCTCTAAATAAAAACTTCCTTGAAAAGGATTATCTGAAATAGAAAAATAAAGTTTCTCTAGACTAACTTTAGTACTGTCCAATATTTTTCCTGAATTGTTAATCTTAAGAGCAACATTTATATCATCAATGCTATCGTCAACATCAGAGTAAGCTATTCGGCCATCCTCAACTAATACATTGAAGTTAAAATTTGGTAAGCTATTAGAATCAATAAATACTCCATTTACATTGGCTGAAATATCAAAATTTCCTTCCGTCTGAATACTTTCAAAGTCTTTTAAATATTGACTAGGTATTAGCGACAAAATTGTTTTTATATCATTATTTATCGTTTTGAGTTGCAAGTTAATGTCAAACCCTTCGTTTAAAATCTGAACTCCTCCATTAAATCCCATTTTTAGATCGTTAATAGCTAATGTATTATTCTTAAATGTGATTTTATTAGTGTTTGTATCGGCAAGTATATTCGCATCAAAGTTTAGATTTGCATCACTTAAATATTTAACATTCTCTTGCTGAACATTTAATTCTTTAACACTGCTTTTTAACTGTACAATTGACTCTTCTGCAGATAAATTACCGCTTAATTGAATATTAACTCCACTTAAACTAGTTTTACTATGTGAGGTTTCATCAACATATATTATTGATGCATTATTTATTTGAAATTCATTTAAAACTAGCTTAGAACCTGAACTTTCCTTTTTACTTGAATGCTTCTTTTCGGAGGTTTTGTTTACAATATCCCAATTATTTACTTGACTACGGGTTATCGCATTAACAATAGGTTGCTCAACATTAACCTCAATAATCTTTAATCCATCGGATGAGAAAACGCTAAACAATTGCGCAGATAATTCAATATGTTCAACGTGCAATAATGTATCCTCCTTAAATGTACCAAGACCTATTATATTAAAACCAGTAAGTTCAACTTGAAGATTTGGAAAGTCCTTTAATAGAGATACTGAAACCTTTTCCCACGCTACACTCGAATTAATATTTTTGTTTATTTCAGTTTTTAATCGAGTCTCAACACTACTCACCATTGTGAAGGGTATAATAATTAGGAGAACCAATAAAACTACTATTGAGATGATTACTGCTTTTAAAGCCTGCTTCATTATTTGTTTGTTTAATTTGCGCATTAAATTAACCATATCGAACTAATAAAAAAATAATTTTCTTTAAAAGGATATGATTCGCTGGCGAACTACATTATCAATGATTTATCAAATACTCTATTCAATTGAAAAGCAGTCTGCATCATTTAATACGGGAAATTTTTCTCTGAAATTATTTTGAGCAGCCAAGTCGAAATCTACAATCTCTAGATTTGTTTTTTGCTCTTTAGACAACACTAGGACCTTTCCTTTAGCATCAATAGCTGCCGAATTACCATTGTATTTTAAATTATCCCCCTCACCAACTCGATTAACTCCAATACATAAACATTGATTTTCAATAGCACGCGCCTGCAGTAAAGTATCCCACACTTTTATACGTGGAATTGGCCAATTTGCCATACAAACCATCACATCATAGTCGCCAGTATTTCGTAACCAAACGGGAAATCTGATATCATAACAAACTACAGGCAATATTTTAACACCATTATAATCGAACACAACCCTTTCAGCTCCAGCAGAAAAGCTCTTATCTTCACCACCCATACTGAACAAATGCCTTTTATCGTAATAATTTACCTGACCGTTATTTATATATACAGCTCTATTATAAAATTTCCCATCTTCAACTATCGCAACAGAACCAATTATAGCAATCTTATTAAGTACTGATTGTTCTTTCATCCATTGTAAAATAACACCATCCATAGTCTGTGCTATTTTACTAACATCCATTGAAAATCCTGTGGCAAACATCTCAGGCAGAAGCAAAACATCAAACTCATCTTTGTGCGATGATATTACTTTACCAATCGTCAGTAGATTCTCATCAACATTCTCCCATTTAATATCCAACTGTAAAATACCAAACCTTACTGTGTTATCCTTAATTACGTTCATTGTTAGTCTAATAGAATTAATATGTTAGTCTAAATAGCTTATATTTGTTGGCAAGTTAATCATTTAACAAATAATTATGCGCAAGCTTCTGATCTATTCTTTTCTTCTTTTTTCACTCCATCTGCATAGTCAATCGGATACTATAAATGAAAACGCAGGAATGAAATTTGGCTTATTACCAGCTATTGCTTTTGATGCAGATTTAGGTTTTCAATACGGAGGATTGGTAAATTTCTTTTGGTATGGCGATGGAACTAAATACCCTACCTACAATCACTCCTTATATTTTGAAGCTTCGCAATATACTTCAGGCACTAGTTTGCTTAGGGCTTACTACGATTCTCCAGAATTTATAAAAGGAATTCAAACCACATTAGATATTACCTATTTTAATGATTTAGCCACTGATTTTTATGGGTTCAATGGTTATAATGCACAATTTAATTCAGAGTGGATAGATGATGAAGATCCTAACTATAAAAGCCGTGTTTTTTATTCTCATCATAGAGAGATGTTTAGAATAATGACAAATTTTAAAGGGGCGCTTACAAACTCTAACAAAGCACTAGAGTGGATGGCTGGTTTTACATTATTCAATATGAATATTAATTCTACAAATATAAATCAACTGAACAAACGAATCTCTGATGACAAGAAGCTACCTGAAACTAATGGCCTTTATGACAATTATGTTGATTGGGGGATTATTGATGAGAAAGAGGCAAAAGGAGGACTAAGTACTTACATAAAGCTTGGGCTCTCCTATGATACTCGCGATTTTGATGCAAATCCTGACAAAGGGATTTGGAGTGAAGTATTTTTTACTATGTCGCCATCATTTCTTTCGGATAAAAATACACAATATACTCAGCTAACAGCAATGCATAGGCAGTATTTCACACTAAGTGCTGATAAATTGATATTTGCTTATAGGTTGGCAATTCAAAACAAACTTAGCGGAACAATACCATTCTACCTACTCCCTCATTATGTAACTTCAAACCTAACTTCGGCAACATCACAAGGTCTTGGAGGAAGTAAAACATTAAGAGGAATTAGGCGTAATAGAGTGGTTGGCGATGGATTTGCACTGGCAAATATAGAGCTACGTTGGAAATTTCTTAGAACAAGATTATTGGGTGAGGATTTATACTTAGCCAATAATACTTTTTTTGATATGGGGATGATTACTCAAGAATACAAAATAGATTACACTTTAATTCCTGAATCAGAAAGAGCTGAATATTATATTCCGAATGAGGAAAAGATGCATTTTACCATTGGAACTGGCCTAAAAGTAGGCTACGGCGAGAATTTTATTATTTCGGCAGATTATGGTTTAGCCTTATCTAAAAAAGATGGTGATTCAGGTTTATATATACTTCTGAATTATTTATTCTAAAGTGCTATTTTATTTAATTTTGTCTTAGATTCGCGAATCCTTAATTTCAACTTTTATTTAGATGCCAAAATATTCTTTAATTATACCAGTTTATAACCGCCCTCAAGAAATTGATGAACTATTATCTAGTTTAACTGAAGTATCCTTCAATGATTTTGAAGTTGTTATTGTTGAAGATGGATCTACTTTAAGTTCCGATTTAATTTGTAAAGGATATCGAAATAAACTGAATATAACCTATCATTATCAGAAGAATACAGGGCCTGGTTTAGCACGAAACACTGGAGCAAGTTTAGCCAAAGGGGATGTTTTTATCTTTTTTGATTCTGATTGTTTAATTCCATCAGATTACTTTGAAGCTGTAGAACAACAAATTGATAAAATTGATTGTTTCGGTGGACCTGACATGGCACATCAATCGTTTAGCCCAATACAAAAAGCCATCAGTTATTCAATGACATCTACGCTAACTACGGGTGGAATTAGAGGTGGAAAAAAGAAGTTAGACAAGTTTTATCCAAGAAGTTTTAATATGGGTATTAAACGAAATGTTTTTGAAGCACTTAAAGGTTTTAGAGATATTCGTTTTGGTGAAGATTTAGATTTTAGCTTACGAATTGTTGAGGGAGGATACAAAGCTGTATTGATTGAGGATGCCGGAGTTTTTCATAAACGACGAAACAATATGAAATCCTTTTTTAAACAAGTCTTTAATTCTGGTATAGCAAGAATTAATCTAAATATATGGCACCCCGGCTCACTTAAGCTAGTACATGCTGCCCCTAGTATTTTTACACTAGGCTATATTATTTGGGGTATTATTTCAATATTTATTCCGCAGTTATCTATATTGTTACTATTGCCATTACTTATATTCTTTATTGATGCATTAGTAAAAAACAAGAATATAAAAATTGCATCGCTAGCTGTTGTAGCTTCAATGGTACAAACTTTCGGATATGGTACAGGTTTTATCTATGCCTTATTCAAACTAATTGTTTTGAATAAAACAGACACAGGTGCATTTAACAAAACCTTTTATAACTAATTAAAATTAAATCTGAATAGTTTATCAGTATCATCAGTTTTAACTGGATCTCCTTTTGAATAACTAATGATGCTATTGATAACTTTTGAAGGAGGTTGTAACAATGGATCATCAAAAAAACTATCAGGCAACTGACTAAATAAGTCAACCATCTGAAGACTATAGTTCTCTAGTTCTTCTAATTGTTTTGTAAAATTTGAATTCATAGGCATCCTAAATTAATCTATTTCTAAATGTTAAACGCCTATGAATATATTTTATTGCATGCTATTACACAGTTAATGATATTTTTTGTTCTTCAACCATATCTCTCATATTAATTATGGCATAGCGCATCCTGCCCAAAGCAGTATTAATACTAACACCTGTCTCTTCGGCAATTTCTTTAAAGCTTAATCCCATAAAGTGCCTTAAACGCACTACTTCTTTTTGATTTTCGGGTAAATATTCGACTAACGAAGCTACATCTTTCAATATCTGATCAGTCACCAACTTATCCTCAATATTTGTATCTGAGAATTTAGAAGAATTGAATAAATCGTACTCAATGGAGTCGTTAGATACCATTTGCATATGTTTTTGCTTACGATAATAATCGATAATAAGATTATGCGAAATACGCATTACCCACGAAGGAAACTTACCATTTTCGATGTACTTTCCCCTTTTAAGATTATTAATTACTTTAATAAAAGTATCCTGAAAAACATCCTCAGCCAAAGCTGGCTGTTTTACCATCATCAGAATATAGGAATATATTCTATTCTTATGCCTATTAATTAAAATCTGCAAACATGCTTCTTGTCCCCCAATGAAGCGCTCAACCAACTCATTGTCGGTCTGATCTTGAAGATTTACCATTTTTTTACGTTTTTAAGTTTTAGCGTAAAATTTTTCTATAGGCACTGACGGTTTACGTGAATAATTATTTTGAAATGGTAAAAAAAGTAAAAATATATTAATAAAACAATACAACCCAATAAACATTAATCAATTATTAACATTCAATTTAGTTACAAAAAGCACATTACAACCAATATAACAACCTGTTATAAATAAAAAAAAGCCATCCTAAAAGGACAGCTTTTTAATATAAAAAATTTTACAACGATTATTCCTCAACAGGAATAACAGCATTTAATGTAACCGAATATTTTAGAACATCTACGTCTGTTGTGTTTCTATCTGAAGGAGCATAAATTAAAGCTTCTCCTCCTTCTTTCATTAATGGCAAGGCTAATTTAAAACAATCGCTCATTTCACTCAACAAATACTTTCCATTCTCACCAGAGTGTCTTTCTTCCAATGTAACAACATTAATACCTGAAAATGATATTTCAACTGAATCGGTTAAACTAGGCATACTACCTAAACCTTCCATTACTTCTTTGTAATATACATTTGCCGTATCAGTTATTGCTGTACCAACTTCATCGGGGTTATTACTAAAGTAATCCTGAATTAAGCCATTTTCATAATTATCACGCTCATCCGTATCTAATGCAAAACCTTCTAGAGTTATTGTGAAGTGCTGGTTACCATTACTATAAGCCTGACGAGATGGAATAAATACATGCGCTTTTCCACCACGTTTCATTTCCTTTAAAGCAATTCTCCAACCGGCGATATTTCCTTCTAAACTAAACAACACTGGTTGATTAGGTTGTGTATTCTCAAAACTTGTACCTGAAGTAATATAATACCCCGCATAGTGTACCAAAATATCAGTAGTATCATTAGCTACTTTATCACCAGTTCCCATTTCAATATGCGATATATATACGCCGTCATCAAGTGGTATCAAATCCTCTTCAGTTAAACCTAAATCTAAACCTACAGTATCATTTGTAGCATATAGTATAATATCAGCATCATCTTGTTCTGGTGTTTGAGGTACATAACTGGTTCCATCGTCATCATCTTTTTTACAAGCCCAAATACCCAATAAAAGAAGTGCAGTAAGTATATATGTATATTTCATGTTTAATATTTTACAAACACCAATAGTGTTTATGTAATTTATAGTTCTTGTTAATAATTATAGTACTGATTTAAGCCACAAAGTTAAAGTTTAATCGTAATGATACAATAGTGTTTACTTAACAGCATCATTATTGTTTGCTTTGTCGC
Organism: Saccharicrinis aurantiacus; assembly: GCF_001660705.2. Lineage (GTDB taxonomy): Bacteria > Bacteroidota > Bacteroidia > Bacteroidales > Marinilabiliaceae > Saccharicrinis > Saccharicrinis aurantiacus. The sequence goes on from NZ_LYBV02000022.1 coordinate 26,627, forward strand.
TTTTATCATACGCAGTTACTATTCGTTGTACCAATGGGTGACGAACAATATCTTTGGCGTTAAATTCTATTACTTTAATTCCTTTTACCCTTTTTAATATACGCATAGAATGCACTAAACCAGACATTGATGCCTTTGGTAAATCAATTTGAGTAATATCGCCGGTAACTACATATTTCGTACCATTTCCCATACGGGTTAAAAACATTTTAATTTGATTGGTTGTAGTATTCTGGGCTTCGTCTAATATTACAAATGCATCGCTTAAGGTTCTACCACGCATGTAGGCCAATGGAGCAATTTGAATAGTGCCATTTTCCATGTAGTCTTTTAACTTAGCTGCCGGAATCATATCTTGTAAAGCATCGTATAGAGGTTGTAAATAAGGGTCAATTTTTTCTTTCATATCACCTGGAAGGAAACCTAATTTTTCACCAGCTTCCACGGCAGGTCTACTCAATATTATTTTGCGCACCTCTCTCCTTTTCAACGCCCTAACAGCTAATGCAATTGCTGTATATGTTTTTCCTGAACCTGCAGGACCAACAGCAAAAATCAGATCATTCCGATCATATTCTTTAACAAATTCTCTTTGATTGGTTGTACGACCGCGGATAGGTTTCCCATTAACTCCGTATAAAATTACATCATCCTCTGATTTTTTGGCTCCTACTCTACCACTATCAATTATTTCAATAATTGAATGTTCGCTGATAACGTTGTATTGATTATAATGATCAATTAAAAGGTGAACTTTTTCTTCGAAACGTGCTATCTCATCAGCTTCACCCATGGCTTTAACCCAATCGCCACGTGCAATAATTCTCAGTTTTGGAAAACGATCTTTTATGATCTGTAATTTTACATTTTTAACACCAAAAAACTCTATTAAGTCAATGGTTTCAAGGTAGATTAATTTCTCTATCATATAGTAATTAGCATGCTATTTTGTTCAATTTATGCAAATTAAACACTTTTATTCTTAATCGGATGGACATTTATCTAATAATTTCGATGCAAATATAAACTATTAGGCAAGCATCTAAATATCTGCCTAAGCTTTGCTTATACAGTATTTCTTTTGTTATTTCGTGTAACAATAATTTGAATTAATTATAACATGACAACAGGTAAATTAAATGCTTTTAAGGAGCTATTAGATATTTTAGATAAATTACGAGTTGAATGCCCGTGGGATAAGAAACAAACCAATGAGAGCCTGCGAAATTTAACCATTGAAGAAACCTATGAACTTGCAGATGCCATTTTAGAAGGAGATGATGAATCTATAAAAAAAGAGCTTGGCGACCTTTTACTTCATGTAGTTTTTTATGCCAAAATTGGCGAAGAAAAAGAAGCCTTTAATATTGAAAGTGTTATTAAATCGCTAAATGAGAAACTTATTTATCGCCATCCGCATATATTTTCAGATACAAAAGTAGCCGATTCTAAAGAAGTTGAAGAGAATTGGGAACGTTTAAAACTAAAAGAAAAAGGTGGTAACAAGTCGGTACTTGAGGGTGTGCCAAAGTCATTGCCGGCCATGATTAAAGCCAATAGAATACAGGATAAAGTACGTGGTGTTGGTTTTGATTGGGAGCACAAGGAGCAAGTTTGGGATAAGGTAAGCGAAGAAATAAATGAAGTAAGAGATGAAATAATTAGTGGAGATCAAGACAAAATAGAAGCCGAATTTGGTGATTTATTCTTCTCATTAATTAATACTGCTCGTTTATACGGTGTTGACCCTGAAACAGCTTTAGAGCGCACCAATAAGAAATTTACAAAACGCTTTAATTATCTTGAGAAAGAAACCATTAGTAAGGGCAAGGATTTAAAAGAAATGAGTCTAGAAGAAATGGATATCATTTGGGAAAAATCCAAGCAATTTGATAAATAAACGTACCATTACAATATAGTTTTTTAACCATGAGTAGTAATTCGAAATTAGGAACCGCACCCGTTTTTTTTACAGCTATATCCACTATTCTAGGAGCCATTTTATTTCTGAGATTTGGTTATGCAGTTGGGTCTTTAGGCTTTTTTGGTGCTTTATTAATTGTATTATTAGGACATTTAATTACCATACCTACAGCCTTAGCCATTTCTGAAATTGCTACAAATACAAGGGTTGAAGGTGGTGGAGAATATTTTATAATATCGCGTTCATTTGGCTTAAATATTGGAGCCACAATTGGTTTTGCCCTTTACCTATCGCAAGCCATTAGTGTAGCTTTTTACGTAATTGCATTTACTGAGGCTTTTGAACCTGTATTTTCATGGTTAAGCCAAACATTCGATCTTAATTTACCACGCCAAGTCATTAGTGTTCCTTCACTACTTATTTTAGGCGTATTAATTTTAAAGAAAGGTGCCAATATAGGCCTCAAAGCACTATACATAATTGTGGCCATTTTGTTTGTTTCCTTGGCATTATTCTTTCTTGGTTCAACAGATTTTTTTGCTTCGGGTGATTATGGTTCTAATTTTGATTTTAAAAATTCAAAGAACTTTTATACCATTTTTGCTATCTGTTTTCCGGCTTTTACCGGAATGACAGCGGGTGTTGGACTTAGTGGAGATCTAAAGGAGCCTAAGAAATCAATTCCCAGAGGAACCATTTGGGGAACCTTAATTGGTATGGTAATGTACGTGTTGGTTATTTATAAACTCTCGATATCCGCTTCGGCCGAAGAACTCACAAGTGTACAATTATCTATGGCTAACATTGCAATTTTCGGATCCATCATTATCCCGTTAGGATTAGGTGCATCTACCATTTCGTCAGCTATTGGTTCCGTTTTAGTAGCTCCACGCACACTACAAGCGCTGGCTAATGATAAAAGTTTTCCTTCGGCAAAACTGAATCACTTCCTTTCTAAAGGGAAGGGTGCTGCAAACGAACCATATAATGCCTCATTAATTACTTTGCTTATTGCCGTTGTTTTTGTATTGGCAGGAAACGTAAATTTTGTTGCCGAGATTATCTCTATGTTCTTTATGATTACTTATGGAGCATTGTGCTTAATCTCCTTTTTAAATCACTTTGGAGCATCACCATCCTATCGCCCTTCGTTTAAATCTAAGTGGTACTTATCCTTAATGGGATTTGTACTCTCAATATGGGTTATGTTTAAAATAAATGCAGGCTATACAATTGCTGCATATTCGTTTATCATTGCCATATATCTTTACCTTAATAAGGTGCATAAGAACAGAGGCGGACTACAAAAGATTTTTTTAGGCGCTTTATTCCAAATAAACCGACGCATTCATGTTTTTATCCAAAATATGAGAAACGAAAGTCCAGAGAAAGAAGAATGGCGACCTTCAGCAATTTGTATTTCACCAAACTCATTGGAACGTACTAAAATATTTGATTTAATGAGTTGGCTATCATACAAACATGGGTTCGGCACTTATTTTCATCACCTTAAGGGTTATTATTCAAAAGCTACTAAAGCTGAAGCGGATGCCATTACGCATCGTTTAATAGAAAGGCAAAAGCTTGATGGTGACAATTTATACATCGCTTCCATGATTTCGCCATCGTATACGACAGCTATTGCACAAAGTATTCAAACCCCAAGTATTTCGGGGATGGAAAACAATACCATAATATTTGAATATATGCGTAAAAATCCGGGCGAACTGAATAGCATCCTAGATAATATTAATCTTACTAGAGCGGGTAATTACGATGTTTGTGTTTTCTGTGATTCGGGTAAAAACACGCGATACAATGGTGGAATTCATGTATGGGTTAGAGCCATTGATTTTAAGAATGCCAACCTAATGATTCTATTAGGAATTATTATACTGGCACATCCCGACTGGAAAAAAAGTCATATTAAAATTTTCAATGTTTGCGCTAGCGAATCAATAGAAAGCAATAAGTTAGAAATAAAACAACTGATACAAGATGGAAGATTACCCATTACTTTAAATAATGTGGAGATAATTCCGATTGAAGAAGAAACGAACATTAAAACCACCATTAATCAGCGTAGCGCCGATGCTGGATTTTGTATTATTGGTTTCAGAGGCGAACAGCTTAAAAAGCAAGGCATTGAGCTTTTTAATGGCTTTGATAGTATTGGTGATACTTTGTTTGTTAATTCAAGTAGAATTCAGGAGATTGAATAATTCTCTGTACAACTTAATTTCACTAGTCCTAGAGTAGTTTTCCACCTCAAGATAAAATAAATCACTATAAGTGGAATTTTAAACCCATCAAGGTTATTAATCGGATAATTAGACAAAAAAAGGAACCCGTTACGGATTCCTTTTTCAATCAATCACATTCAGCTTACTTATTTAGCGCTTCTGTTTGCTCCTGTATTCTTTCGCGTTGCTTTTTATTTAAACCATGCTTATAATAAAACTCAGGTTTATAGTAATTAAACAAATGCTTCATACCCGGGTCATCTACATCTTGACTTAAGTCGCAATCAAAGCGTAATAAAATAGCATGATTCTCTGACCATTTCGTTACATTTGTAAGGTGCGATATTCCCCAAGTGATACCTCTACCATCTTTAGTGTCGGTAAATGCATCTGGTATAAATGGCCCTCCTGCTGTTGGCATCAATTCTGTTATTGCAGCTATTTCAAAATTAACACCATCCTTGGCATACTGAACTGTAAAATGCTCGTTACCATCTTTAATTACTAAGGCTGCTATCCCTTCTTTAAAGGGAAATAAAGTAGTTTCGTGACCTGAATTAATTACAGGGTTAAGTGGGTGCTTTGCAAAAGGCCCTAATGGATTATCAGCTGTAGCTAAACCTTGCATGCGCACTAAATTTGGCTCGCCATCGCAATCTGACTTATAATACAAATATATTTTTCCTTTATAAACCAATGGGTGTGGATCGTGTATTGAATATTGATCCCACTCACCTTCTCCTCCATTAGGAATTACAATTTCAGAATGTGGTGTCCATGGTCCATCTGGAGAATCGGCATAAGAAACTGCCACAGGACAGTCGTCGCCGCGCTTACCACTCGCTTCCATAAATCCTTGATAATATAAATAGAATTTACCTTTCCATTTTAAGATATCTGTTGTAGCTACTGAACGCCATCCTACTTGTGGTTTTGGCGGACGTGGCACTGCAACACCTTGCTCTTCCCAGGTAAAACCATCTTTACTTGTGGCATAAAAAATATCAGCCAAATCCCAATCACTTGAAGGAATGGTATCATTACACAAAGCTGCACCTTTAGGCGGGGTTGGCGTATCACGCTTCGTATACCAAACGTAATATTTACCGTTCTCAAATATCACTTTTGAAGGATCTCTTCTTGAAATTGTTCCGTTATGGTCATTATAATCGAACCCTTTAAGTTCAGTATACTTAAACTGCGAATATAACTCATTATCCTCCGGACGTGGCGCCATATAATTGGTATAATTACGCTCCATGGCGGCACTTAGTTGTCTATCTGGTTTTTGTTTAGGTAAGATGAACGGGAATCCGCCCTCATTCTGAGTTTGTGTTTTACAAGCTGTAGGAGCCAAAGCTAACAGAACAAAGCTCAATACAGCAATAAATTTAGTTTGTTTCATAAATATAAAAGTTATTAGGCATCATTTTAAAATGATCCCATTTGACTGTGTGAATTATTAATGTATTTGTATTTCTAATTGATTACTTTTTAACCGTTTACTATAGGCTGATATAGTTGCCATATCTATCTCCTTTTGCACTTTTACAACCAACAAAGCCTTACCCTGATGTGTCATGATCTCATTAGACTGATACGGCATGAAATTTTTATTACTACCGTTATCCACCCCTAAAACCTTTAGAGCATCTGACACATCAAAATGTATTACTCTATCATTATTATATACAGGGTTACCATCATCATCAAGCAATTGTGCCACCACATGAGCCACTTGGTTTGAGTTGGCATCCATGCTCTTTTTATCAATACTCAGTTCAATATTTGTTGGCTCAGTACTTGTAATAATTGAACCTATCGCTTTTTGATTATTGCTATATCCAACAGCCTCCAGGATTCCGGCATTAAAAGGAACTTTCCATTTATAAATACGATCCTCAAATTCGTTCAAACTACGTTTGCCTAATGATTGTCCGTTTAATACCAATTCAAGCTCAGGCAAATTAGATATTACCTCAACCACAACGGGTTCGCCATGCTCATAATTCCAATGCTTATTAACTTTATGCCAAACCCATAAACGTTGTTTCCACCCGTCTTTCTTTTTATCTTTAAGATCACCTGTTTTTTCATCTACGGTATAAAGAGACTTATCTAAACTTTGCGTTGAAATAAAAATGGTAGGCTCTTCACTCCAAAGTGATTTCATCATATAGTACGATGGTTTTTTAAAGCCTGCATAATCAAGCAGTCCACTACTTGTTCCTTTTCTGCGCACATCATTATCTGAACGATGGTGGGCCTCTCCCATGTAATCAACACCTGTCCATATAAACATCCCCGGCACAAAATCTCGTTCTAAAATGGCCTTCCACTCATGCCACTGCCCGAGGTTTTCTGTTCCCATTAATGGTTTATTGGGGAAATATTTATGCCCGTAATCGTACATTACTCTGCGATAACTAAAACCTATAAGATCTAAAGCATCGGCATAACCAGTTACATAACTCGCCGAGGGTAAAATGCAATTGGCCACCACTGGGCGTGTAGTATCAACCTCTTTGGTCCAGTCTGATAATTTCTGAGCAGTTTCTCCAATATTGTATTCTTTACTATCAAGCTTGTTATAACGTTCTTTAATTTGAGAGGGCGATAAAGGCGTTGGATTCCAAAAATAATTACCACTCCAATCGGCATCCCAAAAGCCTGTTGCTTTTTTATTCCTAGGGTAGGTCCACTCTATTTCATTACCTATACTCCACTGAAAAATAGATGGATGATTACGATGCGATAATACTGTGGCCTTTAAATCGTGCTCTGCATGGGTTTGAAAATATTCCGCTGAACCACGTGTAATATAGTCGTTGTGCCTCTCATTCATGTTTAAACGCTTATCCTTGGGGTAATCCCACTCATCAAAGAATTCATCCTGAACAAGAAAACCTAATTCATCACATAAATCAAGAAACTCGTTAGAAGCAGGATTGTGTGAAATTCGGATGGCATTACAACCTCCATCCTTTAAAATATTCAATCGTCGGCGCCAAACATCCTTTGGAACGGCAGCTCCTACTAGTCCACCATCATGATGCAAACACACGCCTTTTATTTTCATCGGTTCGCCATTCAAAAAGAACCCTTTATCGGCATCAAAACGTATATCCCTAATTCCGAAAGTAGTTTCAAAACTATCTTCAATTTTATTGGATACTATAATCTGATGTTTCGCCGTATATAAAGTTGGCGAATCCACACCCCATAATTTAGGATTTGTAAGCTGAATTATTTGTGAAAATTCGTGAGTTAACTTAGGCTCAACTACACAATTCTCGGAGTTTGATTCCACTAGAACTCCTCTGTCATCATAAATCTGAGTTTGTAAAACAAAACTCTTACTAAGCTTATCGGCATCAACAATTGAAGTGCTTATTTCTAATTCTGCTTGATTACGTGATACTTTATTGGCTTTTACAAATGTGCCCCATACCGGAATATGCAGACTATTAGTAACTACCAATTCTACATTACGATAAATACCTGAACCTGGGTACCAACGACTATCGGCAAAACGTGTTCTATCTACTTTAACCGCAATAGTATTATTTTTACCATCTATATTTAAGTAGGGCGTTAAATTGTAATGAAACGGAGTATATCCATTGGGGTGTCGCCCAATTTCTTTGCCATTTAACCATACCTGCGAATGATTATAAACACCATCAAAAACAATTGCTACTTGTTTTCCTTTAGGCACATCAAAAGTTTTTCGGTACCAACCTTCGCCACCCGGAAGGTATCCAACACAACCCTCGCCATTAATGGTATCAAAAGGAAACTCAATACTCCAATCATGAGGCAACTCAATACTTCGCCAATTGGCATCGTCGAAATCAATTTCCTTTGCTTTTTGGTTTGAATTTAACGAAAACCTCCACCCCGAATTAAAATCTTGATTTCGTTCGAATTTTGTTTCCGACGAACAAGCTACTAAAAGTAAAATGGTAATTAGGAATAGTATATTTTTCATCATCACATTTACAGCTTTTCTTATTTAATCAGAAGAACAATTTGTTGAATTATTCTCCCTTGATAAATCAATCAACTTTAAATACAATTCTACAACTACTATTCTGAACGCGAAACTTTTAATTATAGACAACAACTAGACATGTGGCTTTACACCCCTTATTAATCGTATATACCTCCTATACAAAGGCTCATTTAATTCTTACATTGCTATTATAAAATAGAACAAAGCATTATATTAGTTCGCTAAATAATTATTCGTCAAAACTCAACTAAGTTCAGATTCTCAATTTCGATACTAGGTGTGTTTTTTTGGGTTATTACAGCTATATTTTTTCAAGCCTGTTTACCAGGATAAATTTTGATCTGATGCAAAAAACATTTAGTAAATACCACCATACTTTTTTACTGTGTCTGATAATAGGTTCGTTTATTGGCTTAAATGCACAAAATAATATCGACCTTAATAAAAAGTATTTCCGTGCACTAAGCTTACAGTACACGCAACAAGACAGCGCACTTGTTTTACTTAAACAATGTAAGAAAGCGTACAGTAATTTAAGAGATACTAGCAAAGTAATTGACTGCCTTACCAATATGTCATCAATATACACTAGTAATGCTAACTATACTAAATCGTATGATGCCCTTTGGGAAGCCTTAATCCTCACCAAAAAAACCAATAATTCCGGCGCGGAAGGTAAAATATATGATTCATTAGGTATGCTATATGCCTTATTTCAGCGAAACGATGAAGCCCTAAAATACTTCCATAAAGCCGTAATAATTAAGAAACAACAGCTTGAAAGCGAATCGGCACAATCATCGTTATTAAATAGTACTTATTATGCCTTGGCCATTTATCATAGAGAAAGAAGTCAATTTAAACTGGCCCAAGCTTATTTAGATAGCTGCAATATGGTGCTAAATAAAATGAAGGCCTATAGTGGTAATCGGAGGTTTATTAATGCAGAGCAGGCTTATTTATTCTACCATACGGGTAAACTTAAAGTTGCCGAGGAGTTATTACTTAGTATAGAACCTGAATTTAAAGAAAGGAATGATACATATAACGTTATTTTATACTCCTTTTTAGGAGATATTTATGATGCAAAAAATAACTTTAAGCTAAGTGAGAAATACTATCTAAAATCAATTAAAACTGCCAACAAATATAAAAGCCACTTAAACTTTTTGCCAGAAGCTTATAAAAAACTAGCCCATTTATACTCTAAGAATAACATACATATAAGAGCTTTTAATAATCTCGAAAAAGGATGTACTCTTAATGATAGTTTATTTGGCGCTCGAAGCGTTAATAATAGCAAGCTTTTACAAATTAAAGATGATTACCGTATTGAGCAGGAAAAACAAAAAGAGTTATTGAAAGAAGCACAACTCACTAATGCTAGGTACGAAAAAGACAGGTGGTTTTTCAGAAATATATTACTTACCGTTATATTAATTGCCACCTTAATTATTGCCGCAATAATGTTCTTCTATCTCAGAAATAGAAATAAATTACTAAAACAAGATCAACTTTTAAAGGAAGAAAAGAATAAAGAAATATTAGAAATTAAAAACAAAGAACTAACAGCATCTGCCCTACAGTTAATTGAGAAAGATGAGCTTCTAATAAGTATTAAAGAACAACTAAATAACTTAAATGAGCAAAACAAAGGAAAATCGACAAGTACAAAACGTATTATTAGCCAAATAAAAACCAATAGCAAACAAGATTGGGATACGTTTAATGCTCGTTTCACCGATGTTAACCAAAGCTTTTATGATGCTTTAAGTCAGCAATTTCCTGAGCTTACACAACGCGATCACAAATTGTGTGCATTAATAAAACTAAGCTTCTCGAGTAAAGATATGGCCTTATTACTTGGTATTTCAGTAGAAAGCGTTCATACATCTCGATACCGATTACGCCAAAAACTCAGCTTGCAAAAAGGCGATAATTTAGGTGAATTTATTGCCCGAATTGGATGACGAATATCACAATGTCAAAATACCTTAAAATACCAAATGCCTAGTTGAATTTGAGTAGCTTTGCAGCCTACTTAAATTCATTATGGGAATATTACAGAAACTAGATACTAATGAAAGAAAAGCCTTTAAATTACATCTACTTTATAGTGGCTTAGATGGTTTAGTGCGTGGTGCACTTATCCTAAACCAATTTATCTTTATAAAATCATTAAAAGGATCTAACGTTCAGTTATCATTTCTATTTCAATTTAGCATGGTGGTATTTTTGTTTGCCATGCTTGCCAATGAAATAATGCGTCGCTATCCCAACCGAAAAAAGCTACTGCGCACTGTTGGTTTAATTGCCCGTCTACCCTTAATCACTTTTGCATTTTTCCCAGCCATAGTGCCTGAGGGTTTATCAAACCATTTTCATATTTTATTTCTTGGTGTATTTCTTCTATTTTATTCGTCTCAAATTGCCGTAATACCCTCTATCAATCAATATTTAAAAGGAAATTACAACCACCGTAATTTTGGCAAACTCTTTGGGTACGCCACTACTGTAAATAAAATTCTGATGATGGTTTCAACAGCTGGAGCTGGATTATTATTAGATTGGAATGCAGATTCCTACAGAATTTTCTATCCTGCAGTTGGTATACTAGGCGTAATATCAATTTTTCAATTAACAAAAATTGAGTTCAAACATCAAGTTGAACCTATTCAAACACCTATATGGCAAGCTCTAGGAGATTCTTTCAAAAGGATATTTGACATCCTCAAAAACAACATCCCTTTTAGGCATCTTGAAATTGGTTTTATGTTATATGGTTTTGCATGGATGAGTACCCATGCAGTAATTACCATATTTTATGATACTGGTTTAGGATTAAATTATTCCTCTGTTGCATTTTATAATAATGCCTATAACTTAGTCGCCATTTTAGTGCTCCCATTATTCGGAAAACTCATTGGTAATATGGACCCTCGCAGGTTCGGCATTATTACTTTTGGTTCGTTAATGTTATTTATTGCCTTTACTGGTATCTCAGAAGTTGTAAGTACAAATTTTGATATTGTTGGACTCAAAATATACCATATGCTTTTAATAGCAGTGGTTTTTAACGGTTTATTTATGGGCAGTATGCCTTTATTATGGGGCATTGGCAGTAGCTATTTTTGTGAGCCCAATCAGGCAGCTGATTTTCAAAGCGTACATCTTTTCTTAACTGGTTTCAGAGCTCTATTTGCTCCTATAATAGGTATTAAATTATATGAATTAATGGGGTTTGGGTTTACTTATGCAGTGGGTATAGTATTGCTTGCCATTGCAATTCTTTTAATGATATATTCTGAAAGAAAGTTTCCTAAAGAAGCATAATTCACCTACAATTCTTTATATTTTTGCATCGCCTTTTTTAATGTTTTATATGTTACAATTTAAAAATACAGCCTGGTACTTAAATCTGAAAACTGAGTTTTGGCGTCATCCTAACAGACTTACTGCACTTAAAGTAGTAACAGCAATGTTTGCTTTGGTATTGCCATTTATTGTAACCAACCATGCTTACATTGCAGTAACACTAGCATTAGGTGTTGTCGCTGCAGCCCTATCCGAAACGGATGACCACCCGCGCGGACGATTAAAAGCTCTAATAACCACTATTATAAGTTTTGCTATTACCACCTGTTCGGTTACTCTTTTAAAACCTTTTCCGTTAATATTTGGTTTTGGCTTTATTGCCTCAACAATTGTTTTTGTTATAATTGGAGGTATTAGCGAACGCTACAGAGGAATTTCTTACGGTGCCATATTAATTGGTATTTATGCCATGCTTGGTTACGATAATAACCTTGATTGGTATGTGCAACCATTTCTATTATGTTCTGGCGCCTTGTTTTACGGATTAATATCTCTGTTTTTATTATATAGAAAACCATGGCGCTTACTTGATGAGCAACTTTCAATGGGCTTTATTGCATTATCAAAATATCTAGAAGAAAAATCGAAATTATTCCCAAGCAGCACAAACGAACAAGTAGATATAGGGAACAAACTTGCCCTATTAAACGTGGAAGTGGTTAATGCTCTAGAAAAATGCAAAGAAGTAATAAATATATACAGCCACGAAGTTGATGATCAAAAGGATCTTCTACCTTACCTTCAAAGATTTATGTTATTGCAAAGCTTACATGAGCGAGCTGCATCGAGTCATGAGAAATACGAACGACTGGGCAATAAAATTGAATATAAAGAATTACTTGAAGGCTTTTCAGAACTACTGCATCAATTAAGTCATGCTGCAGAGTTAGTGGCTGAGAATATGCTAACCGGTCAAGATTACAACCATCCGGTTTCTATTGGCTGGATTGTAAATGCACTTGAATTTGAAATTGAAAAAATTCCTGAGAAAGACCAACAACTTCTTATCTTATTATTACACAATTTATCCCGTTCTCATGTATCGCTAAAAAACCTAAACACTCCTGAAAGGAGTACTTCGATACCTCGGTTAGGACAAGATAAAAGAACGGTTAAAGAACGTATTAAAGATCAATTACGATTTAGTCATCCGCGAATGCGTTATGCCATACGCTTAAGCTTCTGCTTTACTATAGGATTTTTACTCAACTACTTTCTTGAGCTTGAGAAAGGAGAATGGATTTACATGACTTCTCTTTTTGTTAGTCAACCAACCTACCGAGAAACAAGACTGCGTTTATTTCAGCGTATTTTAGGTACGATAAGTGGTGTTGTTATTGGTGTTAGCATTATACAACTATTGCCGACCGACTTAGGACAAATGTTACTAATGCTATCCTGTGCATTTTTCTTCTTTTTGTACCTACGAAATAAATATTCATACGCAGTTGTATTTATTACTATTTATGTACTAAGTGCCAACAATTTAACCAGCTCTGCTGGGATGGAAATTCTGATTCCTCGTACCATAGATACGGTAATTGGTGCTTTATTGTCCTTTTTAGCCGTGAGGTTTTTGTGGCCTAATTGGCAGTATAAAAGAGTTCCAAAACTTTTGGCAGATGCCTTAGATAAAAATGCCAATTATTTTCATACCATACTTAATGAGCTGAATGATAAAAACACAAAATCTGACGATGACTATGATTATCGTTTGGCCCGAAGATTAGCTCACAAGGCCGATAATGAACTAACATTAGCCTGGCGAAGCATGCGTGTTGAACCTCATAAAAAACGCAAAGTTATGGATCAGGCTTTTACTTTAACCTACTTAAACCATGCATTATTATCGTACGTTTCCGCTTTGGGAGCCCAAAGAGACATATTGCATATTAAGCAGAATATTTTCCATGATACAGCACAACATATCGAGAATACTTTAATAGAAACATCTCATCTGATAAGCAATAACTCAAGCTCAAACGCAGATATTTCGTTAAAACCACTTTTGGTAACTTTAAAAGATAAAATTAATGAGCTAGATGTTTCTGAAGAGCGTCAGCAACTCCGTTTATTATATAATATCGGTGCAGTTAGTAATAAAATTATGAATGAAGCAAATGCTGTAAAAAGGTAAACTATTCAGCACGTAATTGAGCCATCAGATTGTTTCTCTCAATTGAATAATTAGAGGAGATTGAATCAATGTATTCTAATATTTCCAATGCTTTAGCATTAGTTAGTTTTGCTTTAGTCAGATTCCCCTCTCGTTTATAAATTTTACTTCCCATAAACAAAAGTTCTGACAAGCTCTGAAATAAGCCTTCAACATCACCGTTCTCGGCCGATAATTGATTGTAAAAATCTTCAACATTTGCCTGTAGCAGATTATCTTCATCAATATCTTTGAGTAGTCCAAAACTGTGTACATACATTCTTTGTGCTTCAGTTACATCATTATCTTTCAATAAATGCAGAATTTTTGCAATAGCTTTAGCAAGTTCTTCGACTAAACGTAGTATAAAATCTTTTTTAATCATATTCGAAAATATTATAGACTGGAAGTTTAAAATAATACTAAAGTGATATCTTTGGTTGTAATATCCAACAATAATTTAACTTTTAATATTATGATAATAGATAGCTTAGACAATGTAAAACACTATCGATATTTAAACGATAGAATTAAAAAGGCATTTGAGTTTTTAGAGGAAATTGATTTTGAAACAATTGAACCTGGCAAATACAATGTAGAGGGTGATGAAATTTTTGCCATTGTTAGCGAGTATAACACAAAGAAAAAGGAAGATGCTAGACCTGAAGCTCACGAACGTTATCTCGACATACAATATATTGTAAAGGGCAGTGAATATATGGGCTATGCTCCTCTCGAAGATCAAGATGTTAGTACTCCATATGATACCGAAAAAGATTTAGTTTTTTATAAAGCTGATGTTGACTATATAAAAGTTTCTGAAGGTATGTTTGCGGTATTCTTCCCTACAGATATTCATGCCCCAGGTGCTGAGATAGAAAAGTCAGAACCGGTAAAGAAGGTTGTAGTAAAGGTTTTAGTATAAAAATATGAAACAAAAAAAGGGGCTGTTAGCCCCTTTTATAATATATTAAATTCTTAAGGCCAAACAGGCTCTTCTGCATCCTCATCCCAAAGTGGTCCGTATTGAATCTCTGAAAGCTGCCCATTCTCAATCCAAAAATTGATACTAGCTTGTGGAAAAGATAAAACCTCATGATCTGGAGATTCTGGAGATGAAACATCTTCACGCTCAGCCTCGCCCATATCAATTGTTGATAGCTTAGCCTCTAATTCATTATCAGAAACGCCAATTAATTTCATTCCCTCAAATTCAACGTCTTCATTACTAATAGCAATTGAACCTAATTTCCAATCATCAATTTCATCAAAAGAAACTGACAATTCCAATTCGTCGTAATGATAAGCCTCTGTATTATCATCAGCTTCTTCACTGCTTGCAAATTGATCTACTTCATCTGGTTCACCAAGAATTTTCTTAACTTCTTCACGTGACATACCAAAACGTATCTCGCCAATTCCTTTACCAATTAAAATCTGCTTCATAGCTATAATTGTTTTATATTTAATGCTTTAAAATATCGTAATTCTATTTGATAAAAACGAAGTTAAAAAACAAATTGTTCCATTCGCTATGTTTCAAAAAATTAATTAAATATTTAACATTAATTAAACCCAATATCCCCAACTAACTAACTCATTTAAAGATTACTTAAACATTCCCTAAATTCATTTGATGATGATATTACCTGAATAGAATCTGGAATTTCATTTTTATGCATTTTTACCTGATGACCGGTAACTATGAGCAGTGTATCAGGAAACGACTCAGTATACCTTAGTAGTATCTTATTTATTTCTTTTTTGGTGGGTGCATTAACCAATGATGTAAAAAATACATCTGCCTTCTGAATTTCATTCACTTGTTTTATATCTTCAAATGGAACAGAAACCCCTAAGTAAACAACATTATAGCCATCAATTCGAGCAATCAAACTATAAAATAACAAGCCAATTTCATGTAGTTCGTTTTCCGGAAGAAAGAAGGTAATTCTTTTATCATTTTTAGGAGTGTCCATATGCTTATCAATAGCTACAATAAGCTTTTGTCTAACTAAATTACTTATAAAATGTTCTTGTGCAGGTGTAATAGTTCCTGTTTGCCAAAGCACTCCTATCCTATCTAAAAAAGGAAACAGAATACTCTCTACAACAGCTTCGAAACCGATATTACTAATGTTATTATTCAATACTTCATTAAACTTACTTTCGTTTAACTCAAGCATTGACACAACCATACTTTCTATTTGCACATTAGAATTATCCACATCAGTGCATATATCTAATACTTTCTGTTTTAGGTCTTCGCTACTTAAGCAGGCAATTTTTGATATTTTTAAACCATTCTGATTTAAGATCGAGATATTAATAATTCGCTTTAAATCAGTATCACTATACTTTCTTATGTTAGTATCGCTCCGCTGAGGTTCAATTACTCCATATCGCCGTTCCCAAATACGTATTGTATGTGCCTTAATTCCTGATATCTTTTCAAGATCTTTTATTGAATATACTCCCATATTGATGTGCTATGTTAAAAGGGTATCCTTGCTAAATAAGCCTAATTCTTAAATAAAAACAAGGCTTTCGCACATTTTGTTCAAGAAAACAAAACAAACTTTCAGCAAAATAAAAACCTTTGATTACAAAACATAATCAAAGGTTTAAATATGTAACATAAAATGTGATATCAAAGAAGCAATATGCAAGCATATATGCCTACATATTGCCTCAAAACTAAACAATCTATGGTACTATCACTTTGTCAATGGCGTGTACCACACCATTTGTACCTTGAACATTAGCTATAATCACATTAATATCACCATCGATTGTTACACCGTTATCTATGTTTATCATTAACGATTTATCTGCATTTAAAGTGTTCTCATATCCATTTACCAAATTACTACTTTGAGCATTCTTAGCCACAACATGAGCCAGTAATATAGGAGTTAATACATCTTTAGACAGGTCACTAATACCATTTACATTTAATTCTTGGAATAAAGCCTCAAATGCTGCATTTGTTGGTGCAAATACGGTAAATGGCCCCTCACCACTTAAAGCTTCAACCAAGTCAGCCTTTAAAACAGCTTCAACTAAAATTGAAAAATCTGGGTTTGTAATAGCTAAATCAACAACATTACTTGGCATAATGACTTTATCAATAACATGTATTATACCATTTGTTGCAACCACATCAGTTAACACAACCATTGAATTATCAACCATTACTCCAGCATCTGAAACATTAATTAAGGAGCTTAAATAATTACCTTGACCCATTGATAATGTGTTCACATAACCACTTTGCACATTAGCTGCAGGTACAAAAGTATTTACTACATGGTGTAATAATATCGGGGTAAGATCCTCTTTTGATAAGTCATCAAGCGTTACATTTAAATCTTCAAACAACATAGAAAAAGCATCATTAGTTGGGGCGAATACTGTAAAATCATTCGAATCATCATCCAAAGTAGCTGCAAGGTCTGCCTTAACAACAGCAGCCGTTAAACTTGATAAACCACTATTAGCAATTGCATGATCTGTAATTGATGCTGGAAGTATTACCTTATTTATTACATGAATTACACCGTTATCAGCCATTATATCAGGTTGTGTAACTTTTGCCCTCGCGTTAAGCATTAAATCATCCTTATTAAAGTAGATTGAATAATTATACATATCGGTTTTAGGACTAATACTGCTGTAGTAACCGGACATTAATTTACTTGAAGTGTTTTTACCTGATACAACATGATATAACAGAATTGCTTTCAGCTGATCTTCAGGAACATCATCTAATGAATTTAATCCTAACTCTTCTAATAGCATTTTAAAAGCATCATTAGTTGGAGCAAATACAGTATACTCAGTTGAACCGTTTAAGGCACTTACCAAATCAGCTTTTGTTAGAGCTTCAACTAATATTGAAAAATCACTACTTTCAACTGCTATATCAACAATAGTATTACCGACCACATCCTCAACTTCATCCTCAATCATTTCTTGAAGCATTTCCTGATCATCATCGTCATCACACGCGACAAATGTTATATTTAAAATAAAAATTGCAATAATCGCATAGTACCATTTTAATTGTAAAGTTTTCATCGTTCTCAATTTTATCGTTTTCAAAGAAATTAGTAGTAATGAGTTCTAATTTTCTGTACTCACAACTAGGTAAAATTTATATATGCGTTAAATTGACTTTTTCTGCGCGCTTGAAAAGCAATTTAATAAGTTCGATAGTAGAACCCTGAAATAATATTTTTGTTTAATCTTTTTTATAAAAACATAAACAAGATATTCGATATACATCTATAAAGCCCTGTATTTATTGGCATAAACGCATTTATTTTTTTTTGAATATTTTTACTTTAAAAGGTTACCTTTGTGCGATAAATTAGAAATTATAGGAATATGATAAAGTCGATGACAGGGTTTGGTAAAGCCATTTGTGAATTACCAGATAAAAAGATTAGCATTGAAATAAAATCTTTAAATAGTAAGCAGTTAGATGTAAACATGCGCTTACCAAACCTATACCGTCAAAAGGATTTAGTATTACGTAATGAACTATCGAGCCAAATAGGAAGAGGAAAAGTAGATGTTGGTTTTTATATAGATTTTCATGGGTCTGAGAAAAATGCAATAATAAATGCGCCAGTTATTGAAAATTACTATAATCAAATTAAACCTATTTCAGATAAACTAGGATTGAGCGATAACGCTGATATCTTAAAAACAATAATGCCTTTACCCGATACGGTTAAAATTGAACAGAATGAATTGGATGAAGAAGAGTGGAAGTTAATTTTCACCTCTTTTAAAGAAGCTCTTTCTAATATCAACGAATTTAGAGCCCAAGAGGGTGAAGTTTTAAAAATTGATATTATTGAACGAATTGAAAATATACGTTCATTAATGCTTCAAATAGAGCCTTATGAGACGGAGCGCATTGAAAAAGTCCGCACTCGCATTTTAGATCAACTAAACGAACTCAAAGATAAAATTACCATCGATCAAAATAGATTTGAGCAAGAGATGATCTATTATCTTGAAAAGTTAGATGTAACAGAAGAGAAAGTGCGTTTAACAAATCATCTTGATTATTTTACTGAAACAGTTGAGAAGGAAGAACTAGTGGGTAAAAAACTCGGATTTATTGCTCAAGAAATTGGAAGAGAAATAAACACCATGGGTTCTAAAGCCAATCATGCTGAAATTCAGAAATTAGTAATTCAGATGAAAGATGAGTTGGAAAAAATTAAGGAACAGAATTTAAATATTCTATAACTCACCAAATATTTAGCACACTACATGAGAAAAGGAAAATTAATTATATTTTCTGCTCCATCAGGATCAGGTAAAACTACAATTGTAAAACGTTTACTTGATAAAGATTTTAAAATGGAGTTTTCTATTTCGGCCACTACTAGAAAGCCTAGAGGAGAAGAAAAACATGGTAAAGATTATTACTTTTTAAGCCCAGATGAATTTAGAACTAAAGTAAAAGCAAATGAGCTTTTAGAATGGGAAGAAGTATATACCGATAAATACTATGGTACTTTAAAAAGTGAAGTTGAGCGCATAACTAACAAGGGCTGTAACATTGTTTTTGATTTAGATGTTGTTGGCGGGCTTAATCTTAAAAAAATGTATGGCAATGAGGCTTTAGCCATTTTTATACAGCCACCATCAATACAAGAACTTAAATGCAGATTAGAAGGTAGAGCTACTGATTCTCCAGAAGTTATTCAACAGCGCCTTGATAAGGCTGAAGAAGAACTAACTTATGCATCGGGCTTTGATCATATTGTAATTAATAATGATTTAGAAAGTGCTGTTTTAGAAACGGAGCAATTACTTACTAAGTTTATAAATGACTAAAATGAATAATATTGGCCTCTTTTTTGGCTCGTTTAATCCTGTTCATATTGGGCACTTAGCCTTAGCAAATTATATTGTTGAGAATAGTAATTTAAACGAAATTTGGTTTGTGGTTAGTCCGCAAAACCCATTTAAAAAGAGTAACGATTTAATTGATACAAAGCACCGCATTACTATGTTGGAGCTTTGTGTCAATAATTATTCTAAGTTTAAGGTTAGCGCTATAGAACAAGAACTTCCTTCTCCATCATACTCCTACGTTACTTTGCGCGAATTGCGTAAACTACATCCTGCAAATAATTTCTCAATAATCATGGGATCAGATAATCTGGAGTTATTGATGAAGTGGAAGAATATAGATGAGATTATTAAGAACCACAAAATAATTGTTTACCCACGACCAGGATATCCTATCATAAATCACGACGATGTTCCTAACCTTGATATTGTTGAAGCGCCAGTTTTCAATATTGATTCTACCAGAATAAGAAAAGGCATTTTAGAAGGAAAAAACTACAGTTTTTTGGTACCCATAAATGCCTATTCATATATCACTAAAAATAATCTGTATAGTAATTAACTAACAGCTTCTAATATCAATTTTTTTACACTTTCTTCAAAATTAATACCCAAGGCCGCCTCGTGCCCTTTATCACTCATTTTCAACCAAGTACTTAAGATAATTCGCTTCAGTTTATCGGTATTTTCTTTATGCTGTTCAATAAAATCATTAATGTAATACTTTAAAAACACCAAACAAACTACATCTTCAAGTAACTGACTATTGCTATCTGATTGCAGATTCTTTTTCTCAATCATTGAAGATATTTGCAATTGCGACTCTTGACTATATCCAATTTTGTTTAAGATTTCTGCTGATTTTTTAGCCTGATATGTATAAAGAAAAGTCCTCCAGGCATGATAACCCTTCCTATCCATAGGGTAAGAATTACGTGGTATTTCCCATCTAAATAGATGCTGACATCTCGCTGCCAGATATACTTCTTCGCTAGCCTCTGAATTAAATGCCTTTAACTCTTTAACCATGCGCAGTGCGTATAAATACTCCTTCGGATATATTTCGCCATCTAGTTTTACTTTATCCTTATCGCCTTTATAGGCCTCATCAATCAATTGTATTGCTTTGTTATATTTATCTGAGAAGTTTGTCATATTATTTTGTTTAATACAGTATACAAGTAAAAAGCTTTTTAGTTTAAAAAAATCACTTAAAATTTAATTCCTTTATTGAAGGAGGTTATCAAAACTGTAACCCTAAAGACTAATGGGTATAAAAAAAGAGTTATTTCAACAGAAAATAACTCTCATCTTTTTAATTTTAATATCTTTTACTTTGGCAGAACAATATGCATGTCCTTCTGCAAAGGGTGCGAATTAGGTTTATCTATTGTTGTAACATTACGCCCTTTTTGAGTTGATTTTAATAACTCGGCGGTACTCGATTCTTTTGTAATCTCATTAATTGCTACAGCAACCATATTATCGTCTAGACTTCCTAATTCTGAGTATGTAAATACATCATCTTGCATTTCAATATCAGGCTTTAGCCCAATGGCGTAATCTATTGAATTATCTACATTCTCAGCCCGCATAACAATTGGTTGAATAGCCCAACCATGATCACGTTCCTCATCTTCTAATGTTACTGAACCATAATATTTGCCGTGAGTTTGTTCCCCAATTTGAATAACATCCATGTATGGCGATAAAGTATACATTACCATTTCACTAGCTGATGCTGTTGAAGGTGTTGTTAACACATACAACCTACTTAAGTCAAGGTTACTTGCACTCCCTTCAAACCTATCAATGTATACCGTTTCGTCATTAGGGTAATTCTGATCAAAATACTCTTTAAAATATTTGTTGTAATCTGTTCTGATAAAAACCTTACCCTCTATATCTGACGGGCCAATCATTGACGCCAAAAGATTTGCAGTGGCTACTGAACCTCCCCCATTATATCTTAAATCCAATATCAGTTCATCAATACCTGCAGACTTAAAATTAGCGAATAACTGTTCTAAATCCTTATCAGAATTATCGATAAACGAGGTATAAGCTAAATATCCAATTGTTTGACCCGTGCGCATTTCAAAGATAGTACTTTTCAATATCGGATTAATACTAATAACTTCAGCAGTTAAGTTTACTTCTTCATTTAGTGTTTGAAGCTCATTATCTTCAGTAATTCTTCCAAAACCTAACTGAATTGAATTACTAGAATATAACTCTTGATAGTTATCTGTACTTAGTTCTTCACCATTAATATTTATAATAACATCTCCTCTTTTTAAACCGGCATCAGAAGCAGGAGTATTAGGATAAACAAACTCAACACAAGCAACTACTTTTGTTGAACCTTGCTCCCAAAGGTATGGGCGTATAGAGTATCCATAATCTTTTTGTACGCCATTAAAATAATCAACTAAACCTTGGTAATCATCGGTGATGAAAGACCATTTATCGATTGATGAGAATAATAAGCTATTAAAATATTCTTTAGAATCAGCTTGACTCATTGGGTTTGTTGAGGGCATATCTTCTGTCCAATAATAATATTGGTTCATATAATCGTAAACAAACTTATTTATACCCTTGGTTTCTTTACTTATTCCATCTTCCTTTTCGCACGAAAACAGTATAATTGTAAGGATTATTAAAAAGCTAAACTTGTATAAATTCATAGTAAAAATTGGATGAGTTAAGTGTGCAAATATAACATTATTACTTAACTTGATTTGTTTAATTGAGCATGTAGCCTTCTATTTGATAATCTCCTTCATAAATATGTAATATGTATGTGATTGTTGATTATTACTTTATCAAAATAATAAAGGAATTGATTCATTTTTTTATCTTTGATAATAAACTATTCCGTTTACGAATTAGTAAGAGCCCTATGTTCATAAAAGTTATATTACTTAATATACTAATTGGCTTATTTATTTTCAGCTACCTACCTGGCCAAAATAAAGTTAAGTTAAGTAATAGTGAATACAACTATCTGAGGAATACAAATATTGAAATACTGGCAGGTTACCAAGCTCCACCAAATAGCTACTATAACGAAGAAGGAAAGCATGTGGGTATATGTGTTGACT
The DNA here is from genome assembly GCF_001660705.2 of Saccharicrinis aurantiacus. Classification (GTDB taxonomy): domain Bacteria; phylum Bacteroidota; class Bacteroidia; order Bacteroidales; family Marinilabiliaceae; genus Saccharicrinis; species Saccharicrinis aurantiacus. The sequence continues at coordinate 49,323 of NZ_LYBV02000022.1, forward strand.
ATCTAGAACTTGTTACAGAACAAATAAATATTACATTTTCAAAAAAGAAATTGCAAGATTGGGATACTACAATTAGTTATGCAAAAAATCATAAAGATTTTATAATAACGGGAATAGCTAAAACCCCACAGCGCGAAAAATATTTATTATTTACAGAACCTTTTATACGAATGCCAAACGTTATTTTAACAAATAACAATTCTGACATTTACACTTTAAAAGATTTACATGGAAAAAGAGTATCCACTGTAAAGAATTATGCAGTAACAGAATTTCTTCGCAAAAAACACAAAGACCTCATAATTCAAGAAGTCATCACAGACTACGATGGTATAAAAAGACTTATTAATGGCGAAATAGATGCGATGGTGATTAATCAACTTTCAGCATCCTATATCATAAGTGAGAAGGGGCTAACTAATCTTAGAATTTGTGAAGAAATTGGATATACCAACAAACTATGTATTGCTGTATCTAATAAAAACCCGCAGTTATTTCAGATTTTGAGTAAGGTTACTAATTCTATTTCTGATAAAGAAACACAGAAAATCTATTCTAAATGGGCCAATCTAACTCGTGTAAAATTTTCAAGTAAATTGAGGTATATTATACTTATCATTATTGTAATTATTATTGTAAGCTATATTGGAACTTGGTATTGGCTGAGTAGCATGAAAAGACTTGTGTTTATTAAAACTCAGGAAATACGCGATTCAGAATCAAAATATCGAGAATTAGTTGAAAATTCTTACGATGCCATTTTTGTACAATACAAGGGGAAGTTTTTAATGGTGAATAACAAATTTGCTGAACTTTTTGGATATACTAAAGAGCAATTTATAAATGGTGAAATTAAGATAGAGGATATTACTGCTCCTGATAGTATGCAAATTATTAACGATAGACTTGAAAAAATAGAACGAAAAGAACCTTTATCCTTACAATATAATATTAATGGAATTACTAGTGACCATAAGAAATTAAACCTTACAATTTCGGTAAGTTACATTCCGCACGAAGATGGAAGTGCAACACAGGGTATTATTCATAATATGACCGAACAATTTAATAAAGAAAAGGAACTTAGGATAGCAAAAGAAAGAGCCGAGGAAAGTGATTGTTTAAAAAGTGCTTTCTTGGCAAATATGAGTCATGAGATAAGAACACCAATGAACGGAATTCTCGGATTTTCTGAAATTCTAAAAAGTTCTGATATTAGTGAAAGTGAAAGAATTCAATTTATAGATATCATTCAGGAAAGTGGAAACCGCATGCTAAATACAATAAATGATATTATTGATATTTCAAAAATTCATGCAGGACAAGTTTCCCTTAGTATGAGTGAAATAAATCTTAAAGAAGAAATGAATAGCTTATACAATTTCTTTAAGCCCTTGGCTGAAAAGAAAAACATAAAACTTGTACTCGATTACAATTGTTCTGATCCTTTAATTATTACTGATTTAACTAAATTTATCTCAATTTTATCAAACCTAATTAAAAATGCTATTAATTATTCAAACCAAGGTGAAATAGAAATACACCTTTGTAAGGACGAAAATCAATTGTTAACTTGGGTAAAGGATACTGGAATTGGTATACCCGAAGATAGATTATCGAATATATTTGAGCGTTTTACCCAAGTTAATGGAAATAATTCTAGGCTGGTTCAAGGGTCAGGCTTAGGTTTGGCAATAGTTCATTCCTATGTTCACATGCTTGCAGGTAAAATCGAAGTTGAATCAAAACTGGGGGTTGGATCTAAGTTCGTATTTACCATTCCATGGAGAACATTCTAGCAAATTTAAAACTCTAACCTATACGTTAAATATGGATACATCATGGTTAAACCATGTTCAACCACTTTCTGTTGCTCAAAATCGTAAGCCCAACCAAACATTTCACTTTGCATCAGTACATTTTTAGCTTGAATAGTTATCACATGAGCTACTTTAGATTTATTTATTCGATAATTGATACCTATATCAAGAAACAACTTATTCTCTTCTTGCCACTCAAATGCCTTTGATTCATCTAAAACAACCATTTGTGCTTGGTGCGAAGCCTCCTGATCAGGAGGAGTAAACCTATTACCTCCCATATAAGTCAGCTTTCCATTTAACCCGATGGTATTATTTCCTTTTACTGCCCACTCTTTACCACCTAATAAATTGAATACAAAATTTCGGTTGAATGATGTATTATATTCAACTCTATCACCTCCAATATATTTAGAATCAAAAATAGAACCCGTAAGCATATAGTATAAACCTTCTTTCATATATCGCTCAAGCGTAATATCAACACCAACATTAGAACCTGTACCTGAATTATTCAGAGGATCGCTAAAGTACATATCCCACTCGTAATTAATTAATGATATTGTGCTCCCCTCTACTACAGGCACATCATACAGGTGCTGATAATAGGGTTCGACCTTTAATTTTAGATTACTATTTATTCTATAGTCATACGAGAATACAAAATGATGCGCTTTAGTAACGGCTAAATCGGGGTTTAATAAGTCACCATTTGATCCGCTTGCTTCATAAAACCGCAAAGGCTCCAATTTACTGTGTTTTCCGTACGCCAAGCTAAAGGAGTGCATTGGAATAAATCGCCAAGTACTGCCTAAACGTGGCTCAAAGACCAATTCATTATTTACACCATAATAACTAGCATGTATTCCAACATTTACGTCCCATGTTGGTTTAATTCTAAATTTCGATTGAGAATACAACTGCATGTATTCTGCGGTTCCATTTTGATCTGTAATTTCTATTAATCCAGGTTGCTCTTCAGGATTAGGGTTACCTTGTACATCAATATCATACCATTGCGTTGTGTAATTAATTCCCGTTCGATTACTATGTTTATTATTGAATTTATGATTTATATATGATGAAATGATCAACTTAGTATTGTCCTCGTAATGATTGGCTAGAGCAACTGAACTTTGATCTGCATTTATTTGATCACTCACCATTGTGAATCGATCATAGGTTAACGCAAGCGATGTATTAACATAGCTTTTTGAACCTATATTTATTTTATGATTCATCCCTGTTGCAGCAATATCAGAACCGGTATCGTACTTATTATTATCAAAGGTATTTTTCCACTCCATAGGATCACTATCAGGATCAAATGCAACAGAACTTAAACCACCTATACCCCATAGTGAGAATTCCCCAGCCTGACTTGTAGGTAAATGCACCTTAAAGCTTAAATCTTGATATGCTGGCAATCCGAAGTTACCATCCATTATATTACCTATTAAGCCCATTGTAGAATATCGATAGTTAAATAAATAAGATGCTTCGCTACCTTTTTTTAATGGTCCCTCTGAACTGATATCTATTCCCTGTGAGCCCACTTGGAACGTTGACTCGCGCTTTTGATTATTACCGGTTCTGAATCTCATATCAAAAGCACCAGACATTGCATTACCATATTCCGCAGGAAATGCTCCCGTAAAGAAATCAGAATTGGCCAACATATTAACACTAAAAACCGTTTCAATACCGCCTCCATTATTTACACCATTCAAATGGTTCGGCGCTGGAATCTCAACTCCCTCAAGTCGCCATAAAATCCCTTTGGGAGCGTTACCTCTAATAACAATGGCATTATCGTTTACCCCCTCTGCCATTGAAACTCCTGCAAATGAACTAGCCAAGCGTGCCGGATCATTCCAACCGCCTGCATAACGCATAGCTTCTTCCACTGAAAAAGAACGCGCCGATAAAGTCGCCATAGAGTTTTGAGGTTTGTCCTTCCGCTCTTCTGGTTTTACAACTATTTCATTCAAGGCATTAAACTGTTCTTTCAGTTTTATATTTAGTACAACTTCTTTAGCGGAGCCAACTACAACCTCCCTAATTATAGCAGCCTCGTAGCCTAAAAAACTAAATTGTATGTTATGTCTCCCAATGGGTACATTATTAAGTAAGAAATCACCTTCAGGTGAAGTGATTGTTCCTAAAGTTGGATTTGAATCCAGAATATAAACATTAACTCCTGGCAATGGCTGATGAGAGTCGGCATCGAGCACAGTTCCTTTTATGTTTTGAAATAATTGTTGTGCTTCAACTCTTGATAAAAGAGATAAAAAAATAAAGACGATTAGAATTCTTTGATTTCGCATTAGTATATAATTTAAAGTATTATGCAAAAGTAGACGTATAAAGACTTTTAATCGTTCTGAGTTATAGTTCGGAACCTTTTTATTGGGTTTCGGAACCTATTTTTATTAGAACCTTGTACTTACGAAGGCAATTAATATTATAATCATCAAACTTTAAACATTTAAATACCATCGCATGTTTAGGAAAAAGAAAACATGTTATACTAACTATAATTATTATTAGTTTTGGACTTGTGAAACTAACAAGTGAATTTATTTTCGCACCACATGGTTTCAATAGCTGAGTCCTTTAAAATTTTATAAACCTCAAAAGTAAAATACAATGAAAAAAGTAAAAATTGCTTATTTAATAAGTACCGGATTAATTAGTGCTCTAATGCTTATGTCAGCAGGCATGTATTTTTTAAATAATCAAATGGTAAGTGAAACCTTCGAAGGTTTAGGATACCCAAGTTACATTATTTACCCATTAGGCATTGCTAAAATACTTGGTATTATTGCTATATGGTCAAATATTTCACAATCACTAAAAGAGTGGGCTTACGCTGGATTCTTCTTTGATTTATTACTTGCATTTTTTGCGCACATCATGATTGGTGATGGTGAATCAACTCCTGCCATGCTAGGGACTGTACTATTATTAATTTCATATTATAGTTGGACTAAACTAAGAACAGTTCAATCATAATAATTAACTCTAGTTTAGTTTTAAAACAAAAGCCATGCGATTATCTATTATTATTTTAAGCTTTTTATTACTCCCTAATAATTCATGTAAGAGTCAGAATACTATGATTGATAAAAGCGTGGTTAAAAAGTTAGATATTGATAAATATTTAGGCAAATGGTACGAGATATCTCGTTTCGACCATAGTTTTGAGAGAGGAATGGAGGGCGTTACTGCTACCTACAGTATGCGTGATGACGGAAAAATAAAGGTTTTAAATGCAGGCTATAAAAATGGACTTGATGGCAAGTATAGCTCTGCAGAGGGAAAAGCTTATATTCCAAACAAAGCAGAACCAGCCAAACTAAAAGTATCCTTTTTCTGGTTTTTTTATGGAGATTACTTTGTTCTTGATCTTGATGATGACTACCAATGGGCGCTTATAGGAAGTAGTTCTGATAAGTATTTATGGATTTTATCTCGAACCCCGAATATAAACGAGGATACATATAAAATGCTTATAAATAAACTTAAATTACGCGGATACGATACTAATAAACTAATTAGAGTAAAACATTGATAAACTTCTAAAATAAGGGAATACAGGCCATTGCTAATATTCCCTTTTTATATTTTATTCTAGTTCAGTGAGCACAGGTAAATGATCTGATGGATATAAATTATTAGCTCTTCTATCATCAATATGGCGGTAAGTATTAACTTTAAAGCCCTTACAAAATATATAATCAATTCGCCTGTTTACAATACTTTCCGTATCGTATGCATTCCATGTTCCTATGGGACCGTATGGTTTTCTGACTGATAATTTCATAGCATCATCAAACTCTTTATTAATTATAGAGTAAGGCTTATCATCTTCGGTACAATTAAAGTCACCCATTATTATGACTTTTTGATTCTCTATTTGATAATTATCTAAAGTTTTAACGATAAGCTTTACGGCTTCTTTTCGAGCTAACTTTCCATCATTATCCAAATGGCAATTTAAAATATGCAATGTATCCCCACTCCTTCTATCTGCAAAAGACCCATAAGTGGCAATACGATAATAACTAGCATCCCATCCTTTTGAAAGCTCGTTGGGTGTTTCTGAAAGCCAAAACGTGTTTGTATCAATCAATTTGTATTTTATCGTATCATAAAATATTTGTACACCTTCACTAACACTTTCTGCTCCTTCGCGGCCAATTCCAATATAATTATAAGCTTCTAGTTGGTGATTTATGAAATCAACTTGATTATTAACGGCTTCCTGAAGACCAAAAAAATCAGGGTGATAAAACGATAGTAAATCAACCACTTCAGACTTTCTAAAATCCCACGAATTATCTCCATCATTAGCCGTATCAAACTTTATATTAAACGACATTACGGATAATTGAGCATGAACCTGAATGAATGCACACACTAATAAAATGATAATAATATTTTTCCTACTCATTCTTCTTTTAATTGATAAAAAAATTAGTATTCAAATACGATACCAGTATTGAGGTGCTTATAGATTAAATACTACAAGCTAACATGCTGCTTCAAGAAATAATAAAAAAGATATTACAAATTATGGTTTACAGTTTATTGTGCGAACCATCACAGTATGGTGGATTATTGGTTTGTTTACACATACACAATGCCGCCTTAATAGGCTTATCAACAGTAAATATTTTTGGCTCAAAATCAGTGCCTTGATGAGAACCATCACAATAGGGCTGATTGGCCGATTTACCACAAGCACACCAAGCATAAGTTACAGCATCTTTTAAATCAACCATCTGAGGAACTTTTCCTGCAATTTCACCTTTTTTCATAATAGTAGTTTTTAAATTTAACAATGATGTTGTTTAATGTTGTAGGGAAATTTCGAGAGTGATAGTTTGATTTTCAGTGACAAATCTCAATTTTTAATTGCATAGCCATAGCTACGGAATAAAAATTAGCAGAAGTCAATGTAATCAAAATGTTACTCGCAGATTTTCAATACAACTTGAAACAACTTCAATACCTCTCCCTTCAATTTACGTATCTTTTTACTAGCAAATATTAATATTTACCTAAAAAACACGATCACTCTTTATTTATGCGGGTGCATTCGTAAGCTGAACTATTTAAACTACCTTTGCCGTGCAATAAAAAAATGAATATATGTCGTTTCTCCAATTAGGATTACCCCAATCAATATTAAACATATTAAGTAAACTAAATTTTAGCGAAGCTTACCCTATTCAAAAGGAAGCCATACCTGTGCTGCTAAAAAAGCAGGATTTACTAGGTATAGCTAAAACAGGATCGGGAAAAACTGCCAGTTATGTTTTACCTATATTGAGTAATTTACAGGATAGCAAAGAAGCTAAAAACCGACATGCAAAAGCTTTAGTTTTGGTGCCGACTCGCGAATTAGCTGTTCAGGTTGAAGCCGTTTTCAAATCGTTTAGTATCGACCTTGAGAAAAGAATAAAAACGGTGGCTGTTTTCGGTGGCGTTGCTATAAATCCTCAAATGCAAGCATTACAAGGAGCTGAAATTGTTATTGCTACGCCAGGTAGATTAATTGAACTTGAAGAAGCTAATGCCATTAATATATCCGAAATTGAAACCTTAGTTCTTGATGAAGCAGATAAGATGTTGAATCTTGGATTTAAGGATGAAATGGACCAAATTTTTAGCAGACTTCCAAAGAAACGTCAGAACTTATTATTCTCTGCAACCTTAAGTCCCGAAGTACAAAAGGTAGAGAAATTACTACTTCATAATCCACAAATAATTAAGATTGATGAAGATAAAGATCCTTTAGATTTAATTCAGCAACTAGCCTATTATGTTGATGATGAAAACAAGGGACCATTATTGCGTCACCTTATCGAAAGTAAAGATATGCACCAGGTATTGGTATTTACCGCTTCGGCAAAACGTGCTGATTGGGTGGCCAATAAACTAAGAGCAAATGGTATTGATGCCCGACCAATACACAGTAAGAAAAGTCAAGGCGCCAGAATGGACTTGCTTACCAAGTTTAAATACAAACACCTCAGAGTATTAGTTTCTACCGATTTATTAGCACGTGGTATTGATATTGAATTCTTACCCTATGTTATCAACTATGAGCTACCTCGCTCCCCAAAAGATTTTGTACACAGAATAGGTCGAACAGGGCGAGCAGAAAATCCGGGCGAAGCTCTTTCGTTAATTACTCCTGATGAAGAACATCACTTTAGAGTAATTCAAAAGAAAATGAAAAAATGGGTAACCCGAGTTGACGGTAACGAAGTTCTTTTTAAGAGTTAATTTGTAATATCTTATTCTTTTATAATTTCGCGGAGCCATATATTTTATTCACACAGGATAAAATACATGGCTTCTTTCGTTTTAATTTAACCTACTATTCTTTAGGAGCATTAACATCGCATTAACCTTTTTGCATTTCTATTCGTTTCAAAATTCAATATATTGGTGTACTGAAACTTATAACTAATATTATGAATAAGCAGAAAGACTCTCGCAGAAAATTTATTCAAAAATCTGTTGCATCATCATTAGGCCTAATCTCAGCACCATCATTAATAAGTGCTTGTGATCAAAACACGAAAGTTATCTCAGAAAATAAAGATATTGAACCAATTTGGCGAAATAAAAAGGATGGCATGCAATATCGAATGCTAGGAAGAACTGGAATGATGGTTTCTGAGCTTGGAATGGGCACATTTCCTTATCAAACCGAAGAATGTTACCCAGTTCTTGATGCTAGTATTGAACGTGGCATTAATTATTTCGACTGTGCTTTTGCATACGGACAAGGTAAGGTGGAAGAAAATATTGGAAAGTATTTTAAACTGAGAGGGAACCGTGAAAAGGTTTTTCTTACCACAAAGCTTAGCGGTTATGGAAAAGGTAAGTATATGAAGAAGATATTTGATACGCTTTCAACGAGCGAACAAGAGAATTTACGTGCAGAAGCTGATGCTCTTTTGGCCAACAGAATGGTTTTAAGACCTGGTTATCATTTCAACTATTTCAATGGACAAGAGAACCAACTGAAAAAATCGTACCTATGGCATATTGTTTTGCAAAAATATGGCATGAAGAAAGAGTGGAAACAAGAGATTAAAAAGCATACTTATAAATTACTTGAAGATTCGCTAAAACGGATGCAGGTTGATTATGTTGATGTTTTATTTTGTCCACACGGTTCTTCAGAACCTGATTTAAAAGATGATATCCTTCAAGAGTTATTTTCAGAGTTTAAACAAAAAGGATTAATCCGTGCTTCAGCACTATCTTTTCATAATGATGTAAATGGCAATTTAGAGGCAGCCACAGATTTGTCTTACTACGATGTGGCCATGCTCGCATACAATATCGCCAATCATGCAGCTGTTGACGCAGCTATGTATAGAGCCAAGCAATCTGGTATGGGATTAATTGCAATGAAGGTTTCAAGGCTTTACGTTATGGATAATAAACCTGATTGGATTGTAGATAAATTGAATTCAATTATTCCTGATGAGAATTTATCTAAGTTTGCAAAGTCGTACCTATGGGCCTTACAAAATCCCAATTTAACTTCGTGTTTATCACAGATGGAAACAATAGAAAAAATTGATGATAACTTAATAGCTATAGGACAACAACAGGTGTGATAAATAATTACAACCACTTACATTTTTAATATCATAAGCCATTTTTTAGGAAGGTAAAATAGTACCATTTTGAGGTAAATTTCAGGAATAGTTCGAGCTAAGAATCTGTTAATATTGCAACATAATTAACAGATCTTAATAATTATTTACACAAAGCAACAACTATGAACTTAAAATTTACATCTATTCTCCTCTTTTTACTTGGCATCACTTTTACCGTCTATTCGCAAACCCAAGGAACACGCCCTAATATCATTGTAATATTAGCAGATGATCTTGGATATGGGGATGTAGGATTTAATCGCGACCCGAATTATCCTGCAGATAGAGGCGTAATACCAACTCCGCAACTAGATGCCCTAGCCACTAATGGTATTATTTGCTCAAGTGCACACGTGGCTCACCCATTCTGTGGACCAAGTAGAGCAGCTATTATGACAGGTATTTACCCACACCGAATTGGTGCTCAATATAACCTACCCAATGATATCACCACTACTTTAGGGATTCCTGAAAATGAAATTTATTGGTCAAAGGTTGTTGACCAAACCGGATATCATTCAATGGCACTTGGTAAATGGCATTTAGGTTTTACCGAAGGAAAATATCAACCTATGGATAGAGGGTTTGATGAATTCTTTGGCTTTTTAGGAGGAGGAAAAAACTACTTCAGAAGCGAATACGATAATGTATGGTACAAAAATCCAGAGGATCATGCAGATTATAATGCTCCTAAGGATAATCCTAATACAAACGAGTATCTTGATCCTTTACAAAGAAACCGAGACTATGTGGATAGAAAAGAATTTGGCTCTGATGAATATTTAACCGATATTCTGACCGATCAAGCCATCGACTTTATTGATAGAAAAGGCGGTGATGCTGATAATCCTTTACTAATGTACCTTGCATACAATGCACCTCATACTCCTCTGCAAGCTCCGCAAAATGAAATTGATCAATTCTTAATTGACAACCCTGCTTTTGAACAAAACATTAGAATTGATGGTGGTTACATTCGCACTTCGGACCCGGTTTCAAAAAGCAATAATGTTGATAAGGAAGCTCAAAGTTATGTTGAAGACGATGGCCGTGTTTGGAACGACCTTACGGAAGAAGAAAAAAATGCAGAACGCATTTTAGCTGAAGAACGACTATTTGAAAAAATGGTTGATGCACGTATTGTGTACGCTACAATGGTGGCTAATTTAGATAAAAACATAGGTAGACTGACTCAAAAGTTAAAGGACATGAATATTATGGATAACACCCTTATTGTATTCTTTAGCGATAATGGTGGGTATACCTTTAGTAAGGGAGCTGTAAATTATCCGCTCAACTCATTAAAAGGTAGTGTAGATGAAGGAGGACATAGAGTTCCTTTCTTTATACATTGGCCTAATCAAATTGAAACACCAAGTACTTATCCATACCAAATTAGCGCACTCGATTTGTATCCTACTTTTGTAAACTTAGCAGGAGGAACAATCCCAATTACTAAAACCATTGATGGATTAGACTTTATGGATAAAATGTTGGCTGGTGAAGAAGTAAGGCCCAACCAAACAATTCATGTACTTCGTCCGCAAAACGGATTCCACAACGCAGCTATAATCTCTTATCCTTACCGCATCACTCGCAAAGGAGGCAATGGTCAGTGGAAATTATTCGATGTTAATGTTAACCCCGAAAAGCAATTAAGCGGAAGCATTGACGGAAAGCCTGTGCAGGATATTATTGATGAACTAGTAGGGCAAGGTGCCGATTGGATTAGAGAATTCAAAGACGTAAAACCGGCCTGGTTTGATCACGACAGAGGTGATGGACATCCTCACCGTATTCTTTGGTTCGGAGAAGATATGGTTGGTAATACTGCCGATGTGGTGTTCCCAGGATACAGCTCAACCTATAACGATGCTACTCTTGATGAAGCTACTGCAATTAATCAGATATTTGATAACATTTGCACCGTTTACCCAAACCCAATAAAAAATAGTTTTAATATTACTTTCGATACTTCGATAGATAATCTTGAAATAGAAATACTAAACCAAACAGGACAAATCATTAAACGAATTAAATCATCTAATGTACACCGTTCTACTGTTGATGCTAATGACTTGGCAAGCGGTATGTATGTATTACGCATAAAGGCTGATGATAACTTAAGCGTAGAAAAGGTTATTAAACTGTAATACCAAAAATATCATCTCATAAAAACAACACGGGCTTAACTTTAAAAGTTAAGCCCGTGTTATGCTATATATCTTAATCTATTATACTTAAAAACCTATCTTCTTTCTAAAGTAGTACTTGAGGTTACTGAAACCGGTATTTGCATATCTTCCTCACCTTCCTTTTTACCCAACATTTCAATAAAGCCCGATATGCTTTGTTTCTGCCATCCCTTTTCAAACCAACCATCGTTCTGGTTAACTGTAAATTTTGAATGGTTATTTCCGTTTAAATTAAAACGCATCAACATGCCATCCATATTGGCCTCCTGAGCATCGGCCGACACTTTTCCCACGCTAGAAATAATCCAATTATTATTATCGGCCGATTCTAATGTCCAATTACTCATTAAATCAGCTTGCAATGCCGATGTTAAACGCGTTTCCGTAGTCCATTTGTCTCCAACCTTCTGCTTTTCATCAGGATAAATAGACAAAATCATTTCCATATTACCCTTCAACGATTCTTCACCAAAATGCGAATTCATAGTCCCTTTAATACGCTCCAATGATCGTGTTGAAGCATAAATTAAAGCTTCAGCAGCATCCTCAATAATCTGATCCATTCCATCAACCGAAATCACTTTACCTTTTGGGGTAATTACCATGGTAAAATCCTTATTCACAATACCATCGTACATCAAACCAATGTTATCTGTTTTCTCAACTGGTAAACTCGAATCGTATAACACATTAAAAAACATACTTTTAATTTGAACCGATAAAGTTTCAAAAGCAACTTTCAGGGTGATATTCTCTCCCTCAATTTTTGTAGGTGTAAATCGAGTAATACCTCTAAATGAATTATCCACCTCTTGATCCATCGGACCAATAGTTTGCGTAATATTTAATTCCGTAGCCTGATAGAATTTATAGGTCTTTCCAAGCTCAAGCTGATACCTGAGATCATAAGACTGTGCACTACCAATGATACAGAAAAATAAAAATGTGGTTATAATAAGAGATTTAATATTCATAGAATCTGATAAATTTGAAATAACAAAATTCGATATATGCTAAATTAGGATTTGCTTACTCGCAGTATTCATTTAAATACAATGCATGCATTTGCTGTGCTAAATTACATTTTTTCACTTTATAACCTCGTATTTTTTCATTTATTAAGCTCTGTAACCCTAAATAAACAAAGCTTTTTGTACTTTTGCGCCTCCACAATAAACAGTATACAAAACAAAATTAATATGGCAGGTCAATTATATTTAATTCCTACAACTTTAGGTGATAGTACTATAGAGCGTGTAATTCCGAATGACATCATTGGTATGGTAAAAGAAATAAAGCATTTTATTGTTGAGGATGTTAGAACCACGCGTAGGTATTTAAAAAAACTTGATAGGTCAATAAATATTGATGAGCTTACCTTTTACGTATTAAATAAGCGCACCACCGATAAAGAAAAAAGTAGTTTTCTGAATGCTGCAAAAGCCGGAAACGATATGGGTGTTATATCAGAAGCAGGCTGCCCTGGCGTTGCCGATCCGGGTGCCGATATAGTTGCTACAGCACACTTCTTGGGCATCAAAGTAGTTCCTTTGGTTGGTCCATCATCTATCCTGCTTGCCCTAATGGCTTCGGGTATGAACGGACAAAGCTTTGCCTTTAACGGATACATTCCCATTAAAACCGATGAACGAACTAAAAAAATCAAACAGCTCGAAGGCCGTTCTCTCTCCGAAAACCAAACACAGTTATTTATCGAAGCACCTTTCCGTAACAACCAATTGCTTAAAGATATTTTGGCTACCTGCAAAGGCAATACCCGCATTTGCATAGCCTGCGATATTACTTTAGAAACAGAATACGTTAAAACAAAAACTGCTAACCAGTGGAAAAAAGAAATACCAGAACTACACAAACGACCTGCGCTATTTCTGCTTCACGCGTAACAGATATAAAATATACCCAAGTCCTAATCTGCAGTTGCGGATTAGGACTTCTTATTTAACCACAAACCTTTTAATTTTTCCAAAACCCTAAATATTTGGGGCTTCCCCTGCGGGTCGGGCAATCCGCTGTATCTTTGCTTCGCCAAAAAGGGCTCACAAAGGATGCCGCTCCTATCCCTAAGCCAACTGGGTTCGCAGTATGCATCAATAATAAACTCCCTTGCACATTCCACTGCCTCTCAAACAAGCCCAAGAAACAACTAACTACACAAGCGCGAAACAATGGTTCACCTATCAAAATATGCATCACACAAATGTTGATATCTTGAACCACTGGCGAAAAGTACCTCCTCCGAAATTTTGATGGTATGCCTCACTGCCCAAAATACCAACAACATAAACGGGAAGGCTCAACCATGAGGCGAAAATGGTATCCCATAAATCTAGATGGTTCATATTCGCCGAAAAAATCGAAAAAACATTTTGTAAATACCATTTTGTCCGAAATTTAGTACTAAAACATGTCGGTAAAGGTAGTTTTAGCCACCCATACAGCCCATCTCCTATTACACATTGCTACTTTTTTATTGATAATACCACATTACGCAAATGTAAAAGGTACTTACACCGCCACATCACTAGTTCAACATTTTGTTGGTGGGCTATCTACACGAAAAATGCCTATTCCATACCTAATAATAAATTTAGTACCTTACTAACTATAGGGTTTATAATTCACTTTGAAATTATAGGAAACAGATTATCAAGCAATATAAAAACTCCTTAAAATTGAAATAAAATGACTACACAAAAAATTGCAGTAACAACAGCAAGCGGAAATTTAGGAAGTACCATTATAAAACACCTAATAAGCGAAATAGGTGCAGAAAATATAGTTGGTATAGCACGCACCCCTGAAAAAGCGAAATCACTTGGCGTTGAAATCAGAAAAGGAGATTATAACAATAAGGAAGATTTTACAGAAGCATTAAAAGGTATTGATGCTGTACTTCTGGTATCAGGTATGGATCATCCAGATAAACGTATTCAACAACATCGTAATGTAATAGAAGCAGCCAAAAGCAATGGTGTAAAAAAAATAGTTTATACTAGTATATTCGGTGCCGAGGAAGGCAATGCTTTTAGCCCCATTGTGGCAAGTAACCGCCAAACAGAAGAGGATATACGAAACTCGGGCTTGCAATGGGCTATTGGGAGAAACGGTATTTATATTGAGCCTGATTTACAATATATAGATACTTATACCAAAGAAGGCGGTATAATCAACTGTTCTGGTGATGGACGATGTGGGTACACTTCGCGCCAAGAATTGGCTTTTGCTTATTTTAAAATGCTAATTAACGATAGCCTAATTGGTGGAACTTATAGTTTATTTGGAGAACCAATTTCTCAACAAGAACTAGCTAGTGCCATTAATAAGAACTTTGATACTAACTTGGTATACAAAAGCATTTCGGTTGCAGACTATGTTAATGACCGCAAAGAAGCCTTGGGCGAATTTATGGGCACAGTAATTGGCGGAATTTATGAAGGGATTAGAACTGGAAAATTTGATGGCATTTCCGACTATCAGAAAGTAACACAACGTAAACACAAATCAATTGATGAAATGATTCAAGAGTTTAAAAATTAAACTTTAATAAAATACCTTGAGAAGAAGGAAAACTAATTTCCTTCTTTTTTATTATAACCAATTAGTACATCAAATAAATAGAGCACAATATCAACATTACAAAAGAAGTAGCTGCATTAACCACAGCTGCTTTTTTTATATCCTGAAAAGTTATTTCTCTTTCGTTTTCTCCAATATAAGGCTTGTCTACTAGCTTTCCATGATATACATTCGGGCCTCCAAATCTACAATTTAAAATACCCGCTAAAGCTGATTCAGGGTAGCCGGCATTGGGACTTGCATGCTTATGTCCAAACTTAAATATGAAGCTAAAACCTCTATAACTAAAAGATACAAGCACCATTAATAATGCAGTCAAACGTGCTGGTATATAGTTCGCAATATCATCAACTATGGCAGCAAACTTTCCAAAATAAAAATAGCGCTCACTTTTATACCCAATCATAGAGTCAAGCGTATTAATCATCTTGTAAGCAAACATTGCCGGTATACCGCCAATCGCATAATAAAACATTGGTGCTATTACTCCATCGCTAAGGTTTTCGGCTAAAGTTTCAAGAACAGCAGTGCGAATTTCTTGCGCACTTAATTGGCTGGTATCTCTTCCTACTATATAGCTTAGCTGCTTTCTACCCGCTTCTAAACCTTCCAACTCCAACACAGAGTTTACTTTTAAACCTTCCTTAATTAAAGTATGATTAGCTAAGCCATAAAAAACAAACACCGATACTATTACAAGACTAGCTATTGCATGCTGTGCCGAAAACTCTGCTATGAAATAAAAAGCTCCATAACTCAATCCAATTAATAAACTTGTTAATACTGCTCCCTTGGCAAATCTATTCTTTTTAGTATTGAGCTTCTTCTCACCGAAAGCAATACAGTTTCCAAATAGTTTTATAGGATGAGGCCATGAATAGGGATCTCCAATAATAGCATCTAGTATAAAACCTATTAATAAGGCGAGTAAAGTGATATATTCTGTAGACATCATTTGCTTACAAATTCTTTAATGGCATTAGCGCATTGGATATTATAATCTTCTCCTTGAATTGCCAATCTGAAATAAGACGCATCAAGTCCTTCGAAATTTGAAGCTTCACGTATTAAAAATCCGTAATTACTGATTAAGTACCTCTGCAAATCAGCAGCCTTATGATTGATCAGCTTACATAAAAAGTAATTGGTTTCCGATGGAATTACTTCTATGCCATCAATTGCGTTAACCGTATTTTGAAATTGAAGTGATTCTTTTTTTAATTCTTTAGTATCAATTGTAAAGTCATCAAGATGATTAAAAATATAACTACCTGCATCAAGCGCTATACTATTAACACTCCATGGCATTCTATAAGCGGCAACCTTATCTCTGAGAGCTTCATTTGCAATAAAGTAGCCCAATCGTAAACCAGGAATAACACATTGCTTAGTCATTGATTTTACTATAATTACATTATCATATTGAGAGATTAAACTAATTGCAGAACTAAATTTATTACAAACCTCAGCATAAGCTTCATCAATAACAAAAACCTTTTCCTTATTTTCCTTTAGTAATTCTTCAATGGTATGTATTTGCAGTACTTTACCATCTGGGTTATTAGG
Organism: Saccharicrinis aurantiacus; assembly: GCF_001660705.2. Classification (GTDB taxonomy): domain Bacteria; phylum Bacteroidota; class Bacteroidia; order Bacteroidales; family Marinilabiliaceae; genus Saccharicrinis; species Saccharicrinis aurantiacus. The sequence goes on from NZ_LYBV02000022.1 coordinate 66,192, forward strand.
ATTACCAATCCAAACCAAATTTGCATCAGAATCTTTTACCTTATCTAAATCTGCACTTCTAATTGTTTCAATTGAATGTTTATATAATAGAGGTGCATCATTATACTCTGAAAACGAAGGAATAACAATTAACGACTTCTGACAACTAAAAGCATGTGCAATTAAATAAAATGCTTCAGTTGCACCGTTAGTGATACAAACTGAATTATGAGTTAATCCATATGAATTGGCGACAATTTGCTGCAAATTAATAGCATCAACAACAGGGTAGTTAATTACATTATGTATTGTACTTTCAAGGTAAACTGATAAATTAGTATTTAAACCTCTATACCAAATATTGGAACTAAAGTCTTTCTGAATTGGCTCCTTTATATTAAAGTGTGAATTGCCATGTCCGTTGAGCATTTTGTAATCTTAGTAGTGATTAATAAGGGCCACAAAAATATACTTTTATATTGTTAATGACACAGTAATTACTGAAATATAATTGTCCCTATTTTGTAACAATAAGGATAAATACCAATAATAAATCCAATTAGTATCTATCATAATTTTATTTACTAAATCATTTTTCATATATTCGCAACAAACTCACACCAAATGCAACATGCTGTCTAAGAAAAAAACTCGTTTCCCAAAGAAACGCCCTATTAAACTATTGGAATATATTCTAAACATAATAGACACCGATAGTATGACTAGATATTTTGTAGCCATATGCTTTGCTGTTTCTGTATTATCTACATTTATAAACATTGCTCTAGACTTACCTCCTAGCTTTACATATATAACTGTAGGGTTCTCTTTTTTTTATGGAATACTATTATTAATATGCAAAAATAACTCAAGTTCAAGACTATGCAAACCTCTAATTATATTATCAGTTTTTAGTGCCATAAATATAGTATGGTTTACAAATGGTGGCAGCTTAGGCCCTACCGTAATTATATTTCAGGCTATTCTTCCAATCTTTCTATTTATTATAAAAATAAAAAACAAAGGACTTATTGTGGTGCTGGCATGGTTAAATATATGTGCACTATTCATTATTGAACTAATCTACCCTGAAACTATTGTTGGATATTCAAATATGACTTTCCGTTTTTATGATGTATTTATAGTTTTTATAATATTCCTACTTATTGAGATACCGATACTATACCTTATTAAAGAACATCTCATAAATGAAAAAGAGAAAGCAAAAAGATCAGAGAAAATCATCTCTTCTTTTCTTGCCAATATGAGTCATGAAATTAGAACGCCAATGCATGCTATTATAGGGTTTTCTGATATTTTAATGGATGACAATATCGATAAATCTACTCAAAACCTTTATCAAAATTTAATTAAAGATAATGGGAATAAACTCCTCAGAATAATTAACAACATGGTAGAGGCCTCTAAACTTGAATCAAATTCGATAAACGTTCATAAAAAATCGTTCCTGATTAAAAGTACTTTTGATAGATTAAGGCAAAAGCATCTATCTCAGATACCAGTTAACAAAACAGTCACAATTGGTTATAAACTACAAAAGGAGAATATTCTCATAGAATCAGATGAAAGTATAATATTTCAGATATTATCAAACCTTATTTACAATGCAGTAAAGTACACTGAAAAAGGCCATGTGGAATATGGTTTAATAGAAGAAGAAAACAATTTCAGACTATATGTTTCTGATGATGGCAAAGGAATTTCTGAAGAAGCTAAAAAAAGGGTTTTCGACCGTTTCTCTATTGATGAAACCATTCATATCAATACCAATGATGGGGTTGGTTTAGGTTTAGCTATTTGCAATGGACTTACTACTTTATTGAATGGAAAAATAGAACTAGACTCATCTCCTGAAAAGGGAAGTACTTTTTACATAGTCCTAGATAAGGAATAAATTTTTCAATCCTGTTAAAATAATATTTGCAGTAGCAACAACATTTTTTGCATTGTGCTGTTTAGATAAAAACACTTAAAGATAAACAAATGAATAAGAATAATATTGACGTAACTTTTGCCGGAAACCCGGTAACTTTAGTTGGAAACGAAATAAAAGTAGGCGATGTAGCTCCAGATTTTACTGTATTAAAAGGGGACTTAACACCTGCTAAATTATCAGATTATAAAGGGAAAGTAGTTGTATTAACAGTATATCCATCTATTGATACAGGAGTTTGTGCTGCTCAAAATCGCAAATTTAATGTTGCTGCAAACGAATTAGAAGATACTGTGGTACTTTCTATTTCTTGCGATTTACCATTTGCACAATCAAGATTCTGCGGTGCCGAAGGCCTAGAGAACATTATCACTCTGTCTGATCATAAAGATTTAGATTTTGGTGCTAAATATGGTTTTGTTGTAGAGGAACTACGTTTACTAGCCAGAGGTGGTGTGGTTGTAGATAAAGATGGTGTTGTAAAATACGTTGAGTATGTATCAGAGATAACTGATGAACCTAATTTTGATAAAACTTTAGAAGTTGTAAAATCACTTTTATAAAACCTAAAGACTCGATAAAATATCAAGCTCTTTCTCCTAATTTGGAGAAGGAGCTTTTTTATTATCAACAAGCAAGCAAACTGTTGCATCTCCTGTAACATTAACCACTGTACGCATCATATCAAGAATACGGTCCACTGGTAATATTATAGCAATCCAAGCAGGATTTAGCCCTACTGACTCAAGCACAACCATAAGCATAACCAATCCGGCACTAGGTATTGCAGCTGAGCCAATACTTGCCAAAGTTGCTGTTAGCACAACCGCCATTTGCTGTCCCAAGCTTAAATCAATCATATGAATTTGGGCTAAAAATATTACCGCAATCGCTTGGTACAAACTTGTTCCATCCATATTAATAGTAGCACCAATGGGTAAAACAAAACTTGCTGTTCTTTTATCCACTTTCAAGTTATCTTCTACACACTCTAATGTGACTGGCAAAGTTGCCGCACTTGAACTAGTTGAAAATGCTAAGGCTTGCGCAGGACTAATACCAACAAAGAAATCTTTAAACTTGAATGAGCCCCTTAGTAGTTTTAACAAGCTTGGATAAAGAATAAAGGCCATAATAAATAAACCTCCTGACACAGTTAATGAATACCATGTTAAACCTTTGAATAACTCTAAAACTTTTGATGGATCATCGCCAGCAATATCATTTACAACACCTGCCATTAGCGCAAAAACAAAAAGAGGAGATGCTTTCATTACAAAGTCAATCATTTTAACAAATGCTTCTGTTACCCCCTCTACTAAACTAATTACAGGTTTCGCTTTTTCCTTATCAATGTACAATAAGGCCACACCAAAAAAGATGGCAAAAAAGATGATTTGCAGCATAGATCCATTCCCAGATAAGGAATTAAATATATTAACTGGTATAATATCTACCAGTGGTTGAAGAGGACCTGATTCTTCATTAAGACGATTCTTAAATTTTTCATCTAACTCTTTATCTATGGAATTTTCTACTTGCCTTTTATCAAACAAATATGCTTTATAAACCTCATTATTCACTAAAGATTTATTCTCTATTATTTCAATTCCATTTTCATTGGCCCACCCTTCATAGGCAATTCTATTTTCTACTCTAACGTCTTCTGATAAGGTTTTTCCTGGTGAAAATACATTAACTAATATCAAACCTACTGACACTGCAGTTATTGTAGTAATTAAATAAAAACCGAGAGTCTTCACCCCCATTTTTCCTAAATCCTTGGGATTTCCAAGACCAACAATACCTCCTATGACCGAAAACAATATCAAAGGAATGGCTATTAATTTTAATAATGCAATAAAAATATCTCCCCAAGGAGAAATCCAGTTATTGGTAAAAGAACTCCACCCCATGTAGCTTGACAAAACAGCCCATATAATTCCGAAAATGAGTGCAACAATAATTTTAATATATAGAGGAATACTTTTTAGCATTTAAAAGAATTAGAAGATGAATAATTATAATGAAAAAAGCCTACTATAAAGTAGGCTTTGCAAAAGTATAATAAATTAATTATTGATACATCTTATTGAGATAAATCATATCAACCATTACCATAGCTGCCATAGCTTCAACTATTGGCACAGCACGTGGCAATACACACGGATCATGTCTTCCCTTAACCGTAGACACAATCTCCTCTCCTTGTTTATTTACGGTATTTTGTTCTTTCAAAATTGTTGCAATCGGCTTAAAAGCAACATTCATATAGATATCTTCACCATTGGTAATTCCACCTTGAACTCCTCCTGAACGGTTTGTTTTGGTTCTTACTTCATCAGCATCCATAATAAACTCATCATTATGCTGTGATCCTTTCATTTCAGCAGCCTTGAAACCCATCCCGTAATCAAAACCCTTTACAGCATTAATTCCTAGCATAGCTTTACCCATTTCTGCATGAAATTTATCAAAAACAGGTTCTCCAAGTCCAACTGGTGAATTCTTAATTACACAACTAATTACTCCACCAACAGAATCCTTATCTTGTCGTACTTTATCAATATACTCAATCATTTGCTCTGCAACCTCAGCATCAGGGCATCGCACAATATTATCCTCAGTTTTAGATAAATCAAGTTCTGTATATGGTTTCTCAAGTTTCAGTGTACCTACCTGAGATGTATATGCTGATATTTCAACATCATAACTTTTTAGAACCAATTTAGCTATTGCACCAGCAACAACTCGTGCAATGGTTTCACGTGCAGAAGATCTACCTCCCCCACGGTGGTCTCTAATTCCATATTTCTGCTGATAAGTATAATCTGCATGAGAAGGACGGTATACATCTTTTATGTTTCCATAATCCTTAGAGCGTTGATCCGCATTCCAGATAACAAAACCAATTGGAGTTCCGGTTGCTTTGCCATCTAATATACCGGAAAGAATTTCTACTTTATCTTTTTCATCTCTAGGTGTAGTAATCGCACTCTGTCCTGGTCTGCGACGATTTAATTCTGCTTGAATAAAATCAAGATCGATATCGATTCCAGGCTTCACACCTTCTATAACACCACCTACAGCTTTTCCATGAGACTCACCAAAAGAAGTGAGTTTAAAAAATTGTCCAAATGAATTTCCGGCCATCAGTTATTTCTTTTAATAATTTGTATCAGTATAACTACTGTATATGATTAATGTCACAAAAATAGAAAAGAATTTGGGATTACCCCTAAGTAAGAGACATTAGCTTACTATAAACAAAAAAAGAGTGCATAAGCACCCTTTTTTTATATCATTTTATGTATGAATTATGAACATCCACAACCGCCTGAACCTGAACCATCAGATCCACAAGACGCTGTATCACAACCACCACCGGCAGTATCTCCACAACCACATCCTGAACCACAACCGCCGCCACCTACAGCAGCAACTAATTCACTCTCTGTAGCTTCACGAACTTCTAATACAGATCCTGAGAAAAATAAATCATCTCCAGCTAAAGGATGATTAAAATCCATTTTTACAGTTTCGTCAGTAATCTCTAATACGATACCATTTAAACGATTTCCTTGAGCATCTTGCATAGGAACAACATTTCCAACTTTAATTAAGTCTTCGTCAATTGCTCCTTCTACCTCAAATATATTCTTTGGAATATCAACTTTTGCTTCTTCATTAATTTCTCCGTAACCAGCAGCACTAGGAATCTCAAAATTGTATTCAGAACCAGCAGTTAAACCCTCTAATTTCTCTTCAAACATAGGAAGCATTTTTCCTGTTCCGAAAACAAATTCTAAAGCATTTTCTGGAGTTGTTTCTTCTACTAACTCACCATCTGCAGCGTTTGTACGTAGAGCGTATGTAAGCTTTACGAAACTATTTCTTGTAATTTCCATATCTTATTTTATTTATTTTCAATAATCATTAAGTTTACAAAGTAAGGTAGATTTTTACTGATTACAAAACAACCAATGTAAAAAAGACTTAAAAATCCGTTTTTATTCCATAATTTTTTATAGGATTTAAAACTTCATTTTCTACTTTTGCGTTAAGCATATGTTTAACTTTAAAAATAGCGTCACCAAAGAATTCATGAAGAACAAAGTTGTTATAATTACTGGAGCCTCTTCAGGTATAGGCTTAGCTCTCGCTAAAGAGTTTGCTAAACAAGGTGCTAAGGTTGCTCTAGCAGCTCGATCGTCGCAGAAATTGGCTACTATTTCCGAAGAATTAACTTCAATTGGATGTGATAATATTGTTGTAACTACTGATGTAAGTATAGAGAATGATTGCAAACACTTAATCGACGCTACTGTATCTGCCTTTGGTAAAATTGACATACTGATAAATAATGCTGGTATTTCAATGCGAGCACTTTTTAAAGATGTAGAGATAGATGTATTAAAACAATTGATGGATGTAAATTTTTGGGGAACGGCTTACTGCTGTAAATATGCTCTACCATATTTATTAAAATCAAAAGGATCTATTACAGGCATATCTTCAATTGCTGGCTATATTGGCTTACCTGGAAGAACTGGATACTCAGCAAGTAAGTTTGCTATGCACGGTTTATTAGAAACTATAAGGGTAGAAAATCTTAAAACAGGATTACATGTATTAATTGCGGCACCAGGGTTTACAGCTTCAAATATCAGAAAAACCGCATTGACTAATAATGGAAGTCAACAAGGATCCACTCCTCGCAAAGAGAGTAAAATGATGAGTGCCGAAGAAGTTGCTATTTCAATTATTAAAGCTATCAAGAAAAGGAAGGAAACCATTGTACTAACCTTTCTAGAAGGAAAACTTACCGTATTTCTGAAAAAATGTATGCCACGTCTATTGGATAGATTATCGTTCAAACATATGTCTAAAGAAGAAAACTCTCCGTTCTAAGATAGAAGATAAACTCTAAGCTTTATTCATCATAAAAACAGAAAATGCAACAATTACCAATACAACAATTGCAGCTCCTGCTATTTTATTTAACCACCAAAGTCTTCTTAAGTTAATTTTTGAACGAAAAAGATTAATAACCGACGTCAGCATAAACCACCATATAGTCGCTCCCAAAAACACCCCGCCAATTAACATTACATGTTCTGGCAATCCACCATCTTCTTTCACCACTTCAAAAAATGCAAACCATGCCAAAAATAGGCCTATGGCTAGCGGATTTGAGATTGTTAGAAAAAAAGTGGAAATAAAGTCCTGAAATAAAGAACTCTTCACTTTTTTCTGTTTTCGTAATTCCACGGCCGGATTGCTCATAAAAATGCTAATGCCTAAGCCTATCAAAACAAGAGCTCCAAATATCTGTATGAATAATTCATACTTTGTAACAAAACCTAATATATAAGAAATACTAAAACTTGCTATAATTGCATATATGGTATCACTAACTACAGCACCTAAGCCTGAAATAAATCCAGATAATTTTCCCTTATTAAGAGTACGCTGAATACAAAGAACACCTATTGGTCCGAGTGAAACTGAAGCTAAAAATCCAACTATAATTCCGTCTGATAAAAAATTTAACGACATTGATTTGTGCTAATAATTTAAGCCGAACTAATACACGTCAGCTTTATTAAATATTCGGTTTTGTTAAAACAAAGGTACGTTAAAACTTAAATTTTGGTGCAAGATATCGTTAAACTTTAATTTGAATTAATCCACAAAGCTTAATATCCCCTTAAAGCACTTAGATCAGATAATGTGTTAACTTGTACATTATCAAATCATCTAATGATACAAGTACAATCAAAAAATCACACCATATATTTTTGTAATCTTGAACAGAATATCCTAGATTGCCAATTGAATATTAACATTGAATTAACATTTAAATAATATATAAAAAACATAACTAGTTGCGCTTTACAATATGTTTGCAACGCAAAATTAAAACAATATTAACTTAATTTTAATGGACAATATTTATTTAATTATGGTAGTGGTGCTCTTCGCACTCGCCATTTCTGATTTGGTTGTAGGTGTTAGTAATGACGCTGTAAACTTCTTGAATTCTGCTATAGGTTCTAAAGCAGCCTCATTTAAAGTAATTATGATTGTTGCAGCTGTAGGTATACTGGTAGGTGCAACTACTTCAAGTGGAATGATGGAAGTAGCCCGAAAAGGAATTTTTAACCCAAACCTATTCGCTTTTAGTGATATCATGTATATCTTTTTAGCGGTTATGCTTACCGATGTTTTACTTCTTGATCTCTTCAACACCTTTGGTATGCCAACGTCAACCACTGTATCGATAGTTTTTGAACTATTAGGTGCAGCTATTGCATTGGCTATTATTAAAGTTTCAAATGATCCGAGTACATCACTAAGTGAATATATAAACACAGCAAAAGCCCTTGCTATTATTAGTGGAATATTATTATCTGTAATTGTAGCCTTCAGTGTTGGAGCTATTGTTCAGTACATTACCCGTTTAATATTCTCATTTAATTATCAAAACCGACTTAAGTATATCGGTGCCGTATGGGGAGGTGTTGCAATTACTGCAATTACATACTTTATACTTATTAAAGGAGCAAAAGGCGCTTCTTTCATGACTTCTGACACAAAGGAATGGATTAACAATAATGCTTTAATTATCATTGGTGTTTCTTTTGTAGCTTGGACCGTATTGTTACAAATATTCAGAGCTTTATTTAAATTAGATATATTAAAGTTTACTGTATTGGTAGGAACATTTGCACTTGCAATGGCCTTTGCTGGTAACGACTTGGTTAACTTCATTGGGGTTCCGTTAGCTGGTTTGGAATCATACGGCTTCTTTAAAGCTGCAGGCAATGTAGACCCAACAACTTTTAAAATGTCTGCCCTAGCCGGAAAAGTAGCAACTGATACCTATTTATTGGTAATTGCAGGTATCATAATGGTAATTACACTTTGGACCTCTAAAAAAGCTAAAGCAGTTGTTAAAACTTCGTTAGATCTTAGCCGCCAACAAGAAGGTGATGAAAGATTTGGCTCATCGTTTTTTGCTCGTTCAATTGTTCGATCATCAATTAATGCATCAAATTCTATCAACACAATTATCCCAAAACCAATAAGTAACTTCATTTCGAAGCAATTTGACTCAACAAAATACGAAGAACAACGTATTGCATTAGGGAAAGATGCACCTGCTTTTGATATGATCAGGGCAACAGTAAACCTTGTTGTTGCAAGTATATTAATTGCAATGGCAACTTCTTACAAACTACCATTATCAACCACATACGTTACATTTATGGTAGCTATGGGTACATCTTTAACAGATGGTGCATGGGGACGCGAAAGTGCTGTATATAGAGTTACTGGGGTATTATCTGTAATTGGAGGTTGGTTCTTCACTGCTTTCTCGGCATTTACTGTTGCATTCATTATTGCTAACATTATAAACCTTGGTGGTGTTTTTGCAATCTTTGCGCTTATTGTTGTAGCTGGATACATTATGTACCGAACACATCTAATTTCAAAAAAGAGCACAGCAAAAACTACTGAAGTATCAGAATTTGAAATTGAAGAAATAGATGGACCTATTGAAGCGGATAAGATACTAGATACATGTAAGACTACCGTTACAACATCTCTAAATAAAATTCTTAATATCTATGTTAAAACATTTAAGGATTTTGAAAATGAAGATAGAAAAGAACTTAGAGAAAAGAAGAAGAAAGTTAATAACTCGAACAAAAAAATAAAGAAAGTAAAAGATAACATTTACCAAACAGTTAAAAAACTGCAGGATAATGAAATCGATTCTAGTCTTTATTATGTACAGGTAATTGATTATTTAAGAGAAACGGCACATGCCATTACATTTATTGTAACACCTCTTTATAATCACATCGATAACAATCATTCAGTATTTTCTGAAGAGCAGTTTAAAGACCTTAACGAGTTAACTGAAAGCATTAAGGATCTTCTAAAAAGAGCGATCAACATCATCAATAACGATGATTATGAGGATTTAAATGACTTTACTGAAGCAATTCAGCTCAAAATTGAAGACTTAAGAGAAATGCGTAAGAAACAGTTAAAACGCATCAGAAAAGAAAAGTCAGGAACAAAAAATAGTATGTTATATCTTAACATATTGCACGAAACTCAGAATATGATTTTACACGTGAACAACCTTGTAAAATCACAACGTGATCTTGTAAATTATAAAAAATAATTCCAAGTAGATGTGGATATTCTTGGGAGGGTATATCCACATCTATTTTAACACATTTCAGAGTAACCAATTGTACTAACCGGTACAAGTCCTATTAATTAATTAGGTCAATTAATCGAAATTACACATCAGGAAAATTCCTAAAATGAAAAAACAATTATTTGTGACAATACTTGTCACGCTAGTATCCGTATTTGCTTTCGGTCAAGAAGGCATTGAACTCAACAAAAAATCAGAGTACGCCCTACCCGAAACAAAAGATGTTAACCTTAACGATATGATTGTTCCTAAAGAATGGAATGAGCGTATTAAGATCTCAGGTTACATGCAATTACGAAACAATGATTTCTACCAATCAAATGTGGACCTAACATGTCCTCAATGTGACAGAACATATGGTGGAAACACCGGTTTCTCGTTACGTCGAATGCGCTTAAAAGTAACTGGTAGAATACATGAAAGAGTTTATTTTTACCTTCAATCAGATTTTGCTTCTGATGGTAAAAACCTAGGTCAATTGCGTGATGCTTACGCAGATATCTACCTTACTAAGGATGAAACATGGAGAATTAGAGCAGGACAAAGTAAAATCCCTTATGGATTCGAAAACCTACAATCATCACAATACCGTTTAGGTCTTGATAGAAATGACCCTTTAAATAGTGCGGTTAAAGATGAGCGTGATATGGGTGCCTTTGTTTATTGGACATCTACAAAGAATAGAGCAATCTTCCCAGCCCTAAAAAAGATGGGTTTAAAAGGATCAGGAGACTACGGTAACCTTGGTTTTGGTATGTATAATGGCCAAAGGGCTAACACATACTCAGGAAACGGTAGTTACCACTATGTGGCTCGTTTCACATGGCCTTTCCAACTCAATAATGGACAATTTATGGAAGCTGGTATCCAAGGGTACACTGGTAAATATACTGTTACCGATGTAAGTGATTCTGATATTAAAGTAAAAGGCACTGATATTAATGCCCTAAACCATGAGTTTAATGATCAGCGAGCTGCAGTAACTTTTATTGTTTACCCACAACCTTTTGGGTTTCAATCGGAATTTAATATTGGTAAAGGGCCTGAGTTCGACCCAGAAACCAATACAATTGACACACAAGATTTAATTGGTGGATATGCTCAATTAATGTATCAATTTAAAGGTAAAAGAAAACACAATTGGTGGTTAATGCCATTTTGTAGAGCTCAATATTATGATGGTGGTAAAAAGTTCGAGACAGATGCTAGAAGCTATACTGTTAAAGAATTAGAGCTTGGTATTGAGTGGTCCCCATTTCCTGCTTTGGAACTAAATACAACTTACACCTTCTCTGATAGAAGATATGAAGATTTAAGTAATTTTGTTAATGGTAATACAGGAAATCATCAAAATGGACAGCTATTAAGAGTCCAACTTCAAATAAACTATTAAGAAATATTTTACAAACTAGAAAGGCAATTCGAATTGGATTGCCTTTTTTTTATTCTCCTATTTCACAATATGTGAAAAAGTAAAAAGCCGATTTAATTAGTTAAATCGGCTTTTTAAGTCTATTTCGTTATTAAATTAATATCATTCATTAATTGTTCTTTATACGACTTACCAATTGGGATTACCTTTGAACCTATTTCAGTTTTTATAACAACTGAATTATCTTCTATTACTCGAATCTTACCTATATTTACAATAAAAGAGCGATGCACTCTTACAAACTTATCTGATGGCATTTTCTCAGAAATAGCTTTCATTGTAAAGTGAATAGTAAACTTATCCTTAAATGTATTTACTACAACATAATTCTCTAGGGCTTCTATCCATAAAATATCATCATATTTTACACGTACCAGAGATGAGTTATTTTTTATGAATATTTCAGAGTTACTTTTTGAAATATCATCTTTCTTTTCAGTATTCTCCTTAGCTTTACTTACCGCTTTTATAAAACGCGGATAGTTTACTGGTTTTAATAAGTAGTCTGTGACATTATATTCATACGACTCTAATGCGTACTTCTCTTTAGAAGAATAAATAATTACCTGAGGTAATACATTTAAGGTCTTTAATAAATCAATACCTGTCATATCAGGCATCTCAATATCCAGAAACAATAAGTCAATTCCGTCAGAATTTTTTCCATTCAAATAATTAATTCCGTCAACAGCATTGTCATAAGTTCCTACTAAGTTAAGGTCTCCAGATTTCTCTATAAATTCAGCTATAACCTTAGTTGAAAACTTATCATCATCGATAATAATACAGTTCATATAGCAATTTTTTTTCTTTAAAGCATATTATTAGACTTATGTCTAAAGGGCCTTAAGCTGGTTAATTTTTATGCCAGATAATTTACAACATTAATCATCAATTATCTAACGAATATCGTTTTTTTTTACATATTTATCACTAAATATCTCTTCTCTTGTATTCTTCAATAATGGCTTCCGATCGTTTAATTGAAGATTTCAGCCAATCAAACTTTATTGATTCTCGCTCATTTTCTGATAGTTGCCAGTTTACATTTGTAGCCCTAATTTGATGAGATAGGTGTTGCAACATTAAAGCTGCACATACTGAAATATTAAAACTTTCAGTAAACCCATACATTGGTATCTTTACGAATTCATCAGCTTCTTGTTTCACAATATCTGAAATTCCTGTTAATTCTGTACCAAAAACAAATGCTGCCTTACCTTTTGTAACATCAAAATCATAAAGCTCAACATCGTTTGTATGAGGTGTTGTTGCAACAACTCGGTACCCATCTGCCTTTAACTTCTTTATAGCTGACAAGGTGTTATTTTCATGCTCATTATATTTATGCATACTCACCCATTTCGATGAGCCTAAAGCTACATCTCTACTAACGGTATATTCGTTTGTATTTTCAATAATATGAACATCTTGTATACCAAAACAATCACACGATCTTAATACAGCACTAGCATTATGGGCTTGATATATATCTTCTAAAACAACACTGATATATTTTGTTCTTTCATTTAAAACCCTATCAAAAAGTTCCTTTCTATTATCTGTAATATATTGCGATAAGAACTCATTTATATTTTCATCCATAGATTATAACAATACGCTTTAAAATAAAATTTGCGCTAATTTATCATTTCTTCATGAGGAAACCACAATTATTACGTGGCATCTAACAAGATTTAATAATTAATTCTTGTAAATTCAATTTCACCTCTAATAAAATAGGGAATCACCTTACAGTTTTGTAAAAAAAAAGAGAGTACTAATAGTACTCTCTTTTGTATTTCTTTCTTAACAGAAAACTAGTTAACAGCGTCACTTAGTTCGCTACCAGCTTTAAATTTAACCACTTTTTTAGCAGCAATTTGAATTTCTTTACCTGTTTGAGGGTTTCTTCCTGTTCTAGCACTTCTCTCAGAAACTGAGAAAGATCCAAAACCGATAAGTGAAATTCTATCTCCACCTTTAAGTGCATCGCTAGTTACGTTAATAAATGAGTCTAAAGCTTTTTTTGCATCAGCTTTAGTTAAACCTGAATTCTCTGCGATAGCGTCAATCAATTGAGCTTTGTTCATGATAACTTATAAATTAATAGGGTTAACAACTAGATTCACTAAAATTTGCATTACAAATATAGAGTAATTATAGTCTCATCCAAATCTAACAGTAGAAAAAAAGCCTATTCTAAAGGGATACAGTCGTTTTTTAACATTTCAGCCATATAAATGCATGCACCTAACTCACTGATATTGCTCCACATAATGAATGTGAGATAATTATCTGTTTTTTAACATTTAAAATTACTTTTTCATACTTTTTATTAATCTAAACCTTCACTTACCGCCCTCTTGTAAGTTCTACTATAATGAATTTCCAATATATTCATACTTTTACATCCTTTTATCTTATATTTGCAGCCTTTTAAAAGAAATTACAATGCATTATAATAAACTAAACAAAGAACAACTCATTCATAAAATTGAGACTGAAACTTTTAAGAGAATCACAATCTCTTTTTACAAATATGTAAGCATAGATAATCCTGAAAATTTGAGAGATGAACTATTCTTTAAATGGAACGAACTTTTATGTTTAGGTCGAATTTATATAGCAGAAGAAGGTATTAATGCTCAAATGAGTATTCCCGAATATAATATAGATGCATTTAAAAATTTACTTAACTCCTATAAAGAATTCAAAGATATTCCTTTTAAAATTGGAGTTGAGCAAAGTCAATCTTCGTTTTATAAGTTGCAAATTAAAGTACGCAAACAAATTGTTGCAGATAACCTAGATAAAGGCGAATATGATGTTACAAATGTAGGAAAGCATTTGAATGCCAAGGAGTGGAATGATGCAATGGATAAAGGTGCTACTATTGTAGATATGAGGAACTTCTACGAAAGTGAAATTGGTCATTTTAAAAATGCTATTTTACCAAATGCCGAAACCTTTAGTGAGGAATTACCAATGGTACTCAATCAATTAAAAGGCAAAGAGGACGAAAAGGTGTTGCTTTATTGCACAGGAGGAGTGCGCTGCGAAAAAACAAGTGCCTATTTAAGAAACTATGGTTTTAAAGATGTAAATCAATTGCACGGAGGGATAATTGACTATGCAAAACAAATAAAAGAGCAGAATTTACCTAATAAGTTTATTGGAAAGAATTTTGTTTTTGATAACCGATTAGCAGAAAAAATTACAGATGATGTAATTAGTAAATGCCATCAATGCGGCGATGCATGTAATACTCATATTAATTGTAGTAATGTTAGGTGTAATATATTACTAATTCAATGCCCCAACTGTGCAAAAAAATATTCCGATGCTTGTTCCGAGAAATGTATGGAGTATGTATTAGCGGATGCTCAAAAAAAGGCAGAATTGGACAAACTACATAATTATAGACCTATTAAAAGATACTTTAAGTCTACTTCTAAAATATAGAAGTAAAAACCAACCTATCCTTTTTCTTTTCCATATACACAAATATGATAATGGTGTTTCTTTGAATTTATTCTATTTTTGAATTTGAAACTTCGAAATTCAAAAATGAAAATTCTACATACTGCCGATTGGCATATTGGCAAAAAATTAGAGAACTTCTCACGATTAGCAGAGCAAAAAGATGTTTTATCAGAAATTTGCGCTATTGCTGACGAAGAGGATGTTAATGCTATAATTATTGCTGGTGATTTATTCGATAACTTTAACCCGGCATCAGAGGCTACAGAGTTGTTTTTTAAAACGCTCAAAAACTTATCTAATAATGGTAACAGACCAGTAATTGCAATATCTGGCAACCATGATTCTCCAGAGCGTATCGAATCACCCGATTCTTTAGCACGTGAGTGTGGTATCGTATTTATGGGATTCCCGCATTCTAAACCAAATACTTTTTCTTTAGATAGCGGTTTATCTCTTATAAAAACTGAACCAGGATTTTTGGAATTTAAAATACCCAATTGTAATGAACCCTTAAGAGTTATTGCAACTCCATATGCCAATGAACATAGAATTAAAACCTATCTGAACCAAGAATCTAAAGAGCAAGAGTTACGTGACTTTCTATCAGAACATTGGAATAGTTTATACAATGCACATTGTGATTCAAAGGGGGTTAACATTTTAGCTACCCATCTATTTGTTATCCCGCAAGGTTCTGAAGTAAAAGAAGAAGCCGAAGACGAAAAACCGATTGTACACGTTGGAGGTGCGCAAGCTATTTATACAAAAAACTTCCCCCCTGAAATTCAATATGTAGCTTTAGGTCATTTGCATAGAAATCAAAATATAGGAACAGACAAACAAGCTATAGTATATTCAGGCAGTCCTCTATCCTATTCGTTTGCGGAAGCAAATCAGCAAAAATACGTTTCAATAATAAATGTAAAAGCTGGAGAGCAAGCCAAAGTAAGCCATATACCCCTGAAAAAAGGAAAAAGACTACTCCGCCTAAAGGCCGAAAATATTACCGATGCGGTTGATCAATTGAGTGCAAATCAGGATTCATTAATTGAGCTAACGATAAAAAGTGATACTTATTTAACGGCCGCAGACAGAAAGTTACTAAATGAGAGTCATCAGAACATCATTACTTTAATACCAATGGTAAATATTACCAGTAGCGACAATGATTTAGAACAAAAAACTATTAATCCTACATTAGAGAGAGCTCAGTTATTTAAAGATTACTTTGAGCATGTGCATGGGAACAAACCTAATGATGAAATAATAGACCTATTTAACGAAGTTATCTCCAATAATAGCAGCAATATATGATTCCTATAAAACTAAGCATTGAAGGTTTGTATTCGTACCAAGCCAAACAAACCATAAACTTCGAAACACTCACATCAGATAAGTTATTCGGTATTTTTGGAAGTGTTGGAAGTGGTAAATCATCCATATTAGAGGCTATTACATTCTGTTTATATGGTAAAACTGATCGTTTGTTACAATCTGGCGATAATCGTAACTACAATATGATGAACCTAAAATCAAATCAAATGTATATTGAATTTGATTTTTGGGCTGGAGATAATAATACTAAGTTCAGGTCGGTTGTAAGTGCTAAAAGGAATTCAAAAAGGCATGAAGATGTAAAGAAAATTGATCGTATAATTTACCAACATATTAATGGTAAGTTTACACCTATATCAAGTGAAGAACTTGAGAAAATACTAGGATTAAGCTACGATAACTTTAAGCGTACCATAATAATCCCGCAAGGAAAATTTCAGGATTTCCTACAAATTGGTGATACGGAGCGAACCAGAATGATGAAGGATTTATTTAACCTTGAAAAGTTTGAGCTAGCTCCTAAATTAAGAGGGATAGAATCGGATAACCTCAGCAAACTTCAAATTACAGAGGGGCAATTAAAGCAACTTGAAGAAGTTAACGAAGAAAGAGTAAACCTTAAACATGAAAAACTAGATAAGGCAAACAAAGAATTATTAACTATTAATGAGAGCGTTACCAATGTTGAAGTTGATTTAAAGGAGTTTGATAAACTAAATGAATTGTTCAGGAAACTTAATGCGAGTAAAGAAAAACTCAATGAACTTGAGAAACGTAAAAGTTTTTTTGATGAACTAAAAATAAGACTTCATAATATAGAATATTGTAATTCACATTTTAAAAACAACATTAATTCTGCCATTGTACATCAAAACAGAATTGACACTTTAAATTCGAGTATTGATAAGGATACCCACCTACAAGCTAACCTTATCAAGAAAGAAACAATTGCCAATGAATCATTAAAACTAAGCAAAGAAAAACATGAGAAAATTGATACTCTCAAAAAAGAAACTGAGCAATTTCTCAAGCTAATTGAAATACAAAAATACAAGTCGCAAATAACATCAAATAAAGAACGACTAAGTAATGGAAGAAAAGCTGTTGATGATACATCAGAACTTTTGAGTAAAGTTAACCTTGATATTGACCACACCGAGAGAGAACTTGATTTACTTAAAAAGCAATTGCCAAATTTAAATGAATTAAGTAGTGCTGCCGAATGGCATGCAAAAAACAATCAGATTAAAACGGAAATACTTGATCTAAAAAAAGAAGATGATGCGATTAATATAGAGCTTAAATCTGCTACAACAAAAGCTCAAGAAGCAATTGATAATTTAAAACTAGACATTTCATTAGAAAACTGGCAAAAAGATATTGAAGCACTTAAAAATTTAAGATTAGTAAAGTTAAACTCACTTAGAGATGAGTTTAACAATATGCAAGTTCAACAAAAACTCATCTCCTATTCAGAACATCTTCATGAAGGGGATAATTGCCCATTATGTGGTTCAATAAAGCATCCTAATCCAATCAAAGAAGGGAATATTCGCAAGGAATTAGAAAGCCTTAAATTATCTTTAAAGGCAGAAGAACAGAATATCGCAGCCTTGGATGATTTTATTAAATTGATGCTCTCTATCCAATCCGAAAAAACGATTCTGAAAAAGCAATTAAAACGCACTAACGAAAAGAAATGTAATATTGAGAATAAGTTAAAAGAACATGCTACCCTAGTTTATAAAAGCTACCAAAATATAAAACAACTCACTGATGCTCAAGATAAACTAGAACAAGACGAAAAACTAATTAAAGCAAAGGATACCTTATTAAAGGAATACCACAATAAAAGAATACAGCTTACAAATAATAAAGAAAAGTATGTTAATGCACTACATAAAATAGAAACGGAACTTGAAAAGTACTCTCAATCAGTATTACTTTTAGAGCAACAAATTGAAAAGCATTTCCTTAATCAGCATAAAGCTTTTGATTCAGCATCCTTACAGCAGAAATATGACTTAATGACCAAGGAAATTGTCAATGTTGAAAACCAATATAAACGTGACTTTACTAATTTAGAGCAAATAAAACTAGAACTTGAAAAAGTAAGTGCTGTTTTAAGTACTAATAAAAAGTCGCTTAATAAAGAGGAAATACTGCTTACTGATATTAATAATGCGCTACAGGTGGCTGTAACAAACTCTCCCTTTAAATCAATTAGCGATGTAAAAGCAATTCTTGCTGATAAATTAGATATTACTTCTTCCAAAGAAGAACTCAATCAATATATCAGAAACTCTGAGATACTTAAAAATGAGCTCGACCTTTATAAAACCGAGATAGGTAATAAGGAATATAATAAAGAGAAGCACAAATTGGTAAAAACTGAGTTTGATAATATTAAACAAAAGCAAAATGAATTATTTAGTTTAAAAGGAACGCTTGAAAACCAGTTTTCGGAGTTAAAGAAATCTTTGGCCCAAAAAGAAGCTCTGCAACAACAGAACAGTCAATTAAAACAACGTAATGAAAACATCAACACGCTTAAAAAACTATTCAAAAGCAGTGGCTTTGTAAACTACGTATCTTCAGTATATCTTCAAAATATTTGTGCCGCAGCTAACGATCGTTTCTATAAAATGACACGTCATAATTTAAGTCTTGAATTGAACCCAGTGAATAACTTTGAGGTAAGAGACCACCTGAATGGTGGTAAAGTTAGAAATGTAAAAACTCTATCTGGAGGACAAACTTTTCAGGCTGCATTGGCATTGGCCTTAGCTTTATCTGATAACATTCAGTCTAAAAATCAATCTAAACAAAATTTCTTTTTCTTAGATGAAGGATTTGGTTCCTTAGATAAGGCTGCTTTAGATATGGTATTTAATACGCTTAAAAGTTTGCGTAAGGAAAACCGTATTGTTGGTGTTATCTCACATGTAGAGGAGCTAAAACAAGAGATTTCAAGCCATTTACGCATCACCCAAAATCAAGAAGATGGCAGTTATATAAATTGTAGTTGGGAAGAGTAATAGGGGCGTCCTAAAGTAGGGCTATTCTTCTGTGTAATAGCCCTGACTATAATTATACCCATATCCATAACCGCTACCATATCCATTCGTCACTCTGTTTCTCATTTTCTTAATATCCAAATCGTTTAACAATACCCCAATATTATTAATTCCTTCATGGGTTGCATGTTGTAAAGTATGTGCAAAAATATCTTTAACTGAATGGTTATGACGCGCCATAAATACAAGAGTATCTGATTTTCGAGCCAATAAATAGGGATCAGAAACAATTCCCATAGGAGGAGAATCTAATATAATTATATCAAATCGCTCTCTTAATTCTTCCAGCAATTGATCTGTTCGTGGTGAACTAATTAGTTCCGATGGATTTGGTGGATTTACCCCAGAGGATATGATGGTGAGATTGTCAATTCCGTGATTATTCTCTAATAATATATCCTCTAAGTTAACTTTGTTAATCAAGTATTCAGAGGTTCCATCAACCCCATTAAGATTTAGCATTCGTGATAAACCGGGTTTACGCATATCAAAACCAACAAGTACTGTTTTCTTTCCTGACAAGGCAAATACAGATGCTAAGTTTAAAGAACAGAAGGTTTTCCCCTCTCCTGGTATAGAAGAAGATATTGTAACAACAGGAGACTTCACATCTCCAATTAGATACTCAAGCCGTGTTCTCACTCTCCTAAACGATTCCGTTACTGAAGATTGTGGGCGACTACTAACTATATTATACTCAGGTCTTGAACTATGCAATACTTGTCCTATAACCGGGTAAGAAGTCATTTTTTCAACATCCTCAATACTTGATATTTTTTTATCTAATAACTGACGGATTACTAAAAACAATAATGGTAATAATAAACCTATAATAAAGGCTTTTTTGTAGTTACCCTGAATATTTGGAGAAACCATACCTCCATTTCGTGCAGCTTCTAATACTTGATGATCTGGAGTGTTTGAAGCCTTCTGTATTTGCGCTTCCGAATGCTTTCGAAGAAGAAACGTATATACTTCGTTACTTAATTCAAATTTACGCTGAATCCCCATCAACTTACGTTCTGTATCTGGCAAACCATACAAGTTTGCTTCTACTTTCGACTTCTCATTCTTTAATCTTAAAACCTGTGTTTCTAGTATCTCATTCTGACTTTGTATAGACTGAATCAAGGTATTTTTAGCCAATTCAAACTGGCTGTCCATAGTGTACGCATATGGGTTCTGCGTATCTCCCAATGGTTTTTTAATGGCTAATCTTTCTGAATTGATTGTCATCAGATTTTGAATCTGAGTAGATATCAATTGATTATCAATTTTATAAATAGCCGGAGCAATAATACTATTATCGATAGTATCGTTTAAGAGATATTGATTTAAGTATAAATAGTAATCTTTAGTTATCTGAATTTCTTCCAACTGAAGTTCAAACTCTTGCATTCGGGTAAATAAGAAATCGGCCTTTGAACCAATGTCCTGAATCTTATTCTTAGTTCTAAAATTACTTAACTCTGTACCCGTTTCACTTAAGGAGTCTTTTATAGTGAGCAATTGACTCTCAATAAAATGAATTGTATTGGTTGCTATTTGATTTTTCTTTTCCAGATTATTCTGAATAAATACCTGTGTTAAGGTGTTCAGAAACTTAATATTCTTTGCTTTATTTTCACCAGTAATCCCTAAATGAACAATACTTGAGGTTTCACTTTTTTTATACGCTCTTAGCTTACCAACATACTTGCCGGCTAACGCATTGGGGTGATTAAATAAAAAATATTGTTCTGAACCCGAACTGAAATTACAACCATTACATATAACCCTAAACTTATAATTATCTGTTTCAATCCAATCTCCAAATTTATAAGTAGTTGTAGTCGTATTACTGACAGCACTTCCTCGTGAAGCACGAGAATAATAATTATAAATGCCTTCACCGTTATCTGTGAATTTTAGCAGAAACTCCTTTTTATTAAGTTGTTCAATATAAAACTTTGTATTTATCAACTGATCATGAAGCGTATCAAACTCAATTCTCCAGTTCGAAGCTGGATACACCTCAGTGGTTTTCACATTCCCTTGTGCAAAATATGAAACATTAAAATCTAAATTATTAATGGCTTCATAAACCATATCCCAAGAGGTTAATAAAGCAATTTGGTTATCTACACTCCTCATTTCAGGGGTTAGTCCAAAGCCTTCCATCATATTGGTTTGCGGCATATCAGTGCCACGTTCCTCCATTAATATTTTAATTTCTGCGCTGAATACTTCTGGCACATACCTATGCAACATATAAACTGATCCTATTGCTAAGGGTATGGTAATTAAAAACAACCACCAATATTGAAGAAAATCGAACAGTAATTTCTTATAATCCAAATTAATATTCATTCCACTTTCAGGTACTTGCTTTGTTGGTGTTTGACTCATTCTTTCGGCAGTAAAATTATTTTGAGTACGATGCAATTGTCATTATAGTAAGGGTTAAGGCCAATAAGGATGTAAGAATTCCTAAACTTACAGATTCTCCAATTCCCCACATCTTCGCTTTCATTGGACGAATATATATTATATCATTGGGGTAAACGTAATAATATTCAGAATCTATTATTCTTTCATCTGTAATATCAACAGAATAGCTCAATGTTTTACCATCGGGTTGAGGACGAATAATTCTGATATCCCGCTTTTTACCATAAACGGTTAAATCACTTCCCATCCCAATGGCTTCAAAAATTGTGATTTGATCACGGTTCATTTTCTTCTGACCAGGGCTTTTCACTTCACCTAACAAGGTAAAATAATTACTCCCTAACCTAACAATTAGGTTTCCATCGCTCAAAAATGGTTTTAATTTGCCCTTTATAATTTCCTTAGCCTCAAAAATATTAGCCCCTTTTAAATTGATTAAGCCTACATACGGAAAATCTATATTCATGTCATCATCAATCATATACAAGAACATTGTATTTCCTTGATTTTGATTAATATTATTTCCTTGCTGAGCATTAAAAAACTCTGACAATTTAGGATCTGGTGTTGTTACATGTATAAATAGATAATCATTGGGTTGTAATACATATTTACCTGTTATTTCTGTAGCAGGCGTAAATTCCATTTCTGCCTCTTTTTCCTGAAGATATAAGGTTTCCTTTTGTGGTATACAAGAAGCCAACAAACTAATAACAAATAGGGTTATAAGTATAGATGGTTTAAATTTATAAGTCATATTTTTATAATAAACTGATCTTCGTTTTTAATGATGCTGGCAAAAATAACCTTTTTAAATAATTTATTACCCTGAATCACATATTTAATGAGCTAACTACCTATATTAGTAGTAGTCAGTCTTCTTTAAATTACTTAATTAAACGATGAAGATTATTTTCAGCAATAAATTAAATAGAAGTCGGCAAACTAACTCTATAATCACTCGAAACTATTTTATATTTGCAGGCTGATAAATTGAACAAGCTATGCAAAACCACTTTAAAAATATAACACTTAAGGCAACCCAATCTACAGATTTGTATGAGATAGAAATGATACAAAGCCTATGGAGTGGGTACGGCAAAATTATTCGATTAGGACTTGAAAATGGAATAAAAAAAAGTGTTGTAGCTAAACACGTTAAAATGCCAAATCAGAAAAATCATCCGCGAGGTTGGAATACCGATTTTTCTCATTTACGCAAAGTAAAGTCATACGAAGTAGAAACCAATTGGTATCAACAATGGGCTAAATTATGCGACGATAATTGTAAAATACCACATTGCTTTGTAATTGAATCAGAAAATGGAGAGGTTTTTATGGTACTCGAAGATTTAGATGATGCAGGTTACGATCTTCGCAAAGATTCTGTTGATTGGAGCGACATTGAAGCGTGCTTAAAATGGTTGGCAAACTTCCATGCCACTTATCTGGAGGAAAAACCTACAGGTTTGTGGGATATAGGTACGTATTGGCATTTAGATACTCGCCCGGATGAGCTTAAAATAATGGATGACAAAACACTTCAAAAAGCAGCGCCTGCTGTAGATGAAAAATTAAATAACTGCAAATACCTTACCTTTGTACACGGCGATGCTAAGCTTGCTAACTTCTGCTTTTCAAGCTCTGAAAATAAAGTAGCAGCTGTAGATTTTCAATATGTTGGTGGTGGATGTGGAATGAAAGATGTAGCTTATTTTATAGGTAGTTGTTTATACGAGGAGGATTGCGAAAAGCTAGAAGACAAAATACTTGCTTTTTATTTTAAAGAACTCGAATCTGCAATTGCTTTAAAAAATAAAGACCTCAATTTTAAGGAACTGGAAAAAGAATGGCGCGAAATGTATCCTGTTGCCTGGACTGACTTTCACCGATTTTTAAAAGGCTGGAGCCCTAGCCACTGGAAAATAAATAGTTATAGCGAAAAAATGGCACGCCAAGTAATTAGAAAATTAAGCTAAACCAAAAAACATAGAGACATGCTATTATCCAACGAAGCTTTAAAAGAATTATGTAATCAGGGAATTGATGCTGCTATTAAGGCAGGGTCCCTAATCGAATTTTACGCTAACAAAAGCATAATAGTTAATTATAAGGATAATAACGGAGGAACAAGCGACGCTTCAAAAGTAGTAACAGAGGTTGATATAAAAAGTCAAAATACGATACTTAAAACTCTTGAAAAAGGAATAGAAAAGTTTGATTTAGCCTTACTAACCGAGGAATCTGTAGATGATAAAAGCCGCTTTGAAAAAGATTACTTCTGGTGTATTGATCCCCTTGATGGTACTTTACCTTTCACCGAAGGAGTTGAAGGTTATTCGGTTTGTATAGCGCTTGTAAATAAGGGCGGCGAGCCAGTTATTGGCATAGTTTACGACCCAAAGAATGATACTCTTTACCATGCCATTAAAGGGTGTGGTGCATTTGTAAATCATAAACCCCTCTCCTTTCAGCACGATTCAACTGAAGCTTTCTATTTGATAACAGACCGAAGTTTTGTAAAGCATCGCCATTATAAAGAAGTTGAGTTACATATAAAATACGAAGCTCTAAAAAATGGGGCCCAAGAATTTAACGTAATTAAAGACATGGGTGCTGCCATGAATGCAATAAATGTAATAATTAAGCGGAATGCTTGCTACTTCAAATTTCCGAAAGATGAGCAAGGTGGTGGTAGTATTTGGGATTTCGCTGCTACGGCATGCATCCTAAATGAATTAAAAATGGAAGTAAGTGATTTTAACGGAGCACCTCTCCCATTAAATAAATCAAATACAACTTTTATGAATGATTGCGGTATTATCTTTTCCCCCAATAAAGAAATTACAGGTTGGATACATTCAGCGCATAAAAAAGTGCAGAGTACGAATTGGTAGAGGTTCTATTTATACCTTCCTCCGCCAATAAAATACTTCTTATAATAAGCTTCGCTTAGTTTGCTAATCATAACGCCTCTGCTTGAAGAAGCATGCACAAACTCACCATTACCTAGGTAAATACCCACATGATTCACTCTATTCTTCTTAATCTTGAAGAATACTAAATCTCCTTCTTTCAAAGAGTGTTTTCCTACCTTTTTCGATTTCGCATGCTGATCAGCTGAAGAACGAGGTATACTAATATTATAAGTACTTTTGTATACTTGGCAAGTTAAACCTGAGCAATCAATACCTGATTTAGTATTGCCCCCATAACGGTACCTTGTACCTAACCATTTTTTTGTCTCCTTTGAAAGCGACGATTTTTTTGCTGGCTTTGCAGCTACTTTAACTTCGCCATTATTTACCTTAGGCGCTGGTGCTTGTTGAGGCTTATTTGTTAGCTGAGCAATTTTTCTATTACACTGCTCTATTTCTCTTTTTTTCGAAGTCAATTGGTTTTGCACGGCACTCAACTCTTTTCGTTTGGCTGTGAGCTGATCTAATATCCTTTGTTCCTTTCGTTTAATTTTCGTTTTGTTCCTTCGCTTTTTTCGTTTACCAGCCTCGGCCCAAGCCTGCTTTTTTATAACATCTTCCTCAATAATTAAAGCTTGTTCAGTTTTACGCAGCTTCAGCATTGCTTTCTCGGCTGCCTTTATCTCCTTCTGTAACTCTTTAATTTCTTTTTTCGTTCCACTAGCTAAGCTTTCAATGTCACTCTCATCAGAAATTACATCTGACGTAGCATATAAGTTAGAAAATGATAACAAGCTTAAGACTAGTAAGGCTCTATTTATGAATTTTGAGAATTGCATGTGAGTTCGATTTATAGGCACAAATATAATGAATAAGAGATGCGCTGATCAAAAGTGACCATAAAAATTACTCTCAAACAAAATACACGGCATTAAGTAACTGTTTACTATATTTGAAGTCTAAAAATAAACATACAAATGAGATTATATTTATCCTTCGTTTTAATTAGTATCGCATCAAGCATTTGGGCTCAAGATGCAAAGACTGTTTCGCTACTATTTGTAGGAGATGTAATGGGACATGGCACACAAATCAATAGTGCTTATAACGAAGAAACCCAAAAGTACGAGTATGATGGCTGTTTCAAATATGTAAGTAATATTTTTAATGATGCCGATTTTTGCGTTGCCAATCTTGAAGTTACCCTAGCAGGCCCCCCATATAAAGGCTATCCTCAATTTAGCTCGCCTGATGCTTTAGCCATTGCCATGAAAAATGCCGGAGTAAATGCAATAGTAAATGCAAACAACCATTGTGTAGATAGGCGTAAACAAGGGTTAGAGCGAACAAATGAAGTATTAGATAGTTTAGAACTTCCGCGCACCGGAACTTTTAAAGACGAAGAAGATAGGAAAAAACACAACCCAATGTGGCTCGAAAAAGATGGGGTTACCATAGCTATTTTGAACTATACATATGGCACCAATGGTATACCCGTTACCGAACCCAATAAGGTTAATTTTTTGGATAAAGAGCTCATTAAATCAGACATAAAAACGACTAAAGCTATGAAGCCCGATTTTATCATCGCTTTTGTGCACTGGGGCCTAGAATACCAAACCGTTGAAAATAAAACACAACGCGATTTTAATAAGTTCTTTAACGATAATGGAGTTAATATCGTTATTGGTTCTCATCCTCACGTGCTGCAGCCTATTCATAAAACAGATACTAACTTTGTAGTTTATTCTTTGGGTAATTTTGTCTCTAACCAACGTACACATCCGCGTGATGGAGGCGCTATGGTTCGGATTGAATTAACGAAAGATAAGGATATTAAAAAATTGAGCGACGCATCCTATTATTTAACATGGGTTCATACCCCTACTATTAATGGCAAAAAAGAGTTTCGGGTTTTACCTGTTAGTCCGTTTGAAGATGAAGCTTACTTCTTAGATACAAAATCGCACAATAGATTGAAAGATTACAAAAAGGAAGCTGAAGCAATTTATAAAAACAACACTGATATTCAGGAAATGATTTTTAACGCGGATTTACCCGGATGGGAGAAAAAATAATTCGATGATTTTGAGTCAGAAGAGAACTTGATACTCATAAAATGAGTCATAATAAAAAAAGGTCTTAAAGCACAGAATAATATGCTTTAAGACCTTTCTTTTTTCTATTTCAGATATTTACCGTCGTATACCACGTTTACGAAGTTCGTTTTGATACTTGCGAGCATTTTTATTATGCTCGGTTAAGGTTTTGGCAAAATTATGGTAGCCCGAAAAATCTTCTTTAGCACACATATATAAATAGCGATGCTCTGCAGGGTTTAGAACCGCATCAATACCTTGTATTGATGAAATACGAATTGGTCCGGGAGGCAAGCCTGCATACATATAAGTATTATAAGGCGAATCTATTTTCATATCCTTATTTAACAAGCGCTTAATGGTAAAATCGCCCAAAGCATATTTTAAAGTAGGATCAGCCTGCAAGCGAATATTCTTGTTTAAACGATTTAAATACAAACCTGCCACCTTGGGTTTTTCATCAGCTTTAACCGTTTCTTCATCTACAATTGCAGCCAATGTTGTTACCTCAACTGGTGTTAATCCTTGCGCTTTAGCTTTATCAACTCTACTGGTATTCCAAAACTTTTTATACTCTTTTTGCATACGAGCTACAAATTCCTTTGCGTCGGTATCCCAATACATTTGGTAGGTATTAGGAATAAAAAGAGCAGGTAAAGTACTTTCAGTAAAGTTTATTTCTTTTAAATATTCTTTATTCGTTAATAAGTTCAGCAAATCAACAGAATCGAGCATAAGCTGACCTGCAATGCTCCCGGATAATTCCTCTATGGTTCGGATATTATTAAATACTACATTTATTGGATCCTGAATACCCAAACGCAGCATGTTTACCAACTCATTATTATTCATTCCGTTGGCAATTTTATAACGGCCTGTCTTAATTAACGAAGGATAGCTTTTACGCTCAGCAACCCAAATAAAGCCATCAATATTACTTACTATCTTTTGTTCTACCAGTTTATTGCAAACATCTTTAAAACCATCATTGCTACCTATATGCAAATACGTTTGTGGTTTATCTAAAACAACACTTGTTCCGTATATAAACTTATAAAACCTTCCTCCAACTAATATTATTACAATTACAATTAAAGCTAAAAATAGCCCCAATCGCTTAACCTTCTTCTTTATCTTACGATTTGTTTTTTTTCCCATCGATAAATATAATTTAATACCTGCAAATATGGCATTTTATCTATAAAAGGGAAAATATTATTGTTGTTGTATCCTAGCAAATTGATAGAATATTCCTTAATCACCTTCTCCTCTGAAAATTTATGAGTCTTTAATAATTTTGATATAGCCTTATCAATTTCTATCAGTATATTTTATGGTTAAGTAAACACTAATACCTTCTATATATTTACCTTGATAGGTGACGCTATTTCCGAAAAACAGAATGTATCTTTATCTTATTCTCAACCCTATAGTATTGAGAATAAGATTGATTTTGAACGATGATAAAGAGAAGTAGAAGTAATAGACTCCGAATAGTTGGTTTATTGCGTAAAACTAATGCAGTACACTTATTACGAGCAGCGCGGATAGGAATGGCAGCAAGGGGTTTGGTTAGCCATGATGCAGGGAGAACGGAGGCGACCTAAGAAGCCCCCGTAACGACCATGCAGCATGTGCTTACTAAACCCCTTGCTATAATGGATAGCCGCTTAAGCTGCCCAAATTATAAGTTTTTTACTCATTTTTAGAGAAGAATATTTGACGTCCATTGGGTAAAAGCAAATTGTCGCCCGTGATATTAATGGTTCCTCTTAGACGAATATCAGTACTTGAGGCACCAATTTTAAACTCATAGGCGTCAGACTCAATAAGCCATTGGTTATTTTTGTATTGTGCCAACTGCTGTGGCGATACCTTAAAGGTGATTTCCTTTTCTTCGCCGGCAGACAGTGTTACTCGCTGAAACCCTTTAAGCATAATTGATTTAAGCGTAGCATTAGTATTTGTTGGTGAAACGTATAATTGTACCACCTCTGTACCTTGGCGCTCTCCAGTGTTTTTTATTTTGCACGATATGTTAAAGCTTTCTTTTGTGATTTTTGTTTGGCTTTTCATTTTAATATCGCTGTACTCGTATTGAGTGTACGAGAGCCCGTAACCAAAGGGATATTGGGGCTGATTAGCTTCTGTATAGCCATTTTGGTAATTGATTTCTACCTTTTCTTCGGTGCGCGGATAAGTAACACAGAGCTTACCTGATGGATTAACATTACCCAAAAGAATATCGGCAATGGCATTACCTGCTTCTTCACCAGGAAACCAGGCTTGCACTATAGCAGCACATTGCGCTTCAATGTCGGCAATTACTTGCTGTCGTCCGCTAAGCAAAACCAAAATAACTGGTTTACCCGTAGCAATTAGTTTCTTAACAAATGCCTCTTGCTCACCTGGTAGTTTAATGCCTTTTCGCCATCGTCCTTCACCATTTAAATACAGGTTTTCACCCATCGCAGCAATAATAACATCACTTTCGTTGGCTATTTCAATGGCCTTATGAAGATTGGGTTGTGGTAACCCGCTTATGGTGAGTAGTTTTAATTTCTCTATGCGACTATCGCCAAAGCTTTTTGTATCAATCTGAGCTTCAAGAGCTGCACTCCAATCACAACCACGTTCATGCTTTAATTCAATATCCTTAGCTAATCGGTTTTCTAAGCCTTCTTTTAGCGTAACTAATTTAGGGTTATTAATGTCAAAGGTAGCTTGTTTCCAAAAAGCTCGCATACCCTGATAGGTATAATCGCCCAACAAACCGTGTACTGTTGCAGCATTGGGACCTACTAATGCTATTTTTTTCACCTCCGTTTTTAATGGTAAAATGCCATCATTCTTTAACAGTACAATGGATTGACATGCTGCATCATAAGCCAATTTTCGGAATGCAGGCGGATCAAGATCTAAAGCTCCATCAACCCCTATAACAGGTGATTCATCAAGCAAACCTAATTTAGCCTTCATAGTTAGAGAACGACGTACGGCGGTATTAATAAGCTCCTCGGTAACCAATCCTTCTTTAATGGCCTGAGGCAATTTGGGGTAAGCCACTGGTGATGATAATTCAATATCAACCCCTGCATTAAGTGCCAAAGCACCTGCTGTTAGGGTATCTTTAGCAATTTTATACTTTTTATGTAACATGTTTATTGAGCCGTAATCGCTCACCACCAAGCCATCAAAACCCACTTCTTTACGCAACATTTGATCCAACATAATTGGATTAGCAACAACTGGTAAAGCACGATAAACTCCATAGGATGGCATAACACTTTTTGCCCCTGCAACTTTTATACATGCTTCGTGGGGCATTAAATACTCTTCGTAAAGTTGCTTGGTGTCGTTATTATTTGTTCCGTAACCTGCAAAATGTTTTACGGTAGCAGCTACTCCCGTTTTAAGATCATTGCCTTGTAAGCCTTTTACAAAGGCCACTCCCATTCGGGATGTTAAATAAGCATCCTCGCCATAGCTCTCTTGGTGGCGATTCCAATGTGCTGTTCTACTTAAATCGAGCATTGGCGAGAGGGCAAATGTAGCACCTACAGCACGCATATTTTGAGCAGTGGAACTAGTATTGTTTTTAACTAAATCAGGGTTCCATGAGCACCCTATACCAATTTGCTGAGGAAAGGTTGTTGCTCCAAGGGTAGCAAAACCGGTTATAGCTTCCTCGTGAAATATAGCCGGAATTTTTAAGCGAGTGCCTGTTATCAAATAATTTTGAACTTCTCGCACTAGGTCGCGCAATGCTTCTGGCTCTAACTCCATCCCGGAAGAAAACTGGCAAAAATGTCCAATTCCGTATGGAATATGACTTTTACACTTTTCTAAATCTAGTTTCCCATCAGTCATGATGTCCCTAAGGCGAGTACCCATTAATTGTGCAATTTTCTCATCCATAGTCATGTCAGCCATAATAGCATCAACTTGAGCATCAATCTGTGGATTAGAAAAATTTGTATAGGTATTTAACTGTGCCAACATTAATGGTTGCGCACAGATAAAAATTAAAATAAAGACTTTAATACTTTTCATTATCGTGAAATTTATTTGAGGTTTTAAGTACTACTATTGATAGAGGCAAAAATAAGAGGAAGCGCATAGCTATTTAATGTAAAGAACTAGTTTTAAACTAGACTATTTTACATTTCATAAACGCTTAAAAACAATCCAAAATACTCATCTATAACTAAAGGGTGTTTAGGTATATAAAATAGGGGAATAATAAAATGGAAGCCAATAAAAAAGTTCCGCATTTAAAAACAACACCTACATATTACCAGCAGGGTATTACAAAAAAAGTCATTTTTTTTATTGGACTAAATACCTCATAATTTTGACTAATTCATTATAAGTAATGATTAAAAAGACTTGATGGTCTTTATTATACTCTAAAGCCCTTTTTTAATAGAACCTTTTCACTTTCTAGGCGTAATAAAGGCTGTTTATAATTTATAAAACAATACATATAAACTCTTAACTAGAATTTTTTATGAAAAGACAATTAATAAGTAAAGTATTAGCTATTTGTGCTATACTAACTGTTTATAGTTCTTGTAATCTCGATGATTTCGATTTAGAAAAGATGGCAGACCCTTCTTTTAACTTAGGGTTAAAAGCTCCAATAGCGAGTGGTTCGTATACCATGGGTCAAATAATTGATAATATTGACGATCCTGATAGTTTAATAATAGTTGATAATGAAGGCTTGTTCCGAATTTCTTATGTAGATGATAATATCTTTACTTTTCATGCTTTTGAGTTGGTTAATATTCCTAGCATTTTAACTCCAAATGATTTTGAGATAGGAATTAACGACCTAGTAGGAACTTCTCTTCCCGATGGAGGCGTGTACATAACAATTAAGGATGCTGAGCCTTTTATTGAAGAAAAAGAACATACTGTTGATGTTGGAAACGAAGGGAATGATGAAGATATCTTCTTATCTGAGATGATAATTGGCTCTTCAGATTTTATTGTTAAGCTTACTACTAGTATCAATTCGCCAATGTCTGCTGTAATAACGCTTGACAATTGTTATAAAAATGGAGTCCCTGTTACGTGTACTTTAACAGATTCTGAACCAACAAAAACAATCAGCCTGGCTGGTTCAACTATAGATTTTACACAAAGCAACAAGGAAAATTTATTACTTTATTCAACCAGTGTAAGACTTGAGGATAATGACAATGCTTATATCGAATCAACAGATTGGGTCAATATCAACCTTACTTTAACGGATATACATCCTGAATATATAGAAGGAGATTTCGGACAAAAGACTATTGATATAGATCCTGAAGTTTTGGATTTTACAAGTGAAATATTTGAATCCTTAGGTGGCAATATCATTTTAGAGAATCCTATATTCAAGCTAAATATTTCAAACTCAATTGGAGTACCTAGTGCAGTCGACTTTCAACTTTCGGCAGACACTAAAGATGAAACTTCTGTTTTATTAAACCCCTCAAATATCAATATCGAAATTCCAAGTGAGGTGGGAGAAAATACGACTGTTGAAAATATTATCGATAGAACTAATTCTGATATTATTGAATTTGTTTCATCTCTTCCTGTTGACTCCATTAAATATTTCGGAGATATAGAAATGAATAAGGAAGGTAGAGTAAATACGAACTTTGTTACCGATGAATCGATGATATCAATAGACCTTGAGATGGATCTTCCTCTTGAAATAACCGTTGAAAGTATGGGTATTCAAGATACTATTCCAATGGATGCGTTAGATATGGAAGTTTCACTCGACAATACCTCGTTATGGATTAATGCAAACAATTCTATTCCTCTTACCATCTCTTCTGAAATTATATTTATAGATACAGACAACAAAGCCCTATCTAGACGAATTAAGTTAACCGATTTTGCAGCTGCCAAAGCAGATAAAAATGGAAATACTATAGAAGCTGTTAATTCTGAAATACAAATTGAATTAAGTGCTGATGATATGATAAACATACTAGAAGCCAATTCTATGGTATTTGACGCTCGTTTTCAAAGCCCTGAGGACGGAAAAAGTCCAGCAAGGTTAAAAGAAGAGTATCAGCTTGATATTGAAATGAAATTGGAAACCAGAGCAACACTAAACTAGAAAAAACATGAAACTTACATATATTTTAGCGCTATTTCTCCTCATTGGAGGATCGTATGCAAAATCGCAGTCGTCGGTATTATACCATATGAAAGGGATACCGCAAACTAAAGAGTTAAATCCGGCATTTTTCAATCAAACAGAAGCTATTTATATTGGTGTACCAATGCTCTCAGGTATTGATATGGCAACTTCTACTAATGGCTGGGGATATAACGACCTTATTAGAAAAGGAACTGGCGTTCAGGCAGATTCTTTAGTAATGGACATTGATAATTTTTATAATAGCTTAGATGACAACAACTTTTTGAGAGAAGCACTCAACATTACCATTTTAGAATTTGGATTTCGCGCAGGTAAAAACTTTTTCGGATTATCGGTTGGAGAACGTCAATACATGAACACTAATTGGGATAGAAATCTTATTGCTCCTTTTACCACACATCCTGATGCTCCAAAATTAGGAGAAGATTACACCACTGGTAAGCTTGATGTAAGTGCTATGGGTTATCATGAGGTTACATTAAACTATGGTAGAGAAATTAATGATAAACTTACCATTGGTTTTGCTGCGAAAGGCCTAATTGCATATGCAAACATTCAGGCAGAGAATATTAGTGTAGATATGGTATCAAGCAATAATGGATATTCAATAGATATGGTTGGCAGAGGTAATATAAACTTCACTGTTCCTGGTACAGTAGATTACGAAAACAATCAGATTAATGGTTTAGACATTACTAATGATGATTTTATAAACGCACTTACAGGTACTGATAACTTTGGTTTAGGCTTTGATTTTGGTGCCGATTATAAAATTAATGATAAGATACGTGTTTCTGCAAGTGTTATCGACTTAGGTAAGATTACTTTCAAAACCAACTCTCACAAACTAACTGAGAATGATGAAGGATACAGCTTCTCTGGAATTGATATTACGAAAGATAATGATCAGGATATAGGTGAAGATTTATTAGATGCTATTAATTTTAATGGTGAGGAAGGTAAATATTCTGTCAACTTACCAGCAAAAGTATATTTGGGAGGAGTTTATTCTTTAAATAAAACCTTTGAGTTGGGCGCATTAACCAGATTAAGGTTCATAAATGGAAATACAAGCGCTACATACTCTGCTTCCGCTAACGCATATATTGGTAAATTCTTCTCATTAGCTACAAGTTATTCAATTATTGAAAATACATATAATAACTTAGGTTTAGGATTTGGAATAAGGGCTTCAGGGCTTCAGATTTATGCTGGTGCCGATGATGTTATTTCTTTGGCTAACCCAAGTCAATCAAATAATACTTCATTCCGTTTCGGAGTGAACTTCTTATTAAATAGAAAATTTAAAGAGAAAAAAGCAGATTTAGAGTTAGAGTAAACCTAGCTTAATAAGAAAAAAGAAAAGGTTGCCTCTATCTTATGGAGGCAACCTTTTCTTTTTTATAATAGTTACTAAGCAAGAATCAAATAATAATATTATTGAATAAGCAAAACTTTAATTGCCCTTTATAATAAATTGTGCTTTATAAGCTGCATTATTACCCACAAGAACAATAAAATAAATTCCTGCATTTAAACCCTCTAGGTTAAAGCTAGTGCCATTATCCGATGTTATAATTTGTCTGAAATTTCTGACCTTAGTTCCTTGCAAATTATATATGGATACTAAATAATTACCTGCATCTATACCATTTAAACGAATTATACCGCTTGTTGATGGATTAGGATAAACTGATAGTTCCATAGCATAGCGTGAGTCAACGGCATTATCTGCATCGTCTTCATTATCAATAATCGCTTCCTCAGGATTAAGGGGTTTCCATGTTAAGTTATCAAACATTATAGTATTAGACTTATCACCTTCTGTTGCATTTCTAAGCGCAAGAGAAAAATCACCTGCAATATCAATATCTTCAACCGTAAAATCATAGGTGCTCGTTCCTAAATTATTAATGGAACCCACAACATTATCATTAATTAGCAATTCAATGGTACGCTCAACATCTTCGGAATATAGGTTTTCACATTGAACACTAAAGCTTGCAATACCTCCTGGTATTTTATCCGCTTTTACACCTGTTTTTCCCTTATTAAACTGAATAGAATTAGCTGTACCCATCCTAATGGTATTAGTAGCCTTCATATCCCATTTAATACCATTATCCCCCATATAAGTATTCAGGTTATTATCATACGAAATGTAATCGTCAAATGTCTCTATAAACTTACCCACTTCCATATGATTCTCTGCCGTTTTATTTCCTTCATTAGTTGTGGCCGTAATTACTGCTTTTCCTTCTGCTATAGCAGTAATCACACCTTCTTGATCAACCTTA
This sequence comes from Saccharicrinis aurantiacus, assembly GCF_001660705.2. Lineage (GTDB taxonomy): Bacteria > Bacteroidota > Bacteroidia > Bacteroidales > Marinilabiliaceae > Saccharicrinis > Saccharicrinis aurantiacus. The sequence goes on from NZ_LYBV02000022.1 coordinate 101,610, forward strand.
ACAATATCAGTATTACTCGAAGTCCATGTAATGGTTTGATCAACTGCTGTACTTGGAAATATTTTATAGTTCATCTCCTTAGTTTCTCCAATTCTCGTAAGATAAGTAGAGCTTTTATCAAATAATATCTTAGCAACTTTATCAAGTAAAGTAGCAGGACCACCAGGGCGGTATAATTCAGGATTCTGCTGGGCAAAATCGGTATTATTCACCCCTAACTGAAGCTCAGTTTTATAAAAAATAATATAATCAATACAAGCATTAGTTGACCGTCCGTACATCGAGAATGTATACTCTTTTCCTTCTGTTAAATGATAAATTGGGAAATGAGAATCATTGTGCTCAAGATATTGAGCTGTTCCCCACTTGTTCACACCTCTACCCCAAAACTTGTGTTTGGTGGCTAAATCTTCAGTTGTAAATTTTGAAGCACTAGTATAATCTCCTTCCATTTTAACAAATACATCATTCTTTGCATCCCCTTCTTCATCATCTTTAAGAGGCTGATGCAAACGCATAGCTAACTGATAATCTCCGGTAGACTGACACGTGAATTTATACACTATTTTTGAGGCTTCTTCATCGCCTTTCCACGGACCAATATATTCTAAGTAGGTATCATTTATTGGATTTATCCCGCTTTGACTACTAGAATTTACATATTTCTCATATTCTGCATCTGCCGGAGTTCTAAGTGTCCAATATTCTGTTGAATAAGAAGCTACTTCTGCTTCGAAAACAATAAAATTATCGCCATATTCAATACCTGGGGTTAAGTCGCTTGCAATTAAACTAATAGAACAGAGACTTAATAATAAAAGTAATAGTGTAGATGTTTTTTTCATAAGATGACTAGTTTAGCACATAGATGCAAATATTAGCTGAAAGTGCTAATTGGATTGTTCTTTCAATTCTAAAATTCCTCTATGTTAGTTTAAATATATTATCCATGTATTTACTTCATAACATGACATAATGCTAGTTAATTAAAAAAACAGAAATAGATAGGTGAATAAACTATCTGAAAAGCGGGTATTGCTAATCAAAAAAATCTAAGCACTCGTTGATACTTCATATTATTCTAACTTCCTTTTATTTAATCAATAAGCTTTTGGCAAAATGCAGTATTCTATTATACGTAAATATCTCTCTTAATAAATATACTTAGTGTGAATTTAATTCTAATTAGAATAGATTAACCAGTGTATGGATAATTAGAAAAATAGAAATATCCGATTATAAAGAAATCTATAGTGGGATAAAAGGCACTAATTGAAGGGGGATTTTGTTATTCCCCTATAAACAAACATAATATTCAAAGCCAATATTAGATAATTCGCTACTTTCAAACTTCGATTAACTATTGAATACATTCAAAATTAAAACAAATAAAAATGAGGCATTTATTATCGCTTGGTTTAGTCTTATTAATGACGTCAGGCTTATTCGCACAAAAAGATGTTTACGAAGCAAACTGGGAATCTCTTTCGGCACATAACGAAGCACCAGAATGGTTCTCCGATGCTAAATTCGGTATCTACTTTCACTGGGGAGTATACTCTGTTCCTGCATACTATTCTGAGTGGTATCCGTACTTTATGTATAGAGATAACAAAGTAAAGGAACACCATATTAAAACATACGGTGAATTATCGGAATTTAATTACCACGATTTTGTTCCGATGTTTAAAGGGAAACAATTTGATGCCGAAGAATGGGCGCAGTTATTTAAGGATGCTGGTGCTAAGTTCGCAGGCCCTTGTTCGCAGCACCATGATGGTTTTGCGATGTGGGATAGTAAAGTGAACCCTTGGAACTCTAAAGACAAAGGACCTAAAAAAGATATTACGGGTCTTTTATCTAAGGCGGTTAAAGAGCGCGACATGAAGTTTATTGCAACATTCCACCATGCGCGTAACCTACAGCGTCACGAAGGTAACCCTGATAAATTTGCTACTTACCATAGTCACTTTGCACATGTTCCGGGAACTGCAACTGCATCAACAGACAAAAAAATTGCCAAAATGTATGGTAACATTCCTGCTGATGAGTTTAACGAGTATTGGTTTGATCAACTGAAAGAAGTTATTGATCAGTATTCTCCTGACATCATTTGGTTTGACGTATGGTTAAGAATGATTCCTTTAGAGTACCGTCAGCAATTTGCTGCTTATTACTTAAATGAGGCCAAAAAGAAAGACCAGGAAGTAATTATTGCTTACAAACAAGCAGCTATACCTAACACAGTTGGTGTACTTGATATTGAACAAGGTGGTAAAAGAGACCAATCAGAATCGGTTTGGTTAACGGATATTACGCTTAGTAACAAATCGTGGAGCTACATTGAAGGTCAAACTTACAAAACACCACAAATGGTTGTACGTAACATGATTGATGTGTGGAGTAAGAATGGTGTTGTACTTTTAAATGTATCGCCTACTGCAGATGGTGTTATTAACCAAGAACAAAGAGATATTTTAAAACGCATTGGTGAATGGATGAAGAAATATGACGAGGCTGTTTATGAAACTCGCCCATATAGCATCAATGGCTTTGGTAACGCTAAAGCTGAAGAAGGCGACCACGGTGGACAAACTGCTAAGGTTAAATACACTGCCAAAGATGCGCGTTTCCTTAAATCTAAAGACGGAAAATACATCTACCTTTTCATTCTTGGAAAACCGGCACCAGGTAGCGTAATTTCTACTAAAGAATTGGGTGTACACAAGTATTATCCTGAAGAAGGAATCAAGAAAATTACTCACATGGGTACTGATACAACTTGTGAGTGGGGCTTTGGAGACATCAACTTTGAGTTAACTGTTCCAGATGCTGAAATGGATGACATTGCCAACGTATTTAGAATGGAGTTGAACTAAAATTCAACCTTACATAAAAAAGAATCCCCAAAAGATTTTATATCTCTTGGGGATTTTTTATGGTGTATTCTGAGGCTAGAAAATCCTAATAAGCGAGCTCGATTACAAGCTAAACCAATCTATCGATATTAGCGCAATAGCCCTAATTAAGCGTCAACTTTAATAACCTTACCTGTTATGAATCCATCTACTGAGCGTTCAAATGCTTTCCCCACTAAACTTCCTGGAACAGGTTGAAAGCCAGGCATCATTTCTCCATATACATCCCAAGCTTCTTCTAAAACAGTTGGGTTAATCGAGTTTACACGAATTCCGCGTGGCATCTCGTGGGCAACACATTGAACAAATGTATCTATCGCACCACTTGTAGTTGCATCGGCAATTGCTAATGGAATTGGTTTAATATTTAATATTCCAGTTATTAATGTGAATGATCCTTTATCAGCTATATACTCTTGACCAATACGTACAATGTTAATTTGCCCTAACATTTTGCTTAATATTGTAGTCATCCATTGGTCTTCAGTCATTTCGGTAAAATTGGCATATTCACATACACCAACAGTATTTACAACTGCATCAAAATGACCTACCTCTTTAAAAAGTTTTCTTAATGATGTTTCGCTAGTTATGTCAACTTCGTAGTCATAGTTATTGGTAGATCGCCCTGCAGTTACAACTTTGTGTTTACCCAAGCCCGTTAAAGCTGCTTGCCCCATTTTGCCATTTGCTCCAATTAAAATTACTGTTTTCATACGTTTATCCTTTTTATTAAAACTTATGCAAACTTAAAAAGAGTCGAAATGATAAGAGTAGGACATTTGTCTAATAAACAATATTGGCTCTTATTCTACTTAGATGCCTTTGCGTTATGCCCAAATATGAAGCAATATAATGAAGCGGGATTTCTTGAATATACTGTGGTTGCTTTGTTATTAAATCTAAATACCGTTGTTGGGCTTTGTCTTTTTGATGATTAAAAATCCATTTTTCTAACTCAACATATTCTTTCTCTGCAATTATCTTTAAAAATTTCAGCCAATTATTATTTGATTCAGAAAGGGTTTCCAAATCCTCTTTTGTTATTGAAATTATTTCTGAATTTGTTAAAGCTTGGATATTTTCCTCTGATTTACTTCCTGAAATAAAAGAAGAATAAGCCATTAGTAAGTTGTTCGGAAATGAAAAACAATAAGTAATTTCATCATCGCTATTTGAATAGTAGAAGGAGCGAAAAATACCACTTTTAATAAAACTTAATAAACCACATATTTCATTTTGCTGAATATAGAAATCACCTTTTTTAAGTTGCGCTGTTCTAGATAATTTTAGAAAATCATTTATTTCATTGTCAGTAAATAAGTCAAAGGATTTTAGATAATCAATCATTATTTGTGAGTGTATGTATATTTAAAATATTAATGCCAAGGGCAAGTATCCTGAACTGTTAGCTAGCTTATAATCTAAACTCAAAAAAAAACAAAATCATATTTGAGGTGCTGACTATAAATCTATTCATTTTACTATTCGAATCAAATATTTTCATGAAATTAATTAAACCCTAAAAATGCACACACATGATTAGTTATGAGTAATTTTATTAGGCAGTTCTTATTTTTCATCATCTAATTACAATTTGCTCTCCAAGGAATTTTGGCTCTTTACCGAACAGCAAATCAATAAGCATTTTTACTCTTGCAAACCTTTCTCTTAAGCTAGTTTTAAAACCATATTTTACATTAACATCTTCGGCATTAAAGCCTATAGCCTCTATATCCTTATTCTTTGCAATATATATGGCTCTTTCATTATGGAATTGCTGAGAAATAATTGTAATACTAGTCTGTCCAAATATTTCCTTACAACGCACAACAGAATCTAAAGTCCGGAATCCGGCATAATCAAGGTAAATTTGGTTTGAAGGAATTCCGTTTCTAATTAAGTCTTCTTTTATTGTTGATGGCTCATCATAATTCTCCGTTGAATTATCTCCACTTACCAAAATACATTCAACCTTTCCTGATTGAAACAACTTCACGGTTGCCTCAATCCTATATTTATAATATAAATTTATACGTCCATTTGATAGTACTTTACCAGTACCTAAAAATAAACCTACTTTATTATACGGTATTTCTTTGGTGCTATTATAAACTCTACTTGAAGCAACCTTTTCAACTAGTTTATCGGCAGCAAAAATAGCTACCAAAGATATAACTGCTATGAATAATCCAATGCTAAATATATTCTTAATCCTCTTCATTACTTTTTACGTATTGTTTGTACATGCCCACTGCCGTAAATTACATAAATAATAGCACTTACCCTGTTAGTTATTATCCTCTTTAAAATTAATATCAAAGATGATATTTGAACAATAGAACCCTGCTTTTTCAATTGCTTTTCGTGAAGCAACATTATCCAGTGTTGTTGAACAAATCGGATTCCTTCCAGCTTTTAAAACTCTGTTAACTTGCATTTTCATGATTTGTGTGGCAAGGCGCTTACCCTGAAAATCACGATTCACTATAATTCCCAAATCTGCAATTTCGGGTTGAGAATCGCTCATTCTACATTCACTTGTTGCTATAATGGTTTCAGCTTCCTTAAGCATGAAAATCTCTTTTCTTGATACAAGGTTCTCTGTATATCCAAAAGTATCGTCCATACCAACTTGCTCTTTAAGAAATAGCTTTACTAAAGGAATATCGTTTGTTGTTACCAATTCGATATTTAGCTTAGTATTAAGCTCCACTTCTTTATTCAGATGCTGAAAACAAAAGGTGTTTGCCTTTACTGATTTTGAATGAAACAAACATGCATTAAACGCCACAGGTTCATTTGAACTCAGACTTGCTGTTTTAATCAATCCGCTCTCAATTAACTCTTTAATTACCTTATCCATCGATGATAGATGGTTCTTCATCAGAAATATTTGAGTTAAACAACCTTCCTCGTTAATACAACAATATCCTAAATTTTTTTTGTCTTCGATTAGGTAATGCTGTGAAGAACCTATATAAAGCTGTTCCCACATTGCGTCGATGGGAGCTTTTAATGAAAGGTATAACTGCGACCTTAAGTCATTAATTGTTTTTGTAATATCTGTTTTAATAAAATTCATTGTCTTACTTTTTTTCCATTCCATATAGTATTCTACTTCATTTGTACTTTCCTCAATGGATTCCGAAAGAATACTGAATCCCTGATGTTTATAAAATTGAATACCCGTGGAATTATTTTTATACACTTTAAGTTGGATGGTTTCTCTTTTGCTTTTAATAAAGTCCAAAAGATTTTTTCCTATGCCAGATCCCTGCATAGAAGTCTGAACAAATATTGCCGCAAGGTAATTATCAACCATAGCAACAAAGCCAACTATTTTTTCTTCTATAATTGCTAAATAACATTCTGAGCCCGGTAAGTATTGGCTTGCCATAGCTTCTTTATTCTTTTCCCAATAATCATTTGGGATAAAACTATGTGCTTGTATGCTCACATTGTACCAAAGCTCAACTACTGCCTCTATATCTTTATCTTTTAATTCTCTTATTTCCATTAGTTTCTATACTTTTCAAGTAAATGTTGTTTCATCTCCAACAACGGAAAATCAATATCTCCCGCTAAGTAATTTATTGCAATTCCATCTAACTCGGCAATAAACATATAGCTTAGAACATTCGCATTTTCTTTATCAAGTTTACTGAAAATACTGGTCACCGATTTTAAAATAAAAGTTGCCCTCTCACTTATTAAATCTTTGAGTACCTCTCTGGTTCGAGGCTGTAACATTGTATTTAAACTGAATTGAAAGAACATCCTATCAGATTCTAATTGACTAAAAAAAGATTCTAATAATTCTACCAGTTGCTCATTAGGAGTCTTATTCTGTTTGTCAACTGCGTTTATCTCAACAATCATTTCAGTTGTTTTTTGAAAGATCTCTCTTAATAAACCGTCTTTCGATTTAAAATGATGAGAAATAAGCCCTTTAGACACATTTGCTGTTTCACATACCACCGACAGAGGTGTATTTTCGTATCCTCTCTCCGAGAAGAGTTTTGTTGCTATATCTATTAATTGTTCTCTTTTATCCATAAAACTTAATCTATTTCAACTACACTGACCGCCCGTGCAGTCGGTGCAAATGTAAGAACATATTTTTAATTGACAAGTGAATTGTACTACTTTAGAATTTTGTGAGTTATTTTTAGTAAGTACAGCATTGAACTATAAGTGGAATAGCTAATTAGGACAGCAATCCTCCACCCTATTAAATAGCGAGACAAAAAAATCGAAAGAATTATTTAGCGCAATAAACACCGAAAGTTATACACACGGTTCATGTCCTCATTTTATTGTTGACAATAGGCTTTTTTAAGGGTTATTTTTCTTCCAGAACTGTTTATTACCCTTACTTCGTTGCTGTTATTTGTTCGTGATCGATTAATTATAAACATCTTGCAATCGCAAATACGTTCAATCGAAACACTACTGTTCCTGAGAAATAAGTTTTTAAGATCGGCAAAAAGCGGTGGCAGACAGACAAGTCCTTTAGTAATTTTTGATGGAGCATTAGCTTGTGCTAATTGCAAATGTGCTAGGCTAAGTGTGGTGTATTTTTCTTACTTAATACTCGCCACCTTGTTAATATCTCCTCCCTCCAAATGCTTCAAACTTTGAGGATAATTGTATAAATTAATCATGGCTCTACCTATTTTAATGGTAGTAGTAACCGATTTCATTCGCTTCATTAACGGGAATAATGGACGGGTAATTACATATAGCGTATTGTATAGTTTTGTATTTGATTTTGTCCCACGTTCAGGTAAAATTGCTCCTGGGCGAAACATATAGGCATCTTTAAATCCCATATTCAAAATCATATTCTCAGTTTTGCCTTTTACACGTGCCCACATTGTGCTGCTTTTCTCCTCACTATCAGTACCTGAACCCGATATATAATTAAAAACCATGTTAGGGTTTATGCTATATAAAACACTAGCCAAAGCCTTTGACATGGTGTATGTAATCTCAGTAAATTTTTCTTCACTCATACCGGCACTCGACACTCCCATACAATGAAAACAAGCATCGTAGCCATCCAATTGTTTTTTTATTGCGCTAAAATCTGTGAAATCAGCATGTACAATTTCCTTTACTTTGGGGTGTGATATGCCGATAGTTCTTCTATTAATAAGTAACACCTGCTCTACCATAGGGTCATCAATGCACTCTAGTAAAACTCCTTTACCCAACATTCCCGTTGATCCTGTTATTATTGCTTTCATCATGCTTTTAGTTTAGAGTTCTATATTCCGTTGGGCTGTATCCTGTTTTTGATTTAAACAGTTTACTGAAATGCTGTGGATATTCAAAGCCAAAATCGAAGGCAATTTCACTAACAGAAGAGTTTGAGCCTAAAAGCTTTGTTTTGGCTTGCTCTATCATATATAAAGTAATGTGTTCTTTGGTGCTTTTGCCGGTTTCAACTTTTAACAAGTCGCTTAAATAATAACCCGACATATTAAGCGCCTCTCCACATTGCTGAACTGTAGGTAGTCCTTTGTTTACAATTTGTTCCGAAGTAAAATATTCTTTCAAGTATTTTTCAAATCGAATCAGGTACCCCTTATTAAGGTTGGTTCGGGTGTAAAACTGACGGTCGTAATAGCGGTTACTGTATTTTAATAAGCTCTCCAGATTGATATTGATTATTTCCTGGGAGTGCTTATCAATATTGTCGCTAATTTCCCTTTTTATATTATTCACAATATCAAGGAGAATACGTTTTTCCTTTTCAGATACATGTAAGGCTTCATGTACCTCATAATCAAAAAATGAATATTCTGAAATTGTATTTACAAGTGTAGCGTTTCTTATTAAGTCAGGGTGAAAAACGATAGTCCAACCTTCATCGGTCAGTACTGTGTTTTCCTGATCAGATTCGAATGAAATAACTTGCCCAGGTGAGGTATAGAGAATTGATCCTTCTTGGAAATCATACGAATTACGTCCGTATATCATTTCGCAATTACCAGTAGTTTTTAAACTAATCATATACAGGTTTATTCTGTATTTACCTTTGTGAACTATGAAATTAGGATTGTCTTTTGTTGAAAAAACGGAAATGAGTGGGTGTGTAGGACTTTGAAGATCTAACACCTTATGTACTTCCGAAATTTTATTAATGTTGATTATATCTTCCATTATATAAAAATAAGACTTTTTGAATTCTAGTTTTTAGTCAATGTGGCTTCATTGCATGATATTTTTACTTGGTAGCCATTTAAAACAGTTTTGCATCAGGCAACTATCCATTTTACATAATAGCTGCCTGATGATTAATAATTCTTATTCTCCAAAGAATGTATAACTGGCATGTTTAGTATCCATATACTCTTTCCATTCATAAATTTTACCATCACGTATAACTAACATAAAATGAAAGAAGTTGTTATATGTTTTGCCGCTTACATGCTCACCAAACGTTTCAGCTTCAATAGCAACACGGTCTCCCTCGGCAGTCATAGCTTTAGGAGTAAGCGACATCCCATTTGGGAACATGGCCGGGTTTCCTGCTTCTAAACCTCGTACAAAATCTTTGGTATGATTCCCAGAAATAGGCATATCGCCAGCCACCCAAATCTTTGCATCATCAGCAAAAGCTTTGGTTACATAACTCCAATTACCATCTGTAATAGCCTGAAATACTGCCTTTACAAGTGCTTTATTTTCTTCTAATTTTAAATTCTTCATTACTTGATACTTTTACTTTATATTATGATATGATTTATAAGCTTTCTCCCATATGGGAACCATTTTTCGCATGCGCGAATTAAAGATGTATGTAAAGAGCCAATTTGTTCCAAAGGGTTTTGGGTCGAAACTTCCTTTATATCTTAGTTCTAATCCATTGTTTTTCGATGTAAAAAAGAATTCTCCAACATAGTTTTTTACCGGCATTCCACCTGGTCGAGCTGCATAACTAAAATAATTAGGCGCATCAAAGCCAACAATGTCTTCCTCAAGTTTTATGTTTCCGATGGTTAGTTTGCGCAATGCTCCCAACCCAGAAGGATGACCTTGACCTTCTTTCAACAATGAAATTTCGCCAATCATTATATCAGACTTGGTATACCACTCGTGGTCAACAAAAAAGTCCCAAAACTTTGGCGCTTCAAAACCTGAATAGAAATGAGAGAATTCGAATATTACTTTTGACTTTGCCATCTTTTGTTTTTTTAATTACACTACAAATTTCTTGAATTTGAGTTGTTTGTATGTATATATTTTAGGGAAGGATGAATACTTTTTCCGGAAAACTATGACTCGAGTTTATAGCCACTTTTTTAGAACCTTATCGCTAATCTTTTTCAAGTGATTTCGTTTCGACTCAATTTGAGCTTCCTTATGTGGAGCTTGGATTTTATCTTCAGATACATAGGCTCCAGTTTTGCTAGCATACTCAGAAGATATGGCCAAACGAACAATTCGGTCGGCACCAACATTTGTAGGAGATGCCATTACATTCATAAAAAACTGCATCACTTTCTCTTTTCCTTCGAGGTTGCTCAGCAGGTTTGATTTTATGTAACCCGGATAAAGGTAATTTACTGTTACTCCTTTTCCTTCAAGCTTTTTAGCCAAATCGACAGAGAACATGTTCATCGATAGTTTTGCTTGTGTATATGTTTCCGAGGTATCAAAATTTGGTTTTGATTCAATATCATTAAAATCAATCTGGTCGATAAAATCGGTATTGGTGGTAAGATTCACAATACGCGAAGGTGATGACTGTTGAATTTTTGGTAATAAAAGATTCGTTAATAGATAAGAACCTAAATAGTTGATTGACCAGTTGGTCTCGAAACCATCAGACGTAAAGGTTTGTTTAGTTATATTGATGCCGGCATTATTAATTAAAACATCAATTCGGCTATACTCAGCTAATATTCTTTCGGCACATCTTTTAACGCTATCCATAGAAGCTAAATCGCAAATTTGCAGACTTAATGAACCTTTGCCTCCGGTTTTGTTTATTTCACTAATTACATTTTCCGTTTTTGTTTTATTGCGCCCGAGTACAACTACATGAGCTCCCATAGAGTAAAGCATTTCTACCGCTACTCGTCCCATACCATCTGTTCCCCCGGTAAAAACTATAGTTTTTCCCTCTAGATTTTTATCCTTTTCAGGGATTGCATATTTGGGATTAGGATTTCTTCTCTGTGGGAGAAATAAATTTAATAGTATACCAAGTCTTGAATTTACCATGATTCATCGTTTTAAGATCACAATGCAAATTTCGGTATAGGGGCTATTTCGTATGTATATAATTTAAGGAAGTATGTATACTTTTTGCGGAAATTTCTCTTTTGAAGTTAAAATGTAATAAATCCTAAATTTTAAGATTATAGTATACTGTGTGAATTATAAAGAGCAAATATTTTTAATCCGTTTTCTCAAGTTTTATAAATGCACACTGTCACCTAAAATTTATATGCCTCGTAAAATTTGCTTCACTCCATATTCAGGGCTCGAAACAACTTCCTTTGTAAAATTGCGTAAGAAATTCTTGGCCCCTTCCATAGATGCTTGTGCTAAAAATATTACGTCGACTTGTTCCTCGATTGATTTGATTGAATTTGCAATTTGAGCCTCATACTCTGATTGATTTCCATTGGTAAAATGCACCCAATGCTCAGAACAATCGCAGCTGATAATTTCTATTTCTTTGTTCAACCGCTTTGATGTTTGAACTAACAAGTTTGTGCTAATATCCCTAGTAGAACTAGCGGTATATACCAAGCCTATTCTATCGAATTTACCTACAATATACTGCACAATTGGCCTGTCAATTCTAAATACATTATTATACTTATCACTTTCTTCTCCGAATGTAGAACAAGTGCATATTATTAAGCTTGGATTGTCCTTCTTTATTAAATCAATCTGTTTTTTAAATGCTTCAGAATCCGTTTTACCATTAGTTATAGCTGATTCTAGTATTTCTTCATTTACAAAATGCTTAGTCGGTATATTGTTATCTATCGACCTAAGCAATTCTTCAAATCGATTGATATGAATTTTAGAAGTATGTATAAATGCGATCATTTCTATGTGTTTAATAGTGTAAGTGATATACTCTTGAAAAGCAATTACTAAAATCACTAAGCATTAAATTTAATTTAGCCGCTAATGATGAATATATTTCCTAAAGCTAACTGGATGAAAATGTAGGTGATTTGAAAAACCAAAACAATTAAAACCCAACAGAGCCGAAACAAAAGCTTAGGCAAACTTATTTAAAGAGTAAAACTGCCAAACTCAGCCTGCCAAACCATGCCCTTTATTTATTGCTACCACCAGTTATTTCTTACTCATTAATATATTTCGGGATTCCGTTCTTAAAAATGTGTCCTGTTATGGCAACCCATAAAACAATAACCGAAATAAATAACAGATTTCGAGCTCCAGATAAATGTAGTCCTTTAAAAATAACACTTGTCCAGAAAAATAGGTACCATGCTATTTTCATTCTTTCAACAAATAAGTCTGTCTTTATAGTTTTCAGTCTAATTAATTGGTCAATTAAAATCACAATTAACCCTACTGAAACTAAAGTATATCCTATTATAGTTGGAAGATGCAAAACAAGAATTCCTACTCCAACTAAAATCAATAAGTCTCCAAGTCTTACAAGTTTTCGTTTCTGGTTTTCCTTAATTTTTGTAGTCAACATTAGGAATGCGATACCTAACAATTGAAGAACAATATATAAGCCATTAAATAATTTATGAATAACTACACTGTCTGAACCAACTGTCCTTATGTATATTCCTATTCCTGTGTAAATAACTAAAACAAATAATGATATGTAACCTAATATTCTATTTGAACTCATATTTATTGTGTTATTTAATTGGTGGTAATGTTGGCATATAAAACGTAAGTTATTTTGAAGCACTTAATTATCAACATTGCACATAGCCAAAGCTTTTGTTTTGGCGGGGGTGATAAAATGCTCGGATATTCCGTAAACTACTGAGCTACTTCTGTTTTATTATGTATTTTTAGGTTTCATTTTTATTTAACACTAAGATAATCAACAAATTCATACCCCTTATTCGTTAAGTCATACGACTTACCACTTTGAAAATAATTTTCCTTTATTAATTCATTATAATTCAATTGGTCTAACATTGCTTCCCACTTCGCACATTCCCTTTGTCCTTCAGCTGTATATTCTTTATCGGCATGAATAATAAACGAACTTCCAACTAACTTGAGAAGTGTTATATTGCTTTCCTCTTTAGCACATCCTACAAGCAAATCTTTTGCTTCACTTGACAATTCTAATTCCAATAACTTAAAAGGATTAGTTTCAACACGTATTAAATCTTCATTTTGGTTGATAGGAACCTCTAATGATTTAAAATAAACATGATCATTAATCGTCATCATCAGGTGGTCTTTTAGTCTTGCTTGAAATTCTTCAATGGTAGAATATGTTTCGACAAGTCCTTTGTCAAAACACTCTTTCTTAAATTTCATTAGCTTTTTATACTGAATACTTTCTACACTATCCATTCGCACTGGAGCTTCTGAAAAATAAAGCATTGCTGGTTTATTTTTCTTAATATGTCTTTCTATTTCCTCAATTGTCCCACTTTCAAAATCTCCTGTCTTAGTCCCTATTCTAGTCCAAAAAATACCAATTAATAAATCTGCTTTATCAGTTACTTGCTTATGAATAAGATCTTGGGCTCTTTCTCCCATTAATGGTGACGAATGAGTTTCCCAACCTGTAGGTAATAATACTATTTTTGTTTTGTCTGAATTAATAAAATTCCAGGAATTTACTATTTCCCTAGTAATACCGCGTTCCTTTAGTACATCACTCGGAGATGCGATCATAACATTATATACTTCTGCTTTATATGACATATTGGAAATCTATTTTTTATTTATTCTTAAATATACATTTTGAGTTTTGCGAATCAAATGCAACCTAACGTTGAGTATATGCAGAGTAGGCGGTTGCAGGCTTCAAACTTATCATACCGTTACTATTTTGAAGTGGGCTACAGCCCTTGAATTTACTACTATTTCGCCCATTTTGTATATACAGTGTTAGCGGCTTTTTTCCTCATATCTTCTTGTCTTTTAAGATTCTCAGGATGTTTCCGTAATTGAGCCATCGTTGAGTTAAGCTTATAATTCTTTCCTTTTGAATGCATTTTAATTCCATTTATACTCAAATTCATTTCACAATCAGAGCTATTCAGAATCAACAAATTCTCCTTACCTGAATTCAAAACTTCATCTGGATTCTCTCCTTCCTTTACTACAAAGCTTAATTCAGACTGTGACTTGTTTCCTCTCTCATACTCTAACGACTTTTCATGAAGATATCTCACATAACTCTCTGATGCTTTCTCATCAAAGAAAACTGTGCTAAAACAATTTACAAATTGCAAGATATTCAATTTGTCAATATCCTCTTTGCATGTTAATTGTAATGATTTTTGTTTACGTGTTCCAACCTTATATATTCCTGAGTCATAAAAAACAATCATAATTTCATGATTAAGAGGAATGAAAATTTGAAGACCTACTGCTCCATATCCAGTTTTCGAATTAGGCCATTTCCTTTGTTCTAAAAACTGATTATACTTAACAACAGGGAAGTCTGAGGTAATAAATGGATAAGATGTTTGATTTAGTACTAATTTATAATCAAGGTCTACGGTATTCAGAATCATATCGCTAGTCATGGATAATGAAAGCTCTATATGTTCTTCGTGCCCTAATTGGGGAACTAATTTCGTTAAATCTGCATTTGGGTCTAGCTCTAATACTCGCTTTTCCATTTGCTTAAACATATTTTTCATTCCATTAATTCTTACAGGATTTCTTAAATCTGTCAATGAAACAAATCCTAACAAGTCAGCATGTTCTTTAGTTTCTTTTTGGGGAATAGTACCTTTTTCTAAAATATCTTTAATTGCAGTTGAAAGAAATCCCTCTATATCTGCTAAACCATCCTCAATGATACCATCGTGTCCATAAAAGAAATTCTTTGACCCCTGAGTTTTTAACTTCGCACGCTGTATGAATTTTTTATTAAAAATATTAAATACACCAATCTGCTTTTTATTTCCTTGAAAAGAAAAATTTCTTAGATAAAATTTCGGTATATAATGTTGATTTTTTTTGTCTGTTGTCATTTTACCTAAAGTTACTCGCTGTCATCTCTAAAATTGCCGCCAACTAATTATATCCTCACCATATGCGTATATCATTCTAACTTATATTCTATATACTCAGCTCAAAAGGATATTTACACAAGTGGGAATACATTAAGCGATGTGAAAATAGCGAAACTTCTGTTATGTTCATCTACATATGTTAATTTAAGAATAAAATAAATATGCTTCCGCCTCATATTATGATCACTAAAAGCTCTAAAGGCAAGGTATTGGGGCACAAAATTGAGATATGGCGGCATAAATCGTCTTTCTATCAGAAAATATTTACTGAGACTAAAACTGTGATAGGCACCTTCCTTCCTGAAAAGGAGGATAGATCTCCTGAAAGTTTTAAGAGACTTTCTTAAGAAATGTAATATGTTATATAACTAAAAAAGCCACCTGTGTAATACAGGTGACCTAACCAATTAATCAAAAATCTATAATTTATTTTTCAACCATCTAATTTTCAATAAGTGTACACTTTAATAATATACTTCAGCATCCTCAATATTAATATTATATACCAATACCTCTTCCATACCATCACCTATTGTTTTATATACCCTTAAAGTACCCGTATTATCTTCTTTAAGTCCTTCGTACACATAGTGAGGGTTAACAATAGTATCATTTATAATATCTGTCTCTGGTACAGAAGTATCTATTGTATAAATAAGGCTCTGCTTTAATGTATAACTAAAATTAAAATTTTCAGTTGTTGTCTCGTTTTTCAAATCAGAAATTTCATACTTATTAGCGTTATTCACAATAGTTTCAATATGTAACAACTCTTGCAAATAAACATTTATTGTATTAGGCTCACCAACCATCTTAGATACATTTTGAGACTCAAATTCGGTAGCCTGTATTACAGGTGTTAGTTCAACCTCATTTTCTACCCATTCATATTCATCACAGGCTGATAAACCAAGGATACATGCAAGAGTAAATATTATATATTTTGCTTTCTGTTTCATTGTATTGATTTATTAAATTAATAAGCACCACCTCATTTAGCTTTTAATGAGGTGGCAAATAAAAATAACTATGGTCTCTCTTCTATTTGAATAAGTTCAAATTTATCTAAGTAGAATATTTGCTTACCTGTAACTCCAGGATTATCAGCTGTGCGAATGTAGTATGAATATCTATTTGCATCGTCTTTCACAATATCTATTGTAAGATCAATTTCTTTCTCAACTGTAACCCATGTATCCTTATCTAAACTTGACAAATCCCAGAATATTTCAGGGCTTGAATTCCACCCTGCGTCTTTACTAGCAAAATCAGTACGTAAGGTAGTTAATGTACATGTTGATGGAATATATAGTTTATGTCTAACAATATATTTTCCAGCTAATATTGTTCCTGCATCATCTACTCCCATACCCCAAAGAGGATTACTGTCTGAAGAAGCAACTTCAGATTCGTATTTCATGAAACCAACACCACTAATTGCTTCTACTCCGTTGTGCGCATCAACTCTTTTCCAATAATAATTAGCGTTTGAAGGTAAATAGTAGATTCCATTTCCAACATCTGCTGATGAGTGGTGACCTACTTGGCTTCCTTCGAAGTCAGCAAAATCAGCATTATTAACCATTAAGTCGTTCTCAAACAGAGTCACACTCTCTCCTGTAAAGCTACTAAGCTCTCTATAATCTTGAGAATTAACGATTCCCTTACTAGCATCGTAATTCACTTCTAATTCATCACTGAAATAAATCATATCCTTTAAAGTAAGAATAATCACAGAGTTGTCAACAACATCACGTTCTGCAGCTACTACCTCAATAGTACCAGACTTGTTGCCATTTGTATAATCAACAGTAAACGCACTAGCCACGTCTCCTAAAGGATTTAACAAGCCACTTGTTTTAACTGAAACTGTTCTGTCGGAATTCACATTAGAACTGTTGTATACAAGTTTTTTAGTTGTTTTTATAACATTTACTTTTAGAGGAATAATTTTACTCACTTTAGATACTGGAACTGTAGACCCTTTTTCAGGATTACGTTCTGAAGTAAAATTACCTAACATACTAGCTTTATATCCTAAGTTTGGAAATAAAATAGTAGCTGCTGAATCTAAAGACTCAGCTTGTTCGTCTTCTCCTATATTAATAAGCCACTTTCTATCTGTTGGGCGATCTGTAGTGGTCATATCAACAAATAAAAGACTACCACCAACTTCAACATCAACAGTTTCCCATTCTGAAGCATTATCCCAATCAGGAATCTCATCTTCTAATACCTCAAGAACTTTAACTGTATCAGTTACGTTCCCTTCATCATCTTCTATAACTTTATAAACCTTATAGGCTGGTTTCATTTTAGCGTAAACATCCACAACAAAAGCGGTATCGATTACCCAAACGCCATCTTTTTCATAAGCCTCTAATGGACGTGTTCCCTCAAAGGTTACTTTTTCGCTAAATGTATTGTACAAACGAACTTTGTGCACACCTGGCTTTTGAAATAAAACACTTGCATCGTAATCTGTAGTTTCCATTCCGGCTTCTTCATCTACCCATTCAGGTAAACTATCTGTACGCTGAAAGCCATATTTAAGAAAGTTCGCACCTTCTGCTTCAATGATCCATTTATGACTTAATGCATTTTGAGATGCATCAATAAAAGCCATAAACTGACCTTCGTTTAAATTATACTCCGTTTCTTGTGGCATACTTGTATACCACGCTACATCTGTTACAGGATAAGGAGCATCGTAATCATCATTACATGATACTAAGGCTATCAATGCAAAGAGTACTATATATATACTTGATTTTGTCATAACTATAGTTTTTATTCGTTTAATCCAGGATTAGTTAAAATCTCCGTTGAAGGAATAGGTAACCATGCATGTGTATCGTACCTAAAGTTAGACGCAGCCAACTGGTAATCTTTATATACAGGGTAATTATCATTCTGAGGGTCAATTGCTGTTAGTGTAGTAATATTTTTGCTATCACCTGATTGTAAAACATGATCTGCCCCCCAATAAGTTTCTTGATAACGTTTCTTAAAGTTCGATTCTAACATCCCCCATCTACGTAAATCGTTCCAACGTATTGAATACCCTTCAACAGAAGTTTCTAAAGGTTTTTCAATTTGCTGTAAGCGCTCTAAAAGACTTTCCTTAGAATAAACAAGCTCATCATAAGTACGAGAAACATCTCCTCCATTTGGACCAGTTAATACTAAATTCCAACGTTTACGCACATCATTTATTTGCTTAAGTGCTTCTGAAACATTATTCTCATAGATATAACATTCTGCAAGCATTAATTTAAGATCTCCCAACCTGTTTAAAGTTACATTTTTGCCAGAGTGTTGTTTACCTCCTGGTAAATCTTTTTCGTCTTCTAAGATATCATGGTTACAATAATGCTTATAACGAGAGAAACCATTTTGAGCATTAAATTGAGTCTTATCATGAACTAATCCTTGGTAGTATTCTGTATGTTCATCCTGAATTAAAGCAATCATAGCTGATGCTCTTTTACTAACTGGTTTTATCGTTCTAACCGATGGATCATCTTCATCTACTAAATAGTTAGTTGAAATTAAAGGATCTAACTGCTCATTAAGATATGCCCATGTAATCCAACACGAAGGAAATACATTGGTTTGATTTGATCCCCTACCATCGAATGAAAATGCTAAACGATTACTTAATCTATCTTCACTCCATGTATTATACTCACTATTCATTTCATTTGAAAAAGCCACTTCTAAGATTGACTCTTCATTCATTTGTCCTGCTGTGGTATATAATAAGCTTAGATCCTCAACTAATCTGTAACCAAAGGTTAATACTTCTTCGAATTTCTCTTTAGCCATCTTAATCTTTTCAGCATCTGGATTTTTTGGATCAGCTAAGGTAGCTTCATATAAATAACTAGTACCTAAAATTGTAGCTGCAGCACCTTTTGTTGCTCTTCCTTTATCTTTTGCCTCAGGATAAGTAATTGGTAAATGTTCGTAGGCATATTGTAAATCCGCTCTAAAGAACGCCATCACATCTTCCGATTTTGACAAGCTAGAATACATCTCATCTTGAGTACCTGCCACTTTATCTTTAATTATGATATTTCCTTTATTAAAAGTAGTATGTAAATAAAAGTGATATAGGCCTCTTAAAAAACGTGCTTGTGCCATTTGGTTATCCCACTCAACTTGATCAGATATATCTGTAAGATTCTCAAGAGCTGTAATGGTTTGATTTGCTCTATAGATACCTAAATAAAGTGCTTCCCATTTTTTTACAATATATGTGAATGAGCTTGTATAAGTATGATTATACCAAACAGCGCCATCACCACTATAGGTTGGTCTACCAAAACCAGGCGTAGCACAGTCAGAACGTTGTGCTTCTTCTGCTACATTTAATGCAAAACTATTTACTAATGCTGCGTAAGATGACGTTAAAGTAGAACTTGTTTCACTTAGATTTCTCCAATATGAATCACCATCAGTCATATTTGGGTTGGTCTCGTTTAACCAATCCGTACATGATGAAAATAGCATAATTAATGCTACTCCTAAATATTTATATAATTTATTATTCATGTTTCTACTAATTAAAAGTTAAGATTTACACCAACTGAATATAGAGACGTAATAGGGTAATTACCTTTATCTAAACCTCTACTGTTAATACTAGTACCACCCACCTCTGGGTCAAATCCGGTATATTTTGTAAACGTTAAAGGGTTTTGAGCTGTAAGGAAGAATCTACACTTACTTATATTGGCTTT
The DNA here is from genome assembly GCF_001660705.2 of Saccharicrinis aurantiacus. Classification (GTDB taxonomy): domain Bacteria; phylum Bacteroidota; class Bacteroidia; order Bacteroidales; family Marinilabiliaceae; genus Saccharicrinis; species Saccharicrinis aurantiacus. The sequence continues at coordinate 121,509 of NZ_LYBV02000022.1, forward strand.
TTCTGTCATTCGGTTTGGTAATGTATACCCTAAAGTAATATTACGAACACGTAAAAAAGAACCATCTTCTAACCACAAAGCAGTGTTACCATAGTAATTAATGTGTTCATTAGGCTTACCTCTATATGAAGGTATATGCGAATTAGGATTTGATGGCGTCCATTGGTCTGTCATATCTTTATGACGATTGTAAGCATAAGCAGTAGCTTTTGCGCCATTCATTACCTCATGACCTACAGCTGAATAAAGTTGAATATTTAAATCGAAACCTTTATAATCGGCACCAATATTAAAACCTATTTCATAGTCTGGCAATCCGCTACCCGAATAAACTCTATCTTCGTCAGTTATTTCACCATCACCATTAGTATCTACGTAAATCAAATCTCCCATACGAGCATTTGCGTCTAACTTTTGGTACTCTGCTAACTTAGCTTCAGAATTAATAACACCATCTGTTGGGAATAAGAAAAATGCTCCTGCTTCATATCCTTCAGCAAGTGCCGTAACTCTTGACTGATTTGGGTTTCCTGGTATTAATCCTTGATCAGAAGTTAAGGTAAATCCTCCTAAGCCATTGATTTGAGTAATTTTATTCTCATTGGTGGAGAATGTTCCAGAAAAATTCCAATTTACTTTACCTGTTTTCGCTTTATAACCTGCAGCTAACTCAAAACCTTTATTAGTCATATTACCCACATTAAGAATAACATTTGGGTCTTTAGGAGTCGTCATACCTGTGGTAGGGAGAGAACCGTTAGAACCCGGAACTTGTATAGGCATCAACATATCACGCTTATCAGTATTGTAATATTCTGCAGAGAAGGTAATCTTATTGTTTAGGAAAGACATATCAAATCCAATATTTGACTGAATAGTTGTTTCCCATTTAACATCAGCATTAGCAAAACTTGATAAAGCCGAACCTAAAGCTTGTGTTCCTCCAAAAATATAATCTACACCATTAACAACACCTGTTGAGAATGAGTATGGGGTAAAGTTTTGGTTACCTACTTCACCATAACTTGCACGAATTTTAAATTGATTAATCGTCTGCTTCAGATTGCTGAAAAAGTTTTCATCCATCACATTCCATGCTACCGAAGCTGAAGGGAATGTTCCCCACTTATTAGCATTCGCAAATTTAGATGAACCATCTCTACGTAAACTACCACTAAATAAATACTTACTCTTATAGTTATATTGAACACGCCCAATTATACCAATAAGTTTATTTGTATAATTATTTCCTAACGATGAAGCTAAAGGGTTAGAAGTTGCGCCATCTAAAACATCGATATCATTATTTGTTACACCACGTTTTGAAGCTCTAAATGCTTCAGATGTATAAACCTCTATAGATTGACCTCCATACAAAGTTAGATTATGTTTCTTATTAAAGGTTTTTCTATAGGTAGCTCCGTAGTTAAAGTTAGTTGAACGACGTTGCGTCGCATCCATCTGTACATAACTATCTCTTACAGCATCAGTTGCCAAAGTTCCATCTGGATTATAAATTTCTTGAAATGGACTAAAACGATGACGGTAATCGTTGATAGCGCGAACCGCCATACGAGCATTAACATTTAGACCCTTCATTAAATTATAGTTTACATTTAAATTTGCATAACTATTATTACGGTCCATCTCATCAGTGTCCTTAAAGCTATTTAATACCCAACTTACATTTTGAGCTTCATTGTCTGAATCAGTATAAATAGGACCATCACCTATTAATGCTAGATCCTGATTGGTTGGGTGATACTTCAATCCGTTTGTAACAATACCACCTGGAGGACGACGTGTAGTTTCTAAAGACATTCCTACACCTGCATTAATCTTCCACTTATTGTGTGTATATGTAGTATTAATACGTGTATTAAAACGCTCAAAACCAGAATTAATTACAACTCCCTCTTGATTATAGTAACCTAATGTTACGTTGTAAGTAATATCTTTACTACCTCCTGATAGGTTTAGGCTATAATCTTGTACAGCAGCATTATCTTTATAAATAGCTTCGTTTAAATCTGTATTGTTTTGAAAGAAATATGGATTTCTCAAGACAGGCAATAAAATGTCATCATAATTGGTACCATATCTATTATTCATTTCTAACAAATCTGCATATATCTGCTCATTAGTATTCATTACTGGCGTACCAGAAGTTATATTTTGAATACCATAACTTGCATTTAAACCAACCTTTAAAGTTCCTGCTTTACCCTGTTTTGTAGTAATTAAAATTACACCTGCAGCTCCTCGTGTACCGTAAATTGCACAAGATGCAGCATCTTTAAGTACATCAATAGTTTCAATCTCATTAGGACTTAAACGAGGGTCATCCTCCATCTCAATACCATCAACTACATATAACGGAGTATTTGATCCATCAATAGAACTTACACCACGTATAAGAATTGACGAGCTTTCTCCTGGCTGACCTGAACCCGCTGTTACATTAACACCAGCAACCATACCTTGTAATGCATTACCTAAATCAGAGGTTACCATTTTATCAATTTGCTCTGCCTTAACTTGAGCAACAGCTCCTGTTAACTCTTTCTTTTTAACAGCACCATAACCAATAGCTACAACTTCATCTAAGCCTATTGATTCAGGTTTAAGCTTCACATTAATTACACTTTTATCAGCCTTAACTTCTTGAGTTTCCATACCAATAAAGCGGATAACAAGCACATCTGATGCTTTAGCCTTAATGTTAAATTGCCCATCCATATTTGTTATAGTTCCTACTGTAGTGCCTTTTACCAGAACACTAACGCCTGGCACTGGCAACCCATCTTCGGTGCTGGTTATAACACCTTTTATCATAGATATTTGAGCTTGTGCATTCAAACTAAAAAGCATTAGTCCAAGCACCATTGATAGCAGAAATAAATTCCTCGCTTTCAAACTCCCGGATTTTGATTGTTTCATAAACATAGTTTTATGTGATTTATTATACTTGAAATTCATTTTGATTAGTTTTAGTGTTTAGGTTAAATGGTTTTTTCATACGCTCATATTTTTACTGTTACTTCAATTTTATTAGTTAATATTTGTATCTGTATATTAATTTATGTTGCAAACTAAGTCTATTATCTCGTCAGTATATTCCTATATTTTACCTCAAACAAGCACTTTTTTACCCTCTATTTTATTTGAAAAAGAACCTTTGTATTTTAATTAATGAGCCATGCCTAGCATAAAACTCAATGAAGTTTTCGGGCTTACTGAATATTCAAGAATAGCCATTAACTAATTTTCACATTCAAAAGTAACTACGTTAAAAATATTGAATATAAACTTGCATACATTTGATATAAGCTACAGTACAAACCACTAACCACAAGCACTTTGAAACTGAATTGTTAGCTTAAAGAATAGGAATAAATCAATGGTTAAGTGAATAAACATTAATATCTAATGCAGATTAAATGGTTTGATTAAACTACAAGTACACCACTTTTACTATTAGACATAAAAAAGCCTAGTGAATAAATCCACTAGGCTCGTTTTAATATTTGGTAAGATATTTTGCATCTATTATGGCTTACATTATCTAGCTTATCTTAAGCCATAATTTTCAAAAGGCGCCTGACCGTATTTTGTAATCTGCCATTTACAGATTGGAACCGAAGAAATCCTAAATAATCCTTATAATGAGAAAAGAAATACTCTTTAGTGAGTAATATGAGAGTTTTGTATTAGCAGTAAATTTTAAGCATAAAAAAAGGGATTTCAACCGTTGTTGAAATCCCTTTCATTTAAACTAAACCACATTTGTTATAAAAAACCAATTAGATTCTGAATCATGCGGCTATTATTATTGTGGTATCAAATCATATTATCATTACTTGACAAGCAGCTTCACGGTTTGATTATTGTCTGCTTTAACAAAATAAACTCCAGCTGGAAAGTCTGAAATATTCATTGTATGTTTTATTCCTGTTGGTATAAGTTCAGATTTCACCATTGTTCCATTTGAGTTATATATGGCAATTAAAGTTTCATCCTTAACCATATTCAATGCTTCTATTGAAATAATATCACTAGCCGGATTTGGAAATACCTTTAATGTAGCCTTTCTATTATCCGGAGTTAACAGATTCTCAGAAGCACTGGCTGATTTTAAAAGGCTTCCATCGCTAACTTTGATAAACTGCCATTGGGTCCAATTTAAAGCAACAGAAGTAGGGCGCTGTCTTAGAGCACTTCTATTTGAAAGATCCACTTCCATAACATCAGCGGTCGATGGCCTGAAATATTGCGCAGTTTGCCTGTTTTTTAAATAAAAGAAATTACTTGAACTTGAAATTTTCTCCCATTGTGTCCAATTGTTCTGTGTTTGGCTTTGTATCATTATACTACCATTACTATTGTCTGTAGGTCGTAAATACATTCCCGTTTCCGCATTCTTCAAATGAAACCATCCGTTACCTGCATCAACAACTAACCATTGAGTATAATTATCAGTACTAAGTGTTGCATGTTTAACCTGTGAACCTTCTATATTATTTAATGGTCGAATATCTTTTCCTGTATGTCTATTACGGATATAAACATTTTCAGAATTATTGCCTCCTGAAGAACCACTGGATGTAACATTAACTGTACATTTTGCTGTTTTTCCGTTAGTTGTTGTTACGGTAATAATGGCTGTTCCAACAGACTTAGCTGTAACTACTCCTGAGCTTGTAACTGTAGCTACTGATGTTTTTGAAGAGCTAAAAGTAACTGATTTATTAGTTGCGTTTTGCGGACTTACAGTAGGCAAAAGTGTAAATGAAGCTCCTGTATTTAGGGTTTTTGTTGATGAAGATACGCTTACTCCTGTAACTTCAATATCATCAGATTCTATCTTTTCCCACACTCGCACATAATCAACATACATTGTTGTTGGTATCTGAGATAGCTTCGCATTTGCATCAGGATCGGTTACCGGATTCACTGCATGGTTTGCATTATCGTAAAACTTAACAAATGGCTTACGCAAACCGAGTGATAAAGTAATATTCATTGGACGTTTCCAATAAGTATTAGGTTTTCGTGCAACCTCATTCCCATCTACATACCAAATAATTTCTGAGTCGTTTACTTCACATCCATAAATATGAAATTCGTCTCGAGGATCCCATGGTGCTCTCCATTTGTTTAATTGAGTTTCTTTGTTTGGTTTTGGTCTTAACCAAACATCCTGCCCGTTTTGCTTTACCACGGCATGAAGATTTAGGTCCATATCATAAATATCATCCTGGATACCTTCAAACCAATCAAACTGTTGCAATTCAACAACATCAACCTCGCAATACACAGGTTCCCCTTCTGCTGCGTTTCTATCAAAATCACTAAACAACCAAAAGGAAGGACATACACCCTCACCAATTGAAGCGCCTTTAATTTTAGCTTCATAATAGCCATTCGTCATTGTACGATACGACTTTAGAATACCAGATTCAAAATAAGTACCACCATTGGGAACATTACCAGCATTATGGGTCATGGTAAGTTCAGCAACACCATTATTTATCTTAACATTGTTTTGATTATCCCACTTCCAACCAGTGGTGTTAGGCAAGCCGCTGCTTTTAATCCATTTGTTCCAATTGGGTGTATCATCTGCAAATTCGTCTGATATACTCCATAATATTTTCCAATTATCAGATCCACCATCTGATTTTGTAGGCTTTTGAGCCCATAATTGTAAACTCATTCCTAGTAACACTACGAATGCTAATAAACCTTTTTTCATGATTTAAATTTTAAATTAGTATTTAGTTAAACGCTCTTTAACCACAGCTATATGAGATTGTTAGCGTTTGATAATTAAATACAAACTTATATTATGATGAAACCATGTTGTTGCTCTGATCCTTTAATATGTTGCTCCTATTCATTTAGTAGCTAAGAATAAAATTATTCTGAACACATATTCATGTTAGACACATTTTGCGTACTTATTTGCATATTGAGATGGAGATACTTTATATTTTTTCTTAAATGCACTGCTAAATGCCGACTTACTTTCATAGCCAACCATAAATTGCACCTCAACCACTCTTAAATTATTACTCGCTAAAAGCTGTGCAGCTCTTTTTAGTCTAAATTCTCTTATAAAGTTACTCGGATTAAGATTAGTAAGGCTTAATATCTTTTTATAAATATGACCTTCACTTATACCCATATAGTCGCTAAGTTTACTTACTGAGAATTGAGAATTTGACATTTCTGCTTCAAGCACTTCTAACAACTTACTTAAAAACACTTCATCGGCATTAGTCACAGCAATTTCCTTTGGATCTAAACTCATGCTGTTAGTAAATATCGCCTTTAAATTACTGCGTGAACTTATAAGATTAGCTACAGTTGCTATTAACACATCTATATTAAAAGGCTTTTCTAAATAAGTATCAGCTCCTATTTTTAAACCATCGATATGATTATGGTCGGAACTGTATGCTGTTAATAGAATAACTGGAATATGACTGGTTTCGATATTAGTTTTAATATGTTTACAAAACTCAACCCCATCCATATTGGGCATTATAACATCACTTATTATTAAATCAGGATTATACTTTTGCGCCATTAATAAACCTTGTTCGCCATCATTGGCTTGAATTGTTCTGTATTTCCATTGCAATTCAGCTATCAATAGTGTTCTAATATCTTTGTTATCATCAACAATTAGCACTAGCGGTCTTTGGTCGTCTCCATCAATAATCTCAACTACTTTTTTCTCCTCGCCTTTACTGTTTAATTTATTTGAGAGAATATTTACTCTTTCATTAATGGATTCGGATAATGTATATGCTTTATCCTTTTTTTGAAGATGTTTAGAATCAGTGAGAGCCGATAATTGAATAGTAAAAATACTGCCTACGCCAAGCTCTGATTTTACCGTCAGCTTGCCTTTGTGCAATTGAACCATTTCGTTGGTTAATGCTAAGCCTATTCCTGAACCATGAAAAACATGTGATTCAGAGTTATCTATTTGCATAAACCTATCGAATATATACTGAATCTTGTCCGCTTCAATTCCAATGCCCGTATCCTTTACCGAAATAAACAGATAATCGTTATGTGTATCGATACTCAACTCTATTTCTCCTCCTTCTTTGGTAAATTTAAAGGAGTTTGATAATAGATTGTAAATTACAATCTCCATCTTTTCAGCGTCAATTGGTATATACAACTCATCAACATCGCAAGTAAAAATTAGCCTAATTCTTTGTTGAACAGCAATGGTTTCGAATATATTAAGTATCCCTCGAAAAAAAGGCACTACATTAATCATTTCTAGATTAAGATCTAATTGCCCTTGCTCTAATCGTCTAAAATCAATAAGCCTATTTACTAAATGCAATAACCTATTCCCATTTTTCCGCATCATTTGAAATAGTAAATGGTAATCGCTAATTGCCACATTACCTTTTAAGCTTAGAAGTTTTTGAAGCGGCACCAACAAAAGCGTAAGGGGCGTTCTAAATTCATGAGATACATTGGTAAAAAATTGCAGTTTTGTTTGATTAATCGATTCTATTTTTGAATTTAGTTTTTCTAACTCATTACGTTGTAATATTAATTCTTTGTTCTGATTACTCAAGGTTTGTTTCTGCTCTAAAATTTGATTCCTCTGGGCTTCGAGTGTTTTTTTCTTATGTGAAAGTATTCTATTTTTATTTTCAAGTTCAAAGCGAATACTCTCTAAATCATTATTTGCAATTTCTAGTTTAATGGTTCGTTCTCTAACGGTATTTTCTAGGAGTGTTGTTTGTTGCTTCAATAGTTTTAACCTTTGCTTATAAATAATATAGAGTAACGTAAATAAGAATAACATAACTAAAAAACGAAACCACCAAGTAGCCCAAAAAGGAGGATGCACCTCTATTTTAAAACTGGTTCCGTGCTCATTCCATACTCCATCGTTATTAGAAGCTTTTACTTTAAAAGTATAATCGCCAGGTGGCAAATTGGTGTAATTGGCATACCTTTTCGTCTTACAATAAACCCATTCCTTATCAAACCCATCTAACTTATAAGCATATTGGTTTTTTTCTGATGATGAATAATTTAAAGCTGTAAATCCTATGGTGATTACATTATGTTCATAATTTAAATATATCTTATCCACCAATGAAATGTGTTTCTCAAGTATACCATCCTGGGCTCCTACCTCCACACTTTCATTATACAATAACAAATCGTTTACAACCACCTTCGGAACTAAGGTATTATCAACAATATTATTGGGGTGAAACAAATTAAAACCGTTAGATCCGCCAAATAATAACTCCCCATCTCTGGTTTTGCAGCCTACATAATCCGCAAAATCATTATTCTGAAGACCATCTGTTTTATGGTAGCTTTTAAAAGAATTTTTCAGTTGGTTATAACATGAAATGCCATTATCAGTGCTAAGCCAAAGTTTATTATCTCCATCAACTAATATTTTACAAACATTATTACCGGGTAAACCATCCTTTTGAGTATAAAACGTAAAAGATTGAGATCTAACATTAAACTTGCTCAATCCTGCTGCTGTTGCTACCCAAGTATTTCCTGTATTATCTATACAGATATCGTTCACCTTATTGCTCGTAATTTGTAACGGACCATTATTTCTATTTACAAATTGTTTATGTTTACCACTTTCAATATTGTATAAGTATATTCCATTATTGGCTGTACCAAGCCACAGCTTATTGTTATTCGCTTTTTTAATTGAAGTTACAAAGCAATATCCTTCAATTCGTTTAAATGAATAATTAGATGTATCAAAAGAATACAGATTTTGTTGAGTAGCTACCCAAACCTTATCATTTTCAACATATATATCGGTTATGCAACGTGCTTGAATAGACTGATCATCGAGTATTGGACACTGCCTAAACCGATTGGTTCTTTTATCCAATATATTTAATCCTCCTCCCAAAGTACCTACTAATAACAAATCATCATTGAGCTGATTTATTACTGATATATACTCGCTATTTAAAGCTCCTGAGGTATGAGCAGATGCTTTATAATGAGTAAATGTTCCTGCCTTTTTATTAAAACTGCTTAAGCATCCTCCCTCCTTAGTGCCAACCCAAATAACTCCATCCCTATCTTCAAATAATGCTCTCACATTATTATTGAGTAAACCATCTTCTTTGAAATTAACCTTGTAGTGATCAAAGCGTTTCTCTTTATTATCGATGTAATTAACTCCGGACTTTAAGGTGCCTAACCACATTATGCCGTCATCACCTTTATGTATGCACGACAAACTGCGTGTACTTAAACTTTTCTCATCATAAATATTAGGCTGATACAATGAAAACTCCTCTAGTTTAACATTATAAATGTACAAACCTGCTGAGGCCATAGCGATATAAATGTTACCATCATCTCCTTCCTCAATTCCACTAACGCGATTGTAACTAAGATGTCCTGATTTTATACTATAGTTAATACTGTTATCAATGCTTTTGTTTGGCAGGCAATACAAACCGCTATTCAAGGTACCAATCCAGATATTACTTTTAGAGTCGGCATATATATCAGACACATCCTTAATATGATGGCTATTTTCAACGAAAGAGAACTCATTGGTGATACTATTAAAATAGTAAAGCCCTAAATTGCTCCCAATCCAAATTTTATCCCCGTCAGGATACAAACAATTAATTTCTACATTATCCAATGTAGCATTAAAAGCATCTAATTGATAAGATGCTAAAAACTGTTTAGAACTAACATCAAACTTATCGAGTCTATTAGATCGGGCTAACCACAAGAAACCCTCTTTATCAAAAGATAAGTCGTTTACTCTTTGATAATAATTAGCATCAACACGGATGTTTTTATTATAGTAACGGGTGATGCAATCTTTTTTAAGATTATAAGAACAAAGTCCCTGTTGTGTGCCTATCCAAAGGTTTGAATCGCGAGCCTCTTCAATGCAAAGAACTATATTATTTGAGATGCTATTTCTATTTTCAGAACTAGCCAGAAAGGTTTTAAATTCATAAGCATCATACCTATTCAAACCATAATAAGTACCAACCCAGATAAAACCTAATTTATCTTGATGTATACAATTGATTTTACTTGATGATAGACCATCTTCGGTTGTCAACTTCTTAAAATTAATCCCAAACGCCTTATAAGAACACATAAGACTAAAAAGTAGGATAATTGCGAATAACTTTTGGGTGTAGGTTTTTTTCACTTTGTTTTTATTAAGTCATAGTACCAAAAACACCCTCAAATGATTGATATAAATTACTTCTATTGTGTTTCAACTTCTCTATAAAATATCAATGTAGCTATGGCTATACATCTATTTAACACATTGTTGAAACCCAATATAATTCAAGTTATTTATCAATCATTTAATAATGCATTTGGTATAAATCTTAAACTATTAACGTAAAAATGCACGCCTATGTTATAAATAATGAATTCTTTTTAATCACTGAAAGACAATAATTTCAGATTACTATTTCGCAACCACCTCTACCAACTTAAAAATGCAAATGGAATTTAATTGTAGTACTATTAAACAAGCTAATGGACTAAGTTATTTTAATTCTATTGCACTATTGTTCTTACTAAACGAACGTAGTGACTAAACCGAACCACATCACCCTGTGGGCCGTGTCCTGCGCTGTAATCTTTGCCATCATCTGTTTTAGGATCGCTACGTTGTGCCCCTGCTCCGTGCACATCAATTGGTGTTGTTGCTCCTTCAGGGAAGAAACCTAAGGCTTCGCCAAAACAGATGTATACTGCCGACGCTGAAGATTTCAAATTTAAATGGGTAGTACTACTCCAAAAAAATGGATAATCTTCTAAACCACCTTCTACTGTTATTTTTGATATATTAAAAATTGGATCGATGGCAGCACTATTTGTGGCCTGTGGTGAACGCGTATAATCTAATATACTTTGCAATTCTTTAGCATTTGGCACTCTCCAATCAGAATAGCCCAAATACTTTTCTGCATTTTTTTCCTGAGCCCAAGCTAAAGCCTCTTTCCACTCCATAGCCATTCCACTATCATTCTTATCCCACATTAAACCTGTAGCCTTATCCGAGACTGTGTTATTGGTGGTTTCTTCAAAATCATTTTTCCCGTAATCAGTATTACCTCTTACCAATTTTACAGAGTAATCTTTCTCCTCTCCGTTAGACATGTATGGATAGCCTTTTATACGGCCATCAGCTAAATTTAGTCCAAATAAGGTTTCATCTTTACCCATTGTTACGCCAGTATATTTGGTACTACTATAATATTGTACATCAATGGCTCTGTCTCCATTGCTGAAATAATCAAAGTCGAAGTAGGTATTATCAATAAAAGGAATGGCATTGGATGGTGGCACTGCTTCCATATCGGCGCTACTCACATCGGTACCATTAAACTGCATAAGCGAGTATAACTCCTTAATGGTAGGAATGCGCCAATCGTTATATTCCCCCTTATTTTTCTCTTCTAAATAGGCAAGAGCCTCTGAATGCGTTAAACGTTGGTAAATCTTCTCCCAAATCAAGCCTGTAATATTATCTGTTACAGTACCATCGGCATTACTCGTATAGGATGGTGAATTATTGGTAAACTGAGCATCTTGCCCATAAAAGGCTTCTCCCTCTTTTGGTGCTACCGCAAGAACTTGAGCATTATCGTAATAAACGGTTTGCTTGGTATCTACAATCTGATATTTTAAGCTTAATACAATATCGTTATCATCAGGAGTTGTTACCTCTTCGTCTTCTGGAGACTCTACATCGTTGTTGTCATCATCGCTACACGATAATAGAAGCATACCCATTAGAAGTAGTAAAATATATGGCTTCTTCATAATTTATAAAGTATTTAGTTATTCATTAATTATTTTATCGGCTTCGCTGATTAGTTGCTGTTTGGCTTGAATATCGTCTGAATTTGTACTGCTATATAAGTCTGTTGTTTCATACGGATCGTCTATCAAATTATATAGCTCATCATCTTTATCGTTATTACTTATGAGCTTGTAAATTCCATCAGAAATAGTGTATCTGTAATCATCGCCATGATCTACTTCTGAGAAATTATAGCTTCGTAAAGCTATGGCTTCATTGGTAAATAAGGGTTTAAAACTATAACTATCCTGATATTGGCTAATACCAACTCCTGCTATATCAGCAATAGTTGCAAAAAAATCAGCAGAGCTAATTTGGCTATCGTCTCTCACATTCTTTCGGCTTACACCTTTACCAGAAACAATAAGCGGTACATTGATACCTCCTTGATAAATGGAGCCCTTGGCTTTTCTGCCTCTATATGGTAATTGCAATACGTTTTTATCTGTTCCGTTATCGCCCAAGAATATAATAATGGTATTTTCTCGTGTATCCTCATCCATTGAATTAAGCAGACGTCCCATTTCATGATCTAAACTTTCTATCATGGCCAGATACATGGATAACTCCGTATTTTCAGCCTCGTTTTGTTGATGTAAATCAGAAGGAGGATAATGAAACGGTGTATGCGGCGCTGAATAAGCCAGCCAACAAAACCATGGTTTGCTTTGATTTTTAATCCAATCAATGGACAAATCAGTAATTTTTGTGGTATTATAAATTTGGCAGGTTTCCGCTTTACCATTCTGTACCAAATTCCAATTACTATAATCATCCATAGCGCCACCCATAAAACCAGCAAAGTGTTCAATACCGAAATCGTTAGGCGCACTTAGGTCGTTATTTTTAGATAGGTGCCACTTTCCAATTACTGCCTGAGCATAGGCTGAATCTGTTTTGGCATTTATATACTGCTGAATAGATTGCTCTGTTTTTGAAAGGTAAGACTGATTAACACTCAATATCCCTGTTCTGCTACCATATTTACCTGTTATTATCGAAGCTCGTGTGGGCGAACAAACTGGGTACGCCCATGCATTATCAAAGGTAATGCCATCTAGAGCTAAAGCTTCCAAATTGGGCATGGCTGGCTGTATTTCTCCTTCAGAATACAAAGGGCAAGCATCGAGCCCCATATCATCGGCTATAATTAGTAGAATATTTGGTTTTATGATTGAATCATTCTCAATACCTTCATCAATATCCTCATCTTGATTTTCGAGCGTATTGCTCTTTTTACAAGAACCGAGAAATAATAAGATTGAAATTATCCAAACAATATTTTTCATAAGACATTAAATTTAATCATTAACAAGATCACCCATATTTATATATACGCATACAATGTTGTCCTAAATAATTTATGTATTGGGTTTTCAACCCAAACCTGCCTACCGGCAGGTAGGCCCGACTTCATCCTGAAACAATTAAGAATACTCAATTCTTAATCGTCCCGATATTTTAAACTCGC
>NZ_LYBV02000023.1 GCF_001660705.2 Saccharicrinis aurantiacus
ACTTTTTCGTGCCTCAAAGCACTCAAACAGAAAACAATTTTTAACCGTCATTTCAATCCTGTTTTTTGGTTCACTGGCTGAGGTCGATACTAAACAAGCCGTGCAGTACATTGTATGAAAACTTCTAGTACTCTATTAATACTCATATAACGGAAAATTGTTTATTTAATTATTCTACGAACTGCCCTACAGTGGTTAAAAACACTAACTAAATCGCCTTGAGGCCCTCTATAGATTGGATAGGATGATGCTGCGCCTGTTTTAGGGTCACTTCGTTGCGAACCTGCGCCGTGTACATCCATTAGCTCACCTCTCATTTTCCCTAGGGATTTCCCAAAAGCAATATAGGTAGCGTTACTATATGGTTTAGGTCCATCTAGGTGCGAAGTTGTTGCCCAAAAGAATGGATAATGTCCTTTATTGTTTTCAGGATCTTTTATTTCTGAGATTTCGAAAACAGGATCTATGGCAGCTGAATTGCTTGCCATGGGACTTCTTTGATAATCAACTATACTTTGCAATTCCTTAATGTTTGGCAGATGCCAGTCATCGTAGCCCGCTAATTCTAGATTCTCGCAATATTCAATTGATTTTTTCCAATCGCGGGCTTTACCATCATCCGATTTTTGCCACATTAAGCCCGTTGCATAATCACTTATGGTACCATCCCCATTATCCACAAAGCTATTTTTTCCGTATTCTGAGTTTCCCCTCACCAAACGGAAATACATTTTATTGGCCTCGCGAGCTCTTGGTTTTACTGCAGGATACCCCTTTATGCGACCATCGACAAAGTTAACCCCAAAAATCGTTTCATCAGCACGCATGGTTTTTCCGGTATATATGCTAGATGACCATGTTTGTGCATCAATAATTCGCTCCCCCTTTGATACATCGCCAAAAGGCTGAGAAAAATAATTGGTATCGATAAACAGAGCCTGCACCTTATCTCGCTTTAATTGACCAGTGAATTGAATTAAGGAATAGAGTTCTTTTATGGAAGGCAAACGCCAATCATCGTATCCTCCTAAGGTAGACTTTTTAGCGTACTTCACAGCTTCTGGGTAAGTCATCTTCTCTCCCATATCTTGTTGCCACATTAGGCCTGTTACTTCATCACTAATGGTTCCATCTTCATTATTGGTGTACGATGGTTTATTATAAACACGCCCTGCATCTTGCCAATACAATGCCTCCGTAGTATTGGGTGTTTTAATAATGGCATTTGTATTGTAAAATTCAGAAACTCCTGTGTGCACAATAGGATAACTTATTGGGGAAGCTTCGCTTACTCTTTTTGTATTATTTTGTTGAGAAATAGCTGTTGATCCGGAGAAGAACAGTATAGCTAGTAGTGAGTAGATTATTCTATTCATAATTGTAAGTATATGGTTTATTAAATATTACAATAAATTTGCTTATTCACAGCTGCAATAACAACTAAAATCAACCAATTGAGATATTTTATCTATATACTAAGGCATTTATCTATACCAAAAAGCCCAATGGAAATATATCCACTGGGCTTGTAGGCTTTATTTAGAAGTAATTGAATTATTTAATCCAAGTTAGTTTATGCCATAACTTTTCAAGCGGTCCCTGACCATATTTGGTAATCCACCATTTGCAGAAATAGAATTGGAGGGCGTAAAGCACAATTCCTATCCCTAATGAAACGGTATGCTTTACATGCGGACCTATTCCTAAACCATATCCGTAAAAGATGAAACCTCCCACGATGGATTGCATTACATAGGCCGTTAAACTCATTCGGCCTGGATATTTTAAACCTCCTACCAACTTGCTAAACCACGTTTTCTTGTAAAGAAGTATAAAGGATGAAACCAATACAAAAGTAAAGGCTAGGTTTCGGTACATCTCAACCACTCGTTTTAAGGTGAGTCTTTCTGCTTCTGAAGGAAATAACTCCTTGGCATTTAATGCCAAAAAGTAGAATGGAATAAATACAATTGCTGATATGATTAGCGTTTTAGTCCAGAATTTAATATTCTCAGGTGTATCATAAAATCGTTTTGTGTTGCCTAATATATAACCCACAATAAATAATCCGGCAGTTTGAACCAAACGCCCCACTTCAACAGCCCATATTAAAGCAACTTTATGGCCGTATAAGGTATTTGTTTTTACGGTTTCCCAGAAAGAATCGCCCAACTGCGCTTCTTTAAGTTTTGACCAATACGTATGCGACGGGATTACATTAATGGTATAATCAGGATTAATTAAATGATAAACATAATTAAACCATTCTACGGGTTGTGATAGAAGGATAGCCCCAACAACAAGCAAAGCTTGTAATTTTAAATTACGGACAAAGAACAACACCAATCCTACTAAAGCATACATTAACAATACTTCACCCGGAAAGAAGGCGCCATTAATTAATGCGAAGCCTACCAATAGTAATAAACGCCATAAAAAACGGTATCCAAAATCTTTACCTAAACTACGCTGCTTGGTCATCATTAAACTAAATGTGAAACCAAATAGCAAAGAGAATATGGCATAGCCCTTACCTGCAAACATAAAAAACAAGCCATCCCAAACATTGGTATCAAGGGTATTTAGCCAATCGGGTTGCGTGGCATTATCTGGGAAAACATAAAAATTAAAGTGCTCAATGCAATGCAGAAGCATAATGGCAAATATGGCTAGTCCTCTTAAACTATCCACTACCTCAACGCGAGGTTTCTTTACTGTCATAAATAACTGTTTTAGATTTTATAAACTATGAAGTTGTTTAAAGTCGTGCTGAAAAACTGCGAGTAACATCTTAATTTCATTGACTTCAGCTAATTTTTATTCCGTAGCTAAGGCTATGCAAGAAAAATTGAGCCTTGTCACTGAAACCAATATGTCACTCTCGAAATTTCCAAACAACTTTAAATAACTTCTATTCTAGACTAAGGCGTAGCAAAATAAAAAAAGGAATAACAATAAACGCTATTCCTTCTTAATTCAATTTAATTCTAAATTAATATTGTGAGACAATGCTGTGCTAAATATATTAGGTATTGGGTTGTTTGCCCAAATATGCCTACTGGCAGGGCAAAGCAATTATTTCAATTCTTTGTTCTTCAAACAGGCAGGACACTTAGTGATTAATAGTAATTATTTTACTTTATCAATTATTTCCCAGGTAAGCATTTTATTATTCAAAAGCAGGTGACCTTTCACTAAAATTAAAGTCATCGCGATTATTATTGATGTCATATTTAAAACTAGTACATCTTTTTTCTTTATTCCATAAATATCAAGTATGGATTTTAAATTTAGCACCACTAAAATAATCATTGGAATAACCATAACGATATAATACAGTAATTCATTTGAATGTTCAGGTATTCTGATTAGAATTTGTTCAAACAAGACAAAGTAAAATAAATTGGAAATTGTCAACCAACCACCATAAGCTAAATAGAAAAAACCAATTATAGAGAGAATAATCAATATGGGACGAACAAAGTAATTTGAAAGAAATATCATTTTCAGGAATTGGAATAGACTTGGTTCAAAGCCATGTAACATTTTCAAGTATCTTAAATCTTGAAAAATATTAATACACATGGCAATCACAGATACTAGAATGATAATTCCTACAAATACTCTTGATAGCTTCATTTTCATTTTTCTCAATTAATTCTAAATTAATATATGAGACTATTCTGTGCTAAATATTAGGTATTGGGCTGTTTCAATATATTGATAACTGATAGCAAAAACCATAACTGATAGATATGCCGTTTTCGTAAACAATATCTTCCCCATTTTCTGAGTTTACAACAGGAATAAACCTTTTTCTATTCTAGTGTATTCCAAAATATTCATTTTCTTTATTTGTCATTTTAATAGACATAATTAGTAAAGAATGATATACTCCATTCAGCTTAACACATTCTTTTTGAATTCTATCGATACTGAATCCTTGAGATTGGTACAATTCGATTGCTCTATAATTATCTTCTAAAACATCAAGCCAAATCCGGTATGCTTCTAATTCTTCAAAACAATACTTTTTAATCAGCTTTATTGAATCTTTCCCTAATCCTTTACCTTTGTTATCTACAACAATCCGTCTAAACTCAATAGATGCATCTTTATTCCTCAGTCCTGCTAGAATGATATGACCTTGTAGTGAATTATTCGCTTTTTCAAATATTGACAGGTGCATTTCATCATCATCTAGAATCACTTTTTTATGTCTGTCAATATTATAAGTCCCAATAAAGTCCGAATTCTCACTTTCAATCTGAATTAGCCTTGAAATATCTTCATATTTCGTTAATACCAATCTTATTCTTTCATTCTCAATAATCATATATTTTTGTTAGGATGTCTTTTGTGCTTGGTGTTAACTGCTCGTATAAAATGTATTGGCTAATTTGAAAAACCTAACTTCCGAAATCCCTCCAATCCGAAATTTTGTTATGGTTATAAATTTATCCTTTTTACTGGCCGAAGCTTTTGCTTCGGCGAACTTATTCAAAGAGCAACACTCCCAAATTTATGCTAGTAACCTATGCCCTTTATTTTTTTTACCACTTGTTACTAAAACTCTACCTATAGATGTAGCTAGACAATTTATTAGAATCGATCATAACGTCTTTATATGCTCTTAACTTAGAATTACATCGCATTCTTAAGTTATATAACATAGTATTATATGGGTTTCTCCTTACCAATTCATTCAAAACTGCTACAGATGCCTCATAGTCCTTCAGTTTAATACTTGAATTTAAGGAATATTCTAATTCTTCATTCGTAATATATTTATTCTTTTTACTTAAATGTTGAATTACTACGTAATCGATTATATTGCTAGTTCTTTTCCAATATGTATTAGTGCCTGAGTTATCTAGTTTAAGTAACACTTGTATATAAAAAGTTTCACTATCCTGGAATCCCTCTTTTTTTTTCCATTTACCTTCAGTCATTCTTAGAACTCGAATCATTTCTTCATCAATCTCCTTATCTAAGGAATTCCATATTTGGATTTTTTCAATATTACCTTCTGTGGTTACTGAGATAGATGCTATAGATAAGCCAATTCTGTAGTTATCGATAGAACTTACTGGATATCTAAATTCAGATGCGATAAACTTCCGTAATCCAAGCTCTCCTTCTAAATACCTATTGTCTAAATTTGGTATGGTATCCGTTAAACTAATCGTTGTAATACTCTGTGAGTAAACAATCGCAACGGAAAAAATAAAAAAAATGTAATTAATGTCTTTCTCATATTTAGGTTCTTAATAAGTGGCAACGTTTTGAATATGGTGTCGTTTGGCATTTCAACGCTCCAAATTTTCAATTTATCACTATGTTTATTTATTTCTATCATCCTCATTTTTAGCACCATCTGCCAAATGTACTATATTTTCTGTTGGCAACTGTTATTAATCTACATAATATGAATTATCATAATCCGATTCAAATTCTTTTCTGAAATCTACAAGTAGAGCATTCAATTTTTGATTTTCAGGATTACTTATTAATAATTCTTCCAATGTCTTAACTTTCAATTGATTTATACATAGTGAAATGTGAGAAAAGAAATTAGGTCTGCCTATATTATGCATTTCCCAGTTTCTATTTTCAAATGGGTTTTCGTAATAAGGGATACTATTAAATATTGACAAGTCAAGTCCCGATTTTTCAATCAATAAATTTAAGTCTGACCGCAATGTTTCAGAACTATCAGATTCAGCACATAAATCACAATAATTTCTTACAGTTTCGATATGCTCATCCAATTCTGCAAACAAATCCAAGATTTCTTTATTGAAGTCTCTTTCTATTTTTAAATCATCAAGTTCAAATGTTTTAATTGATTGTTGTTTCCAAAAATAATTGATTTCAAATAGAACTTGACGAATCATTTCTTTGGATGCCTCTTTTCCTTTTTCAGTAAATTTTAGTTCGTGATTATTTTTAATTTCAGTGAGTTTTTCAACTGAATAGTCTTCTTCATTGTCAGTTTCTTTATGATGTCTATGGCACATAAAGAGTAGATTTTCTGGTGCACTCCTTTCTTCATCAGTTTGAGCAGCATCATATCTTTGCCCGCCTTTATTTGCAGCTTTAATATGACATAATTGTGCAATGTAAAGCCCTTTATCGTTAAATATTGGATGTTCACATTCAGGAAAAGCACATTCGTTTCCTGACCTAACGTATAACAATTTTAATGAATCTGCACTTGGTGATTTTCTTGCCATTGTTTCTTATTCTAATAGTTGCCAACTAATATATATCCCACTAGTCCGCGATATATTTAACAAAAACCAAATATATAAACATTTCGTTAACGTTTGTAAACGTTTACCGCTATAAGTGACTTAAAAATAAGAGTAATGTGGGTCTTGTTTCTCTTTTGCATCAGGCGCTTTGGGATTTTGTTTGATGCAAGCTTCCTGCAACTTTGCAACAGAGTTGCGTCACAGACGCAAGCTTCCTGCAACTTTACGGCGGATTTGCGTCACTGACGCAAGCTTCCTGCAACTTTACGGCGGGTTTGCGTCACTGACGCAAGCTTCCTGCAACTTTGCGGCGGGTTTGCGTCACTGACGCAAGCTCCCTGCAGCTTTGCATGGGAGTAGCTACGAAGGCTAATAATTTAACAATAAAACACTGATTATCAGCTATTGGATGTGAAAATATTTTAATATAGTTTCGTATACCTTATTAAAATCAACCAAAATCTAAGCAATTATGTTTGATCATGTTAAACTAACAAATTTACGAAACAGCGAGTTTGTTCAATTTTTCCAACACCTTGATAAACTGGTGTTAAAGTACGATGCTACTGCACTGGGTATAGATGCAGTATACACTCCATTAAAAGACAATAGCGATAAGCTTACTGTTTTATACAAACAAAAAATGGGCAGCGACTTAAGCGAGGAAATTGCTATGGCCGATAAGCGACGCGATGATGCTTTAAACGGTTTAATAGCTCTTACCAAGGCTTACAAATATAGTTTTAACGAAACCATACGTACAGCGGCACTCGATTTGTACAATAGTATCGAATTTTATGGCGATACTATTGCACGTTTGAATTATGCGGCCGAAACAAGCACCATTAACGATTTGGTTAGCAAATGGCGAAACGACGAAAAGCTAGCGGCCGCTGTAGCAACTATTGATCAAGAGCCATGGCTAAACGAGCTTGATGAAGCTAATAATGCTTTTGATACCTTGTTTCTGTCGCGTATTGATGAGAGTGCCAATAATCCGGAGATTAATTTTAGAGACATCCGTATTGAAATGGCTGAGCAGTATACTACACTGCTAAAATACATTGAAGCATTTTCGTTAATTAAAGGTGAAGAGTTATATAAGCCACTTGCGGAGCGCCTTAATGTACTCATTGGTGAGTACGACAGAATGCTTGATATGCGCAAAGCTAAGAGCAATGCAAATAAAGAAGCTGAAGTAACAGAAAATGTAAACGAGTAAATAATCCCAAAATCTATTAACTGTTGGTTTTTATAGGGAAAAAGGAAGGGCTGTTCTGGTATCAGAGCAGCCTTTTTGGTTTTATAAACAATAGAATAATTCCCATTAATATTTTTAAGGCTAAGCTACTAATGAATAGTTTGTTATTGGAATGTGTTTTTTCGTAGACTTGTATTTAAGCGCCTTGTCAGGCTGGCCTCTTTACAAAAAGCTTTTGTTTTATTTGAAGCTTTAGTAAGACTGGCTAGCTAAGAGCTTTGCTCTTAGATCCGCCAGCCGCACTTAAGCTTCAAATAAATAAAAAAGTTTTTTGTAAAGCAGCCTTGAATTTCTTTGCTTCTGTTTCTTGCTTCAAGGCAAGAAATGAAGTCGGGTTTGGGTTGAAAACCCAATACGTAATATTATTTAGTACAACATTGTTTTCACTCGCGCGCGCGCGAATCCTTTCACGTTCATATTTCAAAATGATAAGTTATAAATTACTTTACAGCTCGCCTACCTTGCGTAATTAAATCATAGGCAAGCTGTAAAGCATTTCAGTCTTCACACTCCCGAATTACAAAACGCCTTGAGATCGCCGCGTGCCTCGCGATGACGCAATAACGTAGTCTTACACACCCTTTTGCGCCTCGTCATTCCGAGGCACGAAGGAATCTCAAGGCGACTTTATTAAATGAAGTGGTAAATGATAAGTTATAAATTACTTTGCAGCTCGCCTACCTTGCGTAATTAAATCATAGGCAAGCTGTAAAGCACTTCTGTCTTCTCACTCCTGACTTGCAAAACGCCTTGAGATCGCCGCGTGCCTCGCGATGACGCAATAGCGTAGTCTTGCACACCCTTTTTGCGCCGCGTCATTCCGAGGAACGAAGGAATCTCAAGGTGGCTTTATTAAATTAAGTGATAAATGATAAGTTATAAATTACTTTGCAGCTCGCCTACATCGCGTAATTAAATCATAGGCAAGCTGTAAATCACTTCTGTCTTCACACTCCCGAATTACAAAACACCTTGAGATCGCCACGTTCCTCGCGATGACGCAATAGCGTAGTCTTGCATACCCTTTTTGCGCCTCGTCATTCCGAGGCACGAAGGAATCTCAAGGCGACTTTATTAAATGAAGTGGTAAATGATAAGTTATAAATTACTTTGCAGCTCGCCTACCTTGCGTAATTAAATCATAGGCAAGCTGTAAAGCACTTCAGTCTTCACACTCTCGACTTACAAAACGCCTTGAGATCGCCACGTTCCTCGCGATGACGCAATAACGTAGTCTTGCAAACCCTTTTTGCGCCTCGTCATTCCGAGGCACGAAGGAATCTCAAGGCGACTTTATTAAATTAAATGATAAGTTATAAATTACTTTGCAGCTCGCCTACCTTGCGTAATTAATCATAGGCAAGCTGTAAAGCACTTCAGTCTTCACACTCCTGACTTACAAAACGCCTTGAGATCGCCGCGTGCCTCGCGATGACGCAATAACGTAGTCTTGCGCACAACACAATAGAATAATTCTCCCATAAAAAAAGGAGCAACCCTAAGGCTGCTCCTTCAACTCTAAATTATCATATTAAATTGCAAAAATCCCAACTATTCAGTAGTAAGACAATTCTCTAGAATCTTTATACTTATGTCTTTATACTTTATACTGAATAATAACCAAAAATCTATTTAATTGGGCTTATCATAAACTTAAAGCTATACTTGCCTGATTGTGGCAGGTATTGCGGCAAACGAGTAGATAAGGTACCACCCATTCCGGCCTGTAGCATATGAATATTTACCGTATAAAAGCCTTGTGCTTTTAAATCGTAAGGATGCTCTGCTTCTTCAATATTATCGGCTGAATAAGGCCATACTGAAAAGCTGAACTCAGGCTCCGCCACAAATTGTAAACCTGCTTTTTTCGCATTACTCATTTTAAACCAACGCGTAAGGGTTCTATTCCCATTTTCTTGTGGATACGCATAGTTGTAGAACAAGTCGTCGGTTTTGAAATTATACACATTCAATTCTCCATTTCTCATTCTATCCGGGTAAGTTCCCACAGGGCCATTACCGTAATACGCTGTATTCACAAGATCAGAAGAAACACCCATTGTGGCGCCAAAACGAATGAGACTGGCCAATGATTTATCGGCATCTAAATTCATATTTACCTCAAGGGTACCGTTATTAAACAACACATACTGAGTTACTAAATTAATTTTAGCACCCTTATTTTGTTTTACTTCAATAACTGCTTTACCATTCTCGTTGCTAATTACCTCAACAGAAGATGTTTCAAGTTCGGCGGGTAATTTTTCCCAAACATTTCTCGATTGCTTAAAGAATTTATAGTTGGCTCCTCGTGTATCGTTATCTGTTGTTGGGCGCGTAAAGTTAGGCTTTAAAGGCGATGATAACTGTTCTTTTCCTTTTAGGATATAAGATGTTAAGGATCCATTTTCTTTACTTACAGCAACACTGAAGTTTTTGGTAGATAGCGCTAAGTTATTATCAGCATCGGCTACCTTAAATGCAGTTCCCGAAACATTTGGTACAGTTACCGGCGCAGTTCTTTCTTGAACCAACAATTGCTCTTTAGCTACTTCAAAACCTTTTTTACACCATAGGCGATCTTGCTTTTCGTGCATGCTAATTCTTAAGAAATACTCCGATTCAGCATTGAACTTAATTGCCTTTAATGGAATATTTACAATGCCTGATTCCGCTGCTGCGATATCGATGCTTGCTAAACTTCCCTTCTGAATTTCTTTACCATTTTGAGATAAGCTCCACTTGAAATCGTAGTTACTCAGGTTAGAGAAAGAGAAGCGATTGATAAACCTTACTTTTCCGGCTTTAATATCTACAGCCTCAACAACAAGTGGTTGAAATACGTACTTACATTCCCACGCATGTGGATGTGGTGATTTATCAGAAGCAAAAACCCCGTTCATACAGAAATTACCGTCGTTTGGCTTGTCGCCGAAATCACCTCCGTAAGCAAAAAATGTTTTGCCATCAGGACCTTCTTTCTCAATTCCTTGATCAATCATATCCCAAATAAAACCACCTATTAAGTTAGGTGTCACTCTAATTTCGTCCCAGAAATCGCCCAATCCACCAATGGAGTTACCCATGGCATGTAGGTACTCGCACATAATTATAGGACGGCTGATATAAGGACTACTGGCCATATTCTTAAGCTGATCCAAGTTAGGATACATACGACTAATAACATCTACATAACTAGGATCGGTAGGATTTGCCATAGAAGGCTCATTTGCATATTTATAACCTACATTATCTCCTTCTTCATAATCAGGATGCTCCGGATCTCCTTGCGCGCCTTCGTAATGTACAAAACGAGAGCGATCGTACTCATGAATCCAAGCGGCAGCAGCTGCAAAAGCAGGTCCTGTACCCGACTCATTACCCAGCGACCACGAAATAACACAAGGGAAGTTTTTATCGCGCTCTACCATACGAATTACACGGCTCATGATTGAAGCAGGCCATGTAGGCTGATTGGCCAAATATCCACCCAAGTGATGCGTTTCAATATTGGCCTCGTCCATTACATAAATACCGTACTCTTGGCAAAGCTCTAGGAAGTAAGGATCGTTAGGATAATGCGAGGTACGCACTGCATTAAAATTAAAGCGTTTCATTAGCTCCACATCTTCGCGCATATCATCGCGTGTTAATGCTTTACCTCTTTCAGAATCATGATCGTGGCGATTGACGCCCATTATTTTAACCTCTTTGCCATTGATCAATAGCTCTTGGTTTTTACCAAACTCAACCTTACGGAAACCCATTTTCTGGCTGCGTGCTTCCACAACATCGCCATTGGCATCTGTTAAAGTATATACAATATTATACAAGTACGGGTTTTCAGCAGACCACTTTGTTGGGTGGTTTATTTCTGCCTCAAGCATAGCCCACTTTGGCATATCGCGCGCAGCGTAACGTTGCTTGCGTATTTTTTCAACAGGAACTGACATTGGTTTTTCCAACACTTTGTTATTTGAAGCATCAAATAACTCGGCAGATAATGTCCATCCTTTTAAATCTTGTTCTTTATCCTGAAGCCAAAGCTTCGGACGAATTTCTAATTTGGCATTTTCAATATTGGCATCAAACTTTGTACGAACAAAGAAATCGTTTAAGGCCACTTTAGGTTGAGCCATTAATAACACTTCGCGATGAATTCCGCTCAAGCGCCAGTGGTCTTGATCTTCGAGATAGCTACCATCCGACCAACGAAAAACTTGTAAGGCTACTCTGTTTGTTCCTTCCGTAAGAAACTCGGTAATATCAAACTCAGCTGCTAAACAGCTTCCCTGACTATACCCTACTTTTTCGCCATTCACCCATAAATGAAATGCCGATGTTACTCCACCAAAATGAAGAATTATGGATTGACCATCCCAATCGGCAGGCACTTCAAAGTCGCGGAAGTAACTTCCTACCGGATTGTCTCTGTAGATATACGGAGGCATTGGAGGCTGAGGACCTTTCCAATCGTATTTTAATGTGCCATCTAAAATATGTGGCGTAAAAGGGTAAGTAATATTAGTATAAATAGGCTGTCCGAAACCTTGAAGCTCCCAGTTTGATGGGACTTTGATATCGCTCCAATCGGCACCTTTAAAATCTTTTGCCATAAAATCAGTTGGTCTGTCATCTGTTTTACCAACGTAGTTGAATTTCCAAACGCCATTTAACGATTTTATACGTGCTTTGTCTCTATTACCCACTAAGGCATCATCTGCGTTAGAATAAGAATAACTGGGCACTCTGGCATCCATTTTATTCTGCTCGAACATCATTTCGTTTTCCCAATCGTTTTGGGCAAATCCGAACTGAACTGAAGCCAATAGAAATGCTACTAATACTATGTACTTGTTCATGTGTTAAAATTGTTTTGATAGATATTGAATATCTAAAATTAATGTATGTTTCGTTACTTTATTTTCATCCAGTACACTGGATTATTTTCACGAATATAGGGCTAAGAAGCTATAAATAGTGCCTCACAGCACTAGACTAAATATGGACAAAAGGCCATAAAACAAAAATAGGCAGAACTTGTATGCATTATTAAAAACCTTTACGGATATCAATTACCACCTACATACAAGTTTGCCCTATTTAGTTATAATCTAGTATCAAGTATTAAGATTCAAGTATAAAGACTTAAGACTGCTTACCTCCAGTTAAAAGATTTAGCGATTGAATTTGTTACCTAAAAACGATTCGTAATAACAAGTTCTCATTTGAAATTATTGGTGTCTTTTGTCTTTATACTATTGCCTTACAACTAAATTATACCAATACTACATTGAAGTGAGCCTAATTCTTTTGTACTTTTTAGCTGATACATCGTTAAAAAATATCGCCGTAGCTAAAGGCTATGCCTCAATTTTTCGCCTTGTCTAAGCTAAAAATATTCAAAACAATTTAAGGCTCAATCCAAAATAGAATTGGTATTACTAATTATCGTACTACTCTACCAGAACCCGATCCGCCCATTAGAGCTTCTACTTCTGAACGCGACGAATAGTTGAAGTCGCCATTAATTGAATGACATAAACAAGAAGCTGCTACTGCGAAACGAATAGCATCTGCTGATTTTGCCAAATCGGGTGTATTTAATGCAAATACTAAACCTGCACCAAAAGAATCGCCACCACCAACACGGTCGATGATATTTTTAATTTGGTAAGGGGCATATTCGCCATTATTCATTGGAGCAATATGTGCTTTACCTTCGGTAGCATCGTATAATAATGCTCCCCAATTGTTATGTGTTGCCGATAAACTCTCACGTAAAGTGATGGCTACCTTTTTTACATTAGGGAACTGACGGATGATTTCTTTTGCTACATCAACATATTTATCCACATCAAGCTTACCGCCTTCAATATCTGTATTCTCTGCAGAGATACCTAACACATCGTGTGCATCCTCTTCGTTGGCAATAACAACATCAACGTAAGGTAAAATAGCACGCATAGTTTTTTGTGCTAAATCGGTTGCTGAGGTACCGGTTTGCCACTGCCATAATTTTTTACGGAAGTTAAGGTCGCACGAAACAGTCAATCCTTTTTCTTTTGCGGTACGAACGGCTATTTCAGCAGCTGTTGCCGACATTTCAGACAAGGCAGGTGTAATACCTGTAGTGTGTAACCACTCCGAACCATCAAAAATGGTATTCCAATCGTAATCCTCACCCGGAGTCATAGAAACGGCAGAATAATCTCTATCGTACATTACTCTACTCGGACGTTGGTTGGCACCACGCTCAACAAAATACAATCCGAAACGACCGTGATCTGTTAATTTGATACCAGATGTATCCACATCAATACCTTTTAAAACTGAAAGACAAGCTTCTGTCATTTCGTTATCAGGTAATGCTGTTACAAACTTAACATCGCCACCTAACATGGCTACAGATGCAGCTACATTGGCTTCGGCACCAGCAAATGTAAGATCAAGCTTACCTGGCATACTTTGACGAAAACGTTGGAAGTTCTCAGGACAGATACGTCCCATTATTTCTCCGAAAGTTACTATTTTACTCATGATGTTGTTTTATTTTTTTAGTATTAAGATATAAGTATAAAGACCAAAGACATTCCTTCTACGCTAAACTATCTTTATACTTAGATCTTGTACTTTATACTAAACGATTAGCCTCTTACCTTTTTAATTAAATCTGTTATTTCTTGTGCATTTGCAGTAATGGTATCCCACTGCTCACCTTGTATTAATGGTTGCTTCGCAATCCATGAACCACCAATTGCAGTAATTAAAGGAGACTCAAGGTAACTTGCTGCATTTTGGATATTACATCCGCCTAAGGGGATAAACTTAAGGTTTAAGTATCCATAAGGAGCCACCATATTTGTTAAGTGCTTCATACCCCCTGAAGTTTCAGCAGGGAAATATTTAATAACTCTACAGCCATTTTCAACTGCAATTTCAATATCGGTTGGAGTCATAATACCCGGAGCAAATGACAAACCTTGTTTGTGCGCTTCCTGAATAATACGAGGATTACAGCCTGGAGCCACAGCAAAATCGGCACCCACATCGGCAATTGCCTTAACCTGATCAACTGTTAATAGTGTACCAAAACCCAAACACATTTCAGGCACTTCTTTTTTAATGGCAGCGGCAGCATCTAAGGCAGCATCGGTACGTAAGGTTAATTCAATGGCATCCACACCACCTTTTAATAAGGCTTTGGCAGTTGGTACCGCATGTTTAACATCGTCGATAACCAAAACTGCAATTACGCCACTTTGGTCAATTTTTGTGATAATTTCAGGCGTCATAGCCTGTTGTGCAATAGGTTGCATATATTAAGTTATAAATGTGATTACTACATATTGGAGTTGAGCATAGCTAATCCACAGCATTTAAGCTGTAGATCAACTAGTCAATCCAAAATTTATATTGTTATTTAAACCAATACTGGTTTATAAGGCAGTAGAGATTCTTTTCTTAACGAGATAATCGTTTAAAGCCAAGTAAGAACAATCGTGACCAATACCACTTTCTTTAATTCCTCCATGTGGTAGGTAGATGGCATATTTTACGCCATTTACTTGAACTTCACCGAAATCTAACTCTTCTGATAAGCGACGAATTACACCTTCATCCTTAGAGAAAACATAAGAAACCAAACCGTACTCTGTATCGTTTGATAGCTCCACAACCTCATCAATGCTTGAGAATTTCATCATGGCAGCAACTGGGCCAAAAATCTCTTCTTTAAAAGTTCTGCTTTCTTTTGTGATTCCTGATATAATAGTAGGTTCAATAAAGTTTCCTTTATCCATGCCTGCAGGCACCTTACCACCTGTTACTAATTCTGCTCCCGATGCTACATCATCAGCCACTAACTTTAAAATACGTTCTCTATCACGAGAGGTAACTAAAGGTCCCATATCTGGTTTTTCCTCAATACCGAAACCTACTTTAACCGCTTTGGCTTTTGCTGTAAATTTCTCAAGGAATTGATCATATACACTTTCGTGGATAAGGAAACGGTTTGGAGACACACATATTTGTCCGCAATTACCATATTTTAAGGCTGCACCAATATTAACCGCTAAATCGATATCAGCATCTTCGCATACCACAAATGGCGCATTTCCACCCAACTCTAAACTTACATGCTTTACTGTAGTTGCCGAATCAGCAATTACTCTTTTTCCTGAAGCAGATGATCCAATCATGGTAAGCACTTTCGCTATCTTACTCTTGGTCATGGTTGTTGCCACCTCGTTAACCGGTCCGCTAATAAAGTTTACAACACCCGCTGGGAAGTTAATTTTCTCCAATATCTCACCCACTAAATAAGCCGATAATGGCGTTAATTCAGATGGCTTGATGATGATAGAACAACCTGCAGCTAAAGCGGGTCCTACTTTATAACCTACATTTAATAGTGGGAAATTCCATGCCAAATAAGCCACAGCAACCCCTGTAGGTTGGTTTACTACTTTATGACGATGCGTGTTTTCCATGTCTGGAATAATTTCATCGTGCATATTACGCATCGCTTGCGGATAAAATTCTAATCCATCAGCCAATAACTGAACATCTTCAGCAGCTGCTTCATAGGATTTACCCATTTCAAACATCACTGCTTTACGCAGAATATCATCGTTTTTAAGAACTTCGTCGCGGAATTTCATCATCCATTCCGTACGCTCCGATAAAGGTAATTTACTCCAGTACTTAAAACCCTTTTCAGCCTCAACTAAGGCCAATTCTGCATCAGCAACACCTGCCGATGCAACTTCTGCCACTACCTCTTCAGTAGCTGGGTTAATTACTTGGTGTTTGTTTCCTGAAATGGCATCGACTAATTTACCGCCGACGTACATTTTTTTATATCCGAAATTCATATCTTATTTTTTTGTATTTACTTAATTAAGTATATAATGGGCTTTCAGGCTATCCTCACATAACTCTGTATTAAAACCCTACAATAAACCATCCTTTAATCGCTTTACAAACAAAACTTAGCTAAAGCCGCTTCGTCTACCTCAACCCCTAAACCTGGTTTATCAGAAACAATTAATTCGCCGTTTTTCACTTCAAAATCAGGGATGGTTACCTTATCTCTTAAATCATTATCTGTTCTATCATGCTCCATATAGAAGTTCGAATTAAACATTCTACCCGGGATGTTCTCTAAATTACTAATAAAATGCATGGCTGCCGAAATAGCAATATAAGTACCCCAACTGTGCGGCACAATCTCCTTACCATAAGCCGATGCCAAAGCAGCTATCTTTTTAACCTCAGTTAAACCACCACAAGCAGCAATATCGGGCTGAGCAATATCAACCGAATTGTTTTTGAATAATTGGTGGAAACCGTAACGTAAATTTTCACACTCACCACCCGCAATAGGAATGGTAGTATTTTGACGTAACTCCGCATACTGATCGTAATATTCTGGAGAAACAGGCTCTTCGAACCAACCGATATTGTATTCCTCAATTGCCTTAGATAAGATAATAGCTTCGCGAAGATTATAAGCGTGGTTTGAATCTACCATTAGTTTCATATCATCGCCAATGGCTTTGCGCACGGCATGCACCATTTCAATATCTTTTTCAAGCGTCATACCCACCTTCATTTTAACAGCGTGGTAGCCTAAATCTTTATACATCACTGCCTCGTCAGCCAAAGCCTGCGTTAAATCTTTCTCCTCACGGAAGTATAAACCGGTTGCATAAGGTGTAATGATATCGCGCTTTTTACCGCCCAATAATTGGTGCACTGGTACATTTAAAGCTTTACCCTTGGCATCCCAAACAGCCATATCAATGGCACTGATTGACGCCACAAGCACCCCTCTACGCGCATAATCTAAAGAACGACGATACATGGTATCCCAAATGGTTTCGTTCTCCAAAGGATTCATTCCCATAATATACTGAGAAAGTAACTTAACACCAGCACTCAATACATCGGCAGGGCCATAACCTTCTCCCCAACCAACTATACCACACTCAGTAGTTAACTTCACCAAGCATATTTTACGCTCGCTGTACGACCATTGCGAAAAATAAAATGGCTTATCTAACTTGTCTGATAAAACGAATGTTTCTATTGACTTAATCTTCATTTCTTATCTGGAATATTGAAGGAAGTGCAAGGATAAACCTCACACCGCCCTTCTTAATTTTATTATATACTTACGAAACTGTGTTTGAATAGCCAATTACTATCATACCTACACAGATAACAGCTACACCAAACATTAACCATGCAAATGGTTTTTTAGCACCTGCCCACTCTTTATTTAGATAAGCCCAAACATTACTTACTATAAGTCCGCCTCCCATTAATATTGGCCAACCAACAACAGAACCCATGTTACCCATTAAAGTAGCTCCTTGTCCGTATACACCCAAGGCGCCAAACCAACAAATAGCTGCAATTATAGACCACATATAAGCTTTTCCTGAATTAGGTGCTTTAAACGAGCTCCATGATTTATTTTTGAACAATAGGAATATTGAATATGCTGCATTTAAGATGAAAGCCCCCCAAAGTACAACTACCCAAATGGCTAAACTACTATTACGAGCAATGGCACCTGCCTCTTGAGCAAATTTTCCAATTCCTTCGCCCTCGGCATAACCGATATCAAATCCAACACCTAGTAAAGCAGATAAAAATCCACTGATAACTGCGATGATGATACCTACTTTTAAATTCACTTTTGAATCACCATCCTCTGTGGCTCTATCGCGAAGGATTCCTGCATAGGCTGCTAAAGCAACACCTAGCACCATAATAAATACACCACCTACCACATAAGGTAAAGCGGCCATATTTGGATTATCTTTAATGAAGAAAGGAATTAAACTACCTGCAGCAGCACATAAACCTAGTACAATACCATAGGTGAGCGACATACCAATATAAGGAACACTTTTACCAAACATGATTCCACCTATTCCCCATAATGCACCAAATAACATAGCCAATATTTTAATGTCCATTGGCGCTTGAGCAATGGCCCCAAATAAGTCAGGCACAACAGCACTGGCCCAAATAGTTGGTAAAATTATCATTGCAAATAATGAATGAACCAACCACCAAGCTTCCCACTTTAGTGGAGCCATAAACTTCATCCCTAATCCGAATGAACCTTGAAAAAGAGTGGCGAATAATATTAGTGCTAATGGCAAAAATGCAAATTCCATATTTCTTTAGTTTTATAATTAACTATACAAAGTAATGGAATTGGATACACTAATAATTGGCGGAAATTACCTAAGACTAACACTATTTTACCCGATTTAGGATATGATAAAAACAACAATTGCCTAAATAGCTAAAGGGCGCATCGATAATATGATTACCAATGCGCCCTACCCCAACACTTATAGACAGAATACTCTAATACTTCCAGCTAAATTTATTCACAATCAATCTGCTTTTAATGTATTAATCCACCTAATCTTTTAACGAATACGAAAGGGATCCGCTTTTTTACATCTCCCCTTCGATCCGTCATGAAATATTTAAGACTGATGCTTACTTACAGGGAATTCATCGAATACCTTGCCTATAACCTCAGTTATCTTTTCTTCAACTTTTTTACTTTTACCTTTAAAATCATCTTCTGCTGTACCAATCCACACTACCTCTTCTGTGCGTGTGTCAATAACTGCAATTTGTAATTTCCCAGTACTTGTATCGTATTCTTGTGTATCACTTTGGCTGCTAGCCATTCCATAGCCACCATAACGACCTCTAAATCCGGCACCTCCATGTCGGCAATAATTTGTATTTGTAGAGTAGCTCTTTTGAACATCCACTCCAAACCCCCAAACAATTTGCATACTAGGGTCGTCAGATACAACAAGATCGCGGTCTGCTAATTCATTCTGAATAGCTTTATCAACACGCTGCATATTTATTGGGTTAATGGTTTCACCATTTTTATTAGGCACGTGGCTTATTTTATAGGTTTGATAATCTTTAAACTCAACATTACTCACTTGGTCGCTTGTAACTTTAGTTGAAGAACAACTCGACAATACTAAGATTGCTATTAAAAAATACATTAATTTCTTCATCACTTCAGTTTTTAAAATTAAACAAAGCCTCAGCACTAATAAAAAATAACACTGAGGCTATAAAACACTTAATCTATACAGGTTGAATTCCTTCTGGAATAATAGGATGAGCAGGATCTCCTGGCTCTGGAGCAATAGGGTTTGTCGGTTGCTCCGGATTAATAGGTTCTGGAGCATCATCATCTTTGCTACATGATGTGAAACCTAAACCAAATAAAACTAATCCAATAAATAATACTTCTTTTAAACTCTTCATGACTTGAAAATTTTAATGTTTGACTTTGTAATTTTAACTGTTACAAATATGCTAGGTTTTACATCCTTAGAATATCCCATGAAGACATAGCATCATCCCTTTAGGACAACCGCTTTAAATGAGATTAGAAAATCAACAACTTATTTAATACAATACCCGTTAATTAAAATCTGAACATTTTTTTAATTATTTACTTACTTTAGATACCTAGAATAAACATTCAATTACCTAGTTTATAACCTATGAATACTGACGACAAAATAAAAATTCAAATACCTGAGGGAGTAGCAAGGAACTACATTACTGGATTTAAGCAAGCTTTAGGAGGAGAGGAAACTGATAACGGCTTGGAAATAAAAACAGGTCCTGTTAAAATGACCATTCGCTTCTTTTCAATTGAGGGAGTTGAATTTACCTACGCTTCAATATGCTCAAGAAAACCGCTTATTATATCTAGAACTCCAGATAATAATCCTGACCTTTTGCACATTAACATTATTAAAGAAGGATTATTTGCTCATTTATATGAAGGCATCCAAACCAACATGGAAGGCGGACTTGATGGAAATGTATTTTTATACAACGGACTATTTCCTGTTGAAGGAGAATTCCCTGCTAATACCAATATTAAATGGTTAGGTTTCAAATTCAACATAACTAAATTAGGACCAATTTACGAAGGCTTACCGGCAGTATTCAAAGAACTATTTAATACTAATGAAGGGCTAGGTTATCACTCTAACCTATCTGTTGAAAATGATAAATTAATAAGTGATTTATTTTCGTTTGATGCTTTAGAGAACGGGAAAGTACCACTAATGTCGGCTCGAGCTCTTGAGGTATTTACCAATATTGCCCTACATTTTAAACATGAAGTTGATAAAGAAGAGTTATCAGGATTACATATAGATGATTACAAAATGCTAAATGCCATAAAAGCAAAAATAGTTGAGAACCTTGAAACCTCCTTTACTATTGATGAATTATCGAAAGAATTTGGCATTAGCCCCACTAAACTCAAACAGGATTTTAAGCATTTATTTGGCAAATCTATTTATCAATTTTACACACATGCTAGAATAGAAGAAGCCTATCGAAGATTAAAAACAGGTAACTATTCAGTTTCTGAAATCGGTTATGATTTGGGCTACTCTAACCTATCTAAATTCAGTAGTATGTTTAAGAAAATTAAAGGACTACTGCCTACCGAAGTAGTTAAGGCAAAGTGATCAGTTGAATTAATGCTTTGCCCATATCTGACCCCAAACGCTTCTGTCCTTCGCAATTATAATGTACATTATCTTCATGCTTTGGATAATCGCTCCATGTGGTATCCTTTGAGGTAGGTATCATCTGGATAAAATCACTAGAATTAGCCACATTAGTCATTGCACTTCTTACAACTTGAACACCTTTCTGATAATCTTTCGTACGAGATGGATTATTGATTTGTCCGAAAACAAAAGGCATATTTTCTATTTTAAATTCAATTTCATAGGCTTGTATTAAACGCTTTAAATTGGATTCATATTCACTAGCAGACAACTCTAAACGAGTATCCTTTTCGCCTTGCATCCATGCCATCCCTATAATATCATATGATTTACCTTCTTGCTCTAACTGAGTTAAGTTAGCATGGATACTTTTAATATGATCGTGATAAAGCTTCATCTTCTGACGGGCTTCACCTCGCTCTGAAGCAATGGCTTTCTCTTGTGTCCAATCAGGACTCCAAGCCCCATGCAGTGATGTGCCTCCAACTGCAGTCTTGATAAATAAAAAAGTATCATTCGGAAATTGTTCAGCTAGAGTAACGCCAATAAATAACTCTGGACCAAATTCTTTTTTACGTTTATCTGCTTTAGAATAGGATAAAGGAGTTGCCTCTTTGGATTGCGATACCACCAACACTCTACCTTTAACTTGTTCTATACGCTGTTTATCTTCATCTGATAAATTAGAATACACACCCCTTCCTGCCATATTGGATTGACCTCCGAGTAAAACAACCTTTATATTTGATTGTGCTGATATATTAAATAGTTGGAATGTTATTAATATCGATAATAGTAATAGGTTCTTGTTCTTGAGGAAAATCATATTGTAAATGGTTTCAGGATAAAAAACGTTATTAATTTATTGATGCCAAATTTGATAAACCAATGCCGTTAATATGGTTTTACAGGTATATGCAATGTTCTCTGTAATAATTTTGAACATGTTTCTCCCGAGAATCCCATTTTGATGGAACTATTAAACACAAAAAAAGAGGCTAATGCCCCTTTTTTGATTATAATACTATACAATTATATTATGGCTGTTTTAAAGAAATCAATATAACTCTCTGGGTTTTCAACTACTCCCCTTTGCGAAACTAACTTGATATTTATTGATCTTTCACGGGCCTTTAAACCAAAATCTTCTAAAATCTCAATAATATCATTATCTAAATATTTGGTTTTACACACATCTAATTCTAAGAAAGAGTTTTCTGGTATACTATCTAACTCAACAAGAATAGCACCCTTATTAATAAAGGTTACCTCCTCGGCAAGTGTCATCTTCAGTTTATTATGGGTAGGGCCTTTTTCTTCAATATGTAGAAAGTGTGAATTTTGGTAACTTTTTATCAGAATAACAATAATGCCTACTCCTAACCCAAATCCAATTCCTTTTAATAAATCAACAAATACAATTCCTATAATAGTTATTAAAAATGGAACAAACTGAATCCAACCCATCTTAAACATTTTAACAAACAATGCTGGTTTAGCCAGTTTATATCCCACTATTAATAATATTGCCGCTAAAACAGATAGAGGAATCATATTTAATAAGCCAGGAATTGCCATTACCGACAATAAAAGAAAGATTCCATGTATTATAGCTGAAGCTTTACTTCGTCCCCCTGACTGAATATTTGCAGAACTTCTAACAATTACCTGTGTGATTGGCAAACCACCAACCATTCCTGAAACAATATTTCCAACTCCCTGAGCCAAGAGCTCTCTATTTGTAGGAGTAACATTTTTGTGTGGATCTAACCTGTCCGTAGCTTCAACACATAGTAATGTCTCTAAACTAGCCACAAGAGCTATTGAAAAAGCAACAATCCATATATCCAGCTGAAATATTGCATTAAAATTCGGGAAGCTAAATTGTCCAAAGAAAGAATCTACACTATCAGGAATAGGTACAGAAACCATTTGACTACTCGCAATCTGCAAGTTTAATATAGAATCTGTATTTAAGTAAAATAATATACCTACAGCAACAGCAACTAGTGGCCCTTGAATAATACGAAATATTTTGGCTTTTTTTGTCAAAACTGTTTCCCACAAAATTAGGATAGCCAAACTAACTAAACCTATAACTAAAGAACCAACATTAATATAATCAATGGTTTTAAATATTCCAGAAAAGGTATTTTCACCATCCAATTGAAAAAAAGCAAAATCCCCTTCAGGAGCGCCATGATATCCAAAGAAGTGAGGAATTTGTTTTAAAATAATTATTATACCTATTCCGGTTAACATTCCTTTTATAACAGAAGATGGAAAATAATAACCGATAATACCAGCCTTTAAAACCCCAAATAACATTTGGATAAGTCCACCCAAAACAACTGCTAACAAAAAATTCTCGTAACTACCAAGGGTTCCAATAGCGGTTAATACAATAGCAGCTAAACCTGCCGCAGGCCCACTTACTCCAATTTTTGAGCCACTGAGGCTACCAACAACAATACCTCCAACAATACCAGCAATAAGGCCTGAAAAAAGAGGAGCTCCACTCGCTAGTGCAATACCTAAACAAAGGGGCAGTGCAACAAAGAAAACTACTATACTTGCTGGTAAATCATTCTTGAAAGTTGAAAAGAAATTATTCTTCATATGTTTTTAAAAATTAAGGTTTAATAAAAATCTATTACATCTAAATTAAAACACTAACAACTATGGTTATAGATATGTTTTTAGTATATTAGAATTAATATTTAAATAGATAACCCAAAACTTAAGTAAGAATTAGCTACTTGGTACCATAATCAAATAAAACCTAACATTTAACTTGTCTAATAGAGCATCTATCAAAGTAAACAAAATACATAATTGCATAATATTACATTTGCGGCTTTTATTAGCTTTACGCAGTTTGAGATGCGTATAGTAAATTATTTTTTTTCACATTACTGTTTCGAGATGACAACTAAAACTACCGTATTAACTATTTGTTTTTGGACAATTACTATTTTTGGATTTGCACAAGTTAAACAAAAACACCCTCAACAATTCTACAATAAAGAAGGTTGCTCAATTATGCTTCTTGAGGGTTTAAATAAAGATTCTATTTT
Organism: Saccharicrinis aurantiacus; assembly: GCF_001660705.2. Taxonomy (GTDB): domain Bacteria; phylum Bacteroidota; class Bacteroidia; order Bacteroidales; family Marinilabiliaceae; genus Saccharicrinis; species Saccharicrinis aurantiacus. The sequence goes on from NZ_LYBV02000023.1 coordinate 24,200, forward strand.
ATGTATTGCATTACCTTCAAACGATCTTCATAAAAAGAATGGAGGTATTATTATTGAACTTAAAAAAGTAGATCGTTTTGTAAATGCACTAATTAAAGCTAAAATGCAATACGAGAAACTGAACAATACATATGCTAATAAAAATATAGCTTCTATTGATAGAGATCTTAAAATAAGATGTAAAGTTAAAGGATATTTTATGTACGGAAACTTAAGACAATATCAATCGTGCTTGCATCCGCTGTTCCATTATAGTATCAAAGAAAACAAGGAGTATAGCTTAACATTAAATACAGGAAAATTAGCATCATCTGATAAATGGTTTGTCAATTCAGAGGGGTACAACATTAGCTTTTCATCATCCCAAGAAATTGATAATTTTATAGCTTTATTTTCTAAAGAAGAAATAAATAAACTTGCAACTATCTCTAATTAAAAGAATTAAAATTGAAAAACGAATTATGTTATCAATATATAAACATCACATAATTCGTTTTATCTAATTTTAATAATAATAATATTCTGATTATTAAAAGCAATTTCATCTCCAATCTTTTTCCCAAACATTGCTTTACCTATTGGTGATGCTAACGAAATAGCATAAAATGATTCTCCGTCCAAATCTATTTTACCTTGTGCTACACCAATAAAATAATTACCATTACTTGTGTAAACCACAGAACCAAATTCAACAGTTTCTGAAATCTTTAATGGGTTTATTTTATTCATTTCATTACCCAACTGTTTAGTAGTATTCAACTGCCGCTCATGTTTATCTATTTCAATATGAGCCATAGCACGAGACGTTTCATATTTATCTCCCACACTACTCTTCGAATCACTATCTCTTGATTCTTTCAATGAGATAATTTCAGTACTTAATGAAAGTATTTTATCATTTAAGATTTTACCAATTATAGTCTTTAATTCAGCTTTTATATTTTGCATTACATCTTTAAATCAAATTCAACCAAAGCACAAAACTAATTACTTAAGTATATCTTGCAAAATAGAATTTACACTTGGAAACTGATATGAAAAACCTGAATTTGTGAGTCTAGTAGGTTTTATTTTCTGCCCTTTAGTAAGTACAACAGCTCCATCTCCTAATCCTAGTTTTAAAAGACTCTGAGGTACTTTTAGAAATACAGGTCGATGAAGTACCTCGCCTAATTTCTTACTAAAATATTTATTTGAAACAATATCTGGTGCAACCATATTAAATATACCACTTGATTCCTCATTCTGATAAAGAAACCAGATGGCTGATAAAAAATCGCTAATATGTATACAAGGAAAAGCTTGCTCTCCACTGCCTATAACCGCACCCATTCCCATTTTAAACGAAGGCAACATCTTAGCAAGAGCGCCCCCGCCACTATCTAATACAACGCCAATTCTGAGAATAGCCAAACGAGTAGTTTCTGTTGCTATACTTGCAATAGACGTCTCCCATTGTTTACAAACATCTGCCAAAAAACCAGTTCCAAAATGATCTGAAAATTCATCATGAATTTCATACTCATCATATATACCAACAGCAGACGCAGATAAAACTAGGGAAGGTTTATTTTCAATTTGCTTAAAAGCCTCTAATAATTTAAGCGTAGTTTCAATTCTACTATTTAGTATTTCTTTCTTGTATGCAGGTGTCCAGCGCTTATATATAGGAGCACCAGCTAAGTTGATTAACATTTCCGCACCTTCCAGTTTATGCTTCCAACTCTCAACTGAACTCTTTATGTCAGCTCGTGTCACATTTTCAACTATAAAACCCTTATGTTCAAAAAAAGATTTCACCCTTGAACCAATAAACCCAGTACCTCCTGTTAAGCAAATTTTCATAAAAATAGCATTACTAAATATTACCCTTCCAAAATAATTAGAATTATCTAAAATCAATGAAATCAATGAGACTATATTACTTTTCTTCTCTAAACTTTATAATTGCTTGTTTTGTTTAAACTAGTAAACATCAGCTTTATTGTCTTATTTTTCCATTTGAGTAGATATTTAAAAATTGAATAATGTTTCATTTCTATTTTTGCATTAATACTCCGTAAGAAGGTTAGCCTAATGAATGTAGAAAAAGAATTTATATGCAATTATAAAGAGATCCCTTTTAAGGTTTCTCTAAGTCTTATTCCTCTCATTGAAGAATTGAGAGAAATAAGTAACAAAAAAAATCACCCTTATTATTTGAATGCTAGCGATGTACTCGAAAGAGTAAATAACATTCCAGAATTACTAGCAGATAGCATTAAACCAGAGCTATTACGAAAGCACGCGCAAATTATTCAACAACTAATGTCGTTTGTAATAATACCCAATAGCGATGACTTTGGACCAGAAGCTATTTATACGCCGTTTGAAAATAATCCTATTTTCGCAAACAGTAGTTATCACGAAAAAATTTCAAACGATAATCTGGAACTAGAATTTGCCACAAAATTCACTAAAGATCAAGAAAAGCTTGCTATTATATTTCAGGCATTTCTTGCGGTACTAAAAACCTATTATAATTTCGATTTTAGTACTGATGTACCCTTCACTTTTAAAGTGTACAACAAAAATACAGGTGAAGAAAGATTTTATATTAAGCATTTTAATTTAAAACATCTTAAAGTAAAAACTAAGAATAAAATTCAGCCTCTAAGCAAAGATGACATTCATGAACTTTTTGATAATGCAACTGATTTCACTGTTTGGAATGAAAAAATCCCTTTAAAGGATTTCGAGTTTTCTGGATTTATCCATTCCAGATATATAAATGTAACGCATGATTATGTGATGTCTGAGCTGAAATCGGATTTAATTGATAAGGACACAATTCTTTCTAACAAAGGGTTTGATAAAATAACCGATAAAGTAAGAGTGCTAATTGATAACCCTCAACTGTTTTTCGGTATTTCTGCCCGTCCGAATCTACAGGCAAATAGTAAGAAAAATAACCTTTGGCGAAACACCATTCTCAAAGCTGATTTTGACAAGCATAAACTTCAAGGAAGTATATATGATAAAGCCATTAAAACTGAAAAAATACAGCTTGTAAGTGATTACCAAAACATTCAAGACGAACACCCTGTAAACAGGCAATTTATTGAACTAGGAATAAGAACTCATGCTGTTACACCCTTACTGTTAGATAACGAAGTAATTGGCATGATGGAGTTTGCTTGCCAATCGCCAAAAACATTAAGCATGTTTCAAATAATGCGGTTGCACGAGGTATTTCCAATATTTGCCTTGGCCTTAAAGCGATCACGTGAAGAATGGGATGATACCTTACAGGCTATAATTCAAAATAATTTTACAGCAATTCACCCAACTGTACTCTGGCGTTTCAGAGAAGTTGCAGCTCAAATGTTAAGAGCTAAACAAACTGATGGCGCGACAACTAGCGAGCCTATTATTTTCCAAGATGTACTTCCTCTGTATGGAGCGTCTGATATTAAAGGTTCATCTTTAGAGCGAAACAAAGCCATTCAGAGTGATTTACAAGAACAACTACAAATGGCTGAGAGCGTATTAGTTCAGTTTGGAAAATACAAAACTATACCTATTGTTAACGACCTAATTTTCAAAATTAAGCAAAACATAAAACTGGTAGAATCAGGTTTAAATTCGGGAGATGAAGTAAGTATTGTAGAATTTATGAAGACTGAGATTTCTCCTATTCTTGATATTCTTAAGGTACGCATTAAAGATATGCAGGAACCCATAAAAGCTTATACTGATATTTTAGACCCTGAACTAGGTATACTTTATAAAAAACGAAAAGACTTTGAAGATAGTGTTACTTTAATTAATGATACTGTAAGCGAGATTATTGATACAGAGCAAGCCAAATCGCAGGAAGTTTTCCCACATTATTTTGAAAAATATAGAACCGACGGCATAGAATACAATGCGTATATTGGTCAATCGCTAGTGCAAGATATTGATTATAATGACATCTATTTATCTAACCTACGATTATGGCAGCTTTTGGTAAAAGTAAAGGTAGCACGGAGCATTAGACAACTGCAACCTAAACTAAAAACAAAACTAGATATTACCCAACTCATTTTATTGCACTCAAACCCATTAAGTATTGAATTTCGCCAAGATGAAAAGAAATTTGATGTGGCAGGCACATATAATATCAGGTATGAGATAACTAAAAAACGTATAGATAAAGCACTCATTAAAGGCTCCAACGAAAGGATTACCCAAGTTGGTAAAATAGCCATTATTTATTCCCACTCGAGCGAAATTAATGAGTACCAGAAATTCATAGATTACCTAATATCACAAGGCTTTATAACCGATAATATTGAATATTTAGATTTGGAAGATTTAAAAGGAGCAGCTGGTTTACATGCCCTGCGTATTGAAGTAAATTTCAACTGTTCAAAATCTGCTGAGATAGAAGGGTTCGATTTATTACAAACGGGCATCTAATATCACTTTAATTACTGACTAGCAAACTCTTGAACAAACAAACACTTTATACCGTTTCTATATAGAACATGGCATAAGGTGTTTCAAGTTATTTCAAAATATCGTTCTATATAGAATTATAACAACTAATAAACAATGAAACTCTATAAAGTAATTTCTATAAAAATTGTTTTATCATTTACTTTAATCGCGTGCTATGCTCAAAATTCTGTTTATAATTTAAATAAACCTGATCAGACTTTGACTCTTGGTTCTGAGCTTAATGAGATATCTGGCTTACACTCCATATCTAAATCTGAACTTATTGCAATTCAAGATGAAGAAGGAATAATCTATTACATCCGCAAAATTGATGGTAAAGTTCTTAAAACAAAAAAGTTCGGTAAAAAGGGAGATTATGAAGGCATTACCTTATACAAACAAAAAATATACGTACTTGAAAGTAATGGAAACATACATATCTATAAAAATAATAAATCAACATCATATCACTTTAAAAAGGAAGGGAAATTCGATTTTGAAGGCTTATGCCACGACAGAAAAAACAATCAATTATTAGTGGCATGTAAAACTCATGGCAACAAGGATAAAAGAGACCATATTTTCATTTATGGCTTTGATATCTCTGAAAATAAATATCACAAATCACCTATCTTCAAAATCAAAAAAGAGAAGAATTATAAAAAGTTTTGGCCTTCGGGTATAGCCATTCATCCCAATGGTGAAATTTTCGTATTAAGCTCCCGCTCAAAAATGCTAATGGTGTTATCTCCTAAGGGAGATGTGCTAAAAACACAAAACCTAGCGCCTTCGCTTTTTCACCAACCTGAAGGCATCTCGTTTAGCAGTAATGGCGATCTATATATCAGCAACGAAAAAAGAAAAACAAAACCTACCCTACTAAAATTTAAAGTAGAGTAAAACACTTGTTTTAAATCTGAAATTACATATGTATTATAAAACGCTCACATATATTCTGCTCTTTACTTTGAGCATGGTTGTTAAAGCACAAATTAACGAATTACCCACTGAAGAACCTATATATACTTTATTTATGATAGGCGATGCAGGCGAAGATACCACGCAATCTATGCCGGTTTTAAACCTTGTGAAAAAAGATTTACTAAACTATGATGCGCAAAAAAGCGGGGTTATTTTTTTAGGAGATAACATTTATCCCAAAGGATTAAGGAAAAAGAAAAGTAAGCATAGAGCCGAAGATGAAACTAGGTTAAACGCACAACTTAATGTGGTTACTAATTTCGAAGGTGATGCTATATTCATACCTGGCAATCACGATTGGGATAGGTATGGCGACAAAGGCTTAAAAGCAATTAAGCGTCAAGAAAAATATGTAACTGAATATTTAGGTTCGAAAAAGTCATTTCTGCCAAAGAATGGCTGTCCCGGCCCTGAGGTTGTTAAGCTAGCGCCTGGCTTGGTAATGATTGTAATTGATACCCAATGGTGGGTACATCGCTTTGAACGCTCTACTGGATTAGAAGATAATTGCGATTGCCGGAACGAAGAAGAACTTATGGTTCTTTTAAAAGATAAACTCAAGAAATACCGAAATCATCACATTATTGTAGCTGCGCATCATCCTTTATATAGCAATGGAGAACATGGCGGGCACTTTACTGCAAAAGATCATTTATTCCCTTTAACACATGCGGCTCCCAATGCCTATATTCCATTGCCTGTTATTGGTAGTATTTATCCTTATTATCGTAAATATATTGGGCACTCCCAAGATATACCCAACCCTGTTTATCAGGATATGGTGAACCAACTAACAAAAGCCCTGTACGAATATGATAATGTGGTATACATAGCTGGGCACGAGCACAACTTACAATACCATCAGCAACGAACAGTACATCATATTATAAGCGGATCTGGTAGTAAAACATCACATGTAACAAATAACAGCAAGTGTAAATTTGCCTTAGCTGAAAAAGGATATGCCAAACTTCTTTACTACGCAGATGGTAATGTTTGGCTTCAATTTTTAACGGTAAACGATAGCATCAACCCTAGTTATCAAACAATGCTGTATAAAGATGAAGTGAAAATTAATTTGGAACCCATATCTAACAATAATACATCTTATAAAGATGAGTTTAAAACCGTAACACCAAACATTCAATACGATGCATCGGCCTTTAAAAGAATTTGGTTTGGTAATCTAAACAGAGATGTATGGACTACACCTGTTAAGATTCCTTATTTAGATATTAACTATGATAAAGGAGGATTAACTCCGATAAAAAAAGGAGGCGGGCAACAGACTATATCGCTCAGAATGCAAGGTGCAGATGGTTATCAGTACGCCTTAAGAGGAGTAAAAAAGAACTCTATGTTTCTTATAGAACGCAATCTTAGAGGCACCATCGCACAAGATGTACTTTATGATGGAATGGCAGGATCGCATCCATATGCAGCAGTTACTATCCCAACCTTATCAGAGGCTGCCAATATATATTACACAAAGCCAAAGTTGGTGTATGTGCCCAAAGATTCGGTTTTAGGAACCTACATGGAGGAGTTTGGTGATATGTTTTGTTTGTTTGAAGAAAGACCCGACAAAGACATGTCGGCATGGGATAATTTTGGCAATTCGGAACATGTGATTAGCTATTCCGATGCCATAGAGGCATTAGAAGGAAAGTACTCTCACGTGGTAGATAAAGAATATATGGTAAGGGCTCGCCTATTTGATATATTAATAGGTGATTGGGATAGGCATGATGACCAGTGGCGATGGGCCACTTTTAAAGAAGGAGATAAAACTATATACAGAGCTATCCCTAGAGACAGAGATCAAGCCTATTTCCAGTACGATGGGGCTCTTTTATCCATCTCAAACAGAAAGTGGTTATTGCGCAAGTTTCAACCCTTCAGAGATGATATACGAGATATAGCAGGTTTAGGATTTAATGCACGCTATTTCGATAGGGCTTTTTTAACAGAAGCCTCTAAAGAGGATTGGATTAACCAAGCCAAATATATACAAGAGCATGTTAGCGATGAAGTTATTGAAAAAGCCATTCGTGAACTCCCTCCTGAGGGCTTTAATGTAAATGGCCAACAAATTATAAATACCCTAAAAGCACGACGTGCAAAACTGAATGAGTTTGCCACCGAGTATTATAATGTACTGGCAAAAACGGTAAGTATTCACGGCACCTTTAAAGATGATTACATCAGCGTAAATAGAAATAAAGATGGTAGCGTCACCTTAAAAATGTACCCACGTAAAAAAGGGAAACCCGTGAAAAATAAACTTTACTACAACAGAACTTTCCACTTGAAAGAAACTGATGAAATCAGAATTTACGGACTGCAAGGGTATGACGAGTATCGCATTGAAGGAAACAGTAAAAAAAGTATAAAAGTCAGAATTATTGCAGGAACAGATAAAGACAAAATTGTTGATAATTCAAAAGTATCTGGCCTAAAAAAGCATACACTCGTTTATGATGACACAGGAAAAAACGCCTTCACAAAAAGTAAAGAAACAAAGGTAAAGCTTTTGGGCTCCAATAAAGAATACGACTATGATCGTAAAGACTTTAAGTACAATAAAGCAGTGCCTCTTTTATCAACTGGATACAATAAAGACGATGGCTTTTTTATAGGCCCCGGGTTTAAGTATACCCATCAAGGGTTTAAAAAAGAACCTTATAAATATTACCATAGAATACTAGCCAATAGAGCTTTTAGTATTAATGGATACAATATTTATTACGATTTTGATTACAAAGAATTATTAGGCCCGTTTGATCTATATGGATCTGCTGAAATTAACTTACCGGATATTTTTATGAATTTCGATAATGTAAATGAAACTGATATCGATTTTGATGATAAAAAATACAGCGCATTGATGAATAACTATAACTATAACCTAAGCTTAAAACTGGCCTCGGATAACGAAGCGCATCGTTTCAAATTCGGACTTAGTTACCAGTATGTTGATTTTGAGAAAATACCTACTAACATTTCGCCAAGTTGGGAAACTGAACAGCAAAATTACATAGCTCCGAAAATCAGTTATGAGTTTACCAATATGGATAACCTTAAAATGCCCCATAGAGGTTTCGGTTTTAACTGTGCCGCTGAATGGAAACAAAGCATCGATAACAATCACGTAAACTTTGTAAACTTAAGTTCACAAATTAGTATTTTTAAACCCTTATACATCACGCCAAAACAAACTACATTAGCCCTGCGCACTGGTTACCAATCTAACTTCGGCGATTATGCTTTTTATCAATCAAACTATATTAATCCTTCTGAAAATTTTAGAGGAGTACAGAGAAATCGCTTTACTGCAGAATCTTTCTTATTCCAGAATGTAGAAATAAGACAAAGTTTGTTTAAAGTACCCAACTATATATCTCCTTTTGACTTTGGTATAATTCTCCATGCCGATTTTATTAAATTGTGGAAACCAGTAATACTTGAAGAAAAATGGAATAGCTCGTATGGTTTTGGTGGCTTCATCAGTATATTAGATTCGTTTATACTAAATGGAACCTATTCTATTTCAGAGCAAAATAGTTTATTTACTTTTGGTACAAGCTTTTTATTTTAACCTTGATATCGACACATATGAAATACGCACCATTAATAGAAGATTGTCTTAAAATAGTAGCACAAAAACAATTAAGCAATTGTACCGAGCACTTGCAGTACCATAATATTGGGCATACCAATTATGTGTTAGAAATGGCTACCACTATAGCATCTCAAACTGAAGGAGTTGATGATATACATATTGAGGCAATTCAACTGGCTGCCGTTTTTCATGATGCCGTTTATGTATGTGGCGAGCATCAGAATGAAGAGCACAGTGCTCAATTTGCTGAGGAAGAACTTAAAAAAGCCAACTATCCTAGCCATCAAATACCATTAATTAAAGAGCTTATACTAGCTACTCGATGGGGATCAGAACCTAATTCTATTTACGAAAAAATAATTATTGATGCTGATTTGGCACACCTTCATAAAGAGACTTATATAGACGAAGAGTTTGAAAATCTATTTAATGAAATTAACCTTCACAAAAAAATATCAAAAAAGAAGTGGATAAAAGAATGTATTAAATTTCTTAATACGCATAAATATCACACACCTTTTGCCCAAGAATCCTTTAGCGAAGGAAAAAACAAAAATTTGAAGAAACTTGAAGAAATGACCATAGAAAATGAAGAGCTTAATGAAGCTAAAAAAATAGCATCGACAAGCAAAAAGAAGAAAAAGAAAAATAATGGAAAAGCTGCTGATAGAGGGATAGAAACACTTTTTAGAGTAACGCTACGCAACCACACCAACTTAAGTCAGATTGCGGATAATAAAGCCAATACACTCATTAGTGTAAATGCAATTATTGTTTCAATTATATTATCTACATTATTTCCAAAATTCAGTACCAATCCATCGCTCATTATACCCGGAATTGTATTATTAACCCTTTGCATACTAACCGTTGTATTAGCTATGGTAGCTACAGTTCCCAGAACAACCGAAGGTGTAATTACTAGAGAGGATATCTTAAATAAAAAAGGAAACCTAGCATTCTTTGGTAACTTTCATCGCATGCCTATTGAAGATTATGAATGGGGTGTTGGAGAGTTAATGAAAGACAAATCTTATTTATACAAAAGTTTAACCCGCGACTTATACCACCTTGGTAAGGTCCTCAAAAAAAAGTACTTCTACCTGCGAATTGCTTATTTTAGCTTTGGGGCAAACCTCATCACTTCATCTCTAATATTTATACTAAGCATGCATTTAAATGGATAATATTAAATTAAATCACAAAAGAATAAGCGTTGCCATATTATGCATCCTATTAATTGGCACACCATTAGCTGCGCAAAAAAAGGACTCATTACATCACGAAAGTGTTTATAAGGTCCATCATAAAATTGAGATAGGAATATCTGTGGTGGGTCTACTCACCCTGCCTCGACTATATAGTATTTCCGATAAAAATGCCTCTCTCAACGAGAGTGATGTTTTAAAGCTAAATCAAAGTAATGTGAATGCATTCGACCGAAAAGTATTTAAATATTCAGAAACTGGATATGAGAAAGCTCAAAAAATATCTGATAATCTAATGACTGGAACAATACTCGCTACTGCCCTACTGTTTTTAGATAAAGATATTAGGCGCGATTGGTTAGATATACTTGGCATGTTTGGAGAAGCACACTTGGCAGGTACAATGTTACATCAAATATCGGTATTTAGCGTTCGAAGGCCTCGCCCCTTAACCTACAATACCAATTTACCAATGGATACGAGAACAGGCGGCAACATGAGCAATTCGTTTTACAGCGGGCATACTTCATCTACTGCCATTTCTACTTTTTTTATGGCCAAGGTATATTCCGATTACCACAATTTAAATACTTGGCAAAAAGCAGGTATTTACACGTTGGCAACTATACCTCCTGCTGCCATGGGCCATTATCGCATAAAAGCGGGTAAGCACTTTAGAACGGATGTAATTATGGGACTAATAATGGGTGCTGCAACTGGTATATTGGTTCCTGAGTTTCACAAAAGAGATGTACAAAAATTCACGCTTCTACCCGTATATAATGACGGCATAATGGGTGCAAGTTTTGCGCTGAAGTTATAACAACTGTAATTTCTATCTCTGGTTAGCTAGTAAATCACTTAAGTCATCCGGAGATAGATCATGGTTAATGTTACCACCATAGAAGTAAGATATTTTACCAGTTTCTTCAGATACAACAATAGCCGCCGCATCTGCTGATTCTGTAACTCCTAGAGCCGCTCTGTGACGCAGTCCAAATTTCTTAGGCAAATCCATACTTTGAGAAACAGGCAATATGCAACCTGCCGCCTTAATCTGATTACGAGCAATAATAACTGCACCATCATGTAACGGACTGTTTTTAAAGAATATATTCTCTAATATTCGTGTGGAGATTACTGCATTAACCAACTCTCCTGTTTGCACATAATCCAAAAGCTCGGCCTTTTTTGATACAACTATTAATGCACCTGTTTTAGTTTTAGATAAGGCCTGACAAGCACGCACGATGGGCTTGTTATAAATATTCATCACACCTGTAGTGTTGGTGCTAAAAAGTTTATCAAAAGAAAAAGTATTGGCCAAATTATAACGCGTTCCTAAAAGCAAAAAGAAGCGTCTAATTTCTTGCTGAAACACAACAATTAAAGCTATAACCCCAACATTTACAATATTATCAAGGATAGACCCCGACAGGTGCATGTTTAAAGATTTTATAACTATCCAAACAATAATAAAGGCAAATAATCCGAAAAAAATATTCTGAGCTACAGTTCCACGTATCAGCTTATAAATTCGATACATAAGATAGGCCACAGCAGCTATATCTATTACATCAATAAATCGGATATCTAAAAACGTCATTATTTATAATTATTTTAATTAATAGTTTGTTAGCTTTTAGTCTGAAGTCTGCAGTGATTCTAACACACTGACCATATTTATTTTTACTAAACATCATTAAGCTAATTACTGATAACTTGTTGCCAAATCCACTACCAATAGCTAAAAACTAGCCCACTAAGTTCATTATCTTAACACACTCAACCGCTTCTTTCACATCATGTACCCTTAATATATTTGCCCCTTTTTGTAAGGCAATGGTATTTAAAATACTTGTTCCATTCAAGGCTTGTTCAGCGGTAATTTGCAAAGGTTTGTATATCATCGATTTTCGCGAAACACCAACTAATAGGGGCAACTCAAAAATAGCAAACTCCTGCAATCTACTAATTATCTCGTAATTGTGTTCAATAGTTTTCCCAAAACCAAATCCTGGATCAATTATAACATCATGTAAGCCCTTTTCTTTTAGCACAGATACTTTCTCTGCAAAATATTGAATCACTTCTGTTACCACATCATCATACTGCGCCATTTGTTGCATAATCTGAGGATTCCCCTTCATATGCATCATTATGTATGGCACATGTAACTGAGCCATTACATCAAACATATCCTTATCCAAATCGCCTGCGGCAATATCATTAATGATATCTACATGATAATTTTCAACAACATACTGTGCTATTTCTGCCCTAAATGTATCCACAGAAAGAATAGCATCAGGATATTTAGAACGTACGATATCCAAAGCCTTATTTAAACGTTCCTTCTCTTCTTTAACAGAAACTTCAGCAGCTCCTGGTCTTGATGAATAGGCTCCAATATCTATAATCTCAGCTCCATCACTAAGCATTTGCGCGGTATGTTTAAGTATTTGATCGGCATGTTTACCCCCATCATAAAATGAATCGGGTGTAACGTTAAGAATGCCCATCACTCTGGGTGTGTATAAATCTAATAGATTACCATTACAGTTTATTAGGTTCTTTTTATTTAATATTTTGCTCATTTATTTTAGCCTTTATGGGGATAAATATTACTCTCCTCCTAACCAATCTCCAAATTTACTTAAAGCATCTTGATTTTGGTTTAACCAATGTCTGGCATTTTCATTTTCGCATTGACTTATATAATAACAATAAGCTGCATTATGCTCCGACTCCCCAATTTGATAGAAAAAAGGAACATAAAAATACCAATAGAAACCCTCGTTCTCCTCCTTATTTAATTCTCCCAAAACAGAAAAAAACGAGGCTGTATTTTTCACAAACTGCTCTTCTTCGCTGATAAGAGTATCTGATTGTATTGCACTTCCTGTTGCTTCAAGCAAAGATAACATCATATCTGCCGAAGCAAAGGTACTATCTTCTTGATTTGAATCCACATAAATCGTAACGTGCTTCTTTTTCTTGACCTGCTCCTCTTTTATGTTGCTCTTATACTGATCTTTAAGTTTATAATAAGCCGTTTTAGATCTCTCCGTATTGGGCTCTAACAACAAAAAATAATAAAGCGATAACATACTTTGAACCCTTTGTCCTTTTTCTTCCATGGTATAGCCTAAATATAAATGACTACTTGCATGATCAGGATTTTGATCAATACCTTTTATAAAAGTATGCTCGGCATTATCGTAATCTTTAATATTATAATAATTAACTCCCAAATTAAAATATAATAAGTAGTGTTCGCCAAAGCGATCGAGTGCTTCATTAAATAAAACAATAGACTCTTCTGTTTTACCTAAATAATCTAAACAAGAACCCTTGCTTAAATAGGCATGAAGCTTATAATCTGCACTATCGGCTTCTAGCACAATATCACTATGTTTAATCGACTTTTTATATTCTTTGGAATACATATAGCTCATAGCTAATTCGGCATGAACAGCATAAGCCAAGGGATTAATCTTTAAGGCCTTTTTATAGGCTGCTATAGCCTCATCATATTTAAAACTATCGTGGTATTTAATGCCTACTCGCATTAAACTATCTACTTTAGCTTGTGATAATAATGATAGATTAATCATCATTAAGGCAAAAGGAATAAACAGGTATTTCATAGAAAAGAGAATTATTATTACATAAACTGCAATTTAACAAAAGAACAATAAAAAACCGCACCCTCAATTGAGAGCACGGTTTAATATCTTAGAGAAGTAATTTTACTTCTTCTATTTCATATCTGCAAAGAAGTCATTTCCTTTATCATCCACAATAATGAATGCTGGGAAATTCTCTACTCTAATCTTACGAACAGCTTCCATTCCTAGCTCTTCAAAGTCAACTACCTCAACAGACTTAATGCTTGTTTTGGCTAAAATAGCAGCTGGTCCACCTATTGAACCCACATAAAAACCACCATGCTCTTTACAAGCATCAGTAACTTGTTGCGAACGGTTTCCTTTGGCTACCATAATCATTGACCCACCTTTACTTTGGAAAGCACCTACATAAGGATCCATTCTTCCTGCAGTTGTTGGCCCAAAACTACCTGAAGCCATACCTTTAGGGGTTTTAGCTGGTCCTGCATAATATACTGGGTGATTCTTTAAGTACTCAGGCATCTCAGCACCTGAATCTAACATTTCTTTAATTTTAGCATGTGCCATATCGCGTGCTACAATTAAAGTACCTGAAAGGTTTAAGCGTGTTTTAATAGGATATTTTGTTAGTTCCTTTAACACATCCTCCATTGGTTGATCTAAATCAATATCAACTGCAGGGGCTAATTCAGGAGCTCTTTCTGGAACAAATTTAGAAGGTGTTTTTTCCAGTTGCTCTAAGAAAATACCATCCTCGGTAATTTTAGCTTTTACGTTACGATCGGCACTACAGCTCACACCTAATCCAACCGGACAAGAAGCAGCGTGGCGTGGCATACGAATTACGCGTACATCATGCACAAAATACTTTCCACCAAACTGAGCACCTATTTCGCTCTCTTGACAAATTTTAAGTACCTTCTCTTCCCAAACTAAATCACGATAAGCTTGTCCGCCATCGTTTCCTTCAGTTGGTAAGTTATCTAAATAACCTGCCGACGCTTTTTTAACAGTTGCTAAAGTTGCTTCTGCTGATGTACCACCAATTACTAATGCTAAATGGTAAGGAGGACAAGCTGATGTTCCTAAATCTTTTATCTTAGCTTCA
This sequence comes from Saccharicrinis aurantiacus, assembly GCF_001660705.2. Taxonomy (GTDB): domain Bacteria; phylum Bacteroidota; class Bacteroidia; order Bacteroidales; family Marinilabiliaceae; genus Saccharicrinis; species Saccharicrinis aurantiacus. Next base: position 39,215 of record NZ_LYBV02000023.1, read on the forward strand.
ACAAACTTAGTTAAGTTCTCCTCTGTTAAAAGGCTTTTGGTTTGTTGGTATAAAAAGGTTTTATTACCAGAACCACCACCTTTAGTCATAAATAAAAACTCATACTTATTACCTTGCTCTGCATAAATATCGATTTGAGCCGGTAGGTTGTTTCCTGTATTTTTCTCTTCAAACATTGAGAAAGGAACCACCTGCGAGTAACGTAAGTTACGCTCGTTATAAGTTGTAAAAATTCCCTTTGAAAGAAACTCAGGGTCATTTGCTCCTGTATAAACATTCTCTCCTTTTTTACCCACAACAATAGCTGTACCTGTATCCTGACAAGTTGGTAATTCGCCTTCGGCAGAAACCACTTGATTCATTAACATAGTATGCGCTACAAACTTATCATTATCCGATGCCTCTTTATCAGCTAAAATATTAGATAATTTTTGTAAGTGAGCCGGACGAAGGTAAAATGAAACATCAGCCATAGCTTCTTTAGCTAATAACTCAAGCCCCTTAGGATCTACTTTTAGAATTTTTCTACCATCGATTTCAATAGTAGAAACATAATCTTTGCTAATTAATCTGTACTCTGTGTTATCCTCACTTAGAGGAAATGGTTTTTGATAAATAAATTGAGACATCTTATCTAATATATTTAGTTTGTTATACGATATGTTTAGATTTGTACCGACTTTTTAATAAAGTCGCCCAAAGATAAGAAAGAATATAGATAATTATTTTAATCTGAACCTTTATTTATAGTGTCATACAACAGATTATTAAGCCTCTTTAAAAAGAAAAGAACAAGGCATACCAGAATTAGAATATTTAAAAAATTAGTAGCTTGCAGTTAATGACAACAAACAAACACAACACTTTAAAAAGCCACGAAAAACAATGGATATTGGATGTAATTTCGCACCGAAGTCCAGAATATGCAAGCAAACTTGAGATTAATAAAGTTGTTTCTGAAGCATTTAAGAATGGTTTAGGTTCGTTATGCTATCAATATATCATCGACGATAAAATTGATTGCCCCAATGATTTGCTCAATGCTCTAAAAAACGGAAGCTTTAATACACTCATTCAGAACACCCGAATTAAACATATTTGGGATGAATTGTGCAAACTTTGTGTTAGCAACAACTTCGCATTTCTGCCACTTAAGGGAATATTTTTATCGCAATATATATACAAAGATATGGCTTTGCGCCCCATGAGTGACATTGATATTTTACTTCACCCCAATGATGCTGAGGTTTTATACCTACAATTGATAGAACTCGGTGCTAGCTCTTCTGAACCGGATTATGTGCGAGAATCTGAAACTACCGATCACCACCTGCCTGGATTAACTTATAAAGGTGTTTATATTGAATTACACCGGAGTTTAATGAGCCTGGATGCTACTTACAAAATAAGTCTACAAACCATATGGAATAACACAACAACATTTAATAACACACAAACTATTGCGCCAAATATTAACCTCATCTATTTTTGCTTACACTTGTATTACACTACTCTAAGAGGAGGTATGCGCTTAAGTTGGCTCAATGATATTATTGTATTTTCGAAGCACGAACACTTTTGTAATACAGAAAAGGATTTCATGAATACCTTACAAAGGTTAAACCTTGAAACACCCATTATTGGGATACTCAGAGCAACAGAAGATATCTTTAATTATACCTTTACTTTTATTGAATCGCATAAGCTGAGTAAAAAGAATAAGAGCATTTATAAACGAATTCTATTCCTGGTAAATAATGAGGCGGAAGTAAGCGGCACAAACTACAGTTACGAGGTTGCTTTAGAAAGACTGAAGAATACTGATGGCATTGCAAACAAGTGGCGTTTTATACAAAAACGTGTTTTTAATAGCGACAGTGGTCTGGATACTTCAAAACGAATACTACTTGTTTCTTCGCGCATGCTGGGCATGGTAAAACAAAAAATAAGCAATCTGTTTAGGTTTTAACCTGCAATATGAATCGGAAAACTTATCGCAGAACCTATCTGATAATCATTATACGCGCAACTTATTTCAATGCTCATTTTTTATGTCATTGCTTAATTGGGCGTACTTACACCTTTCGCACACTCAATCCTCATTAAAATATCCTATTTATGACATTAATTCAACATGCTTTCTTATTACCTGATATTAAAGCAAAAAGCATCCTCTTAGAATTATTAAGAAGATGCTCTTTTATTGAGATATGAGTTTTACTTTTTAACAGCTTTAGTAAACGTCATTTTTAATCGTTTATTGATCATTTGCTGAGGCTTTGTGGATTGCTTGTAGTACAACTCTGCAAAAGCAACAATATCGTTATATGCAACCCAAACTTCACCATTATCTGTTTCGTACACCAATAACTTTTGGCAAAAGGCATCTAAACCAATTTTAGGGCTATTAACCATTGCTTTTCCTCCAGGAGCCGGCCCACCAAATAAAAGCAAAATGGTGGGATTTAATTCTAAGCCTAAGGAAATAGCCTCTTTTTTATAATCCAATTCACCGAACCATTTCGTATCTCCCTGCAACATTACAACATCCTTTAATCTATTAATCGTATTCATGTAATCAAAATCGGATTTAATAGATACTATTCCAAAACCTTTGTTTACCGAACTAACATCAGTATTTACAATACTCTCTGAGGGAAATAGTTTTATCAACTCATTTATTTTACTCTTATATCCTTCTATAACCGAGGTTTTTAAATTATGACGCTTTTGTATAAATTCAGCAGATGTATAGGCTATTTTGGCATCTAAAGTATCTACCTCCGCATAGCACAAAATTTTAAATGGAAGATCAAGACCTAATAATTGATTGTTCTGAACAAGCATTACATCAGTATTAGGATCAGAGAATATATTTACTATTGATGGAGGTGTATAAACTCCTGTTTCCTTTGCCATTCTGTGATGATCTAAAGTAGCTACAATATTATAGCCTGAAATATTCTTTTGAAGTATTTCTTGCTTATCATCTACTTTCTCAAGTATAGTTTTTGGTACAAAAGAGCTTTTACTTTTAACAGAGTTTCCGCCACAAGCACACATTAGTAATAGGCAAGCAATAGAAATAAATGTTTTCTGGAAATTCATAGGACTTAAATTTAGTTTACGACTATTCGCTAGCTGCTTTAAATGGATTCCAAGACTGATCAACCTCCATAATATTATGAGCTGAAGCATAGGCTTGATAAAGCGATTTCATAGTCTTAAACTTATCCGGCATTTCAGCCTCTAATGGTTTCATCTCGGATGGATCGGCCACAACATCATACAAATGCCATTCTCCATCACCAAACATTCCTTTTCTAACCTTAATAGCTTTGTAGTTACCCTGCATAATATATCCATTCCCAAATAATTCAAAAGCATACCAGTCACTTTCTGATCTCACAATATCTGAAGTTCCCTCAATAAAAGGACGAGCTGTAATTCCTGAAGGCATAACTATTTTTCGGTTTTTATAGCTAGTATTAGGATGTTCAATTCCTGCATAATCAAGAATGGTCATTGGTAGGTCTTTTACTGAAATAACAGCATTAGAAATCTCACCTGCCCTACTATAGTTACCTGAAAAGGCTCCTGGAGGAACTATCATCATTGGCACTCGAATACCTCCTTCTCCAATAAACCATTTCCACCACTGTAAACCTCCTGTTGCAGCATTGGCCCATGAAACTCCTATAGTGTGTTCTGAATTGGCTGTTCCTACAGCTTCAAAACTTTGGTCGAATTGTGTTGCAATCCATTTTGCCATTTCGGGATTACCTGTTTTGGGATGCGTTGCTTCAAAACCTTCTGGCCCATTATCTGTCAGATAAATCACCAATGTGTTGTTCAATTGACCTGACTCTTTTAAATAATCCAATATTTGTCCAGTTCTATTATCCTGATCTTCAATCATAGCAGCATAAGTAGCCATTACCTTAGCCTGAATTTCCTTTTCACTCTGAGATAAGCTCTCCCATTTAAAAGTTATATCATTAAACAAAGGTTCTATAGCTGTTTCTGTAATTAAACCGTGTTGCTTTAGACTTTCATATCTTGATTTCTTAAGTCCAGCATATCCTAAATCTAAATACTTCTGATAGTGTTTATCTATTAACTCAGGTGGGGCCTGAATTGGAAAATGCGCAGTTGTAAAAGCCATATAAGCAAACCAAGGCCTATTCTCCGAATACCCTTGTTTGATGAAATTGAGCATATGCTCAGTATATAACTCACCAGAATATATCCCTTCTGGTCTTTCAAAATGATCCCCATTAAGGGTAAAATGCTCTTTTCTCTTCACATCTAAGCCATTCGGGTCGCTAAAATCTGGTGTCATAGCCAAATTATTCCAATGGTTAGATCCTCCAGATAAAATCCCGAATTCTTTGGTAAAACCCCAACCCAAAGGTCCATCACCTCCCAAGGCTTCTCCACCTAAATGCCATTTTCCTGACTTGTATACTTCATACCCTGCATCGTTCAGCAATTCTGAAATACTTACTGCATTTTTTGTTAAATAACCCTCGTAACCGGGAACACCTTTTGTTGGTGGATAAAATGAATAATCGAAAGCTCCCAAACCTACTTCTATATTATTACATCCTGTCATTAGCATAGCACGTGTAACACTACAAACAGGAGAAGCATGAAAATTAGTAAAACGAACACCAGCATCTGCTAATCTATTCATATTTGGCGTGGAAATCTCCGAACCATAAGCTCCCAAATCACCAAAAGCAATATCATCTCCTACCAAAAGCAAAATATTTGGTTGAATTTCAAGCTCTTTATTAGTTGTGCGCTCAGCGCAGGCTGTTAATAAAATAACACCAAGGAAAAATAAAATAAATGTTTTCATATTACTGTTTTGAGTTATAGTTTAGTCCTTTAAGAAAGGAACCGTAAATTTTAACTTGATCAGAAAGGAGCAACGATTAAATAGATGGTTTGCAATAAAAATACCAAGCTACGACATCAGATAATTCACTACTTATCAAACTCTTACTTTAACATTAAGATATACAATATATCTTTCACATGAAAAGCATATGACAAAAAGATTGAAATTAAATATTTATCAACCAACATCTTACCAAACAAATATGGATTTACCAAGCTTGATAAAAGCCTAGTTTTGTGTTTTTATTGGGCACAAAAAAAAGAGCCATTCAATACTGAATGGCTCTCCTTAAATATTTTAATAAAGAAGCTAATTATACATCAATATTTGCATAGGTAGCATTCTCTTCAATAAACTCTCTTCGTGGGGGTACATCATCACCCATAAGCATAGAGAAAACTCTATCTGCTTCAGCAGCACTTTCAATAGTAATCTGACGTAATGTACGCTCCTCTGGATTCATAGTTGTTTCCCAAAGTTGCTCAGCATTCATCTCACCTAAACCTTTATAGCGCTGTATGTGTACTGAATCTTCTTTACCGCCACCATACTCATCAATAAAGGCTCTACGTTGTTGCTCATTCCAACAATATTGCTCTGTTTTACCCTTCTTCACCAAATATAAAGGAGGTGTAGCAATATATAAGTAACCATTTTCAACCAACTCACGCATAAAACGGAAGAAGAAAGTCATAATAAGTGTGGTAATGTGACTACCATCCACATCGGCATCCGTCATAATCACAACCTTATGGTAACGTAATTTTGAAAGATTTAATGCCTTACTATCCTCTTCAGTTCCAATTGTAACACCGAGGGCTGTAAATATATTTTTGATTTCATCGTTATCAAAAACCTTATGCTGTAAAGCTTTTTCTACATTCAATATTTTACCACGTAAAGGTAAAATAGCTTGTGTAAAACGATCACGTCCTTGTTTGGCAGTTCCACCCGCTGAGTCACCCTCGACTAGGAATACCTCACACAAAGCAGGATCTTTCTCAGAACAATCGGCCAATTTACCAGGTAAACCACCACCCGACATCACTGTTTTACGTTGCACCATTTCACGTGCTTTACGTGCTGCATGACGTGCTGTTGCTGCCAATATTACTTTACCAACAATGCTCTTTGCATCCTTCGGATTTTCTTCTAAGTAATGACCTAAAGCTGCACTTACTGCCTGATCAACCGATAAGCTCACCTCTGAGTTACCCAACTTCGTTTTGGTTTGCCCCTCAAACTGAGGCTCCTGCACCTTAACAGAAATTACAGCCGTTAAACCCTCACGGAAGTCATCACCACTAATATCAAACTTTAACTTGGCCAACATACCCGATTTCTCAGCGTAGTTTTTTAAAGTACGTGTTAAACCTCTACGGAAACCAGTAAGGTGCGTACCACCCTCAATAGTATTGATATTATTTACATACGAATATACATTCTCGCTAAAAGAAGTGTTATACTGAATAGCTAGTTCTACAGGAACTTCACCTTTATCCGTTTCTATGTGAATTACTTTATCAATTAAGTTTTCACGAGTCTCATCAATAAAAGAAACAAATTCTTCTAAGCCTCTTTCTGAAAAATACTTCTCTGTATGAAATTCACCTTCTTCGTTCTTATCACGCTCATCAGTTAATGTAATTGTAATCCCTGCATTTAGGAATGACAACTCGCGCATACGATTCTGAAGAATCGAAAACTTATATTCTGTAGTAGTAAAAATAGAAGCATCAGGTGTAAAAGTAACAATGGTACCTGTAATATCAGTAGTTCCAAGTTCTTTCAATTCACCTTGCGGGATACCTATTGAATACTCTTGCTCATAACATTTTCCACCACGGTGTACTTCTGCTTTTAAGTGGGTTGACAATGCGTTCACACAAGATACACCTACCCCGTGTAATCCACCAGATACTTTATAGGAGTCCTTATCAAATTTACCACCAGCGTGCAATACAGTCATTACAACCTCAAGGGCCGACTTCCCTTCTTTCTCGTGATGATCTACTGGAATACCCCTACCATTATCTCTTACCGAAATAGAATTATCCTCATGAATAATTACATCAATGGTATCACAGTGACCCGCTAAGGCCTCATCAATAGAGTTATCTACCACCTCGTAAACCAAGTGATGCAAACCCTTAACACCAACATCACCAATATACATGGCAGGGCGCTTACGTACCGCTTCTAATCCTTCTAATACGGTAATACTACTGGCTGAATAGCCTTCTTGTTCTTTATTTTCTTCGCTCATCTAAAAAAAACAGCTAAAGTGAAAAATATCTTAATAAAAATAAATCTATTTAAAGCTTCTGAAACACATGGATTAGTAAGGTCTGAGCCCCACATAACACCTATAAAAAAAGCCACACAAATATAACAAAAACAAGCTAGCTCCAATGATCAAACAGCCCCCTTTTTTAAAGTATTTAAAAGGCTAAAACAGGCTTAAAACACCTTATAACGCCATATAATTAACTACACACCCAAATATTACATATTCCCAAGAGACCACTTTCTAAATTTGGCTAAAAAGCACCTTAAAATCAATGTACTTTTCACGTGCCATTCATAAGCTTTTGCTAAGAACTAAGAAAACATCCGTAATTACTGACTTAAAACAGCAAACAAACCCAAATGATTTTCTTTATTTGCAACAAATAAACTATTTTCGCAGTTCCATCAAATGGTGGTAACCAATAAGGCTAAAATCCGTACCCTTGTTGGGTTCTGTTTGGAAAATGCTTGGCATACCAAATGCACATTACAATCACAAACAGAAGCAAGGTATAAACCAATCACTTAGACACACAAGTTGTGACTGAGCGTGGCGAAGCTGTATTTAACTGCTAGCAATCACTCTTAATTCCTATCTAAAACTTCAAACTCTAGAGCCTAATAGCTAATCACCAACAACTAAATACCAAGCTGCAAAACCTAAAAACTAAGACCTAATAGCTAATAACCAACACCTAAGCACTAAAAACAAAATCCTAAAATCAACCCTATTAAAAAGAGCCTGTAAAAATTCTTTCATACAGAAAGGGCTTACACAAGCGAGTTCCATCAAATACTATTGAAAACGTTAAACCTTTATGAGATGAATAATAAAATTGCAATAATTGGCCTTGGTTATGTAGGTCTTCCTTTGGCTGTTGAATTTGGAAAAAAAAATCAGACAATTGGCTTCGATATTAATCAAGAACGTGTAAACGATTTACAAAAAGGACACGATCATACCCTAGAGGTAGAAGACAAAGACCTAAAATCGGTTTTAAATACTCAAAGCGAGAATTATGGTTTGTCATTTACTTGCAATATCGACGATCTGAAAGGATATAATATATATATAGTAACTGTTCCTACACCCACTGATAAAAACCACCGCCCCATATTAACCCCACTAATTAAGGCAAGTGAGGCTATTGCAAAGGTAATTACTAAGGGGGCCATTGTTATATACGAATCAACAGTATACCCTGGTGTAACTGAAGACGAATGCATCCCTGTTATTGAGAAGCACTCAGGACTAAAGTTTAACGAGGATTTCTTTGCAGGATACTCCCCTGAACGTATCAACCCAGGTGATAAAGTACGCACCTTAACCAAAATATTAAAAATTACCTCAGGCTCCACTCCCGAAGTTGCAGATACTGTAGACGCATTATACAACACAATTATTACTGCGGGTACGCATAAAGCCCCTAGTATACGTGTGGCTGAGGCTGCTAAAGTAATTGAAAATAGCCAACGTGATGTGAACATAGCCTTTGTAAATGAACTATCGCAAATATTTAACCGATTAGGGATTGATACACAAGAGGTATTAGAAGCGGCAGGCACAAAATGGAACTTCCTCAAGTTTCAACCGGGTTTAGTGGGAGGACACTGTATAGGTGTTGACCCCTATTACTTAGCTCAAAAAGCACAAGAGATGGGCTATACGCCTGACATGATTATGTCGGCACGTAAGCTTAATGATGGCATGGGCAATTGGGTAGCTTCTGAAATCATTAAACTGATGATTAAAAAAGGAGCCACCATAAAAGATAGCCGTATACTAAATCTAGGGATTACCTTTAAAGAAAACTGTCCGGATATACGCAACACTAAAGCAATCGATCTCATTGATGAGCTTAAAGAATATGGTTGCCAAGTGGATGTTTACGACCCTTGGGCAGGTAAAGAAGAAGTACAAAAAGAATATGGTATCAACTTAATTGACACCTATAAAAATCAGAAATACGATGCCATCGTACTCACAGTAGCACACGATGAATTCAAAACCTTGGATATAGATAGTCTAAAAGCATCAAACATCACAGTAGTATACGATGTAAAAGCCATTTGGGATAAAGCAGTTATTGATGGCCGTCTTTAGTTAGGTGTTAGGGATTAGGGATTAGGACGCTGCGCTGTAGGGGTTAGGTATTAGCGATTAGGTGTTAGATGTTAGCAATTAAGACTTAGTTCTATAGTTACTAGGTGAACTGTAAAATCCGACAACTTATGCAAGCTGCAAAGCCTAACAACTAAGAGCTAAAAACTAATAACTTAAAATAAAATGAGCTCCTTTTTTAAAGACCTACTTGTTTGGCAAAAGTCCTTACAATTTGCAGATAAGGTAATAGCGAGAACTGAAACTTTAGATACTAGTGCGAAACATTATAGGTTAATTGAACAAATAGAAGCTGCTTCGGCCTCAGTACCGCAAAACATTGCTGAAGGAAAGGGACGTTTCCACCCTAAAGAATTTGGTCAATTCTTATTCTATGCAAGAGGTTCATTGTACGAAACCATTACGCTACTCCACTTATTTGCAATGCGCAAGTGGATAACAAACTCTGAATTAGAAACCTTTGAACAAGAAGCAAACGAAATTGGAAAGATGCTAAACGGATTGATCAATTCAATTAAATACTAAATATTAGGTATTAGGACGCTGCGCTTTAGGTGGTAGGGATTAGTTGCTAGGGCGTTACGCTGTAGTTACTAGGCGAACTGTAAAACCTAGGAACTAACTAACCAAGCTGCAAAGCCTAGCAACTAAAAGCTAATAACTAAGAGCTCACCAACAAGAGCTAAAAACCAACACCTAAAAACGAATAGCTAAACCCTAACAACTATTTCAACCAAAAAAAAATGACAGCAGAATACCAATATACAGAACCATTAAAGGAACGCCATGCCGATATTGAGGCACTAAAACAACTGGCGCTAATTGAGGAACCCTCTGAGGAAAGCAAGCAAGACTTATTGGAGCTCAGCAATCGACTATTCTTAAATGATTATGAAAGTCAAGATATTGAAGTGGCACGCACACAGTTCTTTGATTTCTGGGATATTGAAATGGATAACTCTGGTATAATACCCATTGAATTAAGTGGTACAACAGATAAGGTACACCTAGAGCGTATAGATGAGATCATTGATGCGCTAGAGTTTGGCGAAGATTTAAAATCATTCAAGCTAAATAAACTAGCCGATCAACACCCCGAAATACCATTCTTCACTTTGATGAATATTGTAGCTATGGAACTTCAGGGTAAAGAGCCCAATAAAATACTCAAGAAAATTAAGGAAGCGTGTTCAGTATATCCACAGAACATATTATTAGCACTCCTGCAAGACCAATATCTGATTATTCAAGATAAAGAAGCGGTATTGCTTAAAGAAGCAACACTAAAGCAAGGGAGCATGAGCAAGCTAATGAACGGGCGCCAACATATGCATCCGCTAGAGTTATACATAGCACACGCAGCCCTCTTTGAATTTGTAGCCTCCAAGGAGGATCTACTTTCAACAGATACATTCCTATTTACAAGCATGGAAGTATATCCCGAGGCCGAAGAGGTATTCAAACAAAAAAGCATGCTGCTTGACTTACACAAACTAAACTATTGTATTGAGAAATATGTGCCTGAATTGGCGTAATTAAAAACTACTGTGAGAGCTTTAGGGGTTAGGGAGTAGCTATTAGGTACTAGGACACTTCGTTGTAGCCACTAGGCCAACTATAAAATATACCTAAGCCCTAATAACTAGAAGCTAATAACTAAAAACTGATCCTCAATATCGCGTCTCTGCAACGAAGGAAGCAGTCTCAATCTGATGTAATTAGTCATTAGTGTGAAGACTTAAGGCAGCAGTGTTTCAATTTTTTTACTAAACTAATAAAACTTCCCCCTTGGCGAAGGGGGCTTATATAAAACTTATTAAAAAACAAGGTGAAAATAGGGGGATTGATTTTATTTAGTCAGTAGTATGAAGACTTAAGGCAGCAGTGCTTTACAGCTCGCCTTAAGATTCCTTCGTTCCTCGGAATGATGAACAGCATTTAGGTTTATAAATAATCAATTTTAAACAATTCCCCCTTGGTGAAGGGGGCTTATATAAAACTTATTCTAGATCAAATTAAACTATAAGGGGATTGGAATTCAATCGTTAATGTAATTACTACCAAATAATAATCAAAAAAAAAAATCTCAGCGCCTCTGCGCCTCCGTGTTCATCAAGTTACTACAAACGAATCTCTATAAACCAATCTATTATCTAACATCTCTAAGCTAACTACTACCAAAAACCTTACCACTCACAACTAAACAAACACATGATACTAACAGAAAGCACCCAATATATACGCGGCATACTGCCCAAAGAGCATAAAATAAAAGCCATTGGTGTAAGCATACTCCTTTTTATTAACTCTGCCCTAGAGTTAGTAGGACTAGGTGCCCTACTCCCTGTATTTGCCATATTACTCGAAGACAACTTTACTGAAAAGTATTCCTGGGCAAATTGGCTCTACCAAACCTTTAAGCTAACAAACGAAAACCAGCTTATTATACTATTGGCCGTAGGCCTTTTTATAATTGTATTATTAAAAAATATAGCTGGCCTCTATATTGCCAAGTTACAAAGTTCCTTCTCTTTGGGTTTGTATAAAGACTTTGCCATACGCCTGCACCAAATATACTACCGCAAGGGCTTTAGCTTTTTTAAAAACAACAACTCCAACCTTATTAACCGCAATGTAAATGCCGCTACACAACAATTCTCTCAAAATGTAGTGTTGGGCGTATTAAACTTGTTTAACGAGTTCGTAGTACTCGCTGCCATTATAATAAGTATTGGTATATACGACCCACTTATTTTAGTAGTACTGGCTACCACAGTAGCCCCACCTTTTTTGCTCTTCTATTACTGGGTGCGCAAAAAATCATTGCAAATAGGGGAAGTACGAAAAAAAATACAACCTGAATTAGGACGCAATGTATTCCAATCCATTTTTGGTTATATCGATGTTATTATAAATGGTGCCGAGCAGCGCTTCCGAAAACGTATTGAAAACAACGTAAAAGAACTTTCTGATACTAACATAAAAGCCAATGTATACAACTTGGCACCCACACGAGTTATAGAAAGTGCCCTGATGCTCGCCATTATGGTAATGATAATTTATGGGGTCTATGCCTACGATAGTAAGGTGGAGCTCCTACAGCTACTGGGTATATTTGCCGTGGCGGGTTACCGCATAATGCCCAGCATAAACCGCATGATGATTGCCATTAATGGCCTAAACCAAAGCAAGTGGATTTTTGAAGTGTTGGAGCCCTTAAAAAGCAATGAGCTAAACAACATACAACCAAAGGACATTACTTTTAAACGCAAATTGGAACTCAAAAATCTCACCTTCCAATACCCCGATGCCGACAAACCAGTATTGAACAACTTTAACTTATGCATTAATAAAGGCGAAACCATTGGTTTTATGGGGCCTAGTGGCGCCGGCAAAACTACTGCCATGAATATACTCTTGGGCTTTTTAAAACCCAATGCCGGGCAATACCTGGTGGATGATACGGTATTGGATGAAGCCCACATGCAAGCCTTTTACCAAAAAGTGGGCTATGTGCAGCAACAAGTATACTTGGTAGATGGTAGTTTGGGCGAAAACATTGCCTTTGGTGTGCCGCACAAAGATATTGACCAAGCCAAACTACAAGGTGTAATAAAACAAGCCAGTTTAGAAAACCTTATAGAAGATTTACCAAAAGGTTTAAATACCCTAATTGGAGAAAATGGCACCAAGCTATCAGGTGGGCAACGCCAACGGGTAGGCATAGCACGTGCCCTATATTTTAATGCTGAAATACTTTTTTTTGACGAAGCTACCTCTGCTCTAGACACACAAACAGAAGAAGAGATCACAGAAAGTATACGTTTATTATCACGCACAGATCTTACTTTGGTAATTATTGCTCATAGAGAGAGTACACTACGATACTGTAAACGAATACTTAAAATTAACAATAACATAGAATAATAAATAAGCCTCTCTAAAATCAAATGAATTTACACTTATCAGTAATAATTCCCAACTATAACAACGCACAATTCCTAAAAGAGTGCGTTAGCTCAGTATACAACCAAACATATAAAAACTTTGAATGTATAGTTGTTGATGATTGCTCCACGGATAACTCGCTTGAAGTATTAACTGAGATAAAAGTACATTACAGCAGCCTTATAATACACAAAAATACATCAAATAAAGGTGTTTCTTATTCGCGCAATAAAGGAGCTGAATTAGCAAAGGGTGATTATATTTCATTCTTAGATGCCGATGATATTTGGTTACCGAGCAAACTAGAAAATGAACTTCAACAAATTGAAAAAACTTCTTCTACACTTATATTCTCTCCATATCTGTGGTTTGACAAAAACAAAACCTTTGAAAATATTGAGGCCAAAAATAATAAATTAGAGAATGTATTTGACTTTTGGAAAGATAGTTTAATCTCACCAAGCGGATTAACAATTAAGAGAGATTTCTTTTTAAATAAACTTAAGGGTTTTGATACTTCTTTGTCTGGATGCGAAGATATGGATTTATATTTTCGCTGTGCATTATATGGTAAAGAATTTACTTCTTCCAAAATAATTGGTGTACATATTAGAATACATGAACAGAATACAAAAAAAAATTATAAAAAAATGTATGAAGCTCATATTATGTCATTAAAAAAATGGCATCAATTATCTATGGAGTGGTGTATCTCTGATTCAATAAAATATAAACAAGCTATAACCAATAAATTAAGCAAATCTAGATATTATGCTTCTAAACTCAATAATTCCAAACTACAATGGAAAACTGTTTTCCTAGGGTATAAAATATTAGGATACAAATATTTTGATAAATCTATCATACTTCCTTTAGCAAGACTCATAAAAAAAACGATTGACAATAAATATGATTACATACCTTAAAGATTTAAAAAGAAAAATTAAGTATTCCTATGTGTATAGGTTTAAAGAGTTAAACAATCCCGGCGAATATCATTCTATAAAGGCTTTTGATTATTACAGATGTGTATTTATCCACATACCCAAAGCTGCAGGAATGTCAGTAAACAAATCTCTATTTGGTAATTATGGTGGTAGTCATAAAACTATCAAGTTCTACAAAAATTTATACCATATCAATACATTTAATAAATATTTCAAATTTACATTTGTACGCAACCCATGGGTTAGGGCTTATTCTACTTTTAATTACCTAAAATATGGAGGAAAAAATGCAAATGAAAGAGATCTTACATTTGGAAGGCAACATTTTAAAGATATCAACTTTGAAACATTCATAATGAAGTGGCTCAATAAGGAATCAATGTATTCTTATGAACATCTTTACCCTCAATATTATTTTTTAAAAGATGAAAACGGTATTATTTGTTGTGACTTTATTGGCAAGGTTGAAAATTTAGATGTTGATTTTAAAATTATTACAAAAAAAATAGGTATAAATACCAAACTGTACGAAACAAATACATCAAATAGAAAATCAAATGATGTTTTGTCCGTTTATACTGCAGATATGATATCAAAAATACGAGAATTATACGCAGAGGATATTAAACTTTTTCAATACAAATTTAATGAATAAACTCCTCCATATCCTCCCACAAGAAGAATACTTCTCACCTGTTAATGGTGGAGCCATAGCCACGTGGGTGAAAGATTTTTCTAACGAATTATTGGGAGTTGAAACAATTGTATTTGCCCCCTATTCAAAAAAACACTATCTATCATTCAAAACCAAGCGAGCCAGAATAAATCTCATTAGAATAATGGGCAAAATACTCAAAGGTAAAATAGGTCATCACTTAGTATATAATACTTATGTGGTTTATGGTGCTTTGTACGCACGTCTAAAAGGCTTTAAGCTTATTCATGTTCATAATCGACCTACTTACATTGCAATTATAAAACGACTTAATCCAAGCGCAACAGTTATGTTGCATATGCACAACGATCATATACTAGGGCTTAATAGCAAACAACTTAAAGAGCTTAATCAATATTGCGACCACATCATATCGGTAAGTGAATATATTCAGAATGGAATAATTAGAAAAGGACTTGAGCATAATTTTATTCTAAAAAATAAATGCAGTGTATTATTAAATGGTTGTAATCCTGAACACTTTCGAAAACAATTACCCACTAATAATAATACACTTCTTTTTATAGGTAGACTCACCCCTGAAAAAGGAATTAAAGAGTTAATACAAGCTACTGTTATTATCCAAAAAAAAATACCTAATATTAAACTACTAATTGCAGGAAGTGCTGGTTTTGGACAGATGAACGACTCCCCTTTTGTTGCGGAATTAAAGGAATTTGCAACGAAAGGCAAGGATAAGATAAAATTCCTTGGTTATATTGAACATCATAAAGTGCCTGACTTATTTAAACAGGTGGGATTATATTGCATACCATCAATTTGGAACGACCCCTGCCCGCTTTCTGTTATTGAGGGTATGGCATCAGGGATTCCTATGATAGTGGGTAACAAAGGTGGTATCCCAGAAGAGGTCGGCGATACCGCTTTAAAAGTAAATTGTGAGGATTCAATAGAATTAGCTAAAACAATTGAGTATGCTTTAAATAATCGTAAAGAAATGAATCTGTTGGCAGACAAAGCATATGACCGATTTATTAATAATTTCACATGGCAACATGTTAGTGAAAACTACATGCAAATTATAAATAATCTATGAAGATAGGGTACATAAATGGGGGTATCGGTGTAAGTGAAACTTTTGTATATAATTTAGTTTATGGCATCAGGCAAAAAAATAAAAACACCACTTTTATATGTGCTAAAAAACCATATTACATTCAGGGTATTTGTTATAAAGTAATACCATATACGTACTACGCTCCTCCTATTTTAGCTAATATATGTTATAATCTAGGACAAAGAGGTAAAAATATTATATGGAATAAAAAACAAAAAACAGCTTGTAAAGCCTTGGAATCACATCTTATGCTACAAGATGTTTTATTTATTGAGTATGGAACAAACGCAGTACAATTATTACCTACATTAAACAAAATACAAAAGCCTTACATAGTTCATTTCCATGGCTATGATATTACTTCAGCACTAAGTGATACTTACTATAAAGAACAATTACAATGTGTCTTTTCCAATGCTACTTACCTAATTGCAGCTTCGCATCATATTCGTAAATTACTGGTACTGGCAGGGGCTAGTAATGATAAAATAAAAGTAGTTAGATTAGGTGTTGAAAAAAGTATTATAAGTAATGTATTATGGGATATAAGAAATAAAAACAAAGCAAAAAGAGTTATTTTCGTTGGCCGTTTAACTCCAAAGAAACATCCTATTGCGCTTATTAAAGCTTTTGAATTAGTGTACCAAAGCAATAAAAATACACATTTAGATATTATAGGTGATGGTCCACTTCTGACTGAATGCAAAAAGCTAATTGAGAAATTAAAATTACAAGAGGTTATAACATTGCATGGAAGTTTAAAAAATGAGGAAGCTTTACACCTTATGCAAGAGGCTTATCTTTATGCACAACATTCTATAACTGCTCCATCTGGTGACCAGGAAGGCTTTGCCATTAGCTTGGCTGAAGCTGCTTTATTTGAGCTGCCTGTAGTATCAACGCTACATAATGGTATTCCCGAAAACGTTAAGGATGGAGAAACAGGTTACTTAGTGAAAGAATTTGATTTTGAAGCCATGGCCGAGAAAATACTTATCCTTTTAAACAATCCTACTCTTGCCGAAGAAATGGGTAAAAAAGGCCGAGCACACATCATTAAATTATGTGATCCTAATAAAAGGATTGATATCATATATGAGCTATTAAAAAATGCAGCAACAAAATAGGCCACTTATTACAGTGGCCATGGTAAGCTACAACTCAAGCGAGTACATTAACGAAGCCATTGATAGTGTATTGGCCAGTTCGTATACTAACTTTGAGCTTCTCATTTCCGACGATTGCTCTACAGATAATACATGGGAGCTTATTACAGCATATTCTGATGCAAGAATTAACGCAGTAAGACATAACCATAATATAGGCGAATACAACAATCGTAACTATTGCTTAAAAGAGGCAACCGGACAATATATTATATATATTGATGGCGATGATAAAATAATGCCACATGGACTAGAAACTTATAGTAAGGAGGCAGAAAAACATAAGGATTGTGGTATGATAATTTCCAGACCTTATGTAGCTTACAAAAGCTACTCCTCCCAGGAAGCATACCAAAGGCACTTTCTTTCGGACAATAGTTTTTTAAATTTGGCATTGGTTAGAGTACTATTTAATAAAACATTGTTTTTAGCATTGGGTGGATTTTCTGAAAAGTACAAATCGGGCGACGATTATGCTCGATTGCTCATGGCTGCCCACCATCCTACACTTATTATACCCGAAGGCCTTGTATGGTGGCGTAAATCGCCCAACTCAGCTTCTAATCGTTTATTTAATTCTTACAGTGGTGTTCAGGAACCATTTAGCATAAAATACACTTTTCTTAACTCAACAAATTTATTAAGCAAAGAGGAGTACAAACAAGCTCGTAGAAACTTAGATTATAAACTATTGAACGTAATTAAATCTTTAATAAAGAAAGGGAAGTTACTGTGGTTAATTCGATTAATGAGTGAATATAAAGCCATCTCAAATTTAGAATTGAGCCAAACAAAATACAAAAACTAATAGCAACATAGTCAATCTGCTAAATAAAGCACTTTCATTAGTTTAAGGTAAACAAAAACGCTACCAACTACTTCTGTTCAAAAAGGAATAGAAGCAACAAACTCGCAAAGCAAAGCCTCTAAAGGTGTTTGGGCTAAGATATAAACCTATTCTATAAAATCATTTAATATAACTAGTCAACTATTAAAGCAAGAAAATGCAAACTATAAATAGATCAGCTTTAGTTTCCATACTCATACCTCTCTATAATAGTGAGCTGTTTATTACCGAAACCATCCAATCGGTGCTCAATCAAACATACACTCATTGGGAATGTATTATAGTTGACGACGGCTCAACGGACAATAGCTATAATATTGCCAAAGGTTTTGAAAGTGATAAAATAAAAATATACCAACAAGTTAACAGCGGTGCTTGTGTAGCCCGAAATTTAGCTTTTGAAAAAAGTAAAGGGGAATACATTCAATATTTAGATGCCGATGATTTATTGAGTCCCAATAAAATAGAGGCTCAACTTAAACTATTATCTGATAAGCCCAATAGCATTAGCTCATGTACTTGGGGGAGGTTTTATAATAGTATAGAAGACGTTAAATGGGAACAACAAACAATTAATAAAGATTACACCTCTCCCATCAATTGGCTCATAGACTCATGGAATGGATTGGGAATGGCACAAACTTCAGTATGGCTCACACTACGCCTACTCATAGAAAAAGCAGGACCTTGGAATGAGAAGCTAATGATTAATCAAGATGGTGAGTTTTTCAGCCGAGTGTTAATGCAGGCAGATAGTATTATGTATAGCGATAATTCCAAAGTGTATTACCGTTCTGGTATTTCTACCAGCATAAGCCAAGGCAAAATAAATGAAGTGAAAGCAGCTTCTTTGCTAGCTTCCTATCTTTTGTATAAAAAAACAGTAACAAAATATTTAGATAATTTAATAGTGCGAAAAGCACTAGCCAATAACTTACTGAATTTCATATATCAAAACTACGAATTCTACCCACACCTGGCTTTTAAAGCCGAAAATGAATTTAAAGCTTTAAATGTGGGTAAAATGTGGTCGGTTGGAGGAAAAAGATTTAAGCAGTTTGCAAGTATAGTAGGGTTTAAAAATGCTTTAAGGTTAAAGTCTGTATTCTAAATGAAAATTACATATATATCAAATACTGACCAATCAGAAAAAAGTGGAGGTGGTTCTGGAGTTAATAATGCTACCATCGCACAATTAAAAAGATCTTTTAACTTAACTATTCATCCTCCTATAAATCCAGTTTCAGATAATATTGCTAAAATAAAGTCTTTTGTACTAAAAGAGTTAGGCTTAAAACGTAATTACCACTTCTTTTCGGAGAAGCGATTAAAGTTAATTACTAATCTTTTTAACATCAACACCAAAGAAAATGTAAGCGATGCTGTCTTTTTTCATGGATTTACACCATGGATTAAAACCTTACCCAATAAACCTTATTTCTGTTTTAATGATGCATGCTTTGCCTCTTATGTAGATATCTACAATAATAAATCAGAATTTAGCAGCAAAGACCTTAACCGAATTTGCAAGCAAGAGGCAAATTGGCTATCCAATGCTAAAGCTGTTTTTTTTAGATCTCAATGGGCCTTAGATGAAACAAAAACACATTACAATCTAAATGGGAGTAATTTCTACAATGTTGGTGTAGGTGGTTTTATAGATATACCTGAAAAAGATATTTATAATGATGGTCTTAATTTTCTATTTATATCACGTGAGTTTATACCCAAAGGAGGGTTGGTAGTTGCTAAAGCCCTAAAAAAAGTAAGATCTAAACATACTAATGCGCAACTAAATATTGTAGGACAAATTCCTCCTGATCAAATACTAGATCAAGAAGGTGTTGAGTACAAAGGATTTTTTAATAAGTCAGTCCCTAGTGAAAAGCTGGAGCTTTTAAAAATATTCTCCACTTCTTTTGCATTGGTTCACCCAACTATAAAAGACACCAATACCCTGGTCATTAACGAACTGGCCTATTTTGGATGTCCAGCTATTGCAAGTAATAAATTTGCTATACCTGAATATTTATTGGATCGTAAAACTGGATTCCTGATAGATGATCCAAAAGACTCAGATGAACTAGCAGCAAAAATGTGTCAACTTATTGAGGAAATGAATCAATACAAGCAGATGCGTATAAATACCCGTGATAATGCTTTAACTCATAATACTTGGGATAAGGTGGGAGAGCGTATTACAAGCATAATTAAGCAATCTTAATAAACGAACATGTCAAAACTCGCTATACTCCACTATCTTCCTCTCGAGTACTACCCTCCTATTACAAATCTGATTGACTATATAGCGAAGGAGCAAATAAATAATTTTACGAAAGTTAGAATAAATAGTACCCACAATATTAAAGGACGAAAAGAGTATAAAGCTAATAAGAATTCTACTTTAAATATTAAAAGAAGCCCTTTGCCCAAAGTAGGCGATAAGAGTTTTATTCGTTTATTTAAATATTTACACTTCAACTTAGTCACCATTATTGGCTTAATAATTAATCGCCCCAATTGCTTATTGTATTACGAGTCCTATTCCGCTTGGCCTGCCTATGTATATACCAAATACTTTAATCGCAACTGTAAACTTTTTATTCACTTTCATGAGTACGCATCCCAAAAGTGGTACGCCACAACAATGCGCCAAGTAAAGTATTTTCATCAATTAGAAATAAACTGGCTCTTCTCACGTGCTACATGGATAAGCCAAACCAATACTGATCGCTTAGCCTTTTTTCATCGAGACCATCCTAACCTAAAAAAAGAGCAACTAAAAACCATGCCCAATTACCCGCCAAGAAGTTGGAGTACTATTTTGAAGGGCAGGCACTTAAAGAGTACAAAAAAACCCATTAAACTAGTTTATGTAGGCGCATTATCATTTCAATCGACCTATCTAAAAGAGTTATGCAATTGGGTATTAAAACAAAATGGCATGGTTCAATTTGATGTATATGCCTATAACTTATATGAAGATGTTAAAAGATACCTCCAGGATATAGACTCTACTTGGGTGAATTATTACGAACAAGGTATAGAATACCAAAAACAGCCAAAAATATTACAGCAATATGATGTTGGTCTTATCTTATACAAAGCCCACAACCGGAACTACACCTACAATGCACCCAATAAGTTATTTGAATACATAGCTTGCAACTTAGATGTTTGGTACCCTGCTGTATTGCAAGGCCCAAAACCCTACAATACAAAAGAGACCTACCCCAAAGTAGTTCCTGTTAATTTTGAAGATCTCAATAATTTTGATTGGCAAACAACAATTGATAAAACAGGCTGTACTTATAAATCTTCAGAATATTATTGTGAGGAAGTTTATGAGGAAATGGTAAATGCAATATTAACCACAAACCCCTAAAGGGGCTTTGATTTACATCACGCCTAAGCAAACTGTACTAAGACCTTCAGAGTTTTTTGGGGTTAAGCAAGCTTTACAAAAGCCACTATGGGCGTTTAAAAAATCTTTTTAATCCTTTATCTGCGGACCATAATGAACATACTCTATATAGGCCAATATACAACTGGTACCACTAGTAAAATGCGTGCCGATCAATTAAAAGAAATTATTCAAACTTCCTCATTAGGGAATCGAGAGGTAAACTTTAATGTTATTGATACACATATCCCTTTCAATAATACTGCACGGATATGGCGTTCCTTGGGCTTCAGATATAAATGTGGGCCATTAATAAAAACAATAAACCGATATATCAAGAATCAATTATCTGAAAGTTCAATTAAGCTTGACCTTATATGGGTTGACAAGGCGATTTTTATTACGCCTTGTACCACAAAACTATTGAGGTCCCTAACAACTAAACTGATTCACTTTACACCAGACATGGCCTTTTATGAAAACAAATCAAATCACTTTATAAAGAATATTAGCCAATATGATTATTTAATCACAACCAAGTCAATAGAGACTAAAATATATCAACAATTTATCCCAAAAGAAAAATTACTACTAACAACACAGGGTTTCGATAAGGATATACATAAACCACTCCATACCTTCTCACAAAAAGAAGATTGCATTGCCTTTATTGGACTTTGTGAACCATCACGAGAAACGATTGTACAGCAATTAATTGATAATAAAATTAAGGTTAAGATAGCAGGAAAAGGTTGGAACTCTTTCGTAAAAAAGAATGTAGAGAATCCATACTTGCAATTTCAAGGAGACGGTTTGTTTGGGAATGCCTATTCTCAATTTATCTCATCATCTTTATTCAGCATAGGATTCTTATCAAAGAAATTTGAGGAGCTTCACACCACCCGAACTTTTGAAATACCTGCCTGTGGCACAGCATTAATTACAGAATGTAATGACGAGATAGCCAATTTTTATAAAGCTGATGAAGTCATTTTTTATAAGTCAGTAAATGATATGATTAAAAAAATAAAATATTATCAGGCACATCTTAATCAGTTGGAGCTATTAACCAAAAAGGGAACCCAACGGGTGCATCAGGATGGTAGGGATTACGAGAGTATCTTACGAGAAATTTTAATTCAAATACAGATCGCTTAAAATAAACAACTTAAGGCGCGGAGGTGTCACAAAAAAACTTGGCGTACTCAGCGGTAAAACTAATCAAACCACAGCAGTTAAAATAACAAACTATGCTCAATAATCTACAACAAGAAAAAGGCCTTTTTTGGATTATACCTATTAGTGTTATACTCATTCTGGTATCCGGTATCGAAACATGGTCAGCCATAGGGCTTTGCTTTGCTGTTGTTGCAATAATTAAGGTATTACTAAAAATGGGGCATTCCATACCTATTGTAGAACTCATGGTATCCATGTCGGCACTTCAGTGGATCATCGGCCCCTTTATCGATTATCACAATGGAATCACCCATTACAAATACCACATGTATGTGCCCGAGTCTGAGTATATGGCTTTTATAGTACCCGCTTTGCTCCTCTTTTATGCAGGTACCCTATGGTATAAAAATACGCTAGACTTAGATGAGTTAAGCGAGCGAGTTTCTAATTTATTAGATAGACATCCAAAATTACCCTTTATATTAGTAGCCACAGGTTTGGCTATCCCTTTTATTAATGGTATAGTGCCGCCGGCATTGCGTTTTATTTTCTTTTTATTATCCAACGTAAAATATGTAGGGGCTATTTATTTGCTCTTTTCTAACCATAAAAATAGGTGGACTATATTTATGTCTACTATGGCCTTAACCGCATTGGCATCCATGGCTAGTGGAATGTTTCACGATTTACTGCTGTGGAGTATGCTTACTTTCACCTTTGTGGCCAAAGAGCTACAGTTAAGCACCTTAAAAAAAATAAGCATAGGCATTATAGGCATGCTATTAGCCATTACCATACAATCCGTAAAAGCAGATTATAGGGCTATTATACATAAAGGATATAGTGGCAACAAAGCAGCGCTATTTATTGGTATGGCAACAGAGAACTGGCGCAGTGGTGGTATTACTAACCCAACTAATGAAGAAAATATGACAGCACGCCTCAACCAAGGGTGGATTATTTCTGCTGTAATGTATCATGTACCTCAAAAAGAACCTTATGCAGGTGGATCTACCATTATAGAGGCATTAGAAGCTAGTTTACTACCTCGCTTTTTAGCCCCCAATAAGAAGAAAGCAGGGGGAAGAGAAAACTTTATGAAGTATACTGGCTTACCTTTAGGAGATAATACGAGTATGGGTATTAGTATTTCGGGTGAGGCCTATGCCAACTATGGTAAGTATGGAGGCATGCTATTTATGCTTATTTGGGGTATGTTTATATCCTGGTTCTGGAAAAAGCTTGGAGATTTAAGTAATCTATATCCCACTTTACTCATTTGGAGCCCCATCCTATTTTTACAGGTAATAAAAGCCGAAACTGAATTTGTGGTGGTATTAAATCACTTGATTAAGTCAGGTGTATTGGTATTTGGTTTGCTGTGGTTTATTAAAAAGCAGTGGAGAATAACAATATAAAATTAAAGAACCACAAAGGCACGGAGTAGTCGCAGAGGGCACAGAGAACAAATTTGGCGCACTTTGCGTAAAACTCTGCGGTTAAACTAAAGAATAAACCTATGACTGAAAACGAAATCTCTCAAAAAAATAATAGGTGCTGCTATAGAAGTGCATAAAGCACTAGGCCCTGGCCTACTAGAAAAAGCCTACCAAGAGTGTTTATATTATAAGCTACAACAAGATGGCCTGAAAGTTGAAAAAGAAAAGCCAATGCCTTTGATCTTTGAAGAGGTGAAATTGGAATGTGGGTATAGAATAGATTTGTTAGTCGAAAATAAAGTAATAGTTGAACTAAAGAGTGTGGAAGTTCTAAATGATGTACACTTAGCACAAACCCTCACCTACATCAAATTAGGAGATTATAAGTTAGGCTTGTTGATTAATTTTAATGTGGCATTATTAAAACAAGGGATTAAACGAGTAGTTAATAACTTGTAAAAGTAAGAAGCGCAAAAAAAATGAACCGCAAAGGAACAGAGGATACGCAGAGGGAACAGAGAAATGAAAACTTAGCATTCTTTGCGAAAATATCAGCGAACTCTGCGGTTAAATAAAAATAAATAATGCAAACACCCATACATCTCTTCTTCCGTAAAAAGCTAGGTCAGTTCAATAGTATTGAAGAGATATTTAATGCCTTATTACCAGAGTTACAAGAACACCATAATGCCATTAAGGCAGAAGTGCCTGAGAGCAGTATATGTCTTAAAGGTCTGTATGCTAACATTAAATTTGCACGCCAATTTAAAGGAATCAAGCACATTACTGGTCATATCAATTATCTTACCCCTTTTTTAGGTAAAAACACCATACTCACTATACACGATGTAGGCTCAAACTTATATGGTAATTGCACTAAACGCATACTATTAAAAACCTTTTGGCTTTGGATACCTGCACTATTTGCAAAAAAAATAACGGTGATTTCTGAATTCTCAAAGCAAGAGTTGAGTGCCATAGTTCCCTTTGCCAAAAATAAAATACAGGTAATACACAACCCTATTAAGCCTGAATTACACTATACTCCTAAGGTATTTAATAAAACTTGTCCTACCCTATTACACCTAGGTACAAAGGACAATAAAAACCTAGAGCGCACCATTGAAGCCATAAAGGATATACCATGCCAACTGCATATTATAGGTAAGCTAAACAATACACAACTTGCTTTACTTGATAAATACGACATCAACTATAAAAACCAATACTATATTCCCTATTCCGAGATTATAGAAGCCTATAAACAATGTGATATTCTTAGTTTTGCCTCTACCTACGAGGGCTTTGGAATGCCCATCATAGAAGCGCAAGCTATAGGCAGACCAGTACTCACCTCCAATTGCTGCTCAATGCCCGAGGTGGCAGCAGATGCAGCCCTACTCATTAACCCACGCTCCAGTGCCGAGATTACCCAAGGCATCCAAAAAATCATCAACGATGATACTTTCCGCGAGCAACTCATCCCCAAAGGACTAGAAAACGTAAAACGCTTTGATATTAAAGAGATAGCTAGGCAATATGGTGCTATATATAAATCACTTTAGACCTGTCAGGTTTATTAGCGCTATGCCATATACCTGACAGGTCTATTGTATTTTTTACTGCATAAAATCGTCGCCATCCGTAACCGTCTCCAAATTGCGGTAAATATAAACACCCCATCAGATTGTTGATTCAATTTGATGGGGTGTTTATATTTTGTTAATAGTTATTCAGCCCACTTGTCAGGGAGCAATTTCCGCATTTGCTCATCGGTCATTTGTGGGTGTTCTGCTAAGGTTTGTATTACCTCTTTAAAATACGTATAGGTGTTCACATTATTCAGCCTGCAAGAAATAGCAAGAGAATACAGGGTAGCAGTTCTTTCAGCTCCGGCATTGGAACCACAGAAAAGAGAATTATGACGACTGATGCTAATGTAACGCATTGGCCGTTCTATTATATTGTTGTCTAAATCATAATCGGTAGATGTTATTATATTGTATATCGACTCCAATTCTTTGAAGCAGTATGCTGCTGCTTTATATAAAATGTGGTTGCCTATTGTTTCGGGGTCTCTTTCAATTTTCCGAAGCTCCTTTATTTCAATAAACCGATTAAGTGGATATAATGTTGGTGCCGTTTGGGGAGCACCCAAGATAGTAGTGACAGCCCTTTGCTGTTGGGTTTTAGTGATTTTTGACTGGTGGCTGCGACCGCAGGAAGCTCACGCACAGTTTAAAAACACTTAAGCCCAACAGAAAAGGCTATAGCGGATAGCTTGAAAAGGTGCCTTAATTATAGTAATCCCAAAAATTATATTTTTCGCCGGTGCTTTGGGTATTGTCGCCCAGTTTAATGGCTTCGGCTTGCATTTCGGCTTGCATGGTTTTTAGGGTTTCGTGGTATTGAGGCAAAAATGCAAGGTTGGTGGTTTCCCAAGGGTCGTTAGCCGTGTTGAAAAGCAAGGTTACGCGCGAACCTGCCACAAACTCGCCTTTCTTTTTGTGGTAATCGTTGGCTTTTACAAATTCTATTAGCTTAAAATCGCCCTTACGGTATGCGCGCTGATGCTGACGATAGGCATGATAAGTATGATCGCGTACCTGAGCCACTTCGCCATTAATTACAGGTTTTAAGCTCAGTCCGTTTACTGATGCGGGTGCCTGAATGCCAGCCAAATCGCAAGTGGTTGGGTATATATCGTGTATGTAACAGAGGGCATCTGAACGCACACCACTTTGCTTGGTGGCTCCTCCGGATACGATGAATGGCACATGAATTCCATCCTCATCATATACATTTTGCTTGCCCAACAGTCCGTGACACCCAACGGCCAAACCGCTATCGCCAGAAAGAATGATGATGGTATTGTCATATTCTCCGCTTTCTTTTAGGGCTTGAATTACCTTTCCTATTTGGGCATCTAAATGGGTGATGATAGCATAGTAGGCAGCCAAATGTTCGCGTGCCACTTGGGGCGTACGTGGCCAAGGACCAAGTTCTTCATCGCGCAAAAACAGGGCGCCATTGTCGAAGGGATGCTGTGGCAGATATGATGGCGGCAGTTGAATTTGATCGGTGGGATACATATCTTGATATTTCTTGGGTGCCTGACGCGGATCGTGCGGAGCATGAAAAGCCAAATACATGAAGAACGGCTCTTTATCCTTGTAGTTTTTGATATAAGTGGCTGCATTACGTGCAAATATTTCGGAGGTATGTGGACCTAGTTCTTCAGTGCCTGTGGGACCGCGTTTATCTGTTTTAGCTACCGGGCGACGGGTTTCGTTCCCATTGGCATCAAACTCTAAAAGGTAGGCATCCTTTTTAGGAAAGGCTCCGGTTTTATCCCAATCCCAAAGTGGCATTCGGTAATGATCGGTAAGGTATACGCCAATGCCCATTACCGTCTGGCCATCATCAAACGAACGCGACAAGGATTCCCTATCCTGATGCCACTTGCCCACCATGTGAGTATGGTAGCCATTGTTTTTAAAGGTTTCGCCAATGGTAATATGTTCTTTGGGCATGGTGTGGCCTTGACCCTTGAGGGTAAATAACTGACGTCCGCTTAACAACATAGCCCTACTAGGCATGCAGGTTGCTCCTGAAAATGCCCCCATTAAATAGGCGTTTGTAAATACAATACCCGTATTGGCCAATTGATCGATATTGGGTGTTCGCACCGCTTGTCCGCCAAGGGCATGAATTCCGGTATAACGATGGTCGTCGGTATAAATTACCAATACGTTGGGCTTCTTCGTTTTTTTGGCAAATGTATTCATCGCCATAAGGCTGATGATGCAGACTGCGATTAATTTAAAAGTAGGTAGTTTCATTTTTTTCGTTTGTCTTTCTTTTAGAATAGTATTTGCATGTAGCCTTAAGATGGCTTCCTTTGTCGCGATGATGTAAAACCTTAAGCAGGCAGTAAAATAAATAAGCGCCTTGTTATTCCGAGGCACAAAGGAATCTCAAGGCAAACTTCAAATCCGTTACTCATTGAGACTTTAGTTTTCTTCAATAATTATTTCTTCTCTCCCATCTTCACCCTCCAAGGAAAAAGTAATATTTTCTTTTACGATATTTTTGGCATGGCGTGCATATAAACCATAGGCAGGTAATACGCCAAAAAAGC
Organism: Saccharicrinis aurantiacus; assembly: GCF_001660705.2. Lineage (GTDB taxonomy): Bacteria > Bacteroidota > Bacteroidia > Bacteroidales > Marinilabiliaceae > Saccharicrinis > Saccharicrinis aurantiacus. The sequence continues at coordinate 67,395 of NZ_LYBV02000023.1, forward strand.
TAAACTCGGGATAACGCTTTTCGTCTTCGGCAATTACAGCTTTTACTTGCTCTGCAGTTCCTCCACCTGGTAGAGTGATGGCGATATTGCTAAGGGTAATATTTTCGACAGCGTGGTTTGGTGTTCCGGTAATAAAAATACCTGCCGGAGGTGTCACTCTTGATTCTTCAATGCTACGAGTTACTGCTGTTACGTTACTAATCTGAATATTTTTAATAGAGCCTACTTTTTGCTTTGGAGCATCGCGATAAGTGCGCAAACGCTCGCCCAAGCGAATAAATATTGGCATATCCACATTATTCATTTTAATGTTATCGATAAGAATGTTATCGATATTTGCGCCATCAACACTAAGTATTTTTATACCACCGCCGCGCGTATCGTTTATGGTACAGTTTTTAACCACAATATTTTTGAAATCGCCCATTGATTCGGTACCAAATTTAATAGTACCCCAATCACTTTTTAGTGTACAATTGCTCACAACAACATTACTGGTTGCCACCGGCGATGTGGTTTTAAAACAGATGGCATCGTCGCCACTATCGATATCGCAGTTTTGGATTATGGCATCGCTACTGGAGTCTAAATCAATACCGTCGTTATTTTTGTGTGCATGGCTGTATATTTTAACACCATCCACTAATATATTCTTACTTTGGAAGAAGTGTAAAGTCCATGCGGCAGGCTGGCGTAAGCTGATATCTTTAACTTGAATATTGCTTGATTTTACCAAACGTACCAAAAATGGTCGGTTACTGGCATAAACGCCATACTCACTTTGGGCTACCCCCAAACGTTTCATTGTTTTTTTAATATTCTTTGATAAAAACAATTCTCCTCGCCCATCAATAATTCCCTGACCTGTGATGGCAATATTATTGGCACCCTCGGCACCCACTAGGCACTTACCACGCACTTGCCCCGTAGCATCGGTAAATGGGTCAATACTTATGTAATCCATAGGATTATCGCTACCAATAAGCTGCGCGCCTTCTTCAACATGAAGCGTAACATTATCTTTTAGCAAAACGGTACCTGTTATAAAATGGCCGCTAGGTACTATAACTGTTCCTCCGCCATTATTATAGCAATCGTCAATTGCCTGCTGAATGGCTTTTGTGTTAATAGTAGTTTGATCGCTTATGGCACCGTAAGTGGTGATAACGTAGTGCTTATCCGATTGGCACGATAGCAAAGTTACTGCCAACAGCATTGATACAATATAAAGTAGTTTTTTCATGTGTTTTTATATTAGAATTTAAATTATACCTGATATAGTAAGGGTAGAACTCGCACCAATATGAACCCTTAGAATTTATTGATACCTAGAGGTGCGAATCTGTAAATGATTTTTTATTCTATAGTAGCGAACCAATCTTCGGCAAGCTTTGTCCAGTGTGGTGCTCCTTCTCTACTTAGGCCCAAGCTATAACCATGTCCACCTGTTGGAAATAAATGCATGGTTGCACTTACCTTATGTTTTACTAATGCCTGATACATTCTGATGGAGTTTTCTACTGGCACTGCTTTATCATCAGCAGAGTGCACCATAAAAGTAGGCGGTGTATCATTGGTAACTTGCAATTCGTTAGAGAACTCCTCTACCAATTCTGGAGATGGGTTTTTACCTAGTAAATTCTTCTTTGAACCCTTATGTGTTACACCATCTTGCATGCTGATAACGGGATAGATGAGCATCATAAAATCAGGGCGCGCACTTAATGCGTCAATAGAATCCTTTCTATCATAAATAGGCATCTCGTAATGGGTACCAATGCTTGAAGCCAAGTGACCTCCTGCAGAAAACCCTATTACGCCAACCTTATTAACATTTACATTATAATCTGGTGCATTGCTTCGTATCCATCGCATGGCGCGTTGGGCATCTTGCAATGGTGCTTGATGCCCAGTTACTACAGATGCTGATTGTGGTAATCTATACTTTAAAACAAAAGCTGCAATACCATTACTGTTTAACCATTTGGCAATATCTGTTCCTTCCCAATCGTATGCTAAACCACCATAACCACCTCCTGGCATTATTAAAACGGCACGTCCGTTGGCATTTTGCTTTGAAGGAATAAAGGCTTCTATCGTCGGGGTTTGAACCTTTTGGATGAAAAGTATATCTCGCTCTGGATAAAACTCCTTTTCCTTCGATTTCTGATAATTTGGCAATTCTTTTATATCCCAAAGCGGAATTTGTTCTTGTGCCATACTGCTCATTGTTAGTAATACTACGATAGCTGCAATAAGTGTTCTTTGTTTCATGTGTACTATAGGTTTACTGTAATGGTATCTGTATATCCACCAGTGGCTTCAATTACTTCACCTTTATAATATAATTTTACGTTTATTTTACTTTGCGTATTAAAATAGTTGCCCTCAAATTTAGTGCTAATATTTACCTTATTACCATTAGCAATTGCTTTATAGTGCACCATTGTGTATTCTTTATTCTTATAAGCAAAACCTTCACCAGCATCGGTATATAGTTTTCCCTTTGCTTTTCCTGATTCATCTAAATTAACCAATAGGGTAATTTCATCTGTTGAATAATCAACTGTACTTTGTGCCAGGTTGCAAAGCGGAACAATAGCCCCAGGGCGCAATAAAACATCCGCTTGGTATTTGTCATCTGCACTATTTTCGCCATCGATGGAAACTATCTTCCAATCGCCTTTGGGCAGATGGGGATTTTTTGACCACTTTGGAACAATAATTAAATCGGACCCAATCATAAAAGCTTCTTGTTCCTTTCTTAAGGAAAGATCTTTATCATCGGCCATAAAAACAGGACGCATAACAGGGGTGCCAATGGCTGATGCCTCTTGAAACAAAGTATAATAATACGGTAATAAACGGTATCTACGATTGATAGAAGTACGACATGATTCTTCCACCTTTTTACCAAAAGCCCAAGGCTCGTGCGGCTTACTACCATTGATAGAATGTGCACGTGAAAAAGGAAAGAAAGCCCCAATGGCCATCCAATGTGCAAACAGATTGGGAGTTGCATTACCCTCGAAACCACCAATATCAGGACCATTAAAAGGCTGACCCGATAAACTTAGGTTGATGCTCATGGGTATAGACATTTTTAAATGTGCCCATGTAGAGGCATTATCGCCAGTCCATGTGGCTGCATAACGCTGACCACCGATATAATTAGATCGGGTTAAAACAAAAGGTCTTTTCTCTGGGTTGGCCTTAAGAATTCCTTCGCGGGAAGCCTTCACCATCAAATAACCATATACATTATGATATCGCAAATGCGAACTGGCAGGCAACAACTCACCCCCTCTATGTTTATTATCCGAAGGCATAGTCATGTCGGTAAGTCCATTCATCACCGCCTCATTCTCTTCTGTATTCTCAAAAACTGCAGGCTCGTTCATATCGTTCCAAACACCATCAATACCGGTGGCCATAAATGGCTTATATAAGTTAGCCCACCACTGGTTGACTTCTTCGTTGGTAAAATCGGGAAAAACGCAATCGCCTGGCCAAACACGGCCAACAAAATCCTCATCGTCGGCAGTTTGAACCCACACTTTATTTTTAGTACCTGAATCGTACACATGGTAACCCTTTTCTTTTTTCACGCCAGGGTCAATCATCCATATCGATTTAAAATCTTTCTGATGCAGATAAGCATTGGTCTTTTCGGGGTTAGGAAAGTCTTTTTCTGAGAACGTAAACACACGGTTGCCATCCATATAATGAATATCCATCCAAATTACATCGCAAGGGATATTCTTTATTCTGAAGGTATCCGCAACTTCAGCCACTCTAGTGTCGGGAAAATAAGACCATCTACATTGTTGGTAACCCAAACTCCAAAGAGGAGGCATTTCCATTTTTCCTGTTAGCTGAGCCAATTCCTTAAGTACTTCAGTAGTATTTTCTTTTTCAATGATAATTACTCGGAATGGTTTAGAGTCGGCTGTAAAGGTGATTCCATCTTTCAAATATAAATTTTGTCGCCAGGTATTATCGGCCAAAACACCAAAAGCAGAGCCATCTTTTCGAACTCCTAATACCCAAGGATGCGATTGGTAGAGGCGCTTTCCATCATCGAGCTTATAGGTAAAGTTATCCGTATTCCATAGGCTTATTTCGGTATTGTTTCTGAGTAAATTTCCGGTTACTTCTCCTGTTCCATACAAGCTAGCATCTCCTGTATTAATATGGGCAATGCTTTTCCCGTCTAACACCGAGAATTCTACCTTTAATTTCCAACCGTACCCTAATTGATCTACTTTTTGAGGTTCATCAATAAGCGCTAAAGAAGGCAGGTGATCTTCTCCACTGAAACCTTCGGGATAAAAGATGGCGATATTGTCTCCAATTAAATACGACTGATTTTTAGTTTCCATACACGATGTAAAAAGCAAGGTTAAGGGTAAGACTAGCATGGCTTGCCTTACCGCAGTTTTTAATGTTGATGTGTTCATTGAATTTCATATTAGTACGTTTCAATGTTCAATCTCTTCTTTTTATTGACTTTATGCAAACTATATAAATATAAAATAGCCTTTCTAATTGGATTTAAACAAAATACAGTCCTGTGACATATAAAATATATAGACTGCAAAACCGAGTACAAAAGCCTTATTTTATCTTTTTACCGTTTAAATAACAATTACTAATATTGCTATTACTTACATCATCTAAAACAAATGGTTTCCGGGCATCAGCATCAACAACCGTTAACTGAAAATTATCCACTAGCACATTCTCCATATGTCGTAAATAAACCCCTGATGCAGGTAATGTACCTACTAAATGAAACTCGGGCCACCAACCCTCTAAGGTTTCTACAGTGTATTCTTTTATGCTTTTCTTACTATCCTCTTTTGTTCCTCCACCCGACACAAAAAACTGAACATCCTTAATGATGATATTTTGGATGTTATGTCCGGGCATTCCGGTTAAAAAGAAAGCTGAATTCTTATCCAATTCAGTATTATCAGCAATGATATTCTGAAAGGTAAAATTCTTCATTTCTTTCATAGAATACATTTCTTCAGGAGCATCAACACAGGCTTTTTGTTGGGCAAAGGTCATGAAAACAGGGCGCGGTACATTTTTCATCACCAAGTTGGAGAAAACCATATTCTTCATGGTACCCCCTTCGTTCAATTGTATTTTTAGGCCCGAATCTTTTATGTTTTTAAAGGTACAATTGGTCACAGTCACCGATTCAAAATCACCACGAGATAATAAACCAATGCGCATACCCGCCCATTTACTCTCGAAAATACAGTTGGTAATTACTACATCTTTACAGGGTTTATCTTGCATAGAAGCTTGTAGGCAAATAGAATCATCGCTGGTATCGAATGATGAATTGGACACACGCACATTAGTGCAGCCATCAAAATCGAGGCCATCGCCATTTCCATTTACTCTGCTTCTGATTTTTATGCCATCAACTACTATCTCATTACAATAAAGCCATGCTGAAACCCATGCTGCTGGGTTTAATATGGTAATGTCGCGCATATGAATTTTATCGCAATTTTTAAAGCGCATCAACATCGGACGCCCTCCTTTTTTACGGGTAAAGTTTTTCATATAACCATTCCCATCAATAATACCGTAACCTTCGAAGGCAAATGACTTGGCATCTTCGGCATAAATAAAACAACGATCCATATGAGGCTCGTTTTTATACATGTTTTTGTGTGTGTTATTGGGGTAATCTTTATAATCAGGACTTGCCAATAAAGTTCCGCCATTTTCGATGTGTAGCGTTACAAAATCTTTCATATAAATAGTACCTGAAAGAACTATTTTACCAGATGGGATGATTACTTTACCTCCCCCATTTTGGGTAGCGGCGTTGATGGCATTTTGTACTGCTTCGGTATCAAGAGATACGCCATCGGCTTTAGCCCCAAAATCACGCACATCAAAATCTTTTGCCGCGCTAATTTGCGTGATTAATAACATGGCAAAGGCTATACAAAGTGTTTTAAAGGTGAATCGATTTTTCATAATTCTGTATTGGTTTTTATCATCATGTTCGAAAGTAGTAATTCTGAGGTTGCGAAGTGGGTTAATGGAGGGGTAAAAAATGGGTAAAAATGAATCTATCCCCTGTTTTTGGATGGTTTAACGCACAATAGTAATTAGAAACGCATCATTTATAAATAACCTGAACCAACAACTTCATATCAAACTCAGCCTGATAAGTATTGTTACAAGCAAAAAAAACTCTCACCCTATAAAGGAATGAGAGTTTCTAAAATAATTTCTGATAATTTTACTGAATATTACTCTGTCATTAATAACCAATTCAGATTAACTGCCTTGGTATTACCCCAATCAGATTTAAATACTACCACAAGGTTATGAATACCTGTGATATCTTCTTTTACATCAGCCTCAATGGTTTCCCAAGTATTCCAGCCACCAGTATAGTTAATTGGGAACTCAGCCACTAATTTACCCTTTGGGTTATTTAGTCGTACCTCAAAGCTTCCCATTCTCTGACCACTAGCAACGCGTGCTTTTATTTTTTTAGCACCATCAAATTTCACTCTATCAAAACGCACAAAGCTATTCATACGTGTATCGCAAACCATCCATCCTGTTGGTTCGTTTCCTCCTACAAATGTTGTGTTGGCACCACTAATATCATTGTACCTATCCACTTGAATGGTATCATTCACTTGTGGCGTTCCGATACCGCGTAAAGTTGGCTTTACACGTTTGATGCTTCCATCTTTTTTAAACTCCATATAATCGGCACGCATAGAACGCAACTTGCTAAATCCACTAATATCCCACGAGTGGTAAAACAATATCCATTGTCCTTCATATTCAACTACAGAATGGTGGTTGGTACCATTATAGATATTATCCATAATTTTACCCCCATAAATATAAGGTCCCATTGGATTGTCAGAAGTGGCATAGCCAATTGTATAACCCTCATCGGCAAATACGTGTGCAAAAGTTAAGTAGTACGTACCATCTTTTTGAAATGGGAAAGAACCTTCTTTATATCCTGCAGGTAAACCTTCAATTAAAATTGGTTCAGCAGTAATTTCGCTCATGTTATCAGCCAAAGGAGCTACATATAACTCATGTCCTCCTCCAAAGAAAAGGTAAGCATCGTTTTTATCGTCCACTAATAAACCTGGATCGATACCCGAAACGCCTTCAATAAAGTTCTTATTCCATTTAAACGGACCAAGTGGATTATCAGAAACCCCTACACCAATTCTTCTAAAAGCTTTATCTTTTTTTGGTTTGGCCGGATAATAGTAATAATACTTTCCATCCTTCTCGATACAATCAGGTGCCCACATGGCGTAAGTATCTTTCTCGCCCCAAGGCACATCATTCTCTTTTAATATCCAACCATGATCTTTCCAAGTGGCACCATTTTCGAGCGTAAAAGCATGGTATCCTGGCATACAGAAACGCGGAAATTCTTCTTCGCGCCCAGCAGGGGGATAAGTATCACTTGAAGGATAAACATATAACTTTCCATCGAATACACGCGCTGTGGGATCAGCTGTAAACATGTGTGTAACTAATGGGTTTTGCGCATACAATGTTCCTGTTATTATGAACAACGCGAATAAGATTCTTCTCATACCTTGTTTATTTTATGTGTTTTTGTTTCACACAAATCTAAGCTAGAGTTCACCTATCCTACGGAAATAATTAGAATTGATAAAGGGGATATAATTTAAACTTACTCAATAGCACTGGTTAAAATGAGTTCTAATTTTGTGTTGGTTCTACTTTTACCTTCGGCTTTAAATACCGCAGTAAAATACGGCGTGTTATTAGTATTCTTCTTTATAAATGATGTTAAGCTTTCCCTATTGGTGTAGAATTCAATGGTAGAACTTACGCCAATATCGTGGTTAGAAAAAAACAGCAATTGATTTGTATTACCTGGGCCAGGTATATTGGAAACCACGGCATATTCCTCGGTTAAGCCCGATGAGTTTAGATAAAACGAGGTATCAGCTAATTGTGGGTGCCCCTTTAAAAACAAAGAATCATTACTGATTCTGAAGTATTTATTGCTCTGATTGAAAAAGTGGATAAAGTGATTGTTATTTTTAGTAGGTCCCACATAAATAGCATTCTCCTGCTTAATATCGGCAATAGAGCTTTGTGATATAAACTTTATACTAGGCGAAGTATTAAACTGCTGAAAAACTTGTTCAATACGCTGAGTAGCAATTACAGCCATACCCGTAGTATAAGTATAGTTTGCAGGCTTTGTATTAGTTTTAACATCTTCATTCTTCTGACTTAGCGCATAATAATCACTCAAGTTATTTATTGCATAGTCTCTATTCCAACCATAATTCCCTGTTGCCGTATTTCCCATAATACCAAATATATCTCCAATATATAAGCTTGTGGGCTTTTCAATATACGACCCCCAAATTGCATCCTTTTTAGGGGGTAAATTCGATACCAGAAATACCACTAGCATTATTAAAATAAGACCATACGGAACAACATTTTTCAACTTAATTTTAGAATAGAATGATTTAATCGGTGGCCTTTTAGTAAAATGAAGATTGTATTGTCCTTTTTCGATTGAAACAATATGAGCGTCTTCCTTACCTTCTGCTTGGTAATATTCGTTCAACTTTTTTCTTAGATTATAGATATTCACCCTAACCCTAGGCGAAGACTTATCACTATCGGCATTACTCTTAAAAAACTCTACATCTATAATACTTTCTTTTAAAACTATTTCATTAATCGATGCATCGCACAAATATTGTAGCAAAGAATTACTGGTAGTTGCCTTAGAAAAGGTTTTACTATTACGAATGGATGATATTAATAATTGCTTCTTTTCGTTATTGATATTCATATATAGATTACGGATAAACAAGTCTTTACGCAAAACTTTAACGGTTATAGGTACCGTTAAAATGCTGTTAAAGTTATTAAATAATGTATAAATCTGTTGTTTTGTGTATTCAATGTTTAATATCAATACAACAAATTAAAGACTTATGAATAAATATTCTCTTGCTACATTTCTACTTAGCATTGGCATGATACTTCAAGCACAAATTAAAGAACTTAGCGATGATGGAACCTGGTGTTGGTTCTCAGCACCCGGAGCTGTATATCATCACAATGGTCTACCACAAATAGTAACTGGTTGGGTAAAAGCCGATGGCTCAATAGAAGCTGCTGTACTTAATTATGAAAGTGATGAAATAAGCACCCAAATAGTAAGCCCTAAATTGGATAAAGACGACCATGCTAATCCCGGATTTGTGGAGTTAGAGAATAAAGAGGTGCTGATGATGTATACCAAGCATTTTGATGAAGGGGTACGTTCGCACCGTTTAAATGCAAATGCTAAAGAGGCTACTTTTTCAGAGCTTCAAATGATTGATGTTTTTAACGAAGCCCTATTTAAACGTTACCCTAAAAAGTGTATTACCTATGCAAACCCAATTTCATTAAGTGACGAGAATGGCCGCTTGTTTGTATTTGGTCGATGGACAGGCTATAAGCCGAATATGCTATGGAGTGATGATAATGGTAAAACTTACAATGATGCACAAGTATACATAACCAATAAACCATTTGACGATGTAAACCGCCCCTATGTAAAATACTATTCAGATGGAAAATCTAAAATCCATATCATTTTTACTGATGGACACCCAAGAAAGGAACCTACTAATTCTGTTTATTATGCCTATTATGAAAAGGGTGCCTTTTGGCGAGTTGATGGATCAAAAATATGCGATCTTGAAAACATACCTTTTGAGCCCAAAGAAGCCTCTGTAATATATAAAGCCACTAAAGAATCGGGACGTGCCTGGGTATATGATGTTACCCAAGATAAAAAAGGAAATCCGGTGGTTTTATATGCCAGATATCCAAAAGAATCGGAACACTTATACCACTATGCCAAATATGAAAAAGGCAAATGGATAGATCACAAAATATGCAACTCTGGCAAATGGTTTCCACAAACTCCTAATGGCAAAAAGGAGCGTGAACCGCATTACTCGGCCGGCTTAACCTTTCATCCCTCAAAATCCAACACTATTTATTTATCACGCGATATTAATGGGGTATTTGAAATAGAAAAGCGAGTAACCAAGGATAAAGGTAATTCGTGGGACATTACGCCCATCACATCAAACTCAAAATACGACAATGTGCGCCCAATTGTACCCAAAAATCCGGAAAAAAGAGATAAAACGGTAGTTCTATGGATGGAGAACGAAAAATACATTCATTACTCAAATTACAAAACCCGCGTTAAATATCTGGTGGAAAACAAATAAGAAGCATTCACAAAATCTATATAATTCATAAAGAATCTGAAATATGAACTTACTAAAAACAATTGCCCTAATTATTGTACTGAGTTTACCTTCTGTTGCCCATGCTCAAAAAATCAAAGCCAAGCGCGTTAAAAAGGACATGCAAACGGTTGCCGATTGGCAGATAAGGCATTTTAGAGACACCTTTAGCATGAAGCGCAACAAGCCCCACCATATTGCCGATTGGACCAATGCAGCTTTATATGTGGGCATGGTAAAGTGGGCAGAAATGGCCGATAGCGACAAATACTATCAATGGCTAAAAGGCGTTGGCGAAGAGCAAAAATGGAAACTACATTGGCGTAAATACCATGCCGATGACCATGCGGTAGCTCAAATGTATATTGAGCTTTTCAGAAAGTATGGCGATTCAACAATGATAAAACCAAGTATTAAAGGGATGGACTACATTATTAATAACCCAAGTACACAACCCATTACATTAGACAACTACAAACATTTAGAACGATGGACATGGTGCGATGCACTATTTATGGCTCCTCCGGTATTGGCAAAATTGGCTAATATAACAGGCGATAAAAAATATACTGACTTCATGCTAAAAGAGTTTAAGGCTACTACAGCGCATTTATACGATGCAGACGAAGATTTATATTATCGAGATAACTCTTACATCGGCAAATTAGATAAAGGTCATAAAACCTTTTGGTCGCGCGGTAATGGATGGGTTTTTGGAGGCTTAACCATTATAATGGAAGAATATCCGAAAGACTCTAAGGAGTATGCTTACTTTTTAGATATCTACAAAAAAATGGCTAAAAAGTTAATAGAAATACAAACTCCAAAAGGGCATTGGGCTATGAGCTTACTGGCTGCAGATTTATATCCAACTCCTGAAGCAAGCGGAACAGCGTTCTTCACCTTTGGTCTGGCTTGGGGAATAAACAATGGCATCCTCAATAGAGAAACTTACGAGCCGGCTGTAAAAAAAGGATGGAATGCCCTCACTAGCTACATTACAAAAGATGGCATGCTCGGATATGTACAACCCATTGGCGCAGCTCCTGGTAAAGCATGGCCCGATAAAACAGAAGTTTATGGTACCGGTGCCTTTTTAGCTGCGGGTAGCGAAGTTTACAAAATGTATAGCAAATAGATTTCTTAGATAAAAGCTTTTAATTTATGCCCCTTTGTAATTACAATGATCAATCATCTGTTATTGCAAAGGGGAATTTGTTGATACAAACATAACTTCGGCGCCAATGTTTGAACCTTTGTTGATACAAACACGTCTTTGGCGCCAGTGTTTGAGCCTTTGTTGGTACAAACACGACTTGGGCGGCGATGTTTGAGTGTTTGTTGATGCAAACACAGCTCTGGCGTCAATGTTTGAAGCTTTGTTGATGCAAACATTGCATTACGCAAGTTATGGCATTACCCCGTCAATCCCATTAATAATTATAATATCCCCCCTATTTTACCAATAATACCAAATCTCTAATCATCATAATAAGTATAAATTAGCATTCGTAAATAAACTACTCATACTACTTTATGAAACGGATTCAATTATTCTTATTAATATCCTTAGTTACCGTATTTTCCCAGGGGCAAAAATTACCCTCATTTGCTGATGGCGACAAAGTCTGTTTTATTGGCAATAGCATAACTCAAGATGGCAGGTACCATATGTTATTCCAGTCCTATTTTGCTACCCGATTTCCTGGTGTAGAAGTCGAATTCTACAATTGCGGAATTGCTGGTGATGTAGCAACAGGGATGATCAATAGATTTGAATCGGATATTTGGATACACAAACCCACCAAAGCCTTTTTAATGACAGGCATGAACGATGTAATGCAATATTTATATGAACCATCTGCCATAGTCGATTCCTTGAATTTAGCTCGCAGAGAGCAGGCATTGCAAGCCTACATTAATAATACCGAAACACTCGCCTCGATGCTTAAAAACAAAGGTGTAGAAACAATATTCATCACACCTTCCATTTACGATCAAACTTCAAAAATATCGCAAAGTAATAATTTGGGGGTTAACGATGCCCTAAAACAATATTCAGCTCATATTAAACAATTGGCAAAGAAACACAATGCAACAGTGGTTGATTTCAATAGCATGATGGAAACCATTAATTTAAATGGCCAACAAAACGATAGTTTATTTACTATTGTTGGGCACGATAGGGTTCACCCTGGTGATGTTGGACATTTTATTATGGCCTATGAGTTGATTAAAACAATATTGCCCCAACAAGCTCTTTCAAAAATTGTAATTGATGGTAAAAAAGGAAGAATACAAGCAAGTAATAATGCAACAGTTGAATGCAAAAAAACGCGAAAAGAGATTAGTTTAAACGTAAAAAACGTGTCACTACCCTTCCCTATTTTTAAACAATATTCACAAGCTTTAAACTGGATACCTTTTCAGGATGAACTAAACCAAGAACTATTAACCATATCCAACCTTAAGCAAGGAAATTACACACTAGATATCGATGGTATTTATATTGGGACTTTCTCATCTGATGAACTAAAAAAAGGAATTAACCTTGCTACAAATGAGAATACACCACAATACAAGCAAGCCACTAAGGTTTTAAAATTATGCACAAAATATCATAAAACAATGGGTAAACTCAGAACTCTGGCTTTTATCGATTATCGTATGTTAAACGAATACACGGGCCCAGATACGGCAAAGGGAAAACAATCTTATCTGCAAGCTAAACTCGATGCCGATATTGGTAAAAGTTGGCATGCTTGGAATACAAAAAATGTAAATAGATATTTTGAATTATTACCCCAAAAAGAAGCCTTAACAAATGAAGTTAACGAACTAAGAAACCAAATATACAAAAGTAATATACCGCTCGAACACAATTATGTAATAAAGGCACAATAAGCCCAACATAAGGTACAGACTAGTGAATTAGCATCACTTTGTCTAGTTACTACGATATTCACCCCCTGTTAATGCACGTAAAAATGTAGCATCTGTGCGCACACTTTTTGATACATTTGATACAAGAAATAAAAGTACTTTATATGAAAATAATCACAGCAAAAAAAGCAAACAGCTAAGTTGTGAACTAATAAAACTTAATTATAAGAACATGAATAAAATTATTTTATTATTCGGTGTTTTCTTGCTATCAATTACCTTGAATGCACAAAAAGACAAACAACCCAACGTATTAATTATTCTATCCGACGACCAAGGTTGGGGCGATGTTGGCTTTAATGGCTGCACCGATATTCCAACACCTAACTTAGATCAGCTTGCAGCTGATGGAGTAATATTCTCGCAAGGATATGCTGCCCACCCATATTGTAGCCCAAGTAGGGCGGGTTTGCTTTCTGGTAGAAACCAACAACGATTTGGTCACGAAAACAATTTACCATATACCGATGCAGATGCGGATGATGGTTTTCCTCTAACACAATTGATGATGTCGGAGTTGTTAAGCGATTACGATTTTCAAACTTGCGCTATTGGTAAATGGCATCTTGGTGACTCAATTAGCCTATGGCCCGACAAACGTGGTTTCGACGACTGGTATGGTTTCTGGGGTGGCGGAATGAACTATTGGGGAAAACCCAAACACAACGACCCCTACCACGGTGTACTACGCAACGGAGTGCCTGTTCCTCTAGATGAGATTACTTACCTGACTGACGATTTCACTAACGAAGCCGTAAACTACATAGATGGGTATGTGAAAAAGGACAAACCATTTTTTATGTACCTAGCGTATAATGCGCCGCACACACCTATTCAGGTTACCAACGAATATACCAAAGCCGTAAGCCATATTGAAGATGGGGAACGAGCTGCATACGGTGCCATGGTTTATGCAATGGATCAAGGTATTGGTAAAGTCATTCAGAAGTTAAAAGACGAAGGAGAATACGAAAATACTCTAATATTCTTTTACAGTGATAATGGTGGAACACGCTATAGAGCGAGTAACGCTCCCTATAGAGGATATAAAGGGATGCTCTTTGAAGGTGGTATTAGAGTGCCATTTATTATGGCCTACCCTGGACACCTAAAAGGAGGAAAGACTTACCACAAAATGGTTTCTGCTTTGGATATTTACCCAACTATTTTAGCCGCTACAGGATTAAAACACCCCGAGCCTGAAACACTAGCTGGAGTAGATATTATGCCTTTTGTTAAAGGAAAGAAAAAAGGAGAACCACATACCGATTTATACTGGCGATACTCTGATGGTGCAGGTTATGCCATGCGTTTAGGAAAGTATAAAATGGTAATGTCTGGGTTTAAAAAAGATTTCTTTTTATTTGATATGGAACAAGATCCATACGAGCACACAAACATAGCTTCAGAAATGCCTGAAAAATTAGCAGAAATGAAGCAACTCTATGCCAAATGGGATAAGGGTAACATAAAAGCCTTGTGGCAAGATCCTCACGCTGCTAATTTATCTAAAGAAGAAGGTGGTAGACAAAAAGCTCTTGATAGAGCAACAAGTGGAGAAAAGTCAAACAAATAAAAATATAGAAACATGTTAAGAAATATATTCACCATATGCATACTAACCTTAATGCTTGCAGTGCAAGCTCAAAAGGATGAACGCCCAAATGTAATATTCATACTTACCGACGATCAACAAGTGGGTTTATTGGGCGTTGAAGGAAACGAATTAATTCAAACACCCAACCTTGATAAACTGGCCAACGAAGGCGTACGTTTTACCAATGGCCATGTATCAACAGCCATTTGTACACCTAGCCGTATTTGTATGCTCTTAAGCCAATACGAACGTAAGCATGGTGTAAACTTTAATTCAGGTACATCTGTAGCACCAGAAGCTTGGGCACAATCGTACCCAGTGGTAATGCGTAACAATGGTTATTATACGGGTTATGTGGGTAAAAATCATTCCCCTATTGGCAAAGGTGGTTACGCAAGCGGATTAATGGAGAAATCATTTGATTATTGGTATGCGGGTCATGGTCACTTGAGTTTTTATCCTAAAAAGCGTCACGAAATTTTTGAGGATGCTTACCACAATACTCAGGTAGAAATTATGCAAGAAGGTGTGAACGATTTTATGAGTAACGAGCACCGCTTAGGTGGCGCTTTACACTTTATTGATGAGCGCCCAAAAGACAAACCTTTCTTATTAAATATCTGCTTTAACCTACCGCATGGCGCCAGCACAGGAACCATGAAGTTACTAAAAGGAGATTCTGTTATTTATCGCGATTTATATCGTGATATAGAAATACCAATGCCTGAAAATTATATTGCTAAAGCTGATATCAAAGAACCTAAATTGCCAGCTTCTATACATAGAGCATCCGACCGACAAGCGGGATACGACTATGTAGATACTCCTAAGAAAAACAAAGAGCGCATTATTCGTCAAATGCAGGCCATGACAGGTATCGATGGCTTAGTTGGTAACCTTCGTCAAGTGCTAAAAGAAAAAGGTTTAGATAAAAACACCATCATTGTATTTACTTCTGATCATGGTTTATTTATGGGCGAGCAAGGCATGGGTGGTAAAGCCCTTTGTTACGAGGCTTGCACCAATGTTCCTATGATTATATATAATCCTTTAGATAAAAAGAAAAGCAGAAAACGTGTTAGTGATGAATTGATATTAACCATCGATTTGGCACCTACCATATTAAGCTATGCGGGTATCGAAGCTCCAAAAGAATTTCAAGGTAAAGATGTTTCAGGAATAGTTTCTGGCACAAAAGATAAAGTACGCGACTATTTATTTACCGAAAACATGTGGTCTACACAATTCGGTAACCCACGTTGCGAATCAATTCAAAACAAAGAGTGGAAATACATCCGATATTATAAAAACGAGAACTTATCAGCAGCCACTAAAATTGCAGCTGCAAAACAGTTAGGTATTCCCGTTAATAAAATGTTGTATTCAGTGCACGATCCGGATATTGCGCTTTACCGCAGCTTTGTTGAAGGGCCATTGAATGGTGAAAAAGCCGTATACGAGGAGTTGTATCACTTATCGGAAGATCCTAAGGAAGTGCATAATTTAGCAAGTAAAAAAGAACATGCTGAAATATTGGAAACACTCAGATCCGAGTGGAAAATTGCCATTAAAGAAGCGCGTGGTGAAGGGAAACCCAAAGTATTACGCTATACAGCAGATAGCATGATGGAACAATTTGGAACCGTAAAAAATCACTAAGGTGATACCCATTAAAAGAATATAATAAAAAGCAGGCTCTCACATTGAAACTATTCAATGATGAGAACCTGCTTTTTTTATTTAGGTGCAGTTGCGCTATGTGCATAGGAGATAAATAAACAAAGTAATATTTAAAACTAAATAAACTAAGATTTAAAA
Organism: Saccharicrinis aurantiacus; assembly: GCF_001660705.2. Classification (GTDB taxonomy): domain Bacteria; phylum Bacteroidota; class Bacteroidia; order Bacteroidales; family Marinilabiliaceae; genus Saccharicrinis; species Saccharicrinis aurantiacus. Next base: position 84,081 of record NZ_LYBV02000023.1, read on the forward strand.
CTATGAAACAAATTATTTTCCTAGCCATAGCAATGGCTTTTGTGCAACATGTAATCGCCCAAAACAAAGTAAGCGGCAGAGTAACAGCCTTCAATAAATATACCTTAGAAGGAGTTAAAGTTGAAGCCAAAAAGAGTGGAAATGCGGTGTATACCGATAAAAATGGGAACTACGATATTGAATGTAAAAAAAAGGATGCCCTAAAAATTAGTGCTGATGGGTTTATGCAGGCACGGATAAAATTAGATGGATCCGAGTCGTACTTCAACACTAACCTTATCATGCTAAAAGGAAGTTCTGCACAATATAAAGTAGTTAACAAAGGGTATATGACTCAAGATGAATTGGATTATGCTTTAGAAAATCTGACATCCGAAAATAACGATTTCTCAAGATTCCAGGACATCTGTGACCTTTTACAATCCAAGTTTCCATTGGTTAAGTGCATTGAAGACAATGGTATTAACCGTATTTATTTAGGCTCTAATCCTCAATCGCTTCAATCTGGCTCTTGGGCCCTATTGGTAGTTGACGGGATTACAACTGATGAGATTAGCGGATTATCACCTATGCAAGTGGCCGACATTAGAGTACTTTCCAAAGAGGGTGCTTCAGCCTATGGCGTTCGGGGCTCAAATGGTGTGGTAGAAATTGATTTAAAAGCATCTGCAGGATCAGGATATTAATAAAATAACATATTTAAAATAATGAAGAAGACATTAATCACACTCTTAGTTATACTAATTACAATCCCATCTTTCTCAAAGAAAAAACCCAATGTTATTGTGGTTTTAGCAGATGATGTTGGCACAGGTGACATTTCGTTTTATAGAAAGAAACATAGCCAAGATATTAAAGTAGAAACACCAAACCTCGATAAAATTGCAAGTCAGGCAATGGTTTTCACCAATGCCCACTCTCCTGCTGCCCTATGCGCTCCGTCGCGCTACGCTATAATGACTGGCAACAGCTGCTACCGTAGCGATTACCCTTGGGGCGTATGGGGAGCCTATGAAAAGTCTCCTCTAAAAGAGGATCAATTAACACTGGGTAAATTAATGAAGGAAGCTGGTTACAACACCGCCTTTTTCGGGAAATGGCATTTAGGCGGAGATTACCGTCGCAAGGATAATCCTGAGAAAATATATCGAAGCCCGCGTTGGAAGCCAGAGTTAGAGGTAGATATTACCGAAGTTATTGGCGGAGATCCGTTAAGCAATGGCTTTGATTATAGTTTTATGTACCCCGCAGGCATACAAGATGTACCCTACGCCGTATACGAAAATAACAAATGGATGCCCTTAGCTGATGATTCTGAAATTACCTTTATTTCAAAAGAAAACATGCTAAAGAAAGACGTGAAACTCGATAAATCAGAAGGCTTAGGAGACAGTAATTGGGATGCCCACAATATGGGTCCTTTATTGGTTGCCAAAGGAGTTAATTACATCAACGAACAAGCTTCGGAAAAGAATCCATTCTTTATGTATTATTGCTCACAAGCTGTACACTTACCACATACCCCTCCTGATAGCCTTAATGGAATTGCCATTAAAGGAACCACTCCAAGCCATCATTTAGATATGATTAAGGAGATGGATGTACAAATGGGTATGCTTGTGGATGCGCTAAAGGAAAATGGAGAATATGACAACACTATTTTCATTTTCACCTCGGACAATGGGGGATTAACATTTAAGGAAACCATGCAAACAGGGCATCGACCGAGTAATATTTATCGTGGGGGTAAAAACCAAATTCACGAAGGTGGCCACCGAGTTCCTTTCATTGTTTCATGGCCCAATGAAATTAAAAAGGGAAGTAGCGACGAGCCAATACTTGGACTGGATATCATGTCAACCTTGGCGCACATTTCAGATCTTACAATAGCGGAAAATCAGGCAATGGATTCACATAACCTATGGCCTATTTTAAATGGCTCTAAAAATGCCAAGGGACATCCTTACCTAATGGTACAAGGCGGTACAGCTAAAGAAGTAGCCATTATTGAAGATGGTTGGAAGCTAATCATCCAAATTGATAAAAAAGACAAAACTGACAATACAAGAACACCGAAGGCACTTTTCAATTTGATAAATAACCCTGGCGAAAAACAAGATCAGAATAAACTAAACGATCCAGAACAGAAAGGAAGGGTAAAAAAGCTATTTGATAAATACAATCGCTTGCGCGATGGAAAAGAAGCTACAGCGAAACGATAATAAAACGAATTAAGCCATTCAAATTTAATTGAATGGCTTTTCTATAGCTTAAACATTGCAAAACTAACGCAATAGTATTTTTATATTCGTTGCAGCTGATTTATTTCCTGCCGCATCTTCACAAACTATACTTAACTGATAACCACTATCACCAGTATAAATATTGTCTGGTATAACATCAAATATTTCCTGATCAACTTCATCTGAAGTACCCGATAATTCAACAGTTTGAGTTTGCGTCTCCCATGGCTCATCATCAACACCAGTTGCTGACTTTAAAGAACTCAAAGTAAAAACAACAGACTTGAGCTCTGTATCATCAGTAAATGTACCTTTATAAGCTACTTTACCTCCAGTCATAAATTGTTGATCCGAAGTTGGCACTGTAGGAGTTTCAATTACAGGTTTTGTTTCATCTGCTGGTTTTTCTTCTTCATTGTCACTATCTCCTCCACACGAAGATAAAATCAGCGCTGTACCAATTAGGAATGGTAAAAACTTTAATAAATTTCTTTTCATAATTACGTTTGTTATATATAATGTTGAATTGTTTGCAATGCAATATATAAAATATATGCAATGTACAATGTCACAATTGGTTCAAAAAATGGCATCAAAAATAAATATATGCTTTTACACATCATATAAACAATATTTTGCCCCCTACACAAATAAAAATTCCTGATAATGGAGATAAAAAAAGGGATAAAACATTCACAGTTTTATCCCTTTACTAAATAATCAGTATACTTTAATTGAAACTACTTTGCGTAATTAATGGCGCGAGTTTCTCTAATAACCGTAATCTTAACTTGACCTGGATAGGTCATCTCAGTTTGAATCTTCTTAGCAATATCGTATGACAATGTTTCGGCATCCTTATCTGAAACCTTTTCACTACCAACAATAACTCTTAATTCTCTACCTGCTTGAATTGCATATGTTTTAAGTACACCAGGATAATCAAGAGCTAATGTCTCTAAATCTTTTAACCTTTTGATATATGAATCAACTACCTCTCTACGAGCTCCTGGACGTGCACCTGAAATAGCATCACACACTTGAATAATTGGAGCAATCATAGTGGTCATCTCTACCTCATCATGGTGAGCACCAATAGCATTACAAATATCTGGCTTCTCTTTATACTTTTCAGCTAATTTCATACCCAAAATAGCGTGTGGTAACTCTGGCTCCTCGTCGGATACCTTACCTATATCATGCAGTAAACCTGCACGTTTAGCCTTTTTAGGATTTAAACCTAATTCACTTGCCATAACTGCACAAAGGTTGGCAGTTTCGCGCGAGTGCTGTAATAAGTTTTGACCGTATGAAGAACGATACTTCATTTTACCTACTAACTTAATTAACTCAGGGTGTAAACCATGAATACCTAAATCAATAGTAGTACGCTTTCCAGTTTCAATCATTTCTTCCTCAACCTGCTTGCGTACTTTATTTACAACCTCTTCAATACGTGCTGGGTGAATTCTTCCATCAGTAACCAATTGGTGCAATGCCAAACGAGCAATTTCTCTTCTCATCGGATCAAATGCACTCAATACAATTGCTTCTGGAGTATCATCAACAATAATCTCTACACCTGTTGCAGCCTCAATAGCTCTAATATTACGACCTTCTCTACCTATAATTCTACCCTTAATTTCATCAGAATCAATGTGGAAAATTGTAACTGAGTTTTCTATTGCATTTTCAGTGGCAACACGTTGAATTGTTTGTAATACAATTCTCTTAGATTCTTTAGTAGCATTAATCTTAGCTTCATCCATAATATCGTTTACATACGACATTGCTTCAGTTTTAGCCTCTGCTTTTAAAGACTCAATAATTTGCGCTTTAGCTTCCTCTGCTGTTAGTCCACTTATGGCCTCTAGTTGCTCAACTTGTTGACTTCTTAACTTGCTTAATTCATCCGACTTTTTCTCAACTATTTCTAACTGAGAATCTAAATTTAAACGAATTGCATCTACTTCTTTTTTCTTCTTTGCAAACTCGTCCTGACGTTGATTTAAGGTAGCTTCTCTTTGCTTTTGTCTGTTCTCAGAAGCTACAACTTTACTATTACGAGCTGTAATTTCCTTTTCGTGTTCTGCTTTTAACTCTAAAAACTTTTCTTTGGCTTGAAGTATTTTATCTTTCTTTAATACCTCTGCTTTATTCTCAGCATCATGAATAATCTTATGGCTCTGCGTTTTAAGCAATTTACCGTAGATAATCCAAGTACCTAGTACCCCTATAGCCAGGGCTGATATTCCTATGATTAACTCTTCCATTAGTACTTATTTAATTAAAATAAAAAACCGCTATCGCTAATAATAAAATTACCACTTTCTATTTCATCCTATCTAAATAGAATAGAAACAAAGCAATAACAATAAAAGCAATGCGGATATTATTGATATATAGTATTTACTCTCTTCTTAATATTTCACTCAATTGCTGATCCAACTCTTTGGCAGCATCTAATATTGGTGAGGTATCTTTTTGTTCTTCAAGCTCAAGCAACTTAATTACAAACTGTAAAGCCGCCATACCTAAAAAATCTTGTAAGTCTTTGTCTGAATAATGTTGTTTATATTGTAAAACCTTCTCATTAATCATCTTAGCTGCCTTTCTAATACGTTCTTCATCTTTTCTATCAATCCTTAAAGGATAATAGCGATCTGCAACATTCACACGTATTGAAAGTTTTTCCTCCATACAGCTAACTATCTATTTAAAAGAGCAATGCACTTATCAATTTCCCGCACAATCTGATTAATCCTAATCTTCGCACCATGAACGTCTCCACTGGTGACTTCTATTGCTTTAGAAAATTTCAATGTATTGTATTTTTCCCTAAGAGCAGCTGTTTCACGAGCACCCTCTTCAAGCTTAGTAGTTAGTTTGTCATTCTCGGCCAACAAATTCCCATTTTCTGTTTTTAAATCGTTATAACGACTTACTAACAACCCAATTTTTTGTTGTAAACTATCTACTATTTCTATATTTTCGTTGGCCATATTCACAAAAATGCAATACAAAGTTAACATTGCAATTAAAAAATAAAAACAAACCCCTATATTCTTTTTGCATTCTATATTTTTGGCCTCACTAAGTAAACTTATATTAATGTTTTATAGGTCGATTTTTTTATACTTTTACTGAAATATTTTTTCAAAAATTCAATATGTGTAATTATTTTCTTTTACTTTTCTTGCTAGCATCATCAAGTATTTTCTCACAAAAAAAAATAGACAATACTTTCCTATTCCCAATAGATATAAAACCATCAGTTAGTGGATCGTTTGCAGAATTACGCTCAAACCACTTTCACTCAGGCATTGACCTTAGTACAAATGGAAAAACGGGTATTCCCATAAAATCGATGGAAAGCGGCACCATTTCACGCATAAAAGTATCACCTGTTGGTTATGGTAATGCTATTTACATAAAACACCCTAATGGATATACCACGGTTTATGGTCATTTAAAATCTTACTCGAAGAAAGTTGAAGAAATCATCACAAAAGCGCAATACGAAAAACAGAGTTTTGCCATAGACTATTTTCCTAAAGAAGAAATCCAAATAAAAAAAGGTGAGGTTATTGGTTTCTCAGGTAATTCAGGAAGCTCTGGAGGTCCCCATTTACATTACGAAATAAGAGATACAGAAAGCGAAGAACCTTTGAACCCGTTTATGTTTCAAGATATCATTAAAGATGATATTAGACCGCATATTGAAGCCATTAGGTTATATCCTTTAAACAAAGACAGTCGCATCAATGGTTCAACAAATCCAATAAACTTTGTAGCTGTATTTTACGATGGTAAGTTCCACTTAAAAGGTAATCCAACTATAAAGGTGAAGGGCGATATTGGAGTTGCCATAAAGATGCTTGATTATATGTCGGGTTCATGGAAAAAATGTGGAGTTTATAAACTAGACTTATACAAAAATGACACTCCAATATATGGATGGGAGCTTTTCCGTTTTTCGTTTTATGAAAGCAGATATCTAAATAGCCACATCGATTATTCGTATAAGAAAAAAACGGGTCGTAGGTATGAAAAGTGTTTCCGAGATCAGAACAATAAACTAAGCATCTACTCAAACACTGTCAATGATGGAATAATAAATTGTACAGGTAAAGACCATTTAAAGTTTATTGCTAAAGATGCTGCGGGTAATAAATCTGAACTAGGATTTAACATTATTGCTGATACTAAATCCTACCCTAGTGTTGAACCGAATAAAATAAGCAATCAACACAAAGTTAATTGTAAGGAAGATTTTAAGTTAGAGGAAGAAAACTTCTCTTGTCACATTCCAAAAAATAGTCTGTATAAAAATGAAGCAATCATTATTAGAGAACTAAAACAAAAGAGTAAAGAAAACAATCCTATATTTGAAATTGGTGATTCGAGTATTCCTTTACATACCTCTATCGAATTAAATTTTAACTGTACCGATTCTACAAATCATGAACAATTATGTATTGCTAGTGTAAGCTCCAAGGGTAATTTATATTATGCAGGTGGCAATTTTAATGATGGTAAACTAAGCTTAAAAACAAGAAGCTTTGGAAAATATACATTATCAAAAGATACTCTCCCTCCGAGTATTTCTTTGAGAAACATTCCTGCAAATCATAATTATAGCACAAAGGGAATCATCTATTTTAGAATATCGGATAGTTATAGTGGTATAAAATCCTATAATGGTTTCATTGATGGTAAATGGTGCCTTTTTGAATACGATGCTAAATCTAAATTAATTTGGTGCAAATTAGATAAAACTCCAGTTGTTAAAGGTGTAAAACACAGTTTAGAATTAATAGTGGAAGATAATTGCAACAATACAGCTAAAAAAGAATATTCGTTTGTGTATTAGAGTTGATCCTCTACTCGATGATAATTAGAAATCGAGCTACATTTTCACTATAATGAAGGAGCAAGAATAACAGACTTAAATGAAACATCGAAGGCACTTCAAGTATGTCGCGTTTAAAAATTGAACAAATGGGCCATTTTAGGACTGAATTTTTGCATTAAAAATTCTGGAACTATCAAGAATTAAAAATCTAGGTATATTTTATCAAGCAACAGATTGAATAGTTAATTTTTTTGGTAAATTTACGCTCCGAAATTTAACACAGATTCATGTCAAAACAGACTAACGAGCAATTTGATGCAATTATCAATATCTGTAAAGATATTTTTATAAAGAAAATGAAGGATTATGGAACTGCTTGGCGTATACTTCGTCCGGCTTCTATGACAGACCAAATATTTATTAAAGCACAACGAATTAGAAGTATCGAAACCAAAGGTGTTTCTAAAGTTGATGAAGGTGTTCGTTCAGAATTTATTGGCATAATCAACTACGCTTCAATGGCTATCATCCAACTTGAATTGGGCACATCAGATTCGCCAGAGATGGATACAGAAGAAGCTTTAAACAAATACCTAAAAAACCTAAACGAAGCCAAAGATTTAATGTGCAATAAAAACCATGATTACGATGAAGCATGGAGAAGCATGAGAATTAGCTCATTTACTGATTTAATTTTGATGAAATTGCACCGAACAAAACAAATTGAAGATAACAAAGGAAAAACAATTATATCAGAAGGTATTGATGCCAATTATTTAGATATGATTAACTACGCAATCTTTGCAATGATTCACTTAGAGTTTCCTGAATAAAGTTTAATGAAGAAGTTATTATTTATAATAAGTAGAGTAATTGTTGGCGTTGTATTCCTTTTATCGGGTTTTGCAAAGGCAGTTGACCCAACCGGTTACGCTATTAAAATAACAGATTACCTTGTTGCTTTCAATGTTGAAGCTTTTAGCAGCATTGCTTATGTATTGGCTGTAGGTATATCAGCCTTAGAATTTATTACAGGCGCTCATTTAATTATAGGATTACGCAATAAACTATTTTCGATAATAGTCACAATATTCATGGCTATTTTCACACCTCTTACATTGTGGATAGCCTTATTTAATCCGGTTACTGATTGCGGCTGTTTTGGCGATGCTTATCAATTAAGCAATTGGGAGACTTTTCTTAAGAACATTGTTTTACTTGTTCCTACACTTTACGTATTCTTTAATCGTAAAAACTATCCCTCTAGGCTAAATGCGTTTCAAAGTATTTTAACAACTCTTGGTTTATCATCGCTTATTGTATATATATCCATAGCTGCATTAAACCATTTACCTATTCTGGATTTTAGACCTTATCATATTGGAGCCAATATTCAAGAAGGTATGACTATACCCGATGGTGCTGAGCAACCTGAATATTTGACCACATTTACTCTTGAAAAAGATGGTGTGCAAAAAGAATTCTCTGCTGAGAATTACCCATACACGGATACGACTTGGGTGTTTGTTGACAGCAAAACAAAAGTAATTAAAGAAGGGTATCAGCCACCCATTCACGATTTTGTTTTAATTGATGAAGAAGGAAACGATTTTACCAGCACCCTTTTAAACTCGAGCACTCCTACCCTATTAGTTGTGAGCCCACAAATAAAAAAAGGAAATTGGGAAAATAGCTTTAACAAAATCACAGCACTCAAAAACTTAGGTTTAGAAAAGAATATCAACACCTATGTATTAACAGCATCGAGCAATGCTGATATTTCTGAATTTGAATTTGCCAATAATGCAGGTTATCAATACCTAACTGCTGACGAAACAGTATTAAAAACCATGATACGCTCTAACCCAGGAGTCATTCTTATACAGGACGGAACCATAATATCTAAGTGGCACTATAATAATATACCATCTGCCAATGAGTTTTCTAAGCCCATTTCGTATTCTTTAAAAGAACAGAAAAAGCAAGCAAATTCATATTGGTTATGGTGCCTAGTATTAGGTACGGTACTTTTTATAAGTATCATTTATTTAAGTAAACGAAAGTAATTTTTATATTCTAATAACAAACATTTTTACGATGAGACAAAACATTGTTGCCGGAAACTGGAAAATGAACAAAACCCTTCAAGAAGGGGTAGAATTAGCAAACGAATTAAACACAATTCTTGCTTCAAAAACACTTAACTGCGATGTAGTTATCGGTGTTCCTGCTACTCACATCACTGAGGTTGTTAAAACTGTTGATGGCGCGAAAATCGGTGTTGCTGCTCAAAACTGTGCTGACCAAGTATCTGGTGCTTACACAGGTGAGATTTCAGCTTCTATGGTAAAATCTACAGGTGCTGAGTATGTGATCTTAGGTCACTCTGAAAGAAGAGAGTACTATGGCGAAACTAACGCTACTTTAAAAACTAAAACTGACTTAGCTTTAGCTAACGGTTTAACTCCAATTTTCTGTATTGGTGAGGTTCTTGAAGAAAGAGAAGCTAACAAACAAAACGAAGTGGTAAAATCTCAAATCGAAGAGGCTTTATTTCACCTTTCTGCTGACGAGTTTGCTAAAATCGTTTTAGCTTACGAACCAGTTTGGGCTATTGGTACTGGTAAAGTAGCTTCTCCTGAGCAAGCTCAAGAGATTCACGCTTATATCCGTTCTATCGTTGCTGATAAATTCGGTGCTGAAGTTGCTGATAACACTTCTATCCTTTACGGAGGTAGCTGTAAGCCAGGTAACGCAAAAGAGTTATTCTCAAACCCTGATGTTGACGGTGGTTTAATTGGTGGTGCTGCTTTAGCTGCTGCTGATTTTGTAGGTATTATTGACGCATTTTAGTCGGTAAAACCCAAATGATATAGAATGGCCATCTCATATTTGAGAGTGGCCATTTTTTATTACTAAAAGAACACCTTAAGTTGATACTTTGAAGCACTAAATATATACTTTTGCAAAAAAGTAATCTATCATTCACAATTCGTAATAGTAAAGGCACTATTGCGTTAATTATTTCTATATTATGCAATACACAAAAGTAAGCTTTACTATTTCCCCACTTTCAGAAACAATTCAAGAAATACTAATTGCTGAGTTATCACAATTTGCTTACGATAGCTTTCAGGAAACAGAAAGTGGGCTTGATGCTTACATTCCTACACAAGACTTTAATACTGAAGACCTAGAAACACTTCATTTGCTGAATGATGAAAATTACCAGACTAATTATACTAGTGAACCTTTAGAAGATCAGAATTGGAATGAAACTTGGGAAAAGAATTATTTTCAACCTATTGAGATTGATGATCGCTGCGTAGTTCGAAGTCCTTTTCATACTAATGTAAAAGAAGTTGAATACAACGTACTAATTGACCCAAAAATGGCTTTTGGTACTGGTCATCATGAAACTACAGGTCTAATGATAAAGCATATTCTTGAAATGGATTTTACAGGCAAATCAGTTTTAGATATGGGATGTGGAACCGCGATACTCGGAATTCTATGCGCAATGCGCAATGCTAAATCGGTATTCGGAATTGATATTGAAGAATGGGCTTACCATAACTCCAAAGAAAACATTAAGCTTAATCATATTGATAATATGGATGTAGCACAGGGTGATGCCGCATTACTTTCGGGTAAACAATATGACATTGTCTTGGCCAATATCAATCGTAATATTCTTTTAGAAGACATTAAAAAATATAGAGCCTGCCTAAACACAGGAGGCATACTACTACTTAGTGGATTCTATAATTCTGACATTGATGTTATTGATGCCGAGTGCTCTAGTAACAAGCTTAAAAAAATAACTGTAAAAGAGGATAACAAATGGGTAGCTCTCTCGTATATGGCTTTTTAAGCTAAATTTATGAGATTACAATTTATAATGGCCATCCTATTATTGATGGCTACCCAATCTTTTGCACAAAACAAAACACAACTCTTCAGTGATAATCCTGAGGAGTTTTTACCTCAAGTTGAAGACCTTTTTAAAAGCATTAGCGACAAAAAGTATGCTAAAAGCTTTATTGAAGATCTGGAGATATTCTGGTACAATCCAGATATAACAGATCAGGACAAAAAACTCATTATCGACAACTGTAATCTACTGGCCTTAAAACGCGCCAGACCTATTCCTGATTACGAGACCTACCTTAATACCATCCGCAATTATATTCTATCTGATATTGCTACCACAAGCTTTGATGCTTGGAATAATGCAATTGTTAGCTTATTAAAAGAAAAGCGATATCCACTGCGTAAAATTAATAGTCTGCTAATTACAACTAATGCCTTATTAAAAGACAACTTCATATACAAAACACCCTCTGCTCAATGGAAAGCTAGTGATAACAATTGGACCTTAGAATTTAAGGATGAGTTAATCGTTAAATTTAACCCGATGACTTTAACTTGCTTTTCTAAAAGCGATAGCCTAAAGATATACAACACCAAGGGTGAGTTTAATTACAAAACAAATATTTGGAGAGGTGAAGATGGTAAAGTAACCTGGCAAAACGCAGGGTTTAAAGCTAACCAAGTTTATGCTACTTTTAAAGAATATTCAATACCTTTTAAAAGCGCTTCTTTCGAAATAAAAGAAGTAGACTTTTACAACCACACCTACTTTGATCATCCATTAAAGGGATCATTACGTCATAAGGTAATGAATATTTCAAATCCCGATAACGCCACCTATCCTCAATTCAGATCTACACAGGAACGTTTCAACCTTGAAAATATTCAACCTAATGTAAATTACGAAGGTGGTTTTGCTCAGAATGGTGCTAAGTTCTTGGGTGCAGGAACCTACGAAGATCCTGCTGAGATAACTATTTTAAGAAACGACACAGCCTTTTTAACTGCAAAATCATTGTTCTTCGCACTCCGATCAGATCAAATTCTAAGTACAGATACTGAAATAAAAATGGACTTAGATACTGGGTTTATTTACCACCCAGGGCTTCAGTTTAAGTACATGGTTGACAATAATGAATTACACCTCATACGCAATGGAGAAGGTTTATCAATTAGTCCTTACTTTAATACATATCATAACGTAAGTATGGATATTGAGCTGCTTACCTGGCAGCTTGACAGTGCAATTATGGACCTAAAGATGGTAGCTGGCGCTGCTGAAAACCATGGTGCCTTTGAATCTCTAAGTTACTTCAGAGAGTCATTTTACAATCAGTTACAAGGCATGGATGCTATTCATCCCTTACAAGGACTAAAAAATTGCGCCCTCTATTATGGTAATAACTTTACTGCAAAACAGTATGCTAAAAACTTAGGTTTACCCGAAGCACAAGTGAGGCAACAGGTTATTAACCTTTCCTTTTATGGCTTTATTGGGTATAATGTTAATACCGATGAAATTATTATTAGGCAAAGGCTTGAAGATTACCTCCAATTTCGCTTAGGGGAAAAAGATTACGATGTAATTCGTTTTGCCTCAAACACACCTGGCAACCTAGCGAATGCCACACTCGATTTAAAAAACTACGATCTCAATATCAATGGAGTAAAATCCATCTCTATTTCCGACCATCAAAATGTTGTATTCTTCCCGGCTAATGAAAACATCATGTTAAAACATAACAGAAACTTTGTATTTGATGGAGCCATAAATGCGGGTATGTTAAACTTATTCGGAAATGGCTTTAAATTTAATTATGAAGAATTCTTAATAGAGATGACTAATATTGACTCTTTAAGAATGAAAGTCCAAACAGGTGAGCTTGACTATTTTGGACGACGAAAACTTACCTACGTTCGTAATGCAATTGAAAATCTATCGGGAACACTCAAAATTGATGAAGCTGATAACAAGTCGGGTACCGAATCCTATAGTCAATACCCGATATTAAATAGTACTAAAGAATCGTATGTTTATTACGATAAGCCCGAAATACAGAATGGGGCTTATAATAGAGAAAAGTTCTACTTTAAATTAGATACATTTATGTTGGATAGTATTAGTCAGCTCTCTCGTTCTAACTTTGACTTTACAGGATCCTTTGTTTCAAATATCTTCCCAACCTTTAATGAAGCACTTACTATACAGCCCGATTTCTCGCTCGGCTTTAACCGAACTGCACCTGCTGAAGGATATGGAATTTACGAAGGAAGAGCAACCTATTTTAGTAATATCTCACAAAGTAATCAAGGCTTAAGAGGTAATGGTATTTTAAAATACCTTACTACAACATCAGCTTCAGACGACTTCTTATTTTTACCAGAAGAGGTTAATGGAATTACAAAAGAATTTACCGTTGAAAAGCGTGAAGATGGTATTGAGTATCCTGATGTTATTGGCCATTACAATACTATTGTTTATAAACCTTATAAAGATCAGTTGATGGCCAAATCTCAGGAAGAAAGCTTCACTATGTATAATAACGAGGCAAACCTAGATGGTAAACTTGTTATTAATAAATACGGTGCAAAAGGAGAAGGAACATTCTATATGGATAAAGCCAACATTGTATCTCCGATAATGACTTTTGGTGGGCACACTGTATTAGCTGATTCCTCAGACTTTAACCTTGTGCTTGCAGAGAATGTTCAAGATGTATCCTTTAACACTACCAACTTAATATCAAACATCGATTTCGAAACTCGCAAAGGGACCTTTGTTTCCAAATCAGGCGGTAGTTTAGTAAACTTTACCGATAACAAGTACATCTCTTACATTAGTGAATTCTCATGGGATATGGATTTAAACGACATTTTTATGGGAACCAGTGGTTCTGAGGGTAACCGATTTATTTCTACTCACAGAAAACAGGACTCACTGGAATTTAGAGCTCCTTTGGCGAGATATGATGTTGAAAACAAAATAATTTATGCCGAGGAGGTAACTGAGCTTAAAGTAGCCGATGCCCAACTGAAACTTAGTGATGGTTTTATTACCATTAGAGAAAATGCTGATATGGCTCGCCTAGATAGTACAACAATTGTTTTAGCCGACACATCACACACACATACCATTTATAATGCCACAATGAAAGTTGATGGTAAAAATGCGTATTCAGGGTATGGTGAATACAATTATGTAAATGGCAATGGCAAAAATTATAAAATAAACCTGAGTGAGATTAACTTGAATGAAAACAATAGAACCATAGCAAATGGAACAATAATAAGTCAAGACCTATTTACCTTTGATGAAAACTTCACCTTTAAGGGTAAGGCTAATCTTTTGGCTTCAGACCCACTATTTACATTTAAAGGAGGTGCTCAAATGCTGCATCAGTGTAATGGTGGCCCGCAAACTTTTGTATACTTTGAAGAAGCTATTGATCCAAACAATGTTATTATACCAATTGGCGCAGAACCAGTAAACTACGATCGCGATAACGTTTATAGAGGTTTCTTTTTAACTAAGGATTCATCTCATGTTTACTCCTCGTTTTTAGGTAGCAGAAAAGATTATAGCGATATACCAATTATTACGGCTGATGAATATTTATATTTCAATAGCAATGAAAATGCCTTTGAAATAAGTTCAATGGAAAAGATCGCAAATCCTGATACAACAGGTACAATATTGAGGTATTCAAATACTAACTGTGATATTGTAGCACAAGGTATTCTTAATTTAGGTATTGACCTTGACCAGGTTAAAACAACTGCTTCAGGAACGATTACTGATAATCCTAAAAAGAAAGAAATCACATTAAACACATTATTCTCTTTAGATTTCTTCTTTAATGAAGAAGCCAGTGCTCAAATGGTAAAAACCATACAACAATCAAAAGCTGAAGAAAGTAAAATTAGTGACGAACTACTTAATAAAAGGTTAAGTGAATGGGTTGGTAAAAAAGAAGCAAAAACTCTTAGCTCAAAACTAAAATCAAATGCCTTATTTGAGGATATTAATCCTGAGTTAAAAACAATGTTGCTATTCGGAAATATAGACTTTGAATTTAATGGGAAAGCACATACGTATATTGCCGACGGAAAAGCTGACATCAGTTTTATAGATGGCTATGCCGTAAATAAGCAAGTTGATGTTAAAGCTGAGATTACAAAAAAACGCAGCGGTAACTCAATAGAAATGTTCCTTCAGTTTGATAAGGATAATTGGTTTTTCTACTCGTATAAGAATGGTATGATGCAAACCTTATCATCATCGGATGATTATAACAACACCGTACAAACGCTTGAAGCTGCAGACAGAAAACTAAAAGTGGGAATAACTGAAAAACCTTATACGTTTATATTATCTCCAACAACTAAGTTAAATCGATTTATTAAAAAGTTTGGTTTAAGCCCCATAAGTAAGGCCACAAGAGCAGCAGGTCAAGACATTCAAGAAGAAGCTGAGGAGGAGGAAGAGTAGAAAGAATGAACATTGATAATACAAAGGAAGTAGGAAACGTTAACTAAAATTTTATCGAGTACTTCTTTTTAGCTACTTTTGAAGCTATTAATAATTCTAAAAATTAATAATGAGACTTATATTATTTATCATATTAGCCTTAACCATCAACCTGAGTTTAGTTAAAGCGCAAAACGAAAACTTAGTTGACACCTGCAATTATGCTCTTAACATCTATTCTTCAGAAGGAATCAAAGAACTCAATATAAAAAGCTTACACGCCAAAATAAATATCCATAATTGGGATAAAGAAACTGTTAGTGTTGAATCAACCGTGAAAATTCTCACGCCTAAATTGGTAGTTGCTGAAGAACTATTAGCTCTAATTAAAGTAAAGACAAAGAACACTAAAGATGCCATTAATACTACTACAACCCTAAGTAAAGACTTCTCAAGCACGGTGCCTTACGAGATTATACACAACATTTTTGTACCTGAACACATTGCTTTGAATATTACGAATAATCATGGTAATGTTGTTATCCCAAAAACAACAAATGGGGTAAATCTCAAGCTTAATTATTGCTCATTAATTGTTAACGATATCCGAGCAGAACTGGCAGAAACTAAAAACTACTTAAATTTAAAATTCTGTAAGGCAGATATTAATCTGTTGGGGAATGCGAGTATAAACAGTAATAGTTCTGAAATATTAATAACGAAGTGTGATTCTATTTTACTCAAATCAGAATATAGTAATATTTCAATTCTAGATAATAGAAAACTAGATGGAAATACTAATCTTGATAAAATACAAATAGACAAAACAGATAACATTGTTTTACTAGGTAAATACAGTGCTATAAATCTTGATTATTTTAGCACGAATGGAAAGTTTGAATTAGAAGAAGGAAAGCTCAATATTAATGGCTCTTCTAATAATTTTAGTTCGCTACTAATTAGTAACAATAATACTCCAACAACTCTGAAATTAAACCCATCTGCATCGTACATCATTAATGGTGAGGTAAAAGATGCAAAAATAAACCATCCGAATACAAGTGAACTTGATTTGATTAAAGATCACAACAAAACTTCTTTCTCAGGAGTTATTGGTGATAATCCCAATACAAATTCAAGTGTAATTGTTTTCAATAAAAACAAAGACATAACTTTCGACTAACAACATAAAACACACATATATGTCAACTGCAGATAATATTTTTTTGCTTCGCACTAAAATGCTAGCCAACGGTATAGATGCTGTTATTATACCAAACAGCGATCCTCACATGAGTGAATATATATCCGGACATTGGAAAAAAAGAGATTTCATTTCTGGATTTACTGGTTCAGCAGGCACCATAGTAATTATGGCTGATGAAGCAGGCCTATGGACCGATAGTAGATATTATCTTCAGGCTGAAGATGAACTAGCTGGCTCTGGAATTGATTTATATAAAACAGGAGAAAGTAGTACACCTCACTATTCTGATTGGATTGCTGAAAGATTAAATCCCGGAAGCACCATTTCAATTGAAAGCCTTGTTTTTTCTACTGATGATGCGCGTAAACTAGCTAAAAAGTTTAAACCATACGGCTTACATCTTGATACGCAAGGAAATATTTTAGATGAAATATGGCAAGGTCGTCCTCCTATTCCTGAAAATAACGTATTTGTTCACGATACTGAATATGCTGGTTTAAGTAGAACTGAAAAGATAACAATGATTCGTGAAGAAATGCGCAATGTGGATGCTTCGCACTATATCGTTTCTGCACTTGATGAAATTGCATGGGTACTAAACCTAAGGGGCTCAGATGTATCTTACAACCCGGTTTTTCATTCTTATTTAATAATATCTCTTGACAGTGTTCATCTATTTATAGATACGCATAAAATAACCGCAAATATTGGAAAAGAACTCTCTAATGATGAAATCTCAATTCATTTATATGGAGACGTTTTCAAGTGGATTAACGAAATGCCAAGTGATTCTGGGCTACTTTTTGATACTTCTACTACCAATGCGCGTATTTACTCATTAATACCTAAAGAAGTTATTAAAATTGAGAACCCTAGCTATGTTCGCCGTATTAAAGGAACAAAAAACGAGGTTGAACAGAATGGGTTTAGAACAGCTATGCTTAAGGATGGTGTGGCGATGACTAAATTCTTACATTGGCTCGAGCAAGAAGTTCCTTCAGGGAATGTAAGTGAAATTAGTGCTTCTAAACAGCTTAAGAAATTCAGAGCTGAAAACGAAAATTTCATTGGTGAATCATTCGGAACTATTTCTGGGTTTGGTGCTCATGGTGCTATAGTGCATTATTCAGCTGATAAAGACTCAGATATTAAACTTACCACCAACTCATTCTATCTGGTAGATTCTGGTGGTCAATATTTAGAAGGTACAACTGACATTACCAGAACTATACACTTTGGCGAACCTACAGAACAACAAAAAACAGATTTTACGCTAGTATTAAAGGGTAATATTGCGCTCGATTCAACCATATTCCCAAAAGGAACTCGAGGAGTTCACCTCGATATTTTAGCACGTAAAGCACTTTGGTCTCATGGCTTAAATTATGGGCATGGTACGGGGCATGGCGTGGGTTGTTTCCTGAATGTACATGAGGGTCCTCAAAGTATTCGCCCAGATGATAATGGCATTTGTCTTGAGGAAGGCATGGTAAGTTCTAACGAACCAGGATTGTATAGAGCAAATGAATATGGGATACGTATAGAAAACTTATTACTGACTACTAAAGCTCAGAGCACTGAATTTGGAGATTTCTTGCAGTTTGAGACATTAACTCTGTGTCCTATCGATTTAAAATCAATCAAAAAAGAATTACTAACTGAAGAAGAAATTCTGTGGTTAAATAATTACCATAAAAATGTATACGAAAGTGTATCACCATTCTTAAACGATACACTTAAGGCTTGGTTAAAAGAAAACACAAGAAGTATATAGTAAAAAGAAACTGAATGCTGAGTATATGTTTACCTGTTTATAATGTTGATGTTAGAGCTATCACAAATAAATTGATGGTTCAAGCAATTGAATGTAAAATTGAATTTGAAATACGCATTTATGACGACGGCTCCACTCAAAATTACAAGCAGGTAAATCATACGCTTGGCAATAATAAAAATATAATATATCACGAGCTACCACAAAATCTAGGAAGCGCTGCCATCAGAAATAAATTATTAGCTGATGCTGCCTACAATAATATCCTCTTCCTAGATAGCGACTCGGATATACAAGACGATTACATACAGAAATACATTCCTCATTTAACTCAGAAAAACCTTATAGTATGCGGAGGACGCGTGCACCCAAGTACATTACCCTCTTCTGAATTTTCACTTAGGTGGATAGTTGGCAAAAAAAGAGAAGACCATAGTGCTGCACTTCGAAATAAAGTACCCAACAAAAGTTTCATGTCAAATAACTTCTTGGTTAAAAAAGAATTATTTAATACCGTTGCTTTTAATGAAAGTATTAAACGCTCGGGACACGAGGATACCATGTATGGAATAGAGTTGGAGAAAAATGGCATTAACATTGTTCATATTGATAACCCGGTAACTCATATTGGCTTAGAAACGAATAACGAGTTTATTACTAAAACAAAACAACGCATAGAAACGCTTTATTACTTGGAAAGTATAAATAAGGATGAACTAATATACAAGCGCATTACACTATTAAAGGCACATCAAAAATTAAAAAGATGCCATGGAACTTTTATTTTTAGTGCACTGTATAAAACTTTAGGGTCGAGCATTGAAAAGAATTTAGCATCAAAGAAACCGAGCATGTTTCTGTATGACATATATAAATTAGCATACTATTCAACATTAAATAATTAACTGAACGAAAAGAAACCAATGAAACGTATCATATTCCTATTCATAGCCACTGTAACATTTGTTACCTCTGCTACGGCCCAAGGTTATAAAATTGATGTAAACATTAATGGATGGCAAGATACCACCCTTATTCTTGGTCATTATTTTAATAAGAAAATGTTGGTAAACGATACCATTGACCTTGATTCAAACGGTAATGGAACCTTTACTGGGGAAGAAAAACTTCCGGGTGGAGTATACATCATTTATATGCCCGATCAGAACTTCTTTGATATTATTATAGATGATGAGCAACATTTCCAGATTGCAGCTGATAAATCAAATCCTGTTAATACTTTAACAGTAAAAAATAACAAGCAAGAAGCTGCATTTAATAAATACCAACGTTTTATTGCCAAGCAACAAGAAAAAGCAAAATCGCTACAAGAACAGATTAAAACGTCACCTGAAGACCCATCTGTTGCGGATTGGAAAGAAGAACTTGGTTCGCTTTCAACTGAAGTAAACAAGCAATGGGATCATATCACAGCCAATAATCCTAATACATTTTTAGCTTCTTTTATTACGGCCATGCGTGAAGTTGAGATCCCCGATTTTGCTGCTGATAAAAGCTTAAATGATTCTATTATTCAATGGAAGAAATATGAATATTACAAAAACCATTACTTCGATAATATAGATCTGAAAGATGATCGCTTATTGCGAACGCCTTTTTTTACGAATAAATTGGAAAGCTTTTTTACAAAAACAGTGTTTCAGATGCCTGATAGTTTAAGTAAGGAAGCCAAACGCATTGTTAAGTTGGCTGAAGGCAATAGCGAAATGGAGAAATACCTAATTCAATATACTTTTAATTTAGTAAACGAAAGTAAGGTGATGGGTATGGATGCTGCAATGGTTGATTTAGCAGAAACATTTTACCTATCGGGAAAAGCCGATTGGGTTGATCAAGAGTTTATTGATAAATTACAAGACCGCGTAAGTAAACTAAAACCAAACTTATTGGGTAATACAGCACCCGACCTTAAATTATACACTCCAAATAAAGAAGCCTACAAACTTAGTGAGGTTTTTGCCAACTATACTATTTTAGTTTTTTGGGAGCCAGACTGTGGCCATTGCAAAAAAGAAATTCCGAAAATTAAGGAACTAGTTTACGACAAATACCAAGATAAAGGTGTAAAAGTATTTGCTGTATATACCCAATTTGAAACAGAACATTGGACCGAATTTATAGAGGAAAAACAATTGGAAGAGTGGATTAATGTATATGATCCTTATAACCAAAGTAATTTTCGTAATTTGTACGATATTTATAGCACTCCAGTAATATACGTGCTTGATAAAGACAAAAATATTGTTGCAAAACGCATTGGTGCTGAACAAATACCTGATTTTTTAGATCACCAATTTAACCTAGTAAATAAATAAAGATGAAACTATATATAAGCCTTATAATACTTACAGCAGTTCTCAGTTTCTCTTCGTGTGAAGATCAAACTCGTGAAATACCAGTATCTGAAATATACTCAGATATGCCTGAAGATGGATATGAAGTTGAGATAGACAGTTCGTTCGTCCTTTACCCAAAAATTACCTACGATTACGATTCTCAATACTCATGGTATTCTCATGAAGAAGATCAAATCATATCAAATCAATTAATTTATGAACGCGAATACAATGAACTAGGCACTTTCAATTATACATTCTCTTTAAATAATGATAGAGGTTCTGCTACCTATAACTACATAATAACCAGTTTATTTTTAACAGACTTTGACGAACTAGATACCTTGTCTAGCAATAGTTTTTGGGATGCGCCTAATAATGAAACTTCATTTACCTCAGGAGAAACCTCCTTTAGTTTAGTTGGTAAACCCGATTTAGTAGAAGAATGGTATGGCTTTACCTTTTCTAATTTAAGTGGTGCACGAAACGATGTGAATCAAAGCTATTTTAGTATGAATAGTGCTCCTACAGAATACAGCTCAAAGATATTCGCTGTGCTTAAGCAAGATCCCTCATTAAAATCCTCCTTTATCACCTTTGATGAAAATAAAGAACACCTAGTAAAAAGTATATCAGTAAATAATACTTACGGTACACGACTTGCTCTTGAGCAGGGTACTAAAGATGAAGAGGGAAATGAACTCTCTAAAAAATTTGGAGGAGACGGTACTGAGAAAGATTTGTTTACCCTAAATATTATAGGACATAAGGCAGATGGCTCAAAAACTGAGCCTATTGAGTTCTACATGGCTGATTATACTTTTGACGCTTATAGAGATAACTACATTATCAGAGATTGGACTACAATTAATCTTGAATCTTTAGGTTTAATAACCAAACTTGAACTGGTACTGCATTCAACCGATATGGATGATGAAGATAATATGCGAACACCTGCATCAATTTGTATTGATCAAATAAAAATAACTGAATAATACCAAAATATTAAGCATAAAAAAGAGTTTGCTTTAAAGCAAACTCTTCACACTCTCTTCTTCCCCAATATACTCGCATAAAAAACTACAATGCGAGAATTACTTTAATTCGTTTTATTCTTCGCATTATAATATGTTGACAGTGAATTTAACTCTCCTGCTTTATTCAACTGAGCGAGTTCTTTTATTTCTTTAGTTAACTTTAGTTTATTCATCGGGTTGGTGCAATAATCCAGAAATGATGTAATTGCCTTTTCTTCGGCCTGTAAACTATTATCTGCATTTCCTTCAACCAATTCTTTTGCAATACATGTAAAGTATAAACCTAATAATTCAGTTCTATTATCAGTTAATGATTGAATATTTTCACTCACTTTATAAGAACTATTAGGAGCTCCTTTTACCCAACGTTCAATAAAATTAGTTGCTGCTATACGTTCACTATCCTTTTTACTAAATGGTGTTAATAATAAGTAATCGCAGCAGTCGTAAACTGTTTCTGTGTACTCTGAATAATCCGCTGCGCTTTCTAACTGAACATCATTTAAATATGAAAACTGTGCACTAACTATTGTGGCTGACACACAGAATAGAAATAATAATATATGTTTCATAATTTACACGTTTTATATTCTAATACGCAAACGCCTGATAATGTATACATTGATTTGATTAATGCCCATAATCTATACACTAAAGTCATTTTCATTATGATGAATATTATTTACACTTACATGACTCTATGATGGTTAATTATCAGCACACTACACAGAACTACCATATAATCTTCCTCTATTTTCTAGTTTTCTATAAAAAACAAAAGTCTACTAGTAACAAATACTAATAGACTTTTATGTTAAATTATTCAGCAACAATCTGGCATGAGTTCTTTATCAAACCTTTACAACTAACTTCTAATGTTATATCACCGGGTTTAGTACCTGCCTGCACCAAAACAACCAGCTGTCCGCTAAATGCCTTCATTGATGGATTGTGAAATAGCTCTAATGAAGTCGCATCACCATTACATGCGGCACGATAGCTACCAGCTCCTTTTACTTTAAAGTTTAACTGACTATTAGCTGTTGGACATAAATTTCCATCTTTATCAAGCACTGAAACCGTTACGTAACTCAACTCTTTTCCGTCGGCCTTTATGGTTTCTCTATCAGCAGACAATCTGATTTGATGTGGTTTACCTGCTGTATTGATTTCTTTTTCAGCAGCAGCTTTACCATTTTCATCGTAAGCCACAACTTTAATAGTTCCTGGCTCATATTTCACGTCCATCCACATTAATCGATAACGTGTTTGATTGCTCTCCTTGTTCTTTTTTCTAATCCCTTGGCTTTTACCGTTAACAAATAATTCGGCACTATCATAACTGGTGTAAGCAAATACAGGCGTTGTTTCCCCTTCTCTACCTTCCCAATTCCAATGCGGTAATAAGTGAAGGGTTTCATCCTCAGTATTCCAACGGCTTCGATATAAATAAAATCTATCCTTTGGCAAACCACCTAAATCGCAAATACCAAAATACGAACTGCGCGAAGGCCATTGACGGTCGTATGGAGTTGGTTCACCTAAATAATCAAAACCTGTCCAAACAAATTCTCCAATAACCCAATCTTTGTCATCTTGCAATACAAAATCATCATCAGGAACGTTACTCCAATTACATCTACCAAAATCGTATGAACAACACTGTCCATCTTTATAACGTTTCATGTTAGTGAATTCAAGCGGGAATTTATAAACCCCACGTGAACTAATGGTGGATGCCGTTTCTGAGCCTAAAAGAAAACCTTGCGGGAATTTATCGTAGGCCTCTTCATATAAATGAACGCGGTAATTTAAGCCTGGGACATCAGTGATTGAACCAAATCCACTTTCCATAACTGCTTTTACTTGGTCCATACCTACCGTAACTGGGCGAGTTGGATCTTCGCGATGGAAAATATCTTGTAACCACTTGGCACGTTTTACACCAATACTTCCGTGCTGATCTGGCACCTCATTACCCGAACTCCACATAACAATGCATGGATGATTGCGAGTAGCTCTCACAAGATTCACCACATCGGCCTCAGCCCATTCATCAAAAAAGCGATTATAACCATTCTCTACTTTAGGTTTAGCCCACTCATCAAAACTCTCTGCCAAAAATAAGAAACCCATCTCATCGCATAATTCAAGTTGCTCCATAGATGGCATATTGTGTGCAGATCGGATGGCATTACAGCCCATATCTTTTAAAATTACCAACTGACGGCGCAATGCGGATACATTAATAGCTGCCCCGATTGGTCCTAAATCGTGGTGAAGGCACACCCCTTTAAACTTGGTTACTTTGCCATTTAGCTCAAAACCTTTTTCAGCACTATATTTAATGGTGCGCACACCAAACTGAATACGCTGCACATCTTTTAGTTCATCGCCTTGATATAACTTTAAATTGGCATAATATAGGTTCGGAGCTTCTGGGCTCCACAAGCTAGGTTTTGGTAATGCAACATCAAACTCTATCTCATTGCCATAGCGTTCACTTGATTTCTTAGTTGCCCATATTTTGCCCCTTGCATCCACAATTTCAGTTTCAATGCTAAGGTTATCCCCCTGAACAGCAGATTTTACATTTACTTTAGCAACATCATTTGTTATATAAGGCGTTGTAATAAACGTTCCCCATTGCTTAAAACTGACTTCATCTTTTACTATAAGCTGTACCTTTCGGTAGATACCTGCTCCGGGATACCAACGCGATGAATAAGGATCGTTATGCAATCGAACGGCTAATGTATTCTCCTCACCTTCCTTTAGATATTCCGAAATATTAAAATAGAAATAGCTGTATCCATAAGGACGCTCTCCTACTCTTTGACCATTTACATATACCTGGGCCTGACTCATGGCGCCATCAAATACCAACAAAGCCTCTTTACCTTTTTTATATGCTGGTGCTGTAAAAGTTTTACGATACCAAGCCGTTCCTATGTGCGGTAAAGCCCCTGTTCTTCCATATTTCTCTGTAGCCTTCTTCTCCATATTCTGAGTAATACGGACTGTTTGTTTATCAATTTCCTTATCAAACGGACCATATATGGCCCAATCATGAGGTACGGTAACCGTTTCCCATTTTCTATCATTGAAATCTACCTGTTGGGCCTCAGCAATATCTCCCTTACTAAATTTCCAGTTATCCTCTAAGGTAATAATGGTTCGTTCTCCATTAGTCTGAGCCTCTACACCAATAAACGCAAGCACACAAAGTAGTGCGAATATAATTCTCTTCATCTATTTTAGTTTTGTTTGTTTCTATTAGCAAAGATGCTCAAAGGGGAACTGCAAAAAATATCTGTGGGTAAATAATATAAAGCTATGGGTAAAAACGGCATTGTTATTCTATAATATCACTCCTGAAAATCAGATTTGTGTTTTATTCGTTTAAAATTTCAGCAACTCGATGTTTTAAAGAGGGTAAAACATTTTTAGCAAACCAATCATTTTTAGCCTGCCATATATTATTACGCGGTGATGGATGCGGAAGGACAAAATATTTTGGTAGGTACTCCTGATAACTTAAAACCGTTTTAGTCAGGTTCTCCTTTGCATTATTTCCCAAATAATAGTCTTGGGCATACTTGCCAATTAACAGAATAAGTTCAGGATTTTTTATAGCGCTCAATAATTTCTGGTGCCACTGAGGCGCACATTGCTTCATGGGTGGTTTATCTCCCGATTTACCTTTTCCGGGATAACAAAATCCCATTGGAATGATCGCAATATTAGAAGAATTATAGAAGCTAAACTTATCAATGCCCATCCAATCTCTTAGGTTTTCACCACTTTTATCATCCCATGGTATACCTGAATTATGCACTGCTAAACCGGGGGCCTGCCCAATAATAACAATTTTACTGTTTGGGTTGGCACTTACAACTGGCCTTGGGCCTAATGGCAAATACTCATTGCAGATTGTACAGTTTTTAATTTCCACTAATAGAGATTTCATACCCTTACTACTTAAGTTTACACCAAAAGAACAGGTTAATTGATATTGCCTTTTTATTTTCTTCACCAATGTAGTTAGATAAAAAAAAGCACAATGCGGTGCCTTATAATATACTTATAAAAAAAGGGAATATCATATAAAACGATATTCCCTTTAGTTTAACACTTATAATAACTTAACCTTAATATCCTTTGTTATGTTTAACTTATTTATTGTACAACTAATTTTTTAACACAAGTACCAGCCTCTATAAAATAGATACCAGTTTCAAGGTCACTAATATTTAAAGACACTGTTTCTGTTAAATTAACAGCCTGTTTTGTAACTATTTTTCCATCTGACGAACGAATCAAAACACTAGTAACTGATTCAGCATATTTGCCCAATTGAACGTTTACAATTTCATTAGCTGGATTAGGATATACTTTAAAATCCTCTGCCAATTCAGACTGTAAATCTGGCGAAATAGCATTTGCCGACTTCAAACAATCATATACGTCAGTATCAAGTAATACATCTTTATCCTGCTCTTTAAAACCGATGGAGGTAACATCCTCTACACTCATATTATAATATCCTTCACCATTACCAACGGATGCATTAATTACAGCTGCAATAGACGGACCTTGGTAACTCTCTCCATCCGGACTAATATCCTCGGCAATAAGGTTACGTAAATCACAAGGCATATATTTAAAATGCTTCGACTTTAATTGAGCTTCGGTTCCATAAGTTGCTTTTACTGTTTTTACTATTGACTTACTATCAAACCAACCTGGTTTAATCCCTAACTCTTCTTCAGCAGTACGGGTATAGCCCTGACCTATTCGTACTGCAAAACCGCAGCTTACCGCCTTTACACCTTCAATATTTACATAACCATTTTTTTGGGCATGGGGCGATATCATAAGCGCTGCATTTCCATTGGTACATGAAATATCACGGCCATAAATATCAAATAAACCTTCAACTTGGAGAAGATTTAGTTTTGAATAACCTGATTCTAACCTCAAGGTTACGCCTCCCTCACCACTTAAATTTGTAAACAGGATATTGGAACCTACTTGAGCTTGAACCAAACCATATCCGTAATGCGCATTTGTAATTCTAGCATTTTTAAGAACCCCATTACGAGGAGAGAAATATTTTCCGTTATATTCCGCCAGACTTAATGCAATAGCCGAAAATTTTGTGATATCATCTTTAACTATAATATTCTCCAAACGGAAATTATCTACATTTTTAAGACGAAATGGGGTTACATTTTTATTATTGGCAACACGAAGGTCGACCTTAAAGCTTCCCTCCCTACCGATAATACTCACATTCTCAACCACCTTATCATCATCACCCAAGCCTAGAATAAAATAGTTCTTATCATCAGAACGTTCTGTTGGATAAATAATGGCATCAGGTGATACTTTCAAGTGTACATTTGACTTTAAATTTACGTTGGCCAAAAAATACTTTCCTGCTGGTAAAAAAATACGCCCACCATTACTCAAAGCGCTGACCTCGTCGATAGCACGTTGCAGCACTTCGGAATCATCATTCTTATCTGTTACATTAGCCTGATAATCTTTTACCAGGTTTTTATACACGCCCATATTAACAGGACTTTTGTAGAAATCGGCCTCCTTCTGAGACCACATAGACATAGATATCAACAGCCCTAAAGCCATTAATACAAAATTTCTTTTTTTCATTTTAGATTTATGTTAAAAGGATATTAAGGGTACTCCGTGCTATATTATTAAGCACTCTCAAATCTAGATAACACACAATAATTCTTGTACTTAGACGTAATAATTAAATACACTGTAGTAAATCATAGCTTTAAAATTATCAGAACAAGAACCTATAAAACAAAAAAATCCCTAGTGAAAATAAGTATTACACTAGGGATTATCTTAGCTTAATTTAGCTAGTTATTTCACCATGATTATTGCCGAATGTGGTGGCACAATTAACTTCTTACCTTTTGTTATGTCTACAGGTAAGCCATCCTCATCAATATCTCGCCCGTCGCAAATTAATTTATAGCCATCGCCATTAAATGGATAAGTTACGCTTTTGCTTTTACCGTTAAATACGATAAAAATATCTTCCCACTCATCACCCAATTGTTCACCAGCAATATTATAAGCAATTACATTATCGTATTTAATATCACTTCGTATTTTAATATAGTCCTGAATATCTTTGGTACTGCTCATCCTAAAGGATGGATGATTCTTTCGCATCTGAATCAGGTTTCTATAATAAACATATTGGCTGTGGTTTATCGCCTTTAATCCCCAACGTATTTGGTTAATTGAATCAGGAGCATTGTATGAGTTTTCTACACCAAATTTGGTTCTTCCGAACTCAACCCCTGCATGCAAAAATGGAATACCTTGCGATGTTAATACAATTGTATTGGCCAAACGGTGCATAGCCATTATTTGTTCTTCAGTGGCATTGGGGTTAGACTCGTGCAGCTTATCATATAAGGTATGATTATCGTGACACGATACATAATTAATGGCTTGTGATGGCGTATTAGCCCAAGGCTCCTTAGAATAGTTTACCTTGCTATAATCAATATCAGGGTGCTGTACTGACCCAACAATTCCGTACTTCACACTCTCTTCAAAACCTTTTTTACCACTTACAAAACCCTTTTCCTTGTAATCAGACCAGTGTCCTTTTATGGCATCGCGCATATCATCAGAAAAAACGGCTAAATCGGGCATTTGTTTGGCGTGTGCTTTTAAAGCTCTATCCTTTTCCTTTAAAGGAGAATCGGTAGCAGTCCACCCTTCACCATAAATAAATATAGAAGGATCAATGGCCTTTAAGGTATCTGTAATCTGGTTCATGGTTTCAATGTCGTGTATCCCCATCAAATCGAAACGGAAACCATCAATATGATATTCATTGGCCCAATAGGCAACTGATTCAATCATAAACTTACGCATCATGGCTCTATCCGAGGCTGTTTCGTTACCACAAGCTGAGGCGTTAGACCATTTCCCATCTTCCCATTGGCGGTAATAATAATCAGGAACTAACTGGTTGAAAGTTGAATTTTCGCCAGGTCCAGTATGATTGTAAACCACATCCATAACAACGCGAATCCCTGCTTTATGGAAACCCTGCACCATTTGTTTAAACTCTTGAATACGCACCTCTCCGTTATAAGGGTCTGATGCATACGAACCTTCAGGAGCATTATAATTAACGGGATCGTATCCCCAGTTAAACTGAGAATCTAAATCTCCGGCTTCATCAACTGAATGAAAATCGAAAGCAGGTAATATATGTACATGAGTTACACCTAGATCTTTGATATGATCTAAACCTGTAAACAAGCCATCGGGACTTTTGGTACCTTCTTCTACTAGTCCGGTAAACTTTCCTTTATCCGTAATACCCGAACTGTTGTGAGATGAAATATCGCGCACGTGCAATTCATAAAGGATGATATCGTTAATATTAGTTAAGGCAGGCTTTTGATCATCTTCCCAATTTTTAGGATTGGTTTTATTTAAATCTACCACCATTCCTCTATGACCATTAACTCCTGAGGTACGGGCATAAATGTCGGCTACTTCATCATTCCACTGATCATTATAAAGTGTTTGATAGGTATAATAAACCCCATGTAAATTCTCGTTGGTATGATACGACCAGGTACCTTGCTCACTGGCAACCATACTAATTGTTTGAATTAACTTATCACCATCGCCTGTTTTATACAAACGCAGTTTTACTTCCTTAGCCTCTGGTGCCCATAGTTTAAAACAGGTTTTCCCACTTTTTACTATAGCTCCTAAATCATTACCCTCGTATACCGGATAGTCTGAAAATGATTGGTAATTAACTTCTCGCACAGTTTTACATTTTGTGTTACAGCAGGCTGATATTAATAAACTTGTGGTAATTATTAGCACAATACTAAGTGGTGGTCTCATGGTATTCTATTTTAATGTGGCATGCTTTAATCAATACTCATGCCAAGATACTAATCATTAATCAAAGGTTAAATAGTAAAAACACTAGAAATATCATGATATTTAACCATACAAGCAACATCTCTTATTTGGTAAAAACAACATCCCAATCTTTCCATACTACTTCGTAATTTATTTTGTTAAGCATCCCTTCAATTTCCTGTGGCGACCGCTCATCAGATATTTGAAACTGCTCTAGGGAATCCTTCTCGGTAACATAACCGCCAGGATTGGTTTTTGAACCTGCGCTCATGCTGGTTACGCCCATTTTAACAATATGATTACGAAAATGAGCAGATTCACGAGTAGATAGGGATAATTCAACATCGTTATCAAACAGTCGGTAGGCGCAAATTACCTGTGCCAGTTGTTTATCGCTCATGGGCACATTAGGTGTAAAACTCCCTTCGTGCGGGCGAATACGTGGAAACGATATAGAGTACTTGGTTTGCCAATATTGTTTGCGCAAATATTGCAAGTGCAGGGCTATAAAAAAACTCTCGGTCCGCCAATCTTCTAGTCCATATAAGGCACCCAGGCCAATGGTATTAATATTAGCTCTACCAAGCCTGTCGGGGGTTTCAATGCGATTATTAAAGTCCGATTTCTGCCCTGCAAGATGGTACTTTTTGTAATTGGCCTTGTGGTAGGTTTCTTGGTACACATAAACACCATATAAACCTTCGGTAACAAGCAACTCATATTCATTCTGCTCAAGGGGCTGCACCTCAATGGATATTTTTGAGAAAAAGGGCTTAATGAGTTGTATCACCTTTTGCAGATAAGGAATATTAACAGCCGTTGGTGATTCGCCCGAAACCAATAATATATTATCAAAGCCCAATGCTTTTAAGGCTTTTACTTCCTTTAATATTTGCGATTCGCTTAGGGTGTGGCGGGCAATGCGATTGGTAATACTTAAGCCACAATAGGTGCAAATATTTTTACACTCGTTACTCAGATATAGCGGAATAAACAACTGCATGGTTTTGCCAAAACGTTTCTGGGTAATTTTATGACTTTGCTGTGCCAAAGACTCTAAATACTGATCTGCAGCAGGAGATACCAAAGCTTTAAAATCCTCAATATCTAAATCCTTCTTTTGCAAAGCGCGTGCTACATCAGCATCCGTTTTGGCTAATATACTTGCCTTAACATCATTCCAATTGTAGGAATTATAAACTTGTAAAAATGAGTTTTCCATTATTATAATTTAGAGGTGAGATGAGAGATTTTTGACAAAAGACAAAAGTATAAAGAACGAGATGTAGATACCGTAATTCCTTCATCTTTATACTTATGTCTTTATACTTTATACTTAAACTAAAGCATCACCGGACTTAGGTTTTTAAGGTCTATCTTTAATTCCGTATTACCATAATCCTTTAGCTCATGACTCAGTTTCATAGAGCAGAATTTTGGTCCGCACATTGAGCAGAAATGCGTTGTATGTGGTGTATCTGAAGGCATAGTTTCATCGTGATAAGCCTTAGCTGTAAGCGGATCGATAGAGAGGTTAAACTGATCGTTCCACCTGAACTCAAAGCGTGCCTTACTCAGTGCATTATCGCGCTGCTGCGCACCCGGATGCCCCTTGGCTAAATCGGCAGCATGGGCGGCAATTTTATACATAATTACGCCATCCTTAACATCTTGCTTATTGGGTAAACCCAGATGCTCTTTGGGTGTAACGTAACAAAGCAATGCCACACCATACCAGCCAATGATAGCTGCTCCAATGCCCGATGTAAAATGATCGTAACCCGGTGCAATATCTGTAGCTAGGGGACCTAAGGTATAAAATGGAGCCTCGCCACACTCAGCCAATTGTAAGTCCATATTTTCTTTAAGCATATGCATGGGCACATGACCCGGTCCTTCAATCATGGTTTGAATATCGTATTGCCATGCTATTTTAGTTAAGGCACCCAAGGTTTTTAACTCAGCAAACTGGGCTTTATCGTTGGCATCAGCAATGCTACCAGGGCGCAAAGCATCCCCCAAAGAGAAGGATACATCGTAATCTTTCATGATATCGCAAATATCCTCAAAATGCGTGTACAGGAAATTTTGCTGCTTGTGCTCCATCATCCACTTGGCCATAATAGAACCCCCACGCGAAACAATACCCGTGGTACGCTTTGTAGTTAACGGCAAATGCTCGGCCAATATACCTGCATGAATGGTAAAATAATCGACCCCTTGCTCAGCTTGCTCTATCAGCGTATCGCGATAAATTTCCCAAGTTAAATCTTCAACAATGCCATTTACTTTTTCCAGGGCCTGATACAAAGGAACGGTACCAATAGGTACGGGCGAGTTACGGATAATCCACTCACGTGTTTCGTGTATGTTATTGCCCGTTGATAAATCCATAATGGTATCGGCACCCCAATGGGTTGACCAAACGGCTTTCTCCACCTCTTTTTCGATGCTTGATGTCACCTCTGAGTTACCGATATTGGCATTGATCTTCACCAAAAAGTTACGCCCAATAATCATGGGTTCTGCCTCGGGGTGATTGATGTTTGATGGAATAATAGCTCTACCCGCTGCCACCTCATCGCGCACAAACTCGGGTGTAATAAACCCTTTTGGGGTATTGGCACCAAAGCTCTCGCCAGGATGTTGGTTGATCTCATCAAGATTACGAATGCGCTGATTCTCACGTATGGCAATGTATTCCATTTCGGGCGTTATCATACCTTTGCGGGCATAATGCAGCTGTGTTACATTGGCGCCTTTTTTGGCTTTTAGGGGTAGTTTACTGTTTTCGAAACGAAATACGTGTGTGCGTTCATCATCATTACGCACTTTGCTATAGGCTGATGTAAAGGCTGGCAATTGCGCCACATCTCCCCTATCGATAATCCAGCTTTCGCGGATGCGCTCAATACCTTGGTGTATGTCAATATCCTTTTTAGGGTCGGTATACGGTCCGCTGGTATCGTAAACCGCAATAGGTGCATTGGGTGTTTTTACATGACTATTGAGTAATTGCGTATCGCTCAAGCTAATTTCGCGCATAGCAACCTTAATAGGATGCAACCTTCCTTTTACATATATTTTTTTTGATGCTGGAAAAGGAGTGCGGGTAATCACATCCTTGCTGGGTTTCTTTTTTTCTATGGCCATTGTATATTAAATTAATGATTAACAAATTCAATAAACCATAGGGGCAACACATGGATATTCCACGGCTCCTCAGTAACTTTTCCCTACGCTGGTATTAACCAGATCAGGTTAAAGGGTATCATCTCAGCCTTGCGGCACCCCTAAAGTTTATTCTTACATGGAAACATAGCTTAGGGGAAAATGTTTAAGATACCGAAGTATTTTATTATTCCTGACTATCGGCAGACAGGTGTCAATGCGCTTTACTTGGCGCCTTAAGATTCCTTCGTGCCTCGGAATGACGAGGCGCTTTACGATATTGCGTCACTGCGAGGAACGCGGCAGTCTCAAGGCGACTTGGGGTAATTGTTAATGAGGATTTACAGCTCGTAGTAAGTTATAAGTTATAAATTATCGCAATAGCGTAAACAAGCCGCTAAGCGTTTATCATTTATAATTGAACACTTATAAATGATAAACACAGCTTGGGTAATTATTATCTATTAAGCAAATACTTGGCTACGCATTGCTAGCGCGAGCTTTTAGCTCGTGACTTATTTGTATTGCATAGGCACGAGTTACAAACTCGCGATAACTATTGGGAAGCTTTGCTGCTCCCCCCTTGTTACTATTTATTTAAACAACACTTTTTATATTTTTTTCCACTGCCACAATTACAAGGGTCGTTTCGCCCAAGCTTTGGTTCAGCTCTTATGGGTATCACAGGTGGTTCAAAAATATCATTATAATCAAACTCTGAGTTACCTTCTTCTTCGTTATAACAAGCCCAAGTTGAGGTAATTTCTATGTAACGCTCAGCAATGGGAAGAATTTCTTTTCGTTTATTGTATTTGTCGGGTCGCTTAAAAGCCTTACACACTTCCTCCCAATTACCGCATATACCCATTGATACCATGTTACGCTCAAATAACATTTCTATTTCGGGCAATAATTCAGAGCCCTTTATGTCAATTACATTGCATATTAAAAGGGCAATTACATCACTATCAATTACATTGTCTTCTATTTTACTATTCAGAAAAAACTGTATGACCTCTTTAAACCAGTTTAAAGCAATATTTCGCTTTTCAGGATGATGCAATGCGAATTGTTCTACCATATCAGGCATAGTAGTAAGGGCAAAGGTATCAATACCTGGTTTAAACATAAACTGCTTACAAACCTCCAAATTATTGGCTGCCATTTTGTAAACAGGCTCCCATAGCATTGATGTAAGAAAATCGCCTAAATAAAGATCGAAATATTCATAGGATTGACTTAATACTTTAAACACATGCTCTATACTATCTGTTGCTTTCAGCTCACCCAAAATATAAATGGCATGAACAATAAAGTTCATCTTTTCTTCGTCCCAGTCATTCTCATTAACCAGCTTATTAAAATACCCATATCTATCAATACTGTCTTGCAATACTAATTCAATATCAGCAATTAATGTTTCCCTCGGAAGAGCCAAGATGGTATTTAGTTTTTCGGCTTCAATATTTAAGCCATTGCAATAAAGCCATTCAATTTCAGAATGGGTAAATTTTGGATCCGCACTAACAGTTTTAATATTCTGTGCTTTTGTTTCTACCTTTATTTTTGTTTTTTCTTCCTCTTCAAAACGTTTTTGACTTGCTGACATGTTTGCAACAAGTACTTGCGTCATAACAAACCTTGCATCGTCAGAATCAGGTGCCAATTCTTGTATCATATCACACCTAATTTGGGCTTGTTCAAGATCGTCAATGGCAATAAAATACAGCACTGTAAATTTGTAAAACGAAACAACTTCGTTTAGATGAAAAGTATCGCGTTTTGGGTACAATGCCTTTAGCTCCATTTCTGAACCTAAAACATCTTTTATTTTATCGTATTCTTTTTCTAAAAAATACTCATTTGCGAGGTTAATTTTCCCAAACAAATAATCAGGATGTTCTGCAATAATCCACCTGTTGGTATCATACATTTTTTTAGTTTCGTTCAAATTTGCGTATAGTACCGACAAGTAGTTTTTCAACTGTGGATTATCCGGGTATTGCTCAATGGCATCCAATATTTTTTTAACGCTAGACCTATTACCGCCTAATGCCATTTTATGAAACTTCTCTAATTTTATCGATAATTCTGGCGTAATACAATTTTGCGCATCTAAAAAGTTTGGGTCAGTGCTTATCCTATAAGTTGTTTCTATTTTACTCATATTAAAAATATCTACCTTATTAAAAAACGTACATGTATTGTTTGTTGCTAAATTATACTTTTATAAATTATCACGAAACACATACCCAAAATACTGCTTAGTTTTATATATACCTGCTAGGGCTAATTTTTAATACATGCAATACGTAAGTTGTATAAAAGCCTTGAGTTCGCCGTTTATCATTTATAATTGAACACTTATAACTAACTAAGAGCTATAAATCCTCATTAACAATTTAAGGCTCGATTTAAAATAGAATTGGTATAATTGGTCAATTACTATCACTTATAATTTGGAGTATTTGGCCAGTAAGTATTGATATTATGTTTGGGCCTTTTCATATTCCTTTACTTCTCTCAATGCTAGGTGTAGCACCTATACTAATAAAGCTATTTGGGTTTACGATAATAAAAAAAAACCGCTTGAACTGAATCAAGCGGCTTTCATATTTTTATACTTTGAATTAATTATTCAAGATTGAATACTTTTATTTCATCATCATCTAAAAAGTATAATCTATTGGTTAGTTTATCCAATTGGTAAATCACTTTTCTATCATCCCCGAAATCAAAGCTATCCACTTCTTTACCTGAATCTTTTTTCAACCTTAATAATAGCCATTTCATCGCCATTATCGGTTTTAGATCCTTTAAGGAAGTATACGTGATCTTTTGTAGACTTAGCTGCACTATTCAACTTAGCTGCTTCTTTTAGTTTTTTTACTGCATTAAATTGCGCATCTGAAACCTCGCCCATTGCACGAGCATTCTCTTTACTCATAAATAAACCACCTGATGCAAGCTCATTTCCATCTTCATCCTGAACTAAATATTCAGTACTAGCAATACTGGATGCAATAATAGTAGTTATGAAAGCTGCTTTTAACAAAAATCCGTTTTAAGGGTTTAAAATAATCGGTAGCTGCAAGCAACACATCGTTATTTAACATGATAAATTCATTCATTCCTGTAAAAAAAGCAAGCTAATTTCACAGAACTACAAACCCCCAAAAGGGGTTAACTATTTAAAACCAAACACAATAATATGTTATATACTTTATCCGAAGTATTTACATTAAGCAACTGATCAAAACACTAATTTTAAGGCTTGTCCGTTCCATAATTTTTATTTACTATTGTGCCCATTATTATTAAATACTTAACATAGTGAAGCAGTCTCACTTTAAAAACGGGTGTATCCGAAAAACCTTAAGAGTAGGATCTTAACTTTATATTTTTTGAAAAATGAAAAAATTTAAATCTCTAGCTGCAGCATTTATTGGAGCTGCGTTATTATCAAGCTGTACAATGACTATGCCTGTAGCTACAACAAGCAACCCAACAGGATCTAAAGTTGGTACATCAAAAGCAACAATGATTATTGGTTTATCTTTCGGACAAGATGCTAGTATTTCTAAAGCTGCAAAAGCTGGTGGTATTAAAACTATTTCAACTGTTGACCAAAAGCACACAAATGTTTTAGGTATTTACCAAACATTTGAAACTATTGTTTCAGGAGAATAATTTAATGCCCAGTAATGCATATAAATCTGCATTACTGGGTTTATATAACACATTATATGAAATGAAAATAATCAATAGTAGAATTATATTATGTATATTACTAGCAGCAATAAGTTTTGTATGTAATTCGCAATCAAATGCTAAAACATATGTTTCTTTCTATAAAGATCAAGGCCTCATTCAGTATTTTATAAAACCTCTAATATTTGTTGAGAATACTACCAAAGATCAATTGAACATTGATTTTACTTTCGTTCCTGAGCAATCCGTTAACATTAACCTATCAGTTTTATCCGGTCAAAAAATTAAATCAATTGATAGCATCACAATTGCCAACAGTAATGTAATATTATGCTCAACTGATCTTCAGCTTCTTTTTATCGATAAATACAAAAAAAGTATCGAATCACGTTACACTTGCAAAACGCAATACAATCTATATCCTGAACTTTTTGCTGATGGAGACTGGACCATCACCATATACACCCGAAATAAAAAGTTTGTAACTCACCCAAAGAAAAAAGGTAAAAAAATTAACAAAGTTAACGACGAGTTATTCTCAATATTATAAGCACAATTATCGTAACATACTGAACCCTACCCCCTCTTTTCTATTATCCCCAAAAAACATACAAATGAGAAACATATCCATTATTGCAATCGCAGTGATTTTATTTATTTCGTGTAAACAAAAAAAGGCAGAGAATAACGATAAAATTGTAGATCATTTATACTCAAACAGCGATTTAGGTTGGGCAATAGAAATACCCAAAAATTGGACTATTATTCAGACTGATAAAATAGAACAAAATGGCAAAGCTGCCATTGAAGAAGTACAAGGTAAATTTAATACTAGTGATCTAAAACATTTAATTGGCTTTCAGAAAGATGAGTTCAACACCTTCTTATCAACCTCTGAAGAGTTTACCCCACGTTATACAAACGAGTGGGAAGATAATCTAAGCGAACTTAAAACTATTATTTACAACACCTATACCGAACAGGGTATTAAGGTAGATACCTCCTCGTATAAAACGCCTATCAATAATTTAGATTTTGAAGTATTCCATACTATTTTGTACAATTTAGATGGTGATATCATTTTACACCAAGAAATATACACGCAATGGATTAATGGTTATGATTTTGCCGTATACCTGAATTACAATAATGCTACTGATGAAAAAGTAATGAAAGACATGTGGCTAAATTCTACATTTGAAATGGCTTTTTAAGTATACTTAATCCTTGGCAATAAGCTACACTTTATTTTATACTATGTAGTAAAAAAGCATTATAAGAAAAACTAAAAGTAAAAAAGAACGCCTCAAGAATTAACTTGAGGCGTTCTACTTTTATTATCTTAATTCTATATCGCCATTAAGGCGAATAAGAACAAACTATTTAAATTAAATCGATGCTACGTTTTACAAACTTAGTTAAGGCCTCACCCTTAAGCATGTTGTTTGATAAAAGCGCCAAGTCAATTAATTGCGATACCAATTTATTATCAGTGCTAAACTTACTCAAAACCTCTGTTTTCTTAGTATTTAACTCGCTAATTTTCTTGTCAACATCCGCTAACTCATCTTTCTGAGCTTGCTCAATCTCTTCTTCTTTTTTACCCTCTTTAGCTTTTTCAAGCTCTTGACGTTTACCATTTAAGCTCTCAATTTTGCTACGTAAACTATCAGCTTCTTTACCTACAGCTTCATTTTTATCAGCTAAAATACGCTCAACAATTGGATGATTTTCGTTCACAACTAACTGGTAGCTATCTGGCATTTCGCCGTAGAAATTCATTCCACCGCCACCTTGCATAGCGCTCATCTCTTTCATACGACGCATAAACTCTTGCTGCGTAATAATAGCCGGACTAGAATCTTTACCCATTGCTTCAAAAGCAACAATAAAGTTCATTTTATCGCCATTAGGCACTTGTGCAGAGAATACTGAAGTTAAATCGTCTTTATCGCCAGCAGAAAGTTGCGACTCTAAAGTAGATTCTTTTGGTATTAATTTTTCAGCAACATCACTATCTACACGAACAAAACGGGATTTCTCAAACTTTTGCTCCAAGTGATTCACAAAGTGATTGTCAAGCTGACCATCCATTACCAACACATCGTAACCTTTGTTTTTAGCAGCCTCAATAAAGCTATGTTGCTCCTCAACATTAGTTGTGTATAAGTATACTAACTGATCGTCTTTATCCGTTTGGTTTTCCTTAATAATATCTTTGTACTCATCAAAAGTAAAGTACTTACCATCGGCATTTTTAAATAAAGAGAACTTCTGTGCTTTATCGTAGAATTTCTCCTCAGTAAGCATTCCGTAACCAATAAATAATTTTAACGAGTCCCACTTGGCTTCAAAATCAGCTCTATCAGCTTTAAAAATTTCAGCCAAACGATCCGCTACTTTTTTAGTAATGTGGTTCGAAATCTTCTTCACATTACCATCAGCCTGAAGGTAAGAACGAGAAACGTTCAACGGAATATCTGGCGAATCAATAACACCATGTAAAAGCGTTAAAAACTCAGGCACAATATTCTCTACCGAATCGGTAATAAATACCTGGTTGCTATAAAGTTGAATTTTGTTCTTTTGAACCTCAACGTTATTCTTAATTTTTGGGAAATAAAGAACACCAGTTAAGTTAAACGGATAATCCACATTCAGGTGAATGTTAAAAATCGGATCTTCGCTCATCGGATATAAATCCTTGTAGAACTGATTGTAATCCTCATCTTTTAATTCAGATGGAGTACGTGTCCAAAGTGGAGCTACATCGTTAATTTGGTTCTCTTCAGCAGTCTCTTCTTCTTTACCATCTTTCCACTCAGTTTTGTTTCCAAAAACAACTGGTACAGGTAAAAACTTACAATACTTATTTAATAAAGTAGTAATCTCTGCTTTTTGCAAGAAGTTTTCGTTCTCCTCATCAATATGAAGCACAATATCAGTACCTCTATCCTCTTTCTCAACCTCTTCAAGCGTGTACTCAGGGCTACCATCACAAGTCCATTTAACAGCTTTAGCACCATCTTTATGCGACTGTGTAATAATGTTTACCTTTTTAGCCACCATAAACGATGAGTAAAAACCTAAACCAAAGTGACCGATAATAGCGTTTGCATCATCCTTATATTTATCAACAAACTCCTCAGCTCCTGAAAAAGCAATCTGATTAATGTATTTCTCAATTTCTTCAGCCGTCATACCCACACCTCTATCAGAGATTGTAAGCGTTTTAGCCTTTTCATCAATACTAATCGAAACTTTTAATTCGCCTAGTTCACCGTTAAACTCACCAACGCTCGATAGCGTTTTCATTTTTTGCGATGCATCAACAGCATTCGAAACTAACTCACGTAAAAAGATCTCGTGATCTGAGTATAAAAACTTCTTAATGATGGGGAATATATTCTCGGTAGTAACCCCAATATTACCTTTTGACATAATATTTTAGTTTATATTGATAAAACAATTTCTTCACTCAGTTTATCAAAGCCTGTGCCAAGTCATTTCCCATGCCACAAAGGCAGTTTTACTGCCATCAGACTGACACATCTTCAAGCCAACACCCTTTGTTCTGACAAGCTTTCACCTCTCCCACAAATCACAATATAAACTTTCTATTATTTGGGCAGACAAACGGGCTATACACTATAATAAAGCTTCCGTTTTTGCAAACGCTGCATGGTCGTTGCGGGGGCTCCTATGGTCGCCTCCACTCTCCCTGCATCGTGGCAAAACAAAAGCTTTATTGCCGTTGCTATCCCTGCTGCACCCATGCACTACATCTTTGCACCTCGTCATGGCGAGGAACGCGGCCACCTCAAGGCGCCTTGAGATCGCTTCATGCTTCGCGAATACGAGCCGCATTAAAAATTCAAAAACAATCTACTGCTTAGCAAACAAGCTATTGATATTTACGCCAACGGTAAACTCATAAAACTTATCGCTAATGGATAAAGCACTATTATCATAAATACTACTAAATGGCGGACAATACTCAAATTCGATATAAACCAACTCTTTGTAATCAAAGCCAAGGCCTAATATTCCACTCAGTAATGTACTCTTATACTCATCAACAATCTCTTTATAAATGCCAATAGAATTCTCACCTTGCCCCACCTGAACATCGTTATATGCTATTAGAAAATCACTTCGTAAACCTAGTAGTAAATAAGGTTTAAAAGTAGTCTCAATTGGAGTAAACTTACCTGCTAAATTTAGCACAATATTATGAAGCACTAGGTTCTGCTTTGTATCAGAAAATACAGGATCAGCCTCATCTGTCAAAATTTGAAGGCTTTCGTTAAAGCCTTTCTGTGCATAGCCTATTTCAGGTCGGAGTGCTATAAACTTATTAAACTGCTTCTCAACATTGGCATAAACCGAAAAACCAGTGTAATTATCCTTCCAATCTGTTAAATCACCAAACATATCACTTTTATACTTCCATTGCTGATTAGCTATGCCCACCCCTAGTCGGATTCCATAATTATCAATCACTTGTGCTTTCGCAATACTACCAGCTACAAGTATTAGTACTAATACAATTACTTTTCTCATTATTATAGTTTAAGTTAGTTAAAAATCGTGTTTCTCTTTTCTACTTATATTCCTTCATCAAGCTTTATGCAAGGCTCCATTGTTGGAATATAAATTATACCATCAAAAATATTTGCCCATTCCTTTTTCATTGAAACTTCATAAATGATATTGGCCGAAAACTTGGTGTTTTTTTCTGGTAAACCCCTTAAATTAATAAATGAAGTTTGATGGTTATTATTCTTCATCCAAGCTTCCAATGATTTTGAGTTAGGCTTGTTTTTTTTAGTTGCTACATTGCCACTAGAAAACCTAGAAAAGCCATCGTATGAGGTGAAACCAATATTATACATATCCTCACCTAAAACATCGTGCAAGCCTGTACCAAAATAATAAAAAGACGTTTCAACATCTTTAGATATATGAACGTTATGCGCCCAAACAATAGCCTTTTTATTAGGATACCTTTCTTGTAACAACCACAATAAATTATTAGTCATTGCACTATCCCTTACATTATGGTATTCGTATTTTTTAACACCTTTTCTATATTCTGTTTGCTTTAATTCAAAATACGCCAATAGGCATTTAACTTCTTGATGAAAAAAATCATTGTCTTCAATATGCCAGGCCTTAACACATTTAATTAGTTTACTTATTTCCTCTTTTGAGTTGCTGTTGCCAAACTTTAAGGACTTTCTAATGGCCGA
This sequence comes from Saccharicrinis aurantiacus, assembly GCF_001660705.2. GTDB lineage: Bacteria > Bacteroidota > Bacteroidia > Bacteroidales > Marinilabiliaceae > Saccharicrinis > Saccharicrinis aurantiacus. The sequence continues at coordinate 125,976 of NZ_LYBV02000023.1, forward strand.
ATAAAACCAAGCAGTATCAGGTATAAGTACATTATTCTCAATGCATAGCTCTTTTAATTCTGCAACATAGTCGAACTTATAGAAATACTTCTGATTATCAATGGCACTTACAATTAGTGGCTTATTACTTTGGTAGCTCGATTCTAAATATGTAAATAAATCAGAACATTGGGTACAATTAGTCCAAATTGGAAAAATGTATTTCTTTACTTCATTAAAATCAGGATTGTCATCTTCTCGCAGTTTTTGTATGGGATAAAAATTAGATTCAAAAATGAGCAGATCAAAATCACACTCCTCATGAAGATACTTTACCAAATCTGTCTTAAATTGCATGGTAGTGCCATCGCCATGATTTTGTTCTCCCAATAGCACAACACGGGCATCTCCAATAGATTCTTTAATATGTTTAAAACGAGAATCATGATCTGAGTCTGATATTGAACTTACATTGGCCTCTAAATAAGTCTTTATATTTTGAGGTTGCGCATTGCTATTATGCGATAAGAATACTAGTAATAGAATTGTTAATTGTAGACATTTATGGTAGATCATGGTTCTGTTTATTATAAGGAATACCTACAGTAATATCCCATTAAGGTTAATGCGCGCAAGTTAACAAAATATTTTATTGTGAATAAAAGCACCTCACTAGTAAATGATATTTGTCTATAATTTAATTTACCAAGTCTTGTAAAACAATGAATACCACAAATTTAATCAATGCAAAAAACCCATCATTAACAAACACAAGTTGAAGGCATTTTAAGTGAATATCATTTAGTGATTAAATATTCATTTTAAGTATATTTTACACATTTGTATTTTATATATTTGTGGCACTCAAATCCTCCCCTACGATAACTAAAGCACAATTTACACACAACTACAATTTCATGAATGTTTACCTTGAATACTTATTGCTATTAACTGCCTGCTCAACTATATACATACCCGTTGTTTATCGCATAGGAAAAAACTCCGTTACTTGGCATGTTGCACTATTTTTTTTACCATGCTTAGCTATATTAGCTTTCACCGCATTTTCATTTGGCGTATCGCACAATTACTGGCTATTCTTACCAGCATTATCAGCCTTATTTGCCACCATATATGTACTACAAAAGGTAATTAAGAAACCCATAAAAGAACTCCAATCATTAATTGAAAAATTAGAACAGGGTGACCTAACAAAAGGGAACAAAATTTCACTTGTGCATAGAAACGATGAGTTCGGGGTAATAAGTCGAGATCTTGAAAAAATGAGTACTAAAATTGCCGAAATGATTACCAATATGAAAACTATCTCAGAAGAAATTTTGGTTAATGGCAATCAATTGTCAAACTCAGCTGAACATTTAAGCACCACATCCAATACGCAAGCTGTTAATATAGAAGAAATAAGCGCTAACATAGAAGAGATTAATTGTAATGTACAAGAAAGCTCTACCCATGCCAACACAGCAGGAACTATATCTAAAAAAGCGGAAAATGGAATTAAAAATGTAGCCAACACCTCTGCTTTAGCAAGCGATGCCATTCAGAATATTAATAAAGAAGCGCTGTTAATAAACGGAATAGCCTTAAATACAAAGATACTAGCATTAAACGCCTCTATAGAGGCTGCCAAAGCCAATGAACACGGTAAAGGCTTTGCTGTAGTGGCCAAGGAAGTTCGAAAATTAGCTGAGAATACTGAAGCTATAGCTGCAAATATTACAAAAAAAGCTTCTGATACAATGGAACTAACTACCACATCAAACAATCAAGTAAAAAGCACTATTCCTGAGGTTAATAAAACAATGACTTTGGTGAGCAAAATAGCTTATAGTTCTACTGAACAAACAAAGGCAATGGAGCAAATATCTATATCAATGCAACAGCTTAACGAAATTACCCAGGAACATAGTGCCAGCAGTGAGGAATTAAGTGCTAGTGCAGCACGCCTATTTCAGCAGTCGGATGATTTAAACAAACAGATTAGTGCTTTTGCAGTTTAGTGCTGCAATTCATTCAAAGAATACATATAAACAGGATAATCTGAATAACTCAGATAGCCTGTTTATGTATAGCAAATTCATGACACTGTTTCATACACAACCCACACGAAGTGCAAGCATCAGTATTGATGGTGGCTTTACTATTGCCCTTTATCCAAACTTTTAAACGGCCCTTAAACGGCAATTCCTTTACCTCATCTGATGATAAAGATTTAATGGAGATTGCAGAAAATGGGCAAACATCAACACAGCTTGTACAACCATCGCACGATGTTTGATTTACCTTAACAACACCATCCTTTATACTTAATTCTTCTGCTAACTTTTTAGCAACTATTTTCTGTTTAAAATTCTTCATTTTGTTTTCTTATTAATTTCAATACTTAGTTTTTGCCAAAAACGTTTTTAGTTAAGGCAACGATCCATTTAGAATAACTGAGTACATGGATTACAAAAAAGATGATTAATAATAAGCCAAATTTATTGTGTAATCCAAGCACTAACTTTGAGCTACTTGTATCTTCCATAACAAGCCATGGTATTAGCGATGTGAGCGTTGTTGCTATAAATAGAATAAGTAAAATAAGGTTACGAATCCATTTTTTACTTTTGCCTCCCTTGATAAATAACTTTTTAAACCAACTTATATGCTGATATAAATGAACACACACCAAGCCTATTGTTATTATGGATGTAACAATATGAGCATTAAGCCAGAAGTTACTACTCATACTCAATGTAAGCTGAGAAGTAGATTTACCTGCATGATAGCCTAATAATATTATACCTGTAAATATCATTAACAGAAATGGCAACAGACTCGCCATATCCACATAATAATTCCTTTTGGCTTTCTGTAATTTGTTAGGCTCCTTCATAATTCAATGTTGTTTCGTTCGTTTTTTTCTTTACCATCCCCCTTACTTTAATGCCAATGCGCGTGCCAATAAGTAGCACAGAAAAACACAATACAATGGTACGCTCATTAACCGCAAGTCCTAAATGATCACCTGCAAAACCTGAACTCCATGAAGCAAATTCGTTAATGCCAATTTTTAATAGGTTACGAACCAAAGTGAATAATCCGAGAATGACAGGAATTATAGCATACTTTAAATTAGGATATTGATTTAAAACGGGGAATCGCTTTGTAAGCGGACTATATATATTGGTAATTTTTGTGTTAATGGTTTTATAAACCCATAACACAGCGCTTTTGCCTTTTTGTAAAAATGTAGAATAAGTCATCTGTTATAATTTTTGTACACCACAAAGTTGCGACTATACAAAACCTAAAACATTGACAAATGATAAAAAATCACTTTTTGGCCTTTATTCTGCTTAAACTTTCTTGAGTAATACCCAGATAACTGGCCAAGTTTTTATTGGAGAGACGCTGAACCATTTCTTTTTTATGAGTCAACAAATATTCATAACGTTCCTTGGCACTTAATCGCAAAAACGTTTCAATACGCCAGTGATTATTCAAATAAGTAGTTTCGAGCATTTTAATATAGAAATCTCTAAATAGAGTAGTTTCACTTATTAGTTTCTGAAAATCATTGTACGATATAAATTGCAATTCCGATGCTTCAATAGCATATATAAATTCAGTAGACGCAGTTTGTTTAATAAAGCTATGTAAGGAGGATAAGAACTGATTCTCGAAGGCAACATGACGAATGGTTTCTTGTCCTTTGGCATCAATAAAGGAAGTCTTCAAACTTCCGCTGACAATAAAATAGAGCGAGTGACATACCATTCCGCTTTCTAACAAGAGCTCATCTTTGGCAACCTTAAGCGGTTTAAAATACTGAACAACTTCAGGTATTTCATTATCCGCATCGGTAAATCTATTGGCAAAAAAATGTTCTAAACTAACTTTCATGTTGTTTCTGGTCTATTATCTCAGGCGAAACAAATGTACAAAAAGACAAGTCAACTTATTTACAATAATAAAATGATTTGATAAGTATGAAGGAAGTTTATAGCTATTTATTATTTTTGAGTCCTCACATAATATCTCGTAATATATGCGCTTTACTAAAAAAGTCACTCAAACTATAATACTCATACTTTGTATCTGTACGTTTAGTCACGCACAAAGCATAGAATCATTACAAAAGCAAATTAAAGATAGCTCGTCAGATACTGAAAGTCTGCGCCTTTACAATAAAATTGGCGTTGCCTACCGCGATATTAATTACCACAGCAAAGCCATACAAGCACACAATCAAGCATTAATACTGGCTAAACAAGGTAATGATAGTAGCACAATAGCTTCAACCCTTAGTTTATTGGGTACAGCCTATTTACGCAACATGCAAACAGAAGAGGCTGAAGGCAATTACCTAAAAGCTTTGTCCATAGCAAAAAACAATAATATCTATTCCGAAGAGATCAACACACTCAATAGTTTAGGTCTTTGCTACAAACAAATGGGCAAGCATACACAAGCGCTAAAATACCACAAGCAAGCATTGGAGCTTATAAAAACCAACAATCAGACAGAGAAACAAGCTGCTACCTTAAATCACATTGCCAACCTCTATTTATCAATGAATCAGCATAACAATGCATTAAATTATTACAATGAGGCATTGGATTTTTATGCTTCTGAAAACGATAGTATTGGCATGGCAGATATCTATCGAAATTTAGGCATATCGTATCGTAACCAAGGGAAATATACCGATGCTGTAGCGCAAATAGATAACGCCATACAAATAGTACATAGCAGAAATATGGAGGCTAAAATGGCCGATTACCATCACCTATTAGGTGGTATTTATTGGCAAAGCAAAGCCTATAAAGATGCACTCGACAACTACCTAATTGCTTTGGAGATAAGAGAGCGCTTAAACTTGGCTATTCCAATGGCATCGACCTTAAATAACATTGGCCTCATTTATAAGGATCTTAATAATTATGAGATGGCCATTAATTATTACAAGCAATCCCTAGGTATCTATAAAAAACTGAACGACATTAAACTAATGGCGCACATCTACAATTTATTGGGTAGTGTGAATTGGCAAATGAAGAATTTTGACCAGGCACTGGATTATTACCTAGAAGCTTTGGCCCTCAGAGAGCAAATTAACGATCCTAAACTCATGGCTGCATCCTACAATAATTTAGGATTGGTTTATCGTAGTATGGGTGATCTAGAAACCTCGAAAGAAAATTACGAAACGGCACTTAATTTATATCAAAAAGCCAACGATAAAACCAACGTTGCCGCTGTATACCACAAACTGGGTAGCCTATATCTTAGTTTTGATGATGTAGCAAAAGCAGAAATTGAGTATAAAAAAGCACTTGCTTTGCGCGAGGAAGCCAAGGACAAATTAGGAAAAGCCTCCACGCTAGTTGCTTTAGGTAAGATAGAACTAAACCAATCGAACACAGCCAAAGCAACAGAAATGTACAACGAAGCATTGGACATAGCCTTGGCTTATGATAATATAAACCTTGAAGCTAGCGTACGCAATGCCATTGCTGCTGCTTATGCAAAATTGGGTAAATATGATGAAGCCTACGAACAGCTTCAGAAATATAATTCATTACGCTCTAAAATACTGAATAGCGAAAGCATCAAAAAAATTGCTGATATGCAAATTCGCTACGAGATGGAAAAGAAAGAACGTGCTTTGCAAGAGCAGAAACTAACCATATTCAAACAGCAAGAGCGCAACAAAAATCAACTCAACCTTATCTATTTTATATTAGCCATAGTATTGGTAACCTCGTATTTCTTGTTCTCCATTGCGCGTAAAAATAAGCTCATTAAAAAATCGAACTTACAATTGGCCGCTCAAAACACCGAGATTTTAGAACAGAAAGAGGAAATAATGGCGCAGCGCGATGCCATTGAAGTGCAAAAAAATGAAATTGAAAAACAACACGATATACTAGAGGTACAAAAGAAAAAAATAACCGATAGTATTTCCTATGCAGCCCGCATTCAACAGGCAGTTATGCCTCCCGAAGAACAAAAGAACAGCGTAATTCCTAATCATTTTATCCTATTTAAACCTAAGGATATTGTGAGTGGCGATTTTTATTGGATGACCGAGATTGATGGTAAATCGATTGTGGCCACTGTAGATTGTACCGGACATGGTGTTCCGGGTGCTTTTATGAGTATGTTGGGTACTTCGCTACTTACCGAAATTGTGAATAGTCGCCAATGGAACGATGCCGCTGATATATTAAATGAGTTAAGAACTAAGGTGAAAAAAGCCCTGCACCAAACAGGTAGTAAAAACGAAGCCCGCGACGGCATGGATTGTACACTTTGTATTATAGATTACAAAGCAATGCAGGTAGATTTTGCCGGTGCATATAACCCGCTTTACATTATCCGACAAGGCGAATTGATTGAGCAAAAATCGGATCGTATGCCTATTGGTGTATATGCCCGAGGCGAAAAACCGTTTACCAACCATAATATACAATTACAAACTGATGACTTAATGTACACCTTCTCCGATGGTTATCACGATCAGTTTGGTGGCGAAAAAGGACGCAAGTTATTGGCCAAAAACTTTAAACAATTGCTACTCGATAATTCGCACCTACCAATGGAAAATCAGAAAGAAGTATTGGATTCTCATTTCGAAAATTGGAGAGGAAACTACAATCAGCTTGATGATGTATTGGTTATTGGTGTTAAGGTGTGCGTTAATCAAACAGTTTCTAATGTTGTACCGGAATTAGAAAGTGTGAATTAAAGGGATAAATACTCTTAATATTAAATGAGAACTCCGGCAGTTTCTCCATAACTGACGGAGTTCAATATCAGTATTTTCCATACTGAACCTAGGCCTCCCCTCCTCAATCTGGAATTAATATAAATTAGATAGGATTTAGTTGGTTCTTTTGTTCCGAAAATATATTTGTTTACGTTTGCAGTCAAATAGGTGAACAATTAATGCATCGGATTTTTTGTTAAAAGGGAATGCCGTTAAAATCGGCAACAGTGCCCGCTACTGTAAGTCTCACGTTCTTAATACAAGAACAGGCGTTTTACAACATACTCATTACCATTGCCAAGTTGGCGAGAAGGTTTTTGTAAAACAGAGATAAGTCAGGAAACCTGCCTATAGATTATACTAATGAAACTTCCGGGATAAGAAGTTAGTTTGTGACATTGAAATCCACATACTAAAATTACATTGCTTTATTGGCTATAAAGCAGTTATGGCATTCCCTCAGGTTTCAGTTTATAGATTTTTTTAAACTGATCATGAAGACGAAAACTGTATTACTATTACTTATTTTGTGCATAGGGCATCATCAGCTTAATGCTTCTGACATTAAAGGAAGAGTGCTGAACAGGCATAAGCAACCACTACCCTATACAACCATCAGTGTAAACCCAGGAGAACTTGGGGCTATTTGCGACAATAATGGAAACTTTGTATTAGAGAATCTGAAAAATGGCACTTATAATTTAACCATATCCTACCTAGGTTTTAATACCATTAAAAAAACCATCAACCTTAAAAACAAAGACTTAAACCTAAGCTTCATCCTTGAAGAAAACGACGAAAATATTGCAGAAGTAAGCGTTACCGCAGATAGGTATGCACGCGAAGTAAAAATGCAAAGTGTGACTGCCGTTAAAGTTGATCAGCAATTTATTAGCGAAAATGCTTCGGGTAGTTTAATGCAAACGCTGAGTAAAATACCTGGCGTTAGTTCTATTGATGTGGGCTCATCGGCTTCAAAGCCGATAATTAGAGGCATGAGTTTTAACCGTGTGGCCGTAATTAATAATGGCGTTAAGTTAGAAGGTCAGCAATGGGGCGAAACACATGGACTTGAGCTCGATCAGTATGCCATTGAAAATGTAAAGGTGATAAAAGGCCCTGCCTCTATTCAATTTGGTAGCGATGCCTTGGCCGGTGTTATTGAAATATTGCCCTCAAACATACCTGCTCCCAATAGTATGGTTGGCGAGGTGAAATTAATAGGTAAAACCAACAACGACCTTGTAGGAACTAGCTTTTTAATTAAGCAACGTAAAAACCAATATTACTATACTTTGCGAGCCACTTATCTCGACTTTGCTGATTTGATGGTTCCTAAAGATTCTATTGAATACAACACCTACAATCTTATCCTTAACAACAATGTAAAAAACACGGCTGGACGCGAGGCTGCCATCACAACGGAAATAGGCAAACTGTTTGATCGGGGCAACACATCGTTTCAAATCTCAAACCTCTATCGAAAAACGGGCTTTTATGCCGATGCCTTTGGGGTGGAAATTAGAACACAAATTCCCATAGATCATGATGCAAGTAAACGCGATATCCAAATTCCGTATCAAATGGTAAATCACTTTCGAGTTTCGAACCATACGAGCATAAATTATGGCGAAAACCAGCTAAATACCAATATTGCCTATCAAAATAACATCCATAACGATTACGATCACCTTACGGATATTACAGGAAAAACTCAGGTGTTTCCGGATGATCACCTCAGTACCGGACTGCAACTACATACCCTATCGGCCAATGCCAATTATAAAATAAAGTGGAGCACTGCTACACTAACTTCTGGCTTTAGCGGGCAGTACATTAAAAACCTGCGCAGTGGTTTTAACTTTAACATACCTGCCTACGAAAAGGCAATTGGTGGCATTTTTACGCACTACCAAAAACAACTGCGATCCGAAACTTTTTTTGATGCAGGATTACGTTATGATTACGGATTTATTGATGTGGAAGAATACATTAATCCGCGTAACCAAAACGAAACGGATTCCATATTATCTACACCTATAAATCGCAACTTTAGCAGTATTACAGGTACCATTGGTATATCAAGTCAATTGAGCGAGAAGCTTCATGGCAAGGCCAGTTTTGGCAAAAGCTTTCGCGTTCCGTCAATACGAGAACTGAGTGCCTATGGTATGATTTGGAGCTCGGCACGCTTCGAAATAGGTAATCCTGACCTGAACCCAGAAGAGGTGTATCAGCTTGATGGGGAATTGAGTTTTCTAAGTGAATATATCGACCTTACAGGAGGTGCTTTCTATAGCTACTTTTCTAATTATATTTTTCCGCATCCTAGCGGTGGATTTAACGATATAGTGGGTGCCGGACAAGTTTACAATTACCAAGAGACGGAAGCAATTAGAACTGGTGGCGAGCTTAGTTTATTTGTTAAGCCCACTGCTAATTTGGGTTTTGATGTTTTGGCCGAATATGTATATGCCTTAAATCTGGATAACAATGCACCGCTACCGTTTACACCGCCTTTAAGTGTGGATGCATCTGTAAATTATAAAATCAAGTTATCTAAAACCAGAGCGTATTTGCTCAATACCTTTTTAGGCGCCAAGCATATGGCCGAACAAACACGTGTGGTACAAAACGAGGTTCCTGGCAATATTACCAATGCATCTACCATTGTATACTTGGGTGTAAGTGGCAAACTTGGAACTAAAAGTCAATCGCCTGATTTTATGCTGCGTGTAGATAATTTATTAAACACCGAATATTACAATCACCTAAGTATATACCGACGCATTAACATGCCCGAAGCAGGGCGCAACATACAACTAACAGTTAATATTCCATTCGGAAACTAATAGATAATCATAATTAATAAACAAACATGAAAAATTTTAAATCACTGGGCCTATTCGTAGCTATTGCTGCGTTAACATTCACATCGTGTGAAAAAGAAGACAATACCAAACAAGCTCTACACCCTGTTATTTCTGAATTTAGCGTTGGCGCAGAGATAGGCGATGGCGCAGAAATTCCTCTTGGCGGACAAGTATCATTTACTTTTAATGTAGAGATGGAAACTGAAGACAGAATTATCAGTTACCATGTTGAAATGCATAGCGAGGCAGCTACTGAAGCAGATGAATTTAAAGTTATTGATGAAACCTTTGAAGTTGCTGAATTACGAAATACGCATATTCACGATCATTTTGCGGTTCCTACAGATGCGCCACTTGGCGCCTACCACTTTCATGTAAAAGTTACTAGTAAAGATGGTTACGAATCAGAAGTAGGTCAAGAGTTAAAAGTAATTGCCAACCCAGCCTTACCTATTATCTCAAACTTTTCGATTGAAGATGAATCTGGTGCACCTAAAAAAGACTTTAAAAAGGGCGATGTAATAGTTGTTAAGTTTACTGCCGAAGCAACAGAGGGAAGTACCTTAGATCATTTCGCATTAGAGATTCACGACGAGCCTAAATCGGGTGAGTTAGAGGATGAATTTAAACAAGTTGATGGTGAATTTACTACTGACACTGAAGGTACAACTGTTAAAGGTGAAACTAAGGTAAATGTAGTACACAAGGTGACCATTAACGAAGTTGGTGAAGCGGGCATAAACCACTTCCACCTGCATGTTTACGATAATAAAAATAACGGATCTGCCGCAACCGATAAATTAACCATCAATGAATAAGTTTATAATCAGTACGCTATTTGCAGGCATCCTATTATTAGGAGCCTGCTCTGAGGACAAAGAAGAGTTTGACACTGAGGCTCCAACTATAACAGTTGAGTATCCGGCCCCTTGTGCCATTGAAAAATTTGGCGATATGATTCGCCTAAAAGCCAATTTAAGCGACAACGAAGGTTTAGGAAGTTATAAGTTGAATATTCACCACAACTTCGACCACCATACACATGGCAACCACCAAGAGGTTTGTCAGATGGATGAGATAAAGACAGCCACAAATCCGTTTTTAAAAGACTGGTCGGCTAATTTACCTAACGAAAAGTCAATGGTGCTTGATACCTCATTTCAGTTACCTGCCGATATGCAAGGTGGCGATTACCATGCTTTATTATATGTAACCGATATTAACGGTAACCAAAGTTGGACAGGTATTAGTATTAAGATAATTGAAAACTAATAGAAGAGGTAAATGATTAGTGGTAAGTTATAAATTGACTTACTCCCTTGCCGTTAAATTACTTGATACTTGCTATTGTACAGCATAAAATAAACTAAGCCCATTGCAACACAAAAGCAATGGGCTTTTTTACGAATAATACTTACTTTAGCAGCATGACATCATTTGACTTTAGCAATCAAAACCATATTGTATTTTCCATTCTGGCTATCATTATTGTAGTCCTTATATTTTTATTACTGCGCTATAAAACCATTGCTTTCCTGAAGGAAAGAAAGGTAAAAAAACGCTTCGAACGAGGGAACAAACTCGAACTGCAAGCCAAGTCTTTTCTGAAAAGTAAAGGATATACGGTGGTAGATTATCAAAGCACCTACCAACATAAATACCGTGTGGATGGAGTGACCTATACCTCAGAAATTGAACCCGACTATATTGTAAAAAAGAACGGCAAAAAATATATTGTTGAAGTTAAAAGTGGTACTTCGGCCATTAGCGTGCGTAACAGAAATACCCGCAGGCAATTGTTAGAGTATGATTATGTGGTTGAAAACGATGGTGTTTTTCTATTGGATATGGAGAATCGTAATTTACAACTCATCGAATTTAAACCCAAGGGTGAAAAACGTGCTAACAAATTGATTAAAGCCATAATAATATTGGCGATAATTGGAATAGCTATTCCCTATTGGCAAGTTAAAGTAGCCATCGGTGCTATTTTAGCTTTGGCCTTTTTTAAGGATCGGTTTTAGATAGATATCAGTAAACTAATCCTTGCTCAAAATTCGATAAGTCTCTAACTCATCGTAAGGTTTAAAGCCTAGTCGCTTATAAATTGACTCGCCCATTGCAGAAGCATGTAAAACACACTTATCGGCTTTATTCAATTTCGCTTCTTTTAGCAAACGTTCTGTGATACTTTTGCCAATTCCCTTGCCTCTTCCTTCGGGCAAAGTTCCTATCATATGCAAACCTGCAATATTATCTGAATCAAAGAAAACCATACCACAACCTAGGCTAACGGCATCTTCTTTATAGATGAAAAGCCGGATGGCATCAGCATGCTGTACAATACTGTATATAACTTTGGGGTCTACTCTATAACCGAAACAATTTGATGCTGTTTGAGCAAAGCTAAAAGAATCTGCTTCACTTTCTACTGGTTTGATATGGGCATCAACATTTAAATCATTTGAGATTATACTTAAATCAAGCGCCATATTGCGTTGCTTCATCATAAACTGCAAATTCGGATTGTCATCCTGAATGCTTCCTTTTTCAAGGGCAATAATTTCGGGCAATTTCCCTTCCTGACTTAAACAAATAAGCTCATTAAGTAATCCATCATCGCCACTTAATTTAAATATGCGATTGGGCCAATCAGAATCACCCATAGATACGGCGCAGTAATACTCAGTTTTTACAAGTTTATTGGTGATAGTGCCAACTAACTCCCATAGCTGGTATAAGTTATTTATGATTTGTTGATTCATCGTTACTTGTATGTAGCAATTCTTATATGGGTTAGTTTTAAGATGGAAAGTTAATTTCAAATTGAACAATGCGGAAATAAACGCCAAATATCTGAAGCTATTTTTTTTTACGGAAGCCAATAAATATAGGTCGGGCAAGCCTACCCATACCCCGAGCAAAGCTTACCCTATCCCAGAGCAAGCCTTACCAGGCATCAAGCAATCACTTACCAAGCATGTAGCAATGCCTACCTATACCCAAAGCATAGCAAGCATTGAAGTGGCTTTATATAGCGAGCGTGACTCCCGCGACTAAGGAAGCGACTCTAGCTTAGCTGTAATGCCTGTTTTTTTACTTTTGATTTTTCTTATTTATTGTTGCGCCTTGAGATTCCTTCGTGCCTCGGAATGACGAGGCGCTTTGTTTTACTTCTTGCTTTACCCTCACTCAGCAAAGCGTCTCGCTTCGTTGTCCTTCTCAGGCCTCTGGCCAGCTAAATGAAAATGCTGATATATAAGTTTTGTACAAAACAAAGGCGAGAAGCTATGCCGAACTTATACTTTGGTGCTTAGCTGAGCGAGGGGCACCATTACACCTTATTAATATATGCCAATACTTTTTATAAATATCTCATTTTCATATGGGCTTAATCCTATTTTTGTACCATATGTTCTAAAATCAACTTCAAAACCCGATGTTTTTATATATTCTTTTAAAGCATCACCTTGATATTCTAAAACACCATTTATTGTTAAATATAGCGTAGTATCTTTCGATATGCAAAAGTCGACTAAATTTACATCTCCTACGTTTTCTTTTAGGCCTTGAGATTTACCTGCCACTATACTTTCTGTAACAAAAGGTAATTTAGTATCAAATGAATATGTTTTTATGCGATAATTCACATCTTTCTGGTCTGGGTATATTTGTAACCGAAGGTAAGCCAAACATTTACTTCCTTTAGATTTTGTAAAGTGAAACGATAGGTAATAATAATCATTAATACTTTCAAACCTTTGGGTTAACCCAATATAGGTCGATATTCCCATCGGAATATTTCGGTATGGTTGAAACATAGGAGAGGAAATAGCTGCATTCATGTGATTATTAGTGTTCTTCACATTCAAGCGACCATCCTGAAAATAGGTATGCGTACTTTTGTTGTTTCCAATAAAGCCTGATAAGCTATTTTTACTGAAATCTGCAAGTATCGGAACAACTTGAATTTTAATATGAAAGTTTTCAATTTTACCGTTATGATGTTTTTCTACAGTAATTTGGCACACTTTTTCACTTTTGCCAATGGGTGCTGTCCAAATAGCCTTTAAACCAATATTACTTTCAAATTTACCACTAGTTGATTTCCATTTGTAGGTAGTAAGACTATCGACCTGAATATCTAAAAAAGATAAATTAATCGTTTCGCCTGGACTAACAAAATTTCTATTTGTAATTATTAATGGCGTCTTTGTTATTGATGTTGTTTCTTTCAGACTACTACATTTAATTAATGATAGTGTAATAATCAATAGATTAATTAGAAATACTTTTTTCATAGACTTAATTTTCTTGTTTTTAATAATTTTAGGTAACGTTAACTGAGTTGAATCTGCAAGCGATTTAAAAAGCAAACTGACAAAAATACCGCATATTCTATATATACCCTTTGATGTTTCTATAAGTTATTAGCTGTAAACTGCTAATGAAAATAGATAATTTAAATTTAAATACAAGCACTTATGTTCTATTTACATTGATATTAAACTAAAGGTTTAGAAGTAAAATACTGAGATGTAACCATCCGTATTAAGTTTAAGGTCTCCGCCCAAAATAAATTGGTTTGATTTATCACATAGTAATATTAACCAACCAAATGATAGCAGGGGAATCTTTATTGAATTGTACCACCTAACCAATTTATTTGAAAGATCCCATCTGATAATCGCGTATAATAAATATCAGACCCACTAGGTCCAAATGTTTCAAAAATTGCAGTATTATCTTTTACATAAACTGGAGAATGAATCTTTGTCAGCGAAACATGAGGATTATTCAATGTCTTTGTACAAGTAATAATTCTTTTTAATGATTTATTGTCCTGAAATATTTCAATTATGTCGCCTTTATCGGTTACAAAACCAATTGTTTGTTTTGAATTAGAGATACCTTTAAGGAGGTTTCTATAATCGCCAATATCAAAATACTCTGGTTTTTGGATGATTTCAATTTTTGTCGAGTCTAGTAAGAGTATAAATAAAAAATCATATTTATTTACTAGTCCCGAAATATTATCCGAAGATTCTAACTCTAGAATCACTTCATTATGACTAACAAACTGTGGCTCCCCTACAGTCTGCCCATAAACAGCAATCTGCAAAGCAATAAATATAATTAACAAAGACTTTTTCATAGTTCTCTTTTAGCGATATTGTATTAGTTCTGGCAATTTCCTGATACCTCTTCACAATACAAAACAACAGTAAGTGCTCCATAATCACCCCTCTAATTAATATACGTATCGGTAAGGATATATTAATTGGCTATGAAAATAGTAAAACTTCTATTAAATTCAGCTTTAAAGCTTCATTTCGGGATACTAAAAATTTAGCATCTCGCGCAAGCGTTTATACCCCGTACGACTAACTTTTAGCTTAACATCGGGCGAAATAATGGCCAAATAGGTATCCTTATCGTAGGGTTCTAATCCTTTAATGGCATTGGTATTTACAATATAACTTCGATGAATTCTGATGAAATTATTTGATGGTAAATGCGCCTCAAAGTAAGCCATGGTTTTCGATTTCAGAAAACGTTCTTCTTCGGTATGTATACTCACAAAATCAGTCTGTGCCTCTATATACAATACTTTATCAAGCGACAACACGCTTAGGTTGATTCCTTTTTTTACCACAATACGATCGAGCAGGGCATCTTCTTTTATATCGGATGGCGATGGCAAATTAGTGGCTGCAACTCCACCCTGTAACTGAGCCAGCACTTTATTCACTGCCTCATCGAAGCGCTGCACCGAAAAAGGCTTTAATAAATAATCTACCGCATTAAGCTCAAAGGCTTTGAGTGCATACTGATCGTATGCCGTAGTAAAAATAACCTGGGGAGCCTCATCGAGCACTTCGAGTAACTCTAGTCCCGTAACTTTGGGCATCTGAATATCTAAAAATATAAGATCGGGTTTATGCTCTTTAATGGCTTTTAATGCTTCAAAACCATTGGCACACTCACCAACAACCTTCAGCTGTGTCCACTTTTCTAAATAACTTTTTATGAGCGCACGTGCAGGTGCCTCATCATCAATAATTAAAGTAGTATATGTATGTTTCATGAGTATCAAGTATCAAGATATAGCAATTAATTAGTCCTTCTGGTTTTAAGAGTTTAGTATTACAGTGTTTTGTTGATGTGCTGAGGAATTACAAGCGAAACCCTAAAGGTATTCTCTGTGCGATGAGTTTCAAAAGAAGCCTCATCGCCATACAAAACCCTTAGTCGATTACTAATGTTACGCAAGCCTACCCCTTCACCCTTTTGGGGTGTTCCGTCTGGATCAAAATTATTTTGAATAACAATCTGCAATTTCCCATTTTCAGCCTCACTGCTAATAGCAATAGTAACCGTTTCAATACTCTCGTAAACGCCATGTTTTATGGCATTTTCAACCAAGGGCTGAAGTAACAAAACGGGTATTTGCATTTTCGTGGTAGCATCGCTAATTGTAAATTCGCATTGCAAGCGATCGCCAAATCTGATTTTCTCTATATCGAGATAACGCTTCATATTATCTAGCTCATCGCTGAATAGCAATAGGGTTTGTTCGTTCTTTTTAAGGGCATAACGCATAAAATCAGATAACTTATGAATCATATCTCGTGCTGCTTCGGCATCAGTAACGGTAAGCGCACTAATGCTGTTTAAGCCATTGAATAAGAAATGCGGATTAATTTGTGCCTTGAGTGCTTTTAGTTCTGCCTCGCGCAACTGACGCAGCATAGCTTCGTGCTGATGGGCTTTTTCTTGAACATCGCCATAGTATTTCATGGCCAGAAATACCAGAAAATAAGTGGCTATAAAAAGGCTTCCTACCACAATGCGTTGGATAATATTAGATTGCTGATAAACCATTGCATACATATCGGCAGAGACAATCCACTTCACTATTTGCAGAGCCAACATTAACCAAATAGCCAATAAAAATGCCGCGGCCAAAATATGCTGAAATAGGATGTTAAGTAGCGATTTATTAGCATTTGTATAGTAAATAGGATACCAGATGCTTAAAGCAATAAAAGCCATTAACATATCAAAAACCAAGGCGTCGGCCACAGCCACCTTTAGCGGAAGGTTGTAAAAACCATGCCCTACACCTACGTGGATGAGAATGATACCCAAGCATACTGCAATATATATGCTCAGGTTTTTTGAGTATGAAAATATAGGATGATGCATGTGATTTGGGGTTTCTGTTATAACAATAATAGAGCGCTGAAATATATAAATATACTAGCTAGTAAATAACTCTCCCCCTCCAAATATAGTAACTCCTTTTATGGTAAGCACTTTATCAGGATTAACCCCTTCTGCAGAACCTGAATAACGTTTATCGGAGAAAGCACCAAATATTGATACCACTTCGGTACGCACGGTCCAATCGCGAGGAACTGTAATTTTAGCTCCACCAAAAATAGCTACCAACTCAATATTTGCGCCTTCGGGGGCAATGGTGCTTTCGTTCAGCATTAATTCGCTACCACCAAATACACATACTATTTGTCCGCCTTTAAAGCTATCGGATTGGATGCGCTTATTATTACCGCCAAATACGGATACATCGTTTAGCAAATCTTGATTACTGACCTTTCCGGTACTAAACATTCCCATGCCTGCACCATCGTTACCAAAGAAAAAGGCAATTCCGGCCACTATTAGTAATACTGGCCAAAATTGAAATACGTTAAAGGCCGGAAACATACGTGAGGTTATGAAAAAACCGCCTACTAGAAATAACATGATGGCTGGTTTTACAGCGCCTTTTGCAAAGTTGAATATTCCCACGAGAATTAAAATGGATGGCCATCCGAAAAAGGTATAACTAATGTGAGGTGGAACCATTCCGCTATTGCGCAATAATAAGGCAACTCCTGCAATTATTAATATTAAACCACCTGCTACTTTTTGTCTGTTTTGATCTTGCTTTTCCATATCGTAAAGTTTTAAATTTTTATTTGATAATGCTAAAGTAGTGCACTAAAAATGATTGCGGAACAGCAAATCTGTGAGTTGCGAAATTTTTGGGGTAAATTGCGAAAACGGACAAAAATACCGGCGAAGGACTGATTTATGCAAATTGGCTTAGGGACAGAAGCGGCATCCTTTGTGAGCCCATTTTGGCGAAGCAAAGATATAGCGGATGGCCCGACCCGCAGGGGAAGCCCCAATTGATAGGTCTGAAAAGAATTGGTGATTGATTATTTGCAGGATGGAACAGGGATAAAAAAAACGGCCGATACAGGGTTGTATCAGCCGTTTTGAGTGTATCATGTAGTTGGTATTATTCCCACATTACAGGAATCCAAACCGACATTTCTGATTTTCCGCGATTACTCCATGCAAAATAAGGTATTAACTGCACTTTTGCAGTTTCCCATGTTGGCTTTTGCATTTCGTTATACATTTCTTGGTTTTTATCCTGACGTATTTTCAGGTTACCCTCTACGGTTGTTACTCCTCCTAAGAAATCGGGCTTGTAAGTGGCATCCATTTTGGTGCTTGATGGAAGGTATAAATCTAAGATTTTAGCATTGCTAGGTAAATCAGTCGACTCAGCGCAATATACTACCGGCCCTCTTTTTACGGCTACCTGGTTACGTACTTCTTCAATACGCTCGTGCCCTTCAAGATACTTTACATCCATAGGCATATCGATGGTAATTACATCGCCTTTTTTCCATTTGCGGTCTATTTTAGCATAGGTACCTGGTGTTGCTGCAACTCCGGCATCGGTTCCGTTTACCAATAATTTTGAACCTTTTGCCCACTCAGGAATACGCACTTGCACTTCGAAGGCATCTTTTTTACACTTCTCAAGGGTTATATCTACTTTACCCTCCCATGGGTATTTTGTTACTTGAGTAAGCGATAGTTTTGAGCCATCTAACATTTGAGTGTTTAATTTATTTCCGCCGTAAAGGTTTACTGCTACCCCATTATTGGTTAAACTATAGGCCCAACCTGATACTTTAGCAATAGTACGCACAATGTTTGGAGGGCAACAAAAACACTCTAAGTAAGGCTTGCGATGCTGTACGATATGGGTTTTTGCCATTTTACGCGACGCTAATGAGCGAAGTGGATTGGCGTAGAAATATTTGTTGCCTTGGATATTAATGCCTGACAATGCTGAGTTGTATAATACCAACTCCATAACATCAGAATACTTGGCATCGCCATCGAGACCCAACATACGGTAACTGAACATTGAGTTACAGATATTGGCACAGGTTTCGTTATAAGCCGTTAGGTTAGGCATCATATAATCGTTGATAAATGCCTCGTGAACCATATCAACTCTTGACGAAACACCATGGTGTGTTTGACCGCATGCACCGGTTACATACATTTTTTGATTCACCACGTTAGACCACAAACGATCTAAAGCATCTTTTAACTCCTTTTCGCCTGTTTCAGCAACCACATCGGCCGCACCTGCATAAAAGTACAAGGCCAATACTGCATGCCCTACTGCTTCGTTCTCTTTGCGGATAGGCTTGCGCTCTTGAACCATATCGCCCAGATGCTTATAACTAGCAACTTTTGAAGGCTCTACTTTTTGTGTACCTCGCATGTTGATGAACAATTCTGCTAGATCTAAGTATTTTTTATCGCCCAGAGTACGATACATTTCAACCAATCCCATAATTTGTGTTTGGTTAAAACCGAAACGTGCTAACTCCTTTGGTTTTGGCATAAAAGTATCATATAAGAAATCTGCGTTCTTTTTGGCAATATCCATAAAGTTAGTTTGCCCCGTTATACGATAGTGAATACAAGCACTTGTCATTAAGTGACCTGAATTATACATCTCGTGATATTGACGATTACCAAAACGTTTTTGTCCCTTTATATCAACTGAAGTCTGTAAATAACCATCTTCATGTTGCGCCTTTCCAATAATTGAGATGTACTCATCAAGGCTTTTTAGTATCTCTTTATCTTTATTTTGAGCGTAAATATACATGCATGCTTCCATGTATTTATAAAAGTCGCCATCGTGCCAATTGTGTCCTCCATGCTCACCTTCCTTCATGCCGGCAACAATTTTAAAGTTATTTAGGGCATGACCCACATCGCCACAAAGCACTTCGCCCATATAAGGCACCATAGTTTCTTCACATACTTTCCATTTATCGGCCCAAAACCCCTCTGTCCACTGGCAATCGCCAAAGTTTACGCTTCGGAATTTTACATTCGGACTTTTACTGTTATCGATAATTCCTTTCTCTTGGGCAAATACATGGTTACCAACAATTAAACACAAAATTAGCGTTACAATCTTTCTCATTATACTGTTTTTAGTTTATTTCATTTTTTACAATTCATATAACGGTGTCAGACATTTCTGACACCGCTAGAATCTAATACAAAATCAACCTTCGTAGGCTCTAACTTCATAGAGCTTAGGATCTGGCACTCCATAAGTCTCTTGTAAAACCAAACGAATAGCTGTGGTTTCGACTGAATCAAAATTGAATTTGATTAGTCTTGTTCTATTATTATCTGTTGCTCCAACCTTTACCCATTTACCCTTTACACGCGCCTCTACTGAAATTGTTTTTAATAGCTCATGTGGCACATCGTTCCAAAAGTTATGACTCACCTTTGAATCTTTACGCATTAATATGTTGCGCTGCAAGTTGGTGTCGCACTTTACCTCTACCTTAGAAATTTTAACCGGTTTCTTCCACTCCATTTGCAAGTGTGCTGGTAAACCAGATGATTGCCAATGGTGAACTTTACCATTAAAATCGCGAGACATACCATCAATTACCAAATTCGCATCGCCCGATTGGGTGCTTGATGCAAATATTTGAGAGGCTTTTTTAGCTAAATCTTTAGAATCTTTCGATGGTCTGTTGGGTATAAAAGCATCATCGCGCATCAGGTTCTCTTGCAATTCATTAATATATTTCTGAGAGATATCGCGGGGATTTACTCCTTTTTGCACACATAAGTTAGCTGCTGTTCCTGCTGCCTGCCCCATAAGCGAACAAGTAGACATTACTCTTGACGAGGATAAAGCAATATGTGTTTGACTAATATTACGCCCTGCAAATAAAAGGTTGGTAATGTTTTTAGAATACAAACTACGATAAGGTATTTCGTACACCTTTTTAAAGTGATAATGGAAATAACTTGGCGGATCTTGTAAATTTTCGATACCTGCCCAACAGTGCTCGTCTAAAGACCAACCGCCAAAGGCTACAGCATCGGAAAAGTGGCGGTGCTCAGTTAAGTCTTTTTCCGATAAAATATAATCGCCAATAAATCGGCGCGACTCTCTTTTACTTGGTAAAGACCCCAACCAATCTAAGGCTAAATTGTCTGCCTCAGGGAAATTTCCGGAGTTTTTAATGTAATCCCAAACACCATGTAAATACCCCATTAGCTTATGGCGATTGATTTCCTGATCGGCTATAATATCATTATCACTGCCAATTTCAATCCACCAAATACCATCTTTAAAGCCTTTAAATTTACGCTTAGGATGGGATTCCTCTGCTTTGTATTTAATGGCAAAATGTGGTGCCTCGTAAGGTGTTGGTTTACCCATATCCTTGGCCGACAATAATAATGTAGCTCCCATTTGCCAACCGTCTGGTTTTTCTGGGGCATACTTTTCGTTAAACTCGTCGCGCCCTTCGCGCCCGGTTCTGTACTCGGCCCCTGCTGCTGCGGCTAGTAAACCATCACCAGAACAATCGATAAACATTTGGGCGTTTACCGTAATCTCAGTTTCCGTAGTTAATTGCCAACAACGTGCTGCCTTTATGGTGTTTCCACTCATAATAGGCTCAACAGCCTGCGTATTTAATAATAACTCAATGTTTGGTTCTCGAGTTACAAAATCGTACATCACATGGTCGAACATTGGAAAGGACTCTTGCTTATTTAAGAAACGATTGTGTAATAATATCTCCTCAATAATACCCGTTTCTCGCTCAGCCTTATTATCTGGTTTCAAATGATTAACCCCATTCACATGAACCCGCATTTCACTAGATGCATTGCCACCCAATACCGGACGATCTTGCACCAAAGTAACCTTAGATCCATTGCGAGCTGCAGATACCGCAGCACAAATACCTGCTAAACCACCTCCCATAACTGCCACATCGCATTTAATGCTTCGTTTACGATTAGGGATACCAACTTTACCTGTACCCAGGTTTGTCCACTTATCTTTATCTCTTGTTCCTAAGTCGTCTGCTTTCGTATCAGCTTTTGCAATACTAGGCACCATGGATGCCCCTACGGCACCCACAACTCCTTTTCTAAAAAAATCTCTTCTCTTCATAGTAAGCTAATTTAGTGGAACCTGTGCTCGCACGGCTCTCGATTCTTTCTCAAAAAGTTCTAATAACTCATTGGTTAATTCTTCTTGCTCTGGTGCAATGTTTTTGGTTTCATTCGGATCTAATTTATGATCGTACAACTCAACAAACAGTGGCTTTTCGTTCGGAACTTTCCTGTCTTTCCACACTATCAGTCTGTATCTATCGGTACGCATACCATAGCCCATTACATCATTTTCGAAGGTTGCTCTATCCCACTCTTCTTTAAACTCAGCTCTAATTTTTTCTTCAACATCTTCAATCAATGGTAAGAAATAGGTTTCGCGCATTCCTGGGCGTAAAGGATAGGCACCCCATTCGCGTAAAGCAGGGTTCGGGAACTGTGTAAATACGGCTTTCTTCCACTTTTGGTGTGGCTCTTCCAATAAAGGAGCAAAGCTTTTTCCATCTAAGTGCGATGGTTTTTCTAGTCCTGCTAAATCACAAAGCGTTGGATATATATCTACTAACTCAACCAAAGCATCCGTTATTTCTCCTCTATTTTTCTTTAACATATCAGGCGTCCAAATCATCATTGGAACACGTGCCGCAACTTCGTATGTGGTTGCTTTACCCCAAATACCCATATCACCAAGGTGCCATCCATGATCGCCCCAAAGCACAATAATGGTATTGTCTTTAACACCTGCCTCATCTAAAGCATCAATCATTCTGCCCAATTGAGCATCGATATAACTTACACAAGCCAAATAAGCATGCTTTAGTTTACGTTCTAATTTAGGATCTAAATCGCCATACTTAGGTATATTTGAACGAACCCTTAATTCAAATGATGGATGTAAGCCCATTGGTGAACCGTTTTCTGGTGCCTCAGTATTCTCGGCCATTGGAATTTCATCCTCATTATACATATCCCAATACTTTTTAGGAGCAACCCAATTTAAATGCGGTTTCTTCATACCTAAACCCAGAAAAAACGGTTTGTCAGGATTCTTCTTTAGCATATCTTTTAAGGTAGCAATGGCCAATGTGGTATTGTAACCATCCTCGTAAGTTACATCCGGAACATCAGCACATTCGTAGGCAGGCCCCATCGCTAAACCGTATTTTGCTTGTTCTCCGTATTTAGCAAACATAGCTTTTCTATCCTCAGCCCTACTTTTCATATTTTCTTCCAGAGCAAAACCAACTGGCTTCTTTAAACCTTTCATTTCAGGTGCATTTTTGGCTGCTTTACGTGTCCAGGCTAGTGTATCTAAAGCATCTTTACCATGAAATACTTTTCCGCAATAAACGGTTTCGTACCCATTTTCCTTAAAATGCTGTGGTAAGGTTATTATATCAGGACTACCCTCGCGTAATAAGGTATAGTTATGTGTTACTCCAATGGCCTCAGGTCTACCGCCCGACATTAAACTGCATCTTGAAGGACCACAAATGGATTGCTGGCAATAGGCTCTATTGAATAATAAACCATCACCAGCTAACTTATCTAAATTGGGTGAAACAGCAATTGGAGATCCGTAACATCCCAATTCTGGTCGTAAATCATCAACTGCAAGAAATAAGATATTAGGCTTCCTTTTCTCTTCAGTTTTGTTTTTACCATTACATGATGAAAATGAAATAACCATGCATGCAATTACGACAGCATTAATAATTTTATTCATAGGTAATATTTTTAACAGAATACTTTTCTGTTCGTTAGTTGTTTAATAATTGAATACCTCAAAATTATTGCAAACGAAGGTTTTTTATATCATATTTGCCCTTACATGGAGTTAACATGAGGATATAATTTTGGTATTATTAGTTAACACACGCCATTTACTACAGGAAACACAAAGACTTTAAACTACTGAAAATGTTACTATTAAGACTTAGGAGCAAATACACTGTACTCATATTAACATTATACACACTCTCTTTAGGCTTATTACATGGCCAGCAATTCAATCATTTTTTAGAAGACCCCTTAATTAAGCATAACAATATCTCTTCGGAGGAATTAATGGCAGAATTAAGTTCACAATTAGAAGAATCTATTAGAGATAATGATAGTATTGCCATTGTTCAACTTCAAATATTATTGAGTAATATTTCAAGAGCTAATTTAAAATATGGCAAAGCATTTGACTATGCTGGCGAAGCTTTATTTTTAGCAGAGGAAACCAATAATGACCTTTTAATAGCTAAAGCCAATGAAGAGTATGGCATACTTTGCTATCTTTTTAAGCAAGATAAACAAACCGGTGATTTGTTTAAAAAAGCACATCAAGCTTACTTAAATTGCTATTTAAACAATGAGATAACTATTGATATTTTACATCGTTCGTACTACAACCTCCTACTATATTATCAGAATATTAGAGATAAAGATAACACACAAGCCTATATTGATACTTGCTCTGCTATTGCAGATACAGCGGATATTGCTCCTATATACAGCACTTTTTTAAAGGAAAAGAAATCGAGCATTTATAATTGGGAAAAGAACTTCGCGGCTTCAGGCAAATTACTATCAAAGGCCATTGATGAACTGGAGCAATTAAAAAAAGACTCGCATGCCGCCTACAAGAACAACGACTTTTTAACGGTTCTTTATGCTGGCATGGCCATTTACCATAGTAACGTAAAAGACTTTAATAACGCTCAAACCTATTTTAAAAAAGCACTTGCTCAAAAAGATGTGTTTGGTGAATATACTTTTTATAAGGAATACATCTATCGCCGGTATGCATGGTCGTTGTACAAAAATGGAGATTATAAGGAGTCGTATTTGAACTCAGAGCGTTCAAGAAAAATATTGGATAATTATTTAAATCCTAGAAGTAAAAGCACACAGGGCTTTATCTCATTAAAAAATAGATACACCGAAGAATTACGCCTAAAAAATAATGAACTGCACGTTCAGCAGCTTGAACTAGCCATGAGCAAACAACGCATGTTGGTGCTTCAAATCATTTTTATTGTGTTTATAGCTCTTATTATTGTGGCATACTTAGTAATCCTTTCAAAAAAGAGATACCACAGATACCAAAAGGAGAAACAACTCAACGAGAAAAAACATAAACAATCGCAAGATGAGTTGGAGCACAAAAACAAGGAGCTCACCACCTCTATCTTACAATTGGTTGAAAAGGAAGAAATTATTAAAAGACTCAGCAATGAGCTAAAAGAAAATGTAAATACACCTCAAACCAAAGTACTACTGAAAAGCATTGAAAAACAATCGGGTAATTTATGGGATGCTTTTAACAGTCGATTTGTTGAGCAGAATGAATCCTTCTATGAAAAGTTAAAACTCAAAGCACCGAACCTTAGTCCGAATGACTTAAAACTTTGCGCACTCCTAAAATTGAATTTTAGTGGTAAAGAAATGGCATACTTACTAGGTATTTCTCACGGAAGTGTAAATGTAGCATGCCATCGCTTGAGAAAAAAGCTTGATATTGATAAAGAGGTGCGACTATCATCGTATATCAATAGCTTATAATATTTGCGCTACTATATGGCTAATCTGTATGCCTTTGGTGTAGTGCCCATTATTTGCTTAAACTGACGATTAAAATTAGTAATGGACTTGTAGCCTACCACATCACAAACTTCTGAAATGGGCAATTCCTCCTGAGCCAATAAACGGGATGCATTTCTAACTCTAACTTCGTTTAAGAACTGTGTAAACGATTTATTGGTTATTTTTTTAAAGAACCTGCAGAAGGAGTTCGTGGTCATACAAGCAATTTCAGCCACATCATTTAACGAGATATTACCGGCATAGTTATCAGAAACATACTTTATCACGTCATCAATCCGCTGAGAACTCTCGGTTGTATACTGTCGCATATCCGATGACGAAAGTACTTTTACATCCTCAGTTAATGATAGCTTACACAATATATCCAATAGTTTTATAGATTGAGCTGCGGGCGACAAGTCGAGAATACTTACCAAATCGGAGTGTACTTTTGGGCTCATTGATTTACCAAAATACAAGCCGTATTTAGACTGCTCTAACATGTGATTGATTTCTGTAAATTCGGGATTATTAAAAGTTCCCTCTCCAATAAAATCTTTAGTGAATTTTAAGATGATTGTTTTTACCTTATTCGTATTGTCTTCTTTATAAAAAGAAACATCATTTCGCCACAGGTGTGGTAAATAAGGACCCACAAGAACTAAATCGCCAGGGAAAAATTGAGAAACATTATCACCCACAAATCTAATTCCGTTACTCTGCGATATATACAAAAGCTCATACTGGGCATGATAATGCCATGAAGAATCTAAACAAGGAATTTCCTTTTTTGTAATATTTAAGCGTCTATTTGCTGCACTCTCTGAATTTTTCAATATCAACTTCATCCCATCAAATTTTTCGCTACTTCTTACACACGCTAACTGTATTCCCTCAGAAGTACTAATTAATAATTCACTACAAAATTAACAGACTTGAGCTTTGCAGATGTGTTGATGCGTACATTCCTATACATCATTTGTACGTAAAGATAAATTTTACAGAAATAAGACAACGGTTTATAAATGAAAAAGGACATCCTGTAAAGAATGCCCTCAAACTAATATAATTTAAAAATCTTAGTAAATAAATCTGAATCCAACCGAAACTGACAACCAGTTTTCTGCAGGATTATCACTTGTTTTCACAGCCATATTATACTGTGCATTCAAGTTGATGCTTGTTTTATAATTGATTGGAAAGCTAGCGCCCAACTGAGGTGCTAATCCGAAATGCCAAGTAGTCGTATAAAGACTGGTTAAGCCCATGTCGAGCTGCTTATCGATATAATAGGTACCAACTCCTAAACCAACATGAGGTATCACTTTTGTTTCTTGCCCGAAAGGATAAAACATTCCATTAGCCAAAATTGGCACTGCGGATAGATACCTGTATTGCTTACCTGTTACCGCACCATTCTCAAGCGGATAAGTTGTTTTGGGTAACTCCTTATAAAAACTTTGAAAGCCCGATTGAATTCCAACACTAAATTTATCTTCAAGAACGTATTGTCCGAATTCTAATTGAAAGCCACTAAAGCTTGATTGGTCAATAAATTCGTTTGTATCGCCTGTTCCAAATCCCATTGAATATCCTACGATACTATATTTTTCTTGCGCTTCTAATTGTATTCCTAAAGCAAATACAAAAAGCATTGTATATAATATTTTTTTCATTGCAAATTGTTTTAATATAGTTATTCTATAAGATTAATAAGGCGCTTGATTAAACATATCATCTAAGCCCGTTTGAATACGTGCATCAATATATGCATCAGAACCTTGCAATAAACCATTTATGGCACCCATATAAATAACTGGATAAACAATCTCGTTTTCTCCTCCTTCTATCGGGTTTTCTATTGGATTTTTAATATCAGCAAACTCAACTAACAATGTACCTACTTTATAACTGTACGAAACAGGATAGCCCCAACCTGGATAACCAGGGTAACCTGGATAACCCCAACCTGGATAACCCCAACCTGGATAATAGCCCCAACCTGGGTAACCCCACCAATAATAACCGTAATTCTTATTAGATATGGCAGAAACCATTACCATAAATGAAGATTCTAAATCTTCTGGCAATTGAGTAGCCGGGTCAAACTCTTCCCTCTCATAACCTTGATCGGCAAGGTGCTTATTTATAGAAGCTAAAATCTCAGCATCCCATTCTCTATCAACATCATCAACCTCTTCGCCATCAGCGATATGAATGATTGTATCAGACATGATGTATTTATGGGCAGCTGTGAAATCAAACTCAGGATCATACCTACTAATGGTGACATCTAACTCATCAACATATTCGGCTCCTTTATGCGAACAGCTAGCTAGAAATGCTATGCATAACGCAACTAATTGTAATCGAATTAATTTGTTCATTTTTTAAATTATTTAGTTAAAATATTGGAGTTCCTTTATAAATAGAAGACATGGTGGTTGGCAAAAGCCTGCCATTATATCTTACACTTTGAGGTCCGTTACCCTTAATGGTTGCATCAACCATATCGCCAGTGTTATTGGTATTCATTCGTATATCAAAAGTTCCCAACGAAGAACTAACAATTAATACAATAAAGTAGGTGCCTTTTTTCTCATTATAATCTACTTCGTATTTTGTTACTCTACCATCTACAGTAACACCCCCTACTCCATTATAACCAATACCGGAATTACGGCCCAATTGAACCGTTGCGTATTTATTGGTTACACCAATAAAATTGAGTGTAGATGAAACGTTAACTGATTTACCATAACGATCGAATAACATATCTGCTTCAAGCACCCAATTGGCACTATCAATGGCCAGCTTAATAAGTGCTGATTGTTGCTCTTCATAAAGCTTTTGTTCAGCTTCTTTTTGTTCTTTTTCTAATGCTCGCCTTTCTTTACGAGTCATCTTCTTTTCAGTTTCTTGAGCGGTAATTATGCTACAAGTAAAGAATAGGATAAATACGATTATTAAGTTTTTCATAAGTTCATAATTTGTTCTTAAGCCATTACCAATATGTAATTTAACAAAAGCATGTTGGATAATAAAGAAATTAAGAGCTCAACTTTACTTTATTTGATTAAAGCATTTCTGTTTGAAGTTGCGCTACAAAATATAAACATAAGCATTTGGTATTTGTTTAATAATGGCGCCAAAATAGATACCTAAATAACAAGTACAAGCCTTAATTATAGCTATTCACAAGCCTAAATATTTGCTGCGAAAATATTTTTTACAAAATATAATGGTTTGGTTTTGTTTTTGCTTGATAGCTGGGAATAGCTTAGAAATATTGAAACAAATAAGATCTAACAATAGTAATAACTGTAATTAACAACATTAAAAATTGGTAAGCACCAATATTTATGAACCGACGGATCAGTAACATATATCTACTTTTCACAATAATTAATTTTATTGCATTGGGTTTTGGAGCTAACTTAAAGGCTCAAAACAATGACAATATCATTGATGTATCTCAATTTTCATCGTACAAACTACTTTGGGATAATGACGTGATGATGCAAACAGACTATTACTATACCCAAGGGCTTGGGATGGAAATAATTTTGCCTGCGTTAGAAAAAAATCCGCTCAACTTCCTATTTTTTAAACCCAAAGGATACCAATCGGTTTATGGTTTATCAATTCATCAAGAAACCTATACGCCTACTATTATTAAAATTCAGGAAGTATTAATTGGAGACAGACCATATGCTGGTGCTTTGTATGCCAAATCGTTTATCAGAAGCTCAAACTACGAGAAAAAGCTTTTTATTAATAATGAATTTGATTTCGGGTTTATTGGTCCTAACTCATTAGCTGGCATTACTCAATATCAATTTCATGTTCTATCAGATAATCATTTACCATTGGGGTGGGCTAATGAAATTAAGCAAGTTCCGGTATTTAATTACAACCTTACGGTGAATAAGGGCTTAATTACAGATGAGTTTCACGAAGTTCAGGCTCTAAGTAGAATAAGAGTTGGTACTATGTACGATGACCTTTCTCTTGGTTTAACATACAGAGTTGGTTTAATGAATTCAACCTACCAAAGCGCGGGTGAAAACATATACCTTTTTAAAAAGTTTCAGGCCTATTTCACCTTTGGGCCACAGGTAAAATTTGTAGGTTATAACGCCACTATGCAAGGTAGTCCGTTTGTAACTGATTCTGATCAGTATGTTATACTTCCCCATCAGGTAGAACGTATTGTGTATTCAGTGAAATCGGGCGTAACACTCATGTATAAAAATGTAGGTGCGTCATTTCATTTAAACTGGCAATCGCCCGAATTTAATGGTGGACTAAATCACACCTATCATTCATTTATTTTCTTTTATAACTTCTGAAAAAACAATACTTAATTTACAAACTGGAGTAATGCATTACTCAAATCATAACATTAACTTTAAGTCTATTATAGTTGGATAGATTACTTTTGATAAAAATATAGATTATTAGATATGCAAAAACACTTTACTATTATTGCAACACTCGCACTGTTAAGCTTTTCGTTTTATTCGTGCGATAATATCAGTCATAAACAGCATTACTCTGGCCAATTAATGAGCATTGACTCAACTATTACAGGTAATGCTGTGATGCAAGATTATATAAAACCGTATCAATTACAACTCGACTCGCAGATGAATCGGGTAATTGGAGTAAGCTCTGAAACTTTAATTGCTAAAAAACCAGAAAGTCCTCTTTCGAACCTTGTTGCTGATATAATGCAAGATAAAACTGCTGAGTATATTTCAAAAAACAAACTAGAAAGCTTACCCCTATTCTCACTTGTAAATACCCGAGGTTTACGATCTGACATTCCAAAAGGCGAGGTTTTACTAAGAGATATATATGAAGTAATGCCTTTTGAGAATCAAATTGTGTTGGTAAAGCTAACAGGAGAAACTGTATTAGCATTAGTAGACCATATTGTTAAATC
The DNA here is from genome assembly GCF_001660705.2 of Saccharicrinis aurantiacus. Taxonomy (GTDB): domain Bacteria; phylum Bacteroidota; class Bacteroidia; order Bacteroidales; family Marinilabiliaceae; genus Saccharicrinis; species Saccharicrinis aurantiacus. Next base: position 156,403 of record NZ_LYBV02000023.1, read on the forward strand.
AAAAGGAGATGGAATTGCAGGCTTAAGCTTTACCATAGAACATGGCGAGGCAAAAAACATTAAGCTAAATAATAAAACCATCGATACTAAAGCCCACTACTACCTATCAACATCCGATTATCTTGCCAATGGAGGAGATAACTATAGCATGTTACTAAATCCGATTAGTAGAGCCAACATTGAACTAAAAGTACGTGAAGCTATTGTTTCTCATATCGAATCGCTCTCAGAACAAAACCTTAGCATTGAGGCAAATAACAACAAACGCATTACTCTGTTAAACTAAGCAAACGGTCATAAAATGTCACATTCAAGAAGAAACTTTGTAAAAACGCTTACCCTAGCAAGCGCTTCTGCTGCATTACTACCCACTGCTTGTAGTAGTAATAAGGATAAAAAACTAACCATACTGCACACTAACGATGTGCATAGTCATATCGATCCTTTTCCGGCCAACGATAAAAAATTCGGCAATAAAGGAGGCTATGCACGCAGGGCTGCCTTGGTTAAAAAAATAAGAGCTACTGAGCCCAATGTAATACTATTAGATTGCGGTGATATTTTTCAGGGCACACCCTACTTTAATGTATTTGATGGCAAGCTTGATATCAGCTTAATGAGCAAAATGAAATACGATGCCGCAACAATCGGAAACCACGAGTTTGATAGTGGTGCCGAAAACTTAGCCGAACGTGTTAAAGAAGCTCAGTTCCCTTTTGTTTGCTCTAATTACGATTTCACAAACTCACCTCTTGAATCGCTAACAAAGCCTTACGAAATCATTAAAAAGGGCGATTTAAAAATTGGTATTATCGGACTTGGCATAAAACTGCAAGGCTTAGTTGACCCCAGAATGTGTGGAAATATTACATACAACAACCCCATTGAGGTTGCCAATCGTCTGGCAAAAAAGCTAAAGGTCGACGACCAATGCGATGTGGTAATTTGCATATCGCATTTAGGCTACAAATACGAATCGGATAAGGTTAGCGATGTAGAAGTAGCCACAAAATCAGAAAACATTGATGTGATTTTAGGGGGCCATACGCATACCTTTTTAGACGAACCCACCATTGTAACTAACCTTAATCAAGAACCTGTTATTATCAATCAAGCAGGCTGGGGAGGTGTTAAATTAGGCAGAATTGATTTAACCATGCACGCGCACAAAAAAAGCAAAACATTAGCTTACCATAAAATGGTTTAAAATAAGACTTTCAACTAATAATGTGAACCAAGGGTTGATAAGCTTTTATTTAGAGCGCCTCGTTTTATTGGCCTCATTTTTAAATAGCTTTTGTTTGTGTTAAAACTTTAGTAAGACTGGGAAGCAGAGAGCTTTGCTCGATGATCACCCAGCCGCACTTAAGTTTTAGCATAATAAAAAGGCTATTTAAAAAGCAGCCTTGATTTTCTTTGCCCTGCCTTTGCCGGCAGGCAGGTTACTTTCTTTTATCAAGAAAAGAAAAGTAAGTCAGGGTTTAAGGGATGAAATCCCTTAGTGCATACTAATCTTGATTCGCATTAATAAAACGAGGGTATCTATTCAATAGATACCCTCTTTTTGTAGGTTTACTTTCCTTCCTCTTAAGCATACGCCCACTTGCACCACAGGCATTACTAAAGTACGCATTGGGGCGCCATATCCTGCTATGCGTTTTAGCCTTTATGTTTTAGCTTAAGTCAGCCTAAAGCGTGCGTGTGCTTCCTGCGGTCGCATCCGCCACTTAAAGCTGCCTAAACCCAAACCACAAAGGGCTACCACTCCTATCAGGGCCGCACATTGGCATAAATCAGTAATTGGTGCCTTAACATTAGCAAAACCCATCTAGCAAAGCTTAGCCATTCCATAGAAAGTTGCGAGCAATAATCAATACAAGAGCAAACATCCATTTTTTATTAAAACCCAGTGTTTACAAGGCGAGCGCCAATACAAAGTACGCACCATCCAGTGTAAACTGAGGGACATCCAGTGCAAACTGAGCATCATCTAATACCAACTACACACCAGCGCGTGTGTTTTATGTGTAAGCAAATGCGCATTACAAGCCATCCCATATAAATTACAAACAAGCTGATGCAAATTACCGGCAAGCAAATATAAATTACGCACCATCCATCACTAAAAATAGAAGATCTAATACCAAATTTGACCCATCAGGTGAAACCATACAAAAAAAGCAGTAACACAAGGTTTAAACCCTCGCATTACTGCTTTTATAGTATTTGCGGCCGCTCCTTAAGAACAACCTTTATAATTTATCAAGAACTAGTCTATAATCACTTCTAAATACATTGGTGAAGTAATTACCTCAGAGCCTTCGCCATATGTAGCAAAAGAAACTTGCCAAATTTGGCCTTCTTCAAGATCTAACATGTGGTGCGATTTGATGATAGTATTGATTTTTTCAATAATATCTGCTTTGGTATTGTAGCGTAAATCAAAGTTTGGATAACCTTCACCCACCATTGTATAATCAGAAGCAATTAAAGTATAAGTGTTTGTACTTTCTTTATTATCTGATTCAATAAGTTCATAATTAGGTACTACTTGCCAATAAGATGAATCGGCAGGTGTTTCGCGCACGTAGGTTACAAAGCAAGTTGAATCAACTGTTCCGCCTTCGCTACCTAAATAATAGGCAAATTGTACAGTTACTAATTCGCCATTGTTTCCGTATAAATTATGAATGGTTTCTGGTAAATACTCATCAAAAGGTGCACTATCCGAAAAATTCTTGTAATCGGCTACTGATTTATTTGAAGACATTTCGTAGTCCTCATCAGTTAAAACATAAGGAGAATTTGCGTTGTATTCTGCTTCTGTAGCTAAATCCCTTTCAGAGATAAAGATGTACCAATCATCGTCAGCCTCAAGGTTATCATTTAAATCATCTCTATATTCATCTAAAGGATCGCAAGAGAAAAACGTAAATGCTACGGATAAAAATAATATGCTTTTAAATAAATTCATTGTTCTGTTTCTTTAATAATCAAATACTAAAAGTCAAGCTTTAAACCAAACGACCAAGTTCTACCTAAACCAATATACATCGATGATGCATCCCAAGTTCTGCCATCATTAGCATCGGCAATATACCACTCGTCTAAAAGGTTACTAATTTGAGTAAATGCAGAAGCATTTAGATTTCCAATTTTGAATCGGTAAGATGCATTTACGTCTAATAAACCAAAGTTTGGTAACTGCCAAGCCTGAACGCCTGATGAAGCTTCATCAGTTCTATCTTCTGGCGAGAAGTTAGCGTAGTTTTTAGCAAAATAAGTATAGTCGGCACCAACACTTAGGCCTTCTAAAATTTCGTATTTAGCACCTAAAGCAGCTGTTATTTGTGCTGAGTTACCTACTTTTAAACCTTCAGTATAAAGCTTATAATCGCCAATAATATTTTGATCTTGATCAACAAAAGTAGCGTTTACATCGTTTGCCCAAGTCCAATCACCAACAGATCCCATACCGGTAACTGTAAGCTTAGTTGTAGGTCTCCATTCAAAATCAACTTCAACACCCATGTGTTGTGCATCCAAACCTAAAATGTTTGCATATCCGAAGAACTCGCCATTGTCATCGTACATTGATTGAATCATGGTTTTATCTTGCCAATAGGTATAATAAGCATTCGCATTAACCGATAAAGTATTACTACGGTAACCGTATCCTAACTCAACACTATAAATACCTTCATTTTTAGCTCCATCGTTCACATTGTTTGTATTGTTAATAAATACAGCGTTCATCATCGGAGGACGTTGGAAATAACCTGTATTGAAAAATACGTTGTTTTTTCCGTCAATATTAAAGTTAACACCTGCTTTTGCAGAAATAGTTTGGTGGTGTTGCCAATCGGTAATATGATCGCCTTTTGCATGATCTTCAAAATCGTAACGACGGTATGAAACATTTGCAGCAGCCATGTTAACGAAAGATGATAAACGACCTTCGCTATACTCTAACTGAGCAAAAGCAGATTCCCACAATACTTCTCCATCACTATGGTAACCTACAATATCGCCTTCACGAACAACCACATCCATGTTCTGACCATATTTATTACGGTTTACAACCGCATATTGACCACCCATTAAATCATCTAATACTTGGTAATGCTCGCCATAATAATAACGTCCATCTAATCCACCAATAAACTTAAGGTTGTTATTCACATTCCAGTCTAAGGTAGAAACTCCACCATACCAATCGTGATTATTTACAGATGATGCCATATATGTAGATGACTCACCGTTTTGTGCATTTTCGCGGTATAAACGATCAAAATCGATTAAGCTTCTGCTGTCGCCTACACGATAATCGTTGAAGTTACGATCCTCGCCAAAACCAGCTACACCACCACCTCTACCTTGAGAGGCATATAATACAGTTTTAAGATTCAAATCATCGTTAATATTCCAAAAGTGATTTAACGACATTTGAGGCTTGCTATAATAATTTGTACGTGCATTGTACTCGCTTCCGTTAAGGTAACCCCAATCGGCATTGTGCTTACGTCCGTATTGATTCCACTCATCTAAGCTCATCATTGTACGACGCTGTCCGTGCGATTGATTTGCTCCAAATACATTGAATGAAAGTGTATGCTTATCATTAATTACTTTTGAAACATTGGCAAAGTAACTCCACCCTTCAAATTGTAATCCATCAGCCCAACCTTTACCTTCGGTATGAGAACCAGAGAATGTAAAAGCCCAACCTTTATCATTTAAACCTGTTGAGGCAGTAAATGCCATTTTTTCGTAACCATCGTTACCAATTCCATAGTAGATATTTCCACCTGGTTTACTATCGGTAGTGGCCGTTAATATATTAATTGTACCTCCGGCAGATGGAACCGCTAATTTAGAAGCTCCCATACCACGCTGAACTTGCATTGTACGAGTAACATCTGATAAACCAGACCAGTTACTCCAATAAACGGCACCATTTTCCATATCGTTTACCGGAACACCATTAATCATTACTGCAATGTTATCGGTATCAAAACCACGTAAAGTAATACGTGAGTCACCAAATCCTCCACCTGAGTTAGTAGCATAAACACCTGGTGTGGCCTTTAATACTTGAGGGAACTCTTGAGAACCCAATTTTTCTTCAATCATTTTTGGTTGAATGGTAGATACTGCAACCGGTGTTTTACGGTCTACCGCAAAGTTGGCCACAACCTTAACCTCATCAAGGCCAACATCGTTACTTCCTAATGTAACAATACCCATGTCAACAGGAGTACCATTTAAGCTTACATTTTTCTCAATAGCATCGTAACCGATGTAGCTAAACACTAGGGTGTGATCTCCATTTTCAACTTCAAGAGTAAAGGTTCCATCAAATGAAGAAACTGTTCCATTAACTGTACCTTTAACAACAACAGATGCCCCAATTAGCTCCTCTCCCGTTTTAATATCGGTAATTGTTCCTGTAACAGTTGTTTGTGCAATGGCTGATAGTGGTAATAAGCCCAAACTTAAAAGCCAAACGAACCTGAATAATCGGATTCTCATTTTTTACGTAGTTTTTGTGTAATAATAAATTAATATAAACGACCTTTTTGGTCGCTGCCACAACAACTAAGAGTATGCCAATTTGTAATTGAGAATTAAAACTTTTGTTAAAATTGGTGTTATTTAATTGTAACCATTAAGGTAATTTAACTAATGACAATACTGGCTGAAAATAAACTAAACAGGCACATGCACCTACAATTCAAATACTTAACACAAGCCTAAAGAATTAACTTATATTTTTTTAACCCACTTATATTACCTTAGTGTTAATTATAGAGGATAAACGAAGATATATTCATTACAAAAATTATCTAATTTTCACTTTCGATCACATCTTTATTGAGGAAAAACATCTTCTTTTAAAAAAAAAGAGGAATACAATTCGAATTGCATTCCTCTTTACAGAAGTTTATAGTGAAGTTGCTTAAGAGACGAATATTTTCCTAAATAATATTACGTGTTGGGCTATTTGCCCAAACCTGCCTACCAGCAGGTAGGCCCAACTTCATTTCTTGCCTTGAAGCAAGAAACAGAAGCAAAGAAATTCAAGGCTGCTTTCCAAAAAACTTTCTTATTTATTTGAAGCTTAAGTGCGGCTGGCGGATCTAAGAGCAAAGCTCTTAGCTAGCCAGTCTTACTAAAGCTCCAACTAAAACAAAAGCCTTTTGTAAAGAGGCCAGCCTAACAAGGCGCTTAAATACAAGCCTACAATAAAACACATTCCAATAACAAATTATTCATTAGTGAGTTAGCCTTAATCTTAAAAATCCTTTAAAACGCTATTGTTAAGATACCATACTATTTGGTCAGTATCATGTACACTGGTAAATGGTCGCTATATCCATCAAGGTATGTTCTACCACCAAAAGTACGCAACAAGTGGCCTTTGTATTTTCCTTCTTGCTGAATTAAATAAGGTTTATTATAGATTTTAGCCGTATCATATTTTAAACCTTCATTACTTTTATCCATTAAAGCTTTAGTTATAATCATCTGATCAAACAGGTTCCACTTTCCTCTATACATCAAAGTACCTATAGAATCGGGCTGATGTAATTGCTCCATGGCATTAAACAATGAACAATTATTATTAGCACAACAGTTGGTGAAACTACAAGCTTGTAATCCTTGTTTAAGAGAAACGTTGTGGGGATCATCGTTTAAATCGCCCATGCTTATAATTTTAGCATTGGCATTAACATGTAATATAGAATCGATAATAGATTTATTAAGTTGAGCTGCGGCTAAACGCGATGGTCGGCTTCGCTCCTCGCCTCCATATCGGCTTGGCCAATGGTTTACTATCAGATAAACAAAATCGCCTTTTAACTCACCTTCTACTAATAATTGATCGCGTGTATATACTCTATCACCTGATTCTTTATCGTGAATAATTAGTGGGTGAATGCTCGATTTAGCTAATTTAAAATCGGAAACTTTATAAAACAAAGCCACATCTATGCCACGTTTATCCGGAGAATCATAATGTACAATCTCGTATCCTAATGGATCTATTTGGTCGTTAGCAACTAAATCTTCTAAAACGGCTTTATTCTCAACCTCGCATAAACCAATCACCGAAGGCCCATCAAATCCTTCATCGGCACCCAAATCGGCAATTACCTCTCCTAGTTTATTTAACTTACTGGCATACCTAGCAGCATCCCATTGGTACTTTCCTTCAGGTGTAAAATCGATATCATTAACCCCTGGTGTATCAATGGTATCAAATAGGTTCTCGACATTATAAAATGCCACAACTGCACCTTTACTTACCTTATCCTTTTTAGTTACTGTACAGGCATTAAACACTAGCAAACCTGCCGTTATGAAATATAAAACTCTCTTCATGGTAATTATTTTAAACAACGAAAGCTACCAAAGATACTGGTAGCTTTCAATTTTAATAATACTTTACTTATTTATTCTGATAATATTTCAAAATGATCTTCAGTTTTAATGCCTTTTAAGCCCGGATTTGAACCAAAATAATTCTCTAAAGAACCATTTAACTTAAGTTCATATCCTAATGAAGCACCATTGGTAAAACCAATTCCAAGTTGAGATCTTACAGGACCTGTATCATCACCAGATAATTGTACAAATATCATTTTAGAAACATCTGTTTCTGAAGCATTATCTGCTAATGCCAAGTTCGTATTAGCGGCTCCTTCAATTTCTGTTTTTACAAGAGGATCTCCATTATTATAATCAATCCAACCAATAACGTATCCTTTTACCCACGCGTTAGATCCATCTTGAATAGTTCTAGCTTTTTCAACTGTATAAGGATTTGAATTTGATCCTTCCTCACCAGAACCACCGTCACCTCCTGAGCCATCAGTATCATATCCAAATACAAAATTATCTACCTGAAAGGTTGATGTTTGGCCTGTAGTAGCTAAATATTTAAAACCAAAGTAAATTTTACCAGAATAAGCTGATAAATCAATATCACCTGAGCTTACAAAATCTGAATAGCCACTTGAGTTATCCTCTGGTCTTGTAAATGTTAACTCATCCATTACTGAGGCAGTCGATGGATCATTTGTGTCCATCACATAAACTGTAAATATAGCTCCATTTGTATACCCTAATTTTGTATCGAACTTCACGAAACTACCATTTGCCTTATCAAGATCCATTTCTGCTGAAATCATCCAAGACTCATAGTCTGTCCCGGCGGCTCCATAAGCTGAAATATTAGCATAAAGATCTTCATTATATTCACCATATACCCATTGTTTATCAGAATCGGAACCTTTATTAATTACTAACCAATCACTTTTATTAATTGGGTCATCTTTAGTTCCATCATTAAAATCGTAAATATAAGTTGGCTCTGTTACAACAGGAGTTCCTGGTATATCTTCATCACCATAAACAAAATCAGTTACTCTAAATGTGGTTGAATTATCCTTACCTCCATTGGCTTTATAATAAAACGCTACATACTGAATTCCGGTATAACTTGATAAGTCAACTTCACCTGATTCAACCCACTCAGCATCTACAGAAGATTTACCAGCCAAATTAGCATCAGTTAATTCAACTTTTTTAGCTGTTATAGGATTCGGCCCATCCATTAGGTACACTTGAAAATCTGTACCATTAGTCCACAATATTTGCGCAGTTTTAAACCAAACTCTTTTATTTGTTGCTCCATCTAAATCAAGCGCTGGGGATACCATGTAAGAAGTATAACTCGACTCCTCTCCTGTTTCAACTGATGCTTCTGCAAATTTTTCACCATTAGCTTCACCATATGCCCAACCTCTATCTGCACCTTCAATGGCATCGACTGTTGACCAACCATTCAATTCTACTTTGTCATATTTTTTACCATCTGAAAAATCATAATACAATGCTGTAGTTCCATCAATATCGACCTCAGGATTAAATTCAACTAATTCTAAAGAAAATGTAGAAGTTTCTCCTTCCAATACATTTGTTTTTAATGGCAAAAACGACTCCTCTCCTATCTGGCTTGATCTTTCATCATCTTCATCTACACCAACGTAAGTAGCATCTCCATCATATAAAAGTGTTACTTGTTGTAGTTGCCAATTACCATACTCAATTATTTCGGCAGCTGAAACCAATTCTCCAGATTCAGTAATTGATTCAACTTTTAAAGTCACATCTACTAACTGACCTGAATATTCTCTGAAAAATTTTGCCTTAATAGTATAGTCCGCAGGATCACTAATTTCTTCTGCAACCTTAACCATTACCTTAACTTGTCCCTTCGGAACAATTTCTCCATCTTCTTTAATACAAGAAAATGCAGTGATAGCAATAAGTGCTATTGATAAATATTTTAAAAATGCTTTCATCTGTTTCTAATTTTTTATTGTCAGATGGAACAAAGAACAAGTTCATCTCAAAATATATTATTGAGGTAAACTAAGTTAGTTGTTTCATTTCATTGATTAGTTTATAGAATATACAACACCACCATCCCATGCTACATCTTGCTTATCACCATAAATATGGTCTACAAGCTCGGGATGATCTACAAATGGATTTCTGTTATTCTGATGCTTATATACAATATTATTTCGTCTTACTTCAAAAGGATCAACAGGGTCAATACTATGCCAATCAACAAGACTTGATACTCTTCCTTGACGTGCAGGACCTCCATCACCTGAGTTTGAACTATTTTCACTTAAATCATCAAGGTATAAACCACTTGCATCAGCCCAACGCAATTCCATATAAAACATAATACGCGCAACATCGCCGCGCGCAGAAGTCATTGGCACATACGAATATACCCCATGAGTCCCATAAAAGTCAGCATCAGCATTAGATTCAAAATCTCGATTACTTTTTGTTGAATTTACACTAGGATTCTCTGCTTTAAGATTATGTATATCAGATGCAATACTTATAGTACTATTGTCTGCATTACTACCTCCCTCTGGTCGTAATCCGCGAGATTGTGCCCACACATGTTCTCTGTTCCATGTTTCACCAGAATCCCACTTAGCCTCACCTGTCATTTCATTGTAGAAACACCAAGTATCGCCACTTACAGGATCATTATCGGCATCTTCGAGAACATACCTCGCATCACCGTATGATACTCCTTTATAATCAGCAATAATAATTGCAGCTATCGCACTTTTAAGATCATCTCCTTTTTTACCTACTGCAGATGCATAATAGGATTGAAGATCGAATAAGGTTGTATCCGATAAGTTATAAGGTACCGACACAACATGATACTTGGCTGTATCTGTATACATCGGAGGGTTACCTTTAACATAGATACGACCATCAGAAGTATGCACTCTTGGAATAATATAACTATAGCCCTTCAAATTGGTTGGTAAGCCAACAGTATCAATTGGTAAAACAGGTAATACTTCTTCATAATCAGGAGGTAATGCTCCTTCATTATATTCGTATTCTTTAACACATGAACTTAGTGTACATATTGCAACTAAAAGACCAAATGTGATATATTTAATATTTACTATTTTCATTATAATGTACTTTTACTTTTCTATTTCGTAATCGAATACAAAGTTATCAACTTGATAAGTTGTTGTTTGAGTATCTCCTTCAGCTGTATAAAGGAAACCTATAAATACTTTTCCTGAGAACTCTGAAATATCAATATCTCCAGAAGGAATCATGGTATAATTATTATCACTAGAACTGGCTATAATTACATCTTCTAATTCAACCATTACTTTAGCTTCCTTTGGATCATGATTATCTAATACATAAACTTTCAAAGTTGCTCCATTATCGTATGCTTGTGCTGATTCAAATTTGATATTCTTGGCAGTATAAATGTTATCTAAATCTAACTCTGGAGACACCATCCATGCTTCGTAGCCTGAACCCTCACCTCCATAAGCGCTGATTTGTGCATATCTATTACCTCCATATGATCGGTAAGCCCATTCTCTATCAGTACTACCTCCAACGTTGTAGATTCCCCAACCATTTTGGTCAACTACTTCATAGTCGGTACCATCTTCAAAATCATATTCGTAGCCTGCATCAGGCCTAAATGCCCACGAATTTAATGTGTTTTTCAGGTAGTAAGAATAAGTATCTTCTAAAAAAGCGCCAGTATTATCGGCTAATCTATAATTTACTTTCATCATAGACCCTACAGCGTATCCGCCATATTGAACTTTATCCTCTATTACACGTGCAATATAGTACTCTGTAACGTCTGCAAACAGTAGAGTATCCTCTTGAATTTTCGCCCCCATTTGAGCTTCTTCCTCAGTAGTTGCATCAGCTACAACTCGCTCACTAATATTCTTATAATCTGCATAAACTAAATCATACTCTAAAGCTTCGTTAACAGGCCCTGTATATGAATTGTCAAGTTCATTTTGAATATCTTCCAATGGTTCACATGCAACTGCAAATACCATTAACATTAATAATAAATATTGAAATTTCATTAGTTCTTTTTTTAGAAATTAACTTTTAAACCTAAAGAATAAGTTCTCCCAAATCCGTAATAAACAGGAGATGATTGCCAATCGTGGTTTTGACCATCTTGTGCATCAGTAATATATACTGTATCAAATAGGTTGTTTACTCTACCTGAAATACGAGCTCTTAAACTTGCAATATTGAAGTTATACCCCGCATTCATATCTATTAAATAGGCATCTGGAATCTGCCATGCATCTACTCCTTTCGAATCTTCACCCGTTCTTGTTGAAGGATCAAAATCTGCAAAATTTCTCCCAAAGTAATTACCATCAACTCCTATATTAAATCCATTCAAAAAACGATAATCAACTCCTAAAGCTGCTGTTGTTTGTGCTGAGTTACCAACACTAACATCTTTTACAAAAGCATTAAACTCTCCTATAAGGTTGTTTTCATCATCAAATTGTTGGAAACGAACATCATCAGTATATTTCCAATCACCAATAGATGCCATTGCTCTTATTGTAAAGTTTTTAGAAGGTTTATATGTACCTTCAAATTCAACACCTTGGTGTAAAGAGTTCAAACCTAACAAACTAAATGATTGATCACCAATACTACGTCTTAAACCTTGATCCTTCCACGCTGTTCTATAATAACCTAATTTTACATTCACAGTTCGTGTTTGAAATCCATATCCTCCCTCAAAGGTCATTACCTTTTCATATTGAGTTTCATCAAGAATATCATTTGTATATCCATCGAAAACAAAACTTACAAATGGTGAGCGAATAAAGTAACCACCATTTATGAATACGTTATGGTGATCGTTGATATTATAATTAGCTCCAGCTTTAGCACTCCAATCTACAAAATTAGCCCAATCAGAAACTTGATTTCCTGGTTCATATTGGATATAATCGATTCTACGGATATTTTGATACGACGAAGCTGCAGAAACAAAGGCTGACCATTGATCCATCACAAACTCAGCTTGACCGAATATACCATTACGCACTACCTGCATATCATTATGAAAGCTATAAATATCACCTTCTTTTAAAGCTGTATTAGTAGGTCTATTAACACTATTATCATCAAGATAATATTGTCCTCCTAATAAATCATCTACTTGTTCGTAATGCTCACCTCTGTAGTAACGAGAATCTAAACCGAAAGTTAAGTTTACATTATCCACTACTGTATTTAGTGTAGATAATAAACCATACCACTCATGAGAATTTATTGAGTTACCAATGATGAAATCTGATTGACCATTTATTTCCTTATTATGCTCAATCATTTTATCAAAATCAATATATCCATCACCAGTTCGCCATTCCATACTGTTAAACTTATGATCTGTTCTATTATAATCTACCTCAGATGATTTATCACCACGCAATCTACGCCCTCCTCCTTGAGAAACAGAAGCATAGACCGATGTACTTAAAGTTGTAGTGCCATTAATAGTCCAAAAATGGTTTAAAGAGGCTTGAGGTTTATGATAGAAGTTATAACCATATCCACCACCATACTCTTCTCCATTACGAATACCTGCCTCTGAGTTAAATTTAGCTCCTGCAGTATTAGAAAAAGGTAGATTTTCATTCTTATTCTCGAAAGTAGAAATTAAATGCATATTACCTCTTTGATCGTGTGTTTGTGGCGCACCAAAAATCTGAAAAGATAAACGATGGTTTTCATTAATTACCTTTGTAATATTAGCGAAGTAGTTATACCCCTCAAAACTTGTTCCGTTAATGTAACCATCACCTTTAACAGCACCTCCCATTAAAGTTAAGGCCCAACCATTTTCCATTAGACCGGTGGAAACATTAAAGTTGGTTTTCATATAACCATCATTACCCATACCTGCATAAAAAGAACCGCCTTCTTGTGCATCAGCACTTTTGGTCAAAATATTCATTGTTCCCCCTACAGATGAGATGGCCAATTTAGACGCCCCTAAACCACGCTGTACCTGCATTACAGATGTTACATCGTTAAGACCTGCCCAGTTTGAGAAGTATACTTTACCATTTTCCATGTCGTTAACAGGAACACCGTTAATAAGTACACCAATATTACTAGTATTAAAGCCTCTAATATTTACTCTAGAATCACCGAAACCTCCGGCTCCTTTAGTGGCATAAACAGAAGGTGTAGATTTTAGCACCTCTGGAAACTCTTGATTACCTAATTTCTCTTGAATAACGGCAGCTGGTATATTAGAAATAGCCACTGGTGTTTTTCTGTCAGTTGCAAATGATGCCACTACTGATACTTCTGATAAACCAACTGATGATGACTCCATTTTTATCTGACCTAAGTCAACATCACCAGTAACATTAACTGTTCTTTTTTGATCAATAAAACCTAAATAGTTAAATACAAGGTTATATTTACCATCACTCAGTGGTAACTCAAAAACACCATCAAAATCTGTGATTGTGCCAACACCTTTATCTTTCTCAAGATAAATAGCTACACCTATTAATGGTTCATTATTTGATGCATCCACCAAAACCCCACTAATTTTATTCTGTGCAAATAAGCTTAACGGCATAAATACCATTAAGAGCACCCATAAAATTTTTTGTCCTTTAAAATCCATTTTTTTCAATAATTATGTTTATTCCGCAAATTTATAAAAATTCACTAACTTTTAACGGGACGAAGGAATAGAAAAAAGCAAGCACCCATCTAAAACTAACATTATGGATTAGTTATGTAAATATTAACACCAATACTTGACTTTATTTATGGTATTAATAAGAATTACCCCCCATTTTTTAAGGTTAATTGTCATGATTAAATATTCACCTTAGACTTTAACCGAAGAATAGCATACACTTTTGTGTAAAAAAAAATCAGACTAGAATTACGTATTTAACAACTATTGGTGTTTTTACCTATCTAAACTTGGATAACTAACCTTAAAAAAATGTTATCTTTTTTACTTCAGCACGAATCTTTACAATAGTTTGTAACGTTAATATTATTAATAAATATTAAAATTGGAGTTATGCATTCAAAATATAAGAATATTGATAGCCCTGATTTAACGACTATAGGTGGTAAAAAGTAGAACCTTTATTACGTCTAATTATCAGTCAAACCATATATTTGCAATACATAAATTCTTATACTTAAGTAACGCCTTTGTATATTATTACGCTTTCAAACCAGAACACATGAAATTAAAATATAAAATATTACTACTAATCTGTGTTTTAAGTATCATAACCATTACAAGCTGCTCTGTATTAATAAAAAAATATATCACCAAAAATTCGATTGAACTAATAGGTAATAGAATTGATATTGGATCTTTGCACTTTAATCCTCTAACATTTGCTATAAAAGCCAATGATGTAAAAATATTTGAAACCAATAATATTAATACGCTTGCAAGCATCGATCAGATTTTTCTAGATTTTTCTCCGATTAAGTTAATAGATAATGAATACTCAATATCTAAATTTACCATCAGTGGTTTAAATGTAAAGATTAGCCAATACGATTCTCGTTTCAATTTTGATGATGCATTTGAACCTTTGAGGAATAAAAGTAACAAGAGCAATACACAAGAATTGAAGTATTCAATTTATAATATAGAGCTCAAAGAATCTAATATTGTTTTTTCTGACAAAAATACTGGAAAACAGATTTCTCTTAATGCTATAAATTTCCAGTTACCAAAATTGGCATGGAATAACACTGAATCAGAAGCAGGTTTGAATCTGAAATTAGGTGATAATGGAAGCCTATATCTTCGAGCCCAGCTTGATGATAAGAATAAACGATATCAGATAAACTGTAAAGTAAATGAATTTGATTTAAATGGCTTTGAAGATTATATATCAGAATACTTTAATATAACTAAGCTAAATGGCTTATTAAATTTCAACTATAACATAGAAGGAAGCCTATCTGACATAAACGACATTAAAATATCAGGTGTTACAACAATAAACGACTTATCGGTTTTTGATGGTAGTAAAACTGAAATAGCTAATATCAAAGATATAGAAGCAGACATATATTATTACAAACCTACAAAGTCAAGCCTCTACCTCAGAACGATAGAAATACGTGAACCCAATACCAAACTTATTATTGATGCTACATCTAATAATTGGAGTAAATTCCTGCAAAAAAAACACTCTGATAGCGTTGTTGAAAAATCAACTATGAATTATATGATTCGTAAAATCAGTGTTGTGAATGGAAACCTTTTATTTAATGACAAAAGATTGAACCCTGAAATAAGTACAGAAATTCAGAACATTACTGCCTCCATCTCAAATATTAGTAACGAAACCAATGACATTAGTGCTACTTACGAAGGACTTATTAAGAGCGGAGGTAAATTACACGGAACTGCAAGTTTAAGCACTGGCGATATAAAAGAATGGCAAGTAAATGCGAATCTAACTGATTTGCCATTGGTTAACTATTCTAAATTTTCGAGTCACTACTTAAGCAGGCCAATATTAAATGGCTCGTTAGATTATCAGTTTAAACTAAAACTTAGCAATAATCATATCACAAATAACAATAAACTTACTTTCTCAAACATAGTATTCGGAGACAAACAAAAAAGTAAAACGGCATATAAAGTACCTGTGCAAACAGCCTTTAATATTCTAAAAGATAAGAGGAATACCGTTACGATAGATATCCCTATTGTTGGAGATCGTAACAATGAAAATTTTATTTTAACAGAGGAAATAAGAACGGCATTTATCCAATACCTTAAAGGCGCGGGAAAAACTAAAATTAAACACGTTGGTAAATCTATTAACGAACTAACTAAGGATGCTGAGGCAATAAGGCTCAATTTTGGCAAATCAAAAATCCCATTTAAACAAGAAGTAATTTTATCAAAGGCAGCTGATAAAATAAAATCAGGCGAATTAAAAAAACTCCAATTTTATCCTATAACTAATCCGCAATTAGATAAAGAAGAATTGGCATTTCAACAAGTAAAAATACAATATCTTAAATCTAAGCAACGCTCAAAAAAAACCAACGACAATTTATTAAAAGTCAAACTAAAGTTATTATCTGATAATAAACCCGCACTTATAAAGTACATTAATGCACAAACAAGTTTGAACCAGAATGAAAGCATTTATTCAAAATGTATAAATATAATTGGCGCAAATGAAACAGAAAAGCTTTATCAAAGATTAATAGAAGATAGAAATGTAGAACTTGTTAAACAACTTACTTCTAAACTTAATTTAAATCCAAGTCATTTTGAAATAAAAACAACAACACATTCTAACGAATTATCCTCGCCTATATATCAATTAAAAGAAATTACGGCAGGCAGTGGAATTCATATAGAGTTTGAAGATAATTTTTAGTTAAGCTTTGATAATTATAATCACGTTTCGTAAGTTTTAATACTATAAAAAAAGCCTCCTGAACCAAAGGTGGTTGAGAAGGCCATTATAGTAAAACTAGAGTGAGTTTAAATTTCTGTAACAATTATCGTTTCACAAGCTTCTGTACTTTAGAAGTCCCATTGCTATAATTCACTTTCAAAAGATAAACTCCAATGTTTAGTGAGTTAGTATTTATAACAACTTTATCGCCTGATACAATAACTTTATTTATAATTTGACCTACAGTATTCATTAATTCAACATTTGCAATGGTTTCATTACTTGAAACTGTTAATTGGGCACTAAATGGATTTGGATAAACTGAAACTCCATAATCAGAAGGTGATTCAACATTAGTAGATCCATCAAGCTTAAATAATTGAAGAGCCTGTTGTCCGGACAAATAACAAGCAAATCTTGGGCTACTAGGGTTATAACGTAAATATCTATCAACGTCTGCATTCTTAACAATAAACACACCGTCTTCTTCAGTAATAACCCACTCTTCAGAACTAGTAGCAGCATCTACTAAATAAGCTGCATTACTATCCCCTGTATAAGAAACATATTTCATCTCTGTTTCATTATAAATAAGCCAATTTTCACCTTCCTTAATTAAAGACCAAACTACACCTTGGTTTGGCCCTTCAATTGTGGTGGCATCTGCATCATTAGTTTCAATAAATCGGTATATATATGCGCTCGCTGCTTCATTAAGCATGAAATTACCATTGTAACCAAGCAAATATTTCCCTTCTTTCAAATCATCAATTGATGATATCCTAGTAAAAGACCCATCCTCCGCAATGAATTTAGTGAATTCTTGAGATACTACATTACTATTGTCATAACCACTTGCAACAGCAATAGCCTTTACAGTTGTACTTTCATCAATAAATATAGGTGAAGCATATTCTATAGAAGTTTCATCTGGCTCAGATCCATCAATCGTATAATAGATACTTGCTCCTTCTGTTTTTGACGAAAGCTCTAGATCAAATGATTCAGAAAAATATTCATCTAAGTGAGAGAACTCAGGTGCTATGGCTGCACTACTTACTGTTTCTTCGACCTCTAAATTATCATAATAAACCACTGCCCCAGAATAGGTCCTCAATTCAAAATACAAACCATCAACAGTAGCTGGAGCTGTTAATTCAACTTCATACTGCGACCACTCAGCTTTAGACTCAAAAAAACCATTATTAGGACCTCTTAATTCATCACCATTATCATCAACATTATTAGAACCAGATTTCCAATATGACCAAATACGTGCGTCACTACCATCGCCTTTTTCTGTATCAACATAATACCACATTGATATTCTATATGTTTTTCCTGCTTCTATTGGAACATTTACAGCTATTTTTTTTGTTCCACCGGTATGTTTCGCACTGAAATTACCCGAGTGCACAATAACACTCTCTTGTTCGACATTTTCAATAGTTGAAAAATCTGAAGGTGTATTTACGTCTTCCCACGATTCAAAATTACCATTAGGCACTAAATTTTGGGCATAATTGAATGTACAGATAAAAAATACTGTAGTAAAAAGTAAAAGTTGTTTCATCTTTTTGTTATAAAGTTAAATTATGGTGGTAAATATAATATGAGTTCTGCAACACAACTTTATCACATGGTAACATTTATGTTAATTATAAAATTAAAAATATATTGCTATTATACAAATAGTTAATATTGAAATCATCTCAAAAAAAATCAAAAAACATATTGTAAGAATGGAGATAGTGCATTTTGTTATGTTAGTACAAAACAATTCACGAATCTTAACTAAATATCGTATCTGACAAATTGTCAATGGACTGATATTTGATACATCAAGACTATAAATTGAATATTAGATATTTTATCCATTACTTTGGATAAATAGGATCAACTAAAAAATAAGTATAGTAACTATGAAGAATTTAAAGAAGATGATTTGGGCATTATTAATGGTTCCATTTCTTACATCGTGCGGATACAACTCAATGGTAGAGTTAGGTGAAAATGTTGATGCCAAATGGTCACAGGTAGAGAATGTATATCAAAGAAGAGCGGATCTAATTCCTAATTTAGTAAATGTAGTAAAAGGATATGCAGCCCACGAAAAAGAAACCTTGCAAGGCGTTGTTGAGGCTCGATCAAAAGCAACAGGGATTAACGTAAACGCTGATGGTTTAACCGAAGATAAAATTGCACAATTTCAACAAGCACAACAAGGCTTAAGTAGCGCCCTATCACGTTTAATGGTTGTGGTTGAAAAATATCCTGACCTAAAGGCAAACGAGAATTTTAGAGATTTACAAGCTCAATTAGAAGGTACTGAGAATAGAATTGCTGTTGAGCGTCGTAATTTTAATGAGGCTACGCGTGCTTACAATACTTATATTAAGAAATTCCCTCGTGCCATTTATGCAAGCTGGTTTGACTTTGAAAAGAAACCGTACTTTAAGGCAGATGAAGGTAGTAATCAAGCACCAAAAGTAGAATTTTAAGATGGCAAAAGACTTTTTTAACAAGGACGAACGAAAGCTAATAGTTGATGCTATTAAAGAGGCTGAATTAAATACATCGGGCGAAATACGAGTGCATATAGATAGCAAATGTGAAGAAGATGTTATGGATAGGGCCGCCTATTGGTTTGAAAAACTACAAATGCACAAAACTGAACTTCGTAATGGTGTATTGTTTTATTTAGCTTATGAGGATCATAAATTCGCAATATTAGGTGATGCAGGAATAAACCAAAAGGTAGATGCTAATTTTTGGGAGAAAGATAAAGAAACTATGCTTAACTATTTTAAGCAAGGTGAATTTGCCAAGGGACTATCAGAGGGTATTAAATTAAGCGGTGAACAACTAAAAGTACACTTTCCATACCAATCTGATGATGTAAACGAACTTTCAGATGAGATTTCGTTTGGAAAATAATTATTGAACTTATGAAGAATAGTAAAAATAGTACTCCTATGGTTTTTAGGGCCAGTAATGTATTTTCTAAACTAGGTGTGATAGCTTTTATGCTTCTATTAAGCATTTCTGTAATGGCACAGGATATACCAAGTAAGCCTAATCCTCCACGATTAGTGAACGACTTGGCAGGTATTTTAAACCAACAACAGGTATCGCAATTAGAAAATTACTTGGTACAATTTGCCAAAGAAACATCAACGCAAGTTGTTGTGGTTACTACCCCTGATTTGGGCGGAACCGACAAAGCTGATTTCACCTTTAAACTAGGAGATAAATGGGGAGTTGGTCAAGCTGGTAAAAACAATGGTATTGTAGTTATGGTGAAGCCAAAAACCAGAACTTCAAACGGAGAAGCTTTTATTGCTACAGGTTATGGCCTTGAAGGAGTGGTACCTGATGCGATTGCCAAGCAAATTGTTGAAAATGATATGATCCCTCGTTTTAAACAAAACGATTATTTTGGAGGTATCGCATCAGGGGTACAAGTAATTGCTGATATAACACGCGGCGAATATACTGCTGATGAATATACTGCAAAGCATGAGAGTAGTCCTTTTTCTGGCATTATCGGGATTGTGGTGATTTTTGTATTGGTTTCATTTATCAGTAGAGGATCAAAACACGATAAAAACAATATGGGTGGCCGAGGAAGTAGTCTACCATTTTGGCTTATGATGAGCATGATGGGTGGTTCTTCTCGAAGTCATGGAGGTAGCTTTGGCAATTTCTCATCAGGAAGCGGCGGTTTTGGCGGCTTTGGTGGTGGAAGTTTTGGCGGAGGTGGAGCTGGCGGAAGCTGGTAAAAACCAAGATAAGTTATAATTTACTCAGTGCCATATCTATTTTTGTAGATATGGCATTTTTGTATTCTCCATTATTTAGATCATTACCCAACTTATAATATTGAAGAGCATTCTTTCTATCATTCTTTCTATCATAAATTTGGGCCGAGTAAAACGCAGCATAAGGTCCAAAATAGCGTTTATCATTCGCTGATAAGCCAATTGCTTTTTCGTAATAGATTAATGCTTCATTCGTTCTACCTAAATATTCTAATGCCCGTGCATATCTATAATAAAACTCTAATAAGTCACTTTTCTCAACACTCAACTTCCCTGAGTCGAAGTTTGCAATAGCCTGCTTAAAGTAACCGGCATCAAATAACATCCTTCCAAGCAAAATACATTCATTAGGATATTGATGTAATTCCGCCTCGTACTTGGCCTTTTTATCCTCAGATGTGGGGTAATCCTCCAATTGCAATAAAGCCTTTTGGCAATGCCAATAAGCTGCTGTATCAGAATTAATAGCATAATACCAACTTAGCAAATTATATCCATCTGCTTTATAATCCTTGAAAGTGTTAGAGGCCAAATAGTCTGTCATCTCTTTTATCCCTCTAGCATCATTATGCAACAATTTGTTTTTAGCATTTAAATAGCGTAACATCCAAAACTGAGAATCGGAATTTGAGACATAAGCATTAAACAAATCAGGTTGCCTAATTTTAAAGGCACATTGTAAAGTAATGGCCTGTAAGAATGGAGATGTTAGAGTTTTTCCATGTTCTTCAAAAAATTGAGTAATCTGATCATCCTCTACATTAAATTTTAATAAGGAATATACATTAAAAAGTAAAGCCTCGCTGTGTAAACCATCTTCTGCTTTAACATCCTGCAAATATTCATTAAGTAACTTGAACCCCAATTCTTGATTACCTGACATTCCGAACCACGAGGCTACATTAGAGTGCATTTTTGGCAGATTACTAAACAGCAAATTATAAAGTGCATTTAGTTTTTTATTAGCTCGTAAACCAGGATGCCCCGACTTGCTTTTCTTATAATACGAATAGGCATTAGAGAATGACGATAGAGCGGAAAATAAATTGTTATTCTGATATTGAATTAAACTTTTTTGAAGATACACCTCTGATATAAATGCCATTTTATTAGGATGGTCATCCGCCTCTTGCAAGCCTTTCAAAGTTTGAGATACCATTTTAGAATAATTGCCATTTGCAACCGCATCCTTATTTACTAAAATGGCAAAAAATACAGAATAATGTTTTAAATAGAGCCGTTCGGCATTATTATCAATTTTACTGATGGTATATCTTGCAGAATCAAATTGTAGGTTTATGATTTGGTTTAGACCCACGTTGAAATGCATTATCTTACCCTCCGCCAGGGCATAATTACAGCTCAATGCAATAAACATCAAATAAACAAATGCTATTTTCTTTACCATGCTCTAAAAATAAAAAAGCTGCTTTCAAAAAGAAAGCAGCTTTAATATATAATTCAAATTAGAACTATTCCATTGTGTTTGGACCCTCGATATCATCATCCACTAAGATTCTACCACAGTACTCACAAACAATTACTTTTTTACGAGATTTAATGTCTAACTGACGTTGAGGTGGAATTTTGTTAAAACAACCACCACATGCATCACGCTGAACAGTAACCACCGCTAAACCATTGATTGCATTTGATCTGATACGCTTAAAAGCGATTAGTAAACGCTCATCAATTGTTGATTCGATTTGAGCGATTTTATCAACCATCTTCTCCTCATCAACTTGAGTTTCGCCAACAATTTCTGTAAGCTCTTTCTTTTTAGCAGCTAAATCTTCTTTACGATCTTCAAAAAGTTGTTTTGAAGCATCTAAAGCATCCTTTTTATTGTTTAACTCACCAGTAAACTCTTTAATACGCTTCTCTGATAACTCAATTTCAAGAGTTTGAAACTCAATTTCTTTAGATAAAGAATCAAACTCACGGTTGTTACGCACATTAGATTGTTGCGCTTCGTATTTTTTAATTAATACGCCTGATTCCTTAATTTCATTCTTTTTAGCAGAAATTGAGTCATTTAAGCTTTTAATGTCTGCATCAAAGTTTGAAATACGAGTCTCTAATCCTTCGAGTTCGTCTTCCAAATCCTGAACTTCAAGTGGTAACTCACCTCTAAGTGTTCTGATTTTATCCATCTCAGTGGCCACTTTCTGTAAGTCATATAATGCCTTTAACTTTTCCTCTACTGACATTTCAGCGTTTTTATTTGTTTTTGCCATTAGCTACAAATATTTTATTGGATTTGTATTTACGTTCGATAAACAGACCGCAAAATTAGGGATTTTTTTTGTAAGTAACTCATAAAAAAGTTCTTTAGTAAACTGTTCGCTCTCAAAATGTCCAATATCCGCTATTACTAGCTGATTTTCAGCATCAAAATATTGATGATATTTAAAGTCGCCACTAATAAACACATCAGCACCCAAAGCCTTGGCTTTATTGACAAGGAAGCTTCCCGCTCCACCGCAAAGTGCTACTTTTTTTACTGGTTTATTAAGTAATGAGGTATATTTTATGCATCCTACATTAAATATTTTTTTTATTCTTTTTAAGAAATCTAATTCCGATTCGTCTTCTGGTAATTCACCAATCATACCTGAGCCTACCTCATTCCATACATTTTCTAAGGGAAATAAATCGAAAGCAACCTCTTCGTATGGATGCGATTTTAAAAGCGCACTTACAACCTTGTTCTTTAAATAAGCTGGAACTACTGTTTCTATTCTTATCTCCTCTTCTTGGTGAAGTTCGCCAAGATTACCAACATGAGGATTGGCATCAGCATTAGCCTTAAATGTACCTGTTCCTTCTGTATTAAAGCTACATGAGTCGTAATTACCAATATTACCTGCTCCTGCACTAAAAATAGCATCGCGCACAGCATCGGCATTAGCCTTTGGTGCATAAGTTACCAGTTTAAGCAGACTATTCTTTTTAGGATCGAGTATTTTACAATTTTGCAGACCAATTTTTTTGCTAATCATACCATTAACGCCTGTTTTAACACTATCAGCATTGGTATGACAGGCATAAATGGCAATATTATTTTTAATGGCTTTTATTACCGATCGCTCCACATAGTTATTGCCATTTAAGCGTTTTATCCCTCCCATTATAATGGGATGATGCGAGATTATTAAATCACACTTTCTATCAATCGCTTCCTGAACTACTTCCTCTGTAATATCTAAACTGATTAATGCAGCAGATACAGCATCGTTGCTATTGCCAACAATTAAACCCGCATTATCATAACTCTCCTGAAATGAAGGAGGGGCAAATAGCTCCAACTCCTTTATTATATCTTTAACTTGCATATTTAGTAGTTTGTTTGTGTATAGTTATAAGTCTGTAGTGAAGCTATCTTAAGCTAAACAACTCCATCCTTGACTAATAACTTTAAGTCCTCATTAGATTTGGACTTCTTTATTATCTATCTTCTAAATCTTCTCTTACCTCTAGTAGCATTGCTTTAATATCTTTAAGCTTAGAAACTACTTCGAAATTATTGATGGTGTCTTCGCGATTGTCTTCCATCTTCTTTTGTGCCCCTTTCAAAGTCATGCCCTTTTCCTTAACCAAGTGAAAGATTAAATGAAAATTTTGAACATCGGCAGGTGTAAAAAGGCGATTGCCCTTTTTGTTTTTATGAGGCTTTATGATATCGAAACTCTTTTCCCAAAAGCGGATTAAAGAAGTTTTTACTTCAAACATTTCGGCCACCTCGCCAATGGTGTAATATAATTTTTCTATTGTAGGTTCTTTATATGGCATAACGCGTGCTTTTTTACAAATATAATATCCAATTTCTTATATTTATCATCATTGATCGATTGTATTTCATTCAAAGGCATAAATAAATAGCAGCATGGCAGATAAGAATGATTTCAGGTCAGTTGGGAAGGGCTCTAGGTCAAGCTAAAACCACTCAAGATTAGTAAAATATTATTCTTTATTAAAACGTCAATGGTTCTGTTACTATTGGTATCGTATCATAATTTAAACTTATTAAAACAACCTACGGCTAACTGAAGCTATTTCAAATATAACCCCTAGCTAGTTAAAGCATTAATACTTCTATTTAGTCCATTAAAAAAGAGGATGCTCGTTTATAATAGCATCCTCCTTAACATGATATAATCCAATTTATATAAAAGACTCTTATCTTTTAATAATCTTCTGAGTATAGCGACCTCCGTTAACATCGTATACTTCAAGTATAAATATGCCTTGCGGTAAACTACTTGTATTAATAGTAGCCTTTGAATTAACTATTTGCTCTGTTAACAATACGGATCCTGCAATATTATTAACAGATACTCTTTCAATAACCTCTGACGATTCAATTACAAACCTATTACTGAAAGGGTTTGGATAAACCTGCGTTATACTTCCATTATTATCAAGTGCAAGAGGAATCACATCTTTCGCAAAAAATGTCACAATCCTTTTAGGGAATGCATTTCTCCAAGTTCCAGCTGGAGGCATAAACCACATCTCTAACTTATACTCTGTTTCTTCTAGAAGTGCACCTGCTTCTATATTTAAATTAACATCAAAACTTCCTGTACCAGCAGTATTTCCATTTACACGAGCAAATGATACATGCTGATCTCCAGCAGGATCAACTGTTTTAATAGCTGCTGCAAAATCGCAAAGAATTGTAGATGTGTAATTAATTTTTAGTTGAATGGAAGTTGTTGCTAAAGCAATTGCAACAGGCATATTATGAGCATCTAAAACAGGTTCTTCAACAATAGGATCTGTGACATCATCTTCTACACCACAAATTGAGATACTTCTCCAACGCCCACGAGCGGTAGCAAAACCATCACCTTCGGGCACTAAACCGTTAGACACTTGATTTGAAGTTACCCTTATTATATCACCTGTTTTAAGAGCTACTGTTTCAGTATTCATTACCAATTCTTGATAGGTATATGCTGGCGTAGAAGTTCCAAATATTTTACTATTCTGCTGCTCTCCTACTTTAACATCATTGATCCAAACAGTATAAGTAGACTCTCCATCAGGCTCGCCAACCGTTTTTAGCGTAAAAGTAACGTCACCCTCATCTCCGGTATAAGTTATCTCGGCAGCTATAGATTGATTTAGTCCATTACTCCCTCCACAACCAATTACAGGCTCACCTTTATTCACACCGTCAGAAGGGGTACCTGGTACAGATTGCTTTGCAGCAACATCGTAACCTGCCACACTTAAGGTAGTAAACTCCTGAGCGTTAATTATTTTACATTGAGGTTTATCTCCCGTTCCACAATCTTCGCATGGTGCAGCTCCTGGTCGCATATATTCTGGTGAATTAGTGGCCAAATCAAGCTTCTCAGCAATTTTCACGTCAGAGCCTTGCTTATAGAATAAATAATAATCAACGCAGGTACGTTGGGCTCTTCCACTCACAGAGAATATATACTCTTCGCCTGCTTTAAATGAATATTTCATGATAGCCTTATTGTTATGAGTTGGTTCACCTTTCACAAAGCAACCCCAATCTTCAAGTCCTCGACCATAAAGCTTACACCAATTTGATAATTCTGCTTTGGTAGCACCACCCGCCTCTTCAAAATCACCAGCCATTTTCACATAAATATCATTACACTTGTCCCATGCTGCTCCATTTTGGTTTTGAGCCATACGTCCTGTTAAAAAATATATGCCACTTGTTTTAGGTGTAAAACGATACACGAGTACATCCTGACCTGAAGCATTTCCATTTTCATCACCACCAGTATACTCTAGGTAGGTATTATACAAAGGCTTCACTCCTGATGTTCCTTCAATATATTCAGCCCATCCAGGTTTACGTAATTTCCACTTTCCAAGGTCTGATTTAGTAGACTCTGCTTCAAAGGAAATAAAATCGTTACCTACTGTTGTTTCTCCAGCATCTGCTATTCCTACTTGAATACTTGCAGTACCAATTTTACCACCTTCAACTGAAGTAGCAGTAATAGTTGTCATACCAAGTTTATGACCTGTAACAAGTCCTGTTTCATCTACCGAAGCTATATCACTTGCACTAGATGCCCATGTTACATTTTTATTTAAAGCAGTAGCTGGACTTATCTCCGTTTCTAATTGAACTGTCCCTTCAAGATTTGTAATATGGTATGAATATGGACTAATAGTTACAAAAGCCACTTTTTCTGGGTCTATTAGTGTTGCAATTACATCAGTCCCAATCCAGTTTTTTAGTTTAGTGGGGTTACCGAATTCATCACCACGTACTCCATTTAAATTCGCGCAAAAATAATAAGCCATTCCTGCATCGGAAAAATCACCACCTTTCGCCTTCGAATATATCCAATTAATATTTGGATCTTGATGCGTTTGCATCCAATCCCAATGTTGTTTTGTAGGCGCTGAGAATTTATCTTTACTCTTATAAGCATCAGACCCTTCTCCAGTACCATTCTGGTCAGAAATATCTACGTAATTCACCTTTGGGAAATTACTTTTTAGCATTGCCCAATCCCAACCATCATGATTTGTGGTCTCCTCGTGACTTTTACTCTGACTATGCTTTTCATTCCATGTAGAGTGCGAAATAATAGTTACCCATTCTAAGGCATCAGGAGCAATTGCATTGGCTCTATTAATTCCTTCGCCAATAACATGCATTGGACCAGCTGCTATTATAAACAAAGGGTTATCTTCAGTTGAAATAACCATGGCATCGCGCATAGCATTGTATGCATCTTCTGGTCGTTCAACTGCAGCAATAAAATTACACTCTGTAAATCCAAAACGTTGGCCTGCACCTTCAGCATGCTCTCTCATAACCTCAAGATCATTACTTTCGCTACCCCATATATGATCAGCATAGGTATACAAAACCGTGTTGGGTTGCAAGCCAGCCTTAGCTAATATCATTAATGTTAACATACATGCATTATGATCATCATTATCATGTTTGTTACCATCTGAACTAAGAGCTATACGACCTTTCTGTTCCCATAAACCAGAATTTGATGCATAAAGATTCCCCAATAATACAAAGCATAAGCCAATTGCAAATAAGCATTTAAATAGTTGTTTTTTCATAATAAATAGTTTGTAAATTTTAGGGTTACTGAAACATCGTTACTAGATTACAATTACCCATATACTTAAATAGAATAGATACTAATCAATATAAATCTAAACCATTAGTAAAACACTTAACTATGGCCTAAATTCAAATAGCATACACTTAGTAAAATGCTTACCAATTGGATTAAACTCCCCTTAATTAAAAGCATTTGCACACTAATATTATTATTAGAAAATATAATATCCAACCATAAAAAACTTAGTTTTATTTTATATTTATTATTGAAAAACAATTCATATTTTATGATTAAGACCAAAATAAGCCTCTGCTCTTGCTTAATAGTTTTATTATTTTGGGGTAGCTCCTATTTAAGCCATGCACAAAATTTCAATGTTTTAACAAGCCCCAAAGTAAACTCATGGTTGATACTTAATACAGAAACGTGCACTTATAATGAAACTTGGTTTGATGAATGGATTCATAGTATGAAGGGCATTTATAAGTTGGGAATAATTACACACATAGTAACTGATACTATTAGTGGAGAGTTGCATGTTAAATTAGATAACAACATTAACTATAGGTTAGCCGATTTATTAAACCAGATTAATAAATTCCTAGAAGAAGAAGGCAAGCAGTTTACCATAATATATAACGCTGATTATAATACTAATTCTCTAATAAATAAGGTGTCATCATCTTTAGCTAAAGAACTCAACTATACCTATAAACAAAAGAATTATACGCTAGATAACATATTTAAAAACGAGAAATTAATTTGGTTCTCAATGCACAATCATACCAATAAGAACAATACAATTCACTTGTTAAATAACTTCATTCAAAAACAATCAATAATTAATCCCTGCAACAAAACCATCTCAAGCTTTGACATACCTCAGGGTTCAATATTATTTGATTTAGAACACCTTAAACAAGAAACTCACATTAAAAATACAGAAAGAGCACGTTTTAAACAGAAACAAGTCTGGTTAAATGCAATATTCAACAATTGGTACTCAACAGGTATACAACCTGTTTTTATTGTAATGAATACTAAAAAGCATTACCCCACTTATAAAAACACAATAAGGGCACTACAAAAAACAACTAGCATTAATGGGGTTATTACCAATTATGCAGACGTACCTATCAATAATATTTTATGGGAACATAATAATTTCATGCAAACTAATGGCTTATTCAATTTTCCGATTAGGCAAATGAACCAACTCAAACCTTACAAGGCTGGATATGAATTTCACCCTAACTCGTACGATATTTCTATTGAAGATATTAACAAGCAATTCTATTTCAAGGCACAAGCCTTACCCATTAATGAAGCATTAAAGCTAAATATTAGCTTCAATGACAATAAAGTGTGCAAACCATCATCAAATCATGAGGTAACAAGAATTATTAAGGACAGAGGTCGTGGCTCTGTTCTGTCTGTTATTCCAAACTCTGAATTACCTATCGGAAATGTATCAGATTATGAAATTGCCAATAATAGTTTTACCATCTCTTTTTGGATTAAAACATACTCCTCTATCCCACGCAATTGTAATATAATTGGTAATAACACACGCGAACGTCGTAAAGGTTTGCACATTACCATTAGAGATAATAAACCATACTTTGGCTTTTATGACAATGATATATGGTCTGATTTTGAAATTAAACCATATATATGGAACCATTGCACCTTTGTTTATGATAAAACACTAAAACAACAAAGTATCTATATTAATGGAAACCTAAGTAAAACAGAACCCAATAAACTATCGTTTATTGGACAAGATACCCTTTTTATAGGAAGAGCCATTAATATAAATACGACTTATCCCTTTCTATTGGATGATTTAAATATTTGGAACCGAGCATTAAACGCAAAAGAAATAAAGAAACTTGATAAAACCCTTCAATCTAAAACAAATAGAACAAACCTAATTCTATTATTTAGTTCAATATTTATCGCATTAGCAGTGTTTTACTATCTAAAACGAAAACAGGTTTCAATCCCTTTACCAAATAAACAAAATGTAGAATTAAAAAATGCTATTTTAGTATTTGGGCAATTTTCTTTATTGGATAGGCAAAGGAATGATGTCAGTCTACATATGCCTCCATTGGCTAAAGAAATTTTTACTTTGTTACTATGTGCATGTTTTTCTGATAAGAAAGGCCTTGAAACTCAAGAACTATCTAACCACTTTTGGGATGACCTACCTACTGCTAAGGCTCGGAATAATAGAAATGTAGCCATTGCCAAACTACGAAAGTGTATTGAAAACATAGAAGGTTTATCCATTGAATATGAAAAGAAAACACTACATCTAAAAATAGAAAAACCATGCTATTGCGATTACATTGAGGCTAAAGAGTGTGCTAATAAAATTGAAACCAACCAAGCTAACAAATACTATAGTATTGTAAAGCGTGGTATGTTTTTACCTTTTACAGACTGGAATTGGCTAACGGACTTTAAAACTCAATACAATGATGAAGTAATAGAGAATCTTAGTATTTTTCTTATTCAAGCTGGCAAGCAAAAACAGATTAAACTCCAAGAACAAATTTGCAGACATATCCTATCTATCGATGATCTTCATCCCAAAGCATGTTATCATTTAATACAAATACTGTGCAAAACAAACCGACTTACTTTGGCAAAGTCATATTTTAATCGCTTCTCAAAAACCTACTTTAAAGCCTATAACGAACAGTATAAATATTCGTTTGATGATTTTAGAGAAATCCCTACTAAACAGCTAGATGATATTTAATAAAAGATCAGCCTTACTTTGTAATAAAAATAAACACTCAATTGATACGATTATGCTGTAAGGCTGAACAACTATACCATCAGTTGAAAAACAATGACTAATGTGAAATTTTAACGAATAACCACTTTGCCCTCTAAAATTACGGGTGGCTGATTATTTTGGAATATGGTAACTCTGGTATTTGCCACCTCGCCCCTATTGGCAAATTTACTTTTGTGCAGAGTGATGGTAGTTTTTTGATAGGGTGCTATTGAAGCAATAACTGATTCGCCTAACTTAATCCATTTACCATCCTTAAATACCTCTATCAATAACTTAGAATTCTCAGACTTTACTTGTCCGAAATTCTGAAGCTCAATATCTACTTTCAATTTTTTAGAGTTTAGTGAAAATGTAGGATAAGAGGCCGAAAGGGCAGCTTGATTATAATTTAACCAAGGCAAACGAGCAAAGCCAAACAATAAATCACCTCGCCTGGTTTTTCCCAATAACTTGGTTGCAAAGTTAGCTTCAGTAAGTCCATTACCCTTGGCTTCAAAGGTTACAACTAGGTCATCACCTTGCTTGCGTGTGGCTTTAACTTTGGCTCCTCTTCCATAATCTACTTCTTCAGAAGCTCCAAAACGAAGCGACTTCAGGTTGATATCTTTATGCGGATTAAAACCGTCCTCAGCCTTTACTAAAACATCAATAGTTTTGGTATCATCGTTAATCGTATCAGTATCTAAAATGCTAATTAAACGACCCACAGTTAAAGGGATGCTGATGTTCTTTGAGCTATGATTATCACTCCCCTTATCTTGCTTTTTAATGGTATCGCAAACCGCAAAGTTGGCCTGCGTGGCTCTTCCATATTCATCTTGAAACATTTTAATCCGCTCAAATTTATACCAATCTTCTTTTCTACCATTTTCATGGAAAGCAATACCGGGCGCATAGGCTTCTCCCTCATCAAGTTTCCAATGGATACCATCCTTAGAGCGCAGATAATAAGCTATTCGTCCTAACCAATCGTTCACAATCATGTGGTATTGAATATTGGTGCGCCAAACAACCGGATCTTCGTATTTTCCTTCAAAAGGAGGATAAGCACTTTTTTCGCTTACCTGATAATATGGAGGCAAACCGGTTTCGCTAATCCAAATACCTCCTCCTCGACAAACCATTAAAAAGGAACCATCTTCGCGCTTGGCAAAAGTAAGGTTTGCCATGTGATCAAATATAGGTCGCCCCCGCTGATCGTATTCAAAGGCATATTTTTCCCAAGGGCCGTATAATGAGTTGGATAAATAATAAGCATCGCCAGCAAAATCATTAACATAAATAAAATAGCGTCCATCGCTGAGCTGTTGAATTTCGGGGTTATGCCCTTTGCCTATTGAATCCACAACCTGAAAAGGCCCAATGGTATTGTCACAAACAGCATGCACAACCTGCGAAGATGGCCATTGCATGTGCCCCTTAGGGGAATCCTCGCGCCAGCGACAAACGAATAAATGAAATTTTCCATCGTTGCCTTTAACAATATTGCCGCCCCAATACGACCATGCATCATCTTCTAAACCATTACATATATTGCGAGGCTTAACAGCATCGGCACCCCAGGTTTCGCTACTTGGCTTGCAGGTAGATGGCATCGCTTTAAAGCGATCGATAAAACGTCCTCCAGTAACGAGTTTATCCCAACCTTGGGGCAAAGGTCGTTCTACATCTTGGGCACTCAGGCTAAAACCTGAAAGTATCAAAACACAAATGGATATTAGATAGTTTCTCATGATTATAGAGTTATAGTATTTTTAATTACTTAAATATAATTGCAGTACATATCAGTTCAAATATAACTTTCAGAAAATATAACAGGTATATTTGAATTAAATATTGGGCTCTTTGCCCAAACCCAACTTCATTTCTTGCCTTGAAGCAAGAAACAGAAGCAAAGAAATTCAAGGCTGCTTTACAAAAAACTTTCTTATTTATTTGATGCTTAAGTGCGGCTGGCGGATCTAAGAGCAAAGCTCTCAGCTAGCCAGTCTTACTAAAGCTTCAAATAAAACAAAAGCTTTTTGTAAAGAGGCCAACCTAACATGGCGCTTAAGTACAAGCCTACTAAAAATACTTTCCGAATACAAACTATTCATTAACCTCCTAGATTCCTTCTTACAAGCTAGTTAGAACAACATTGATTGGTAGAGAAGAAAACAGAACGGCCATTTGGTAATACCTTATTGGTACCCTTTATTAGAATATCGGCGCTCAAGTGAATATCGGTACACGAACTACCAATTTTAAACTCGTAGTTTCCTGCTTCAACTTCCCATGTTCCATTTTTATACTGAACCAATTGCTCTGGAGAAACATTAAATGTAATCTGTTTTTGCTCTCCTGCTTTTAGCTCCACCCTTTGGAAACCCTTTAATTGAATTGGCTTCATAGTTGAATTGGCCTCTTTTGGCGAAACGTACAATTGTACAATCTCGGTTCCATCAATCTTTCCCGTATTTTTCACACTACATGTAATAGAAAAACGTGCGTCATTTATGCCAACTTGTGTTGGAGCAGTAATTCCTGCGTAAGCATAACTAGTATAAGACAATCCGTAACCAAAAGGATATTGAGGTTGATTATCTGAGGCATAGCCATTTTTATAGTTGATCTCTTGTTTTTTTCCGGTACTAGGATAAGTAACGCAAAGTTTAGCCGAAGGATTTACCTTACCAGTAAGAATATCTGCCACAGCATTTCCACCTTCTTCGCCAGGGAACCAAGCTTGCAAAATAGCGGCACATTTACCCTCAAACTTATTCACCAACTGCTGTCTTCCACCAAAAATAACCAATACAACAGGCTTTCCTGTGGCAATCATTTTTTCAACAAACAACTCCTGATCTCCTGCCAGACTAATTCCTTTGCGCTGACGCCCCTCACCACACAGGTAAATATTTTCGCCCATGGCAGCCACAATCACATCGCTTTGATTGGCAATGTTAATGGCATTTTTCAAGTCTGGCTGCGGCAATCCTTTAATGGCAAGCATTTTTACCCTACTCAATCTATCATCTCCTAAACCATCGGTCATCACTTTTGATTCCAATTCGGCACTCCAATCACAACCACGCTCATGGGCTATTTTTACTTTGGCACCTAAGCTATTTTCTAAACCTTCTTTAAGGCTTACCAATTTAGGATTATTGGGATCGAAAGGCTTACTCCACCAAAACGAAGTCATCGATTGATAAGTATAATCGCCCAATAAACCCTGCACAGTAGCAGCATTAGGCCCCACTAAAGCAATATTATCGATACCTTTTTTCAAAGGAAGAATTCCGTTATTCTTTAATAATACAATTGATTGACAAGCCGACTCATAAGCTAATTTTCTGTTAGCAGGAGGATCAAAATCTAGGTCCCCATCAAATCCTATTTGCGGATTCTCATCAAGCAAACCTAATCTCGCCTTCATGGTAAGAGATCTCTTTACGGCAGCGTTAATCACATCCATTGAAATGATACCTTTTTCCACTGCCTCAACCAAAAATGGAAATGCATCAGGGTTTGACAATTCAATATCGATACCTGCTTCAATAGACTTTACTGCAGCATCCATCAGCGACTCCGCCTGCTTATGACCGCGATAAACAAGACGAACAGCGCCATAATCACTTACCACAACACCATCAAATTTCAATTCATCGCGCAGCATGGTACCCAACATCTCTTTACTTATAGAAACCGCTTCGCCTTTATATTTTCCATAAGATGGCATCACACTTTTTGAACCCGCTACCTTAATAGCCGCTTCGTGAGGCATTATATACTCTTCGTATAATTCTTTCGGATTATTATTCTGAGTTCCATATCCTGCAAAATGCTTTGTTGTGGCAGCTACCCCCGTTTTTAAATCATCGCCTTGAAGGCCATTTACAAAGGCAACGCCTAAACGAGAAGTTAAATAAGCATCCTCACCATAACTCTCTTCAATACGTTCCCAGTGTGCTGTTCTGCTAATATCGAGCATTGGCGACAAGGCAAAAGTTGCTCCTGCAGCACGCATATTTAAACGAGTTGTATTGGCATTCTTTTCTATTAATTCCGGATTCCAAGTACAGCCCATTCCAATTTGCTGAGGAAAAGTAGTGGCTCCTAAAGTGGCAAAACCCGTAATGGCTTCCTCGTGAAATATCGCAGGTATTTGAGTTCGGGTTTCCGTTAATAAATAGTTTTGCACCTCTCTAACAAAATCGCGCAATTCGTTTGGACTCATGGTCAACGATGATGAAAACTGACAAAAGTGACCAATTCCATCTGGGATTACTTCTCTGGCTTTTTCTATTGAGAATTTACCATCCTCCATAACTTTGGTAGGTCTGATACCTTCTATTTGTACTAATTTCTCTTCTAATGTCATTTCATCCATAAGCGCATCAACTATTTTATCAGTTTCTGCAGTGGCAAACGGATGTTTAATTTCTTCTACTTTATTATTCTGGCATGCCACCAAAAGCGTTGTAAGCACAACAATAAAACTCATTGCTAATTTTTGTAAGCTCATCATTATTAATTTAGATTTCATTTTTGATAAAGATGCAAGATGAGTTACGAAAACTCAAATATTTTATGTTAGTTTAAACATAGCAAGCCTTTTAATTTTTGAATTATTATATTAGCAAACCTTTAACATCACAAATACTAAACACTATAAAACAGCAGTTTATAAAATAATGCATATTACACATCTCACATTTAAACTTTCAGTAGTAGTTCTGCTCAATTTCATAACAAACCTTGTTTTGGCCAATAAGATTGATGCTGTTAGCTTTTATAAAGAAGGAAAGTTAACACAATATAAAAACCCAGAAAAAGCATTAATACTTTACAACAAGAGCATAAAATACTTTGAGCAAATAAATGACACGAATACAATTGCTGATATTAAACTAAGGCAAATGGGTATTAA
>NZ_LYBV02000024.1 GCF_001660705.2 Saccharicrinis aurantiacus
GCATACGATATAGCTTGGTCGTTACAACCCTATTTAGAAAGCGACAGTTATATTAACGAGAGGATTGATCTTAACCTTAAAATGATTACTCTTTATCTAATTTATGAGCAATACAATAAGGCCGATACTTTAATAAAAAACACACATTCAATTGTAGCAAACGGCATTGCTGACACTGCGAAACAGCAAATTTTACAAGCTCAGATTAAATCGCAAAAGGCATGGAGTATTAGCGAAAACACCAAACAATTTATAGAGGCTGAAAATTTAATACTGGATTGTATAAAAACCTTTACCGAGCACAAATTAGGAAGGCATAAAATAGATTATACCAATTTACATTTGGCACAACTTTACATTACTATGGATAAGTTGGATGAAGCCTATAAAATACTCAGCTCCATTGAAAACATACATCTGAATAAAAACAGTGCCATAAAATGCTTGCTCTACGAATACCTTGGCCGATACCATCAGAAATTAAATAATGATACATTAGCTATGTCGTACTATAAAAAGGCCATAAATGCAATTGATAAACACAATGCCCATATTTCAAACAAGGTTAAGATTCTACAAAACTTATCTGACTTATACCAACAAAATGGGAACTTTAGTGAGGCATACGATTACCTGAAAGCTGCTAAGAATCTAAACGAATTGGTATTTAGCAGCACAAGCGAACAGAACAAAAAGTTGTTTGAGATTAAGGATGCTTATAAAACTAAATTAAAAGAGAATGAGGCTTCTTTGGATAAACAACAACTAAAGATACTACAACAAGAGAAACAATACTGGCTGCTACAAATGCTGAGTGCTTCTGGTTTATTTATATTCCTACTGATAATAGCAATCGTGTTTTTTAGGAGAAGAAACAAACAACAAAAAATTAGCCGAGCATTTGAAGCTCAGAAACAGACCGAAATACTTGAAATTAAAAACAAGGAGCTTTTATCCTCAGCACTACAATTATTAGAACGCGATACGCAACAAGAGGAAATAAAGAAAAAATTAGAATCGATTAGTGTTAAAGATGAGAATGCGCAAATAATAAAGCAAATAGTAAAAACACTAGGCACAAATAAAAGCCAAAAGTGGGAAGAGTTTAATACTCACTTTACAGCCGTTAATACATCGTATTATGCCAAATTAAAGCTGCAGTTTCCTAACTTGACTGCAACCGATTTAAAAATATGTGCCTTTATTAAACTTGGGTTCTCAAGTAAAGAAATGGCCCAAATTATGGGTGTAGGGGTTGAAGGTTTAAACACGAGTCGAAGTAGATTACGGAAAAAAATGGACTTACGTAGAGAGGTAGTTTTAGTAGAATATTTGCAAAACTTTTAGATACTATTGTGGCTGTTTCTCTGTTTGAATAAACAGCCACAATAGGATATACCATCAGACATTATGAAGGAAGTATTGCCACTTACAGTAGGGGCAAAGCACCAACTATCTATATCCCTTTTAATTAAAACTGATTGAACCTTTATTCTCCTCATCAGATTCATAAGCATATATTTTACGGAGTAAATCAGCGTACTTATTATACAAAACTCTTCGCTTCAACTTTAATGTAGCTGATAACTCACCACTAGCTGAGGTCCATGGTTCATATACCACTCTAAAACGCTTTATTTGCTCGTGCTGCCCTATCTGCTTATTGGTTTTGGCAACTTCCTTTTGAAACACTTTTAAGAGTTCCTTATTTTTTATCAATTCTTTATTATCGCGATAGTGTATTTTATGATCGTGCGCCCACTTATGCAAATAATCAAAGTTGGGAGACAATAGGGCACTCGCAAACTTTTCGCTCTCGCCCACTACCATGGCTTGTTCAATATAATCTGATTCCTTCAGTAAATTTTCTATTGGCTGAGGTGCCACATACTTGCCACTTGATGTTTTAAACATCTCCTTTTTACGATCTGTAATCTTCAGGAATTTATTATCTACCAAAGTCCCAATATCTCCAGTATGAAACCATCCTTTGTTATCAATTACTTCCTTTGTTAACTCAGGCTCCTTGTAATAGCCCTTCATTATATTCGGACCTTTAACAAGGATCTCTCCATCCTTATCTATTTTAACTTCAACATTATTAATAACTGGCCCAACACTACCTATTAAAAGATTATCCGGTTCCGAAAGATGATTAGCAGCAATAACAGGTGCCGTTTCGGTTAAACCATAGCCTTCCATTAAATCAATACCTGCAGCTATAAACAATCTGCTCAATCGAGGCTGTAAAGCTGCCCCACCTGAAATTACAAAATCAAGTTCTCCTCCGAAGCTTTTTTGCCATTGACTAAAAACTAACTTACGTGCTAACTTTAACCTTAATTTATATATAAATCCGTTATCGTTACGACTATTATACTTCTCACCTAGTTTCATCGACCAAAAGAATATAGTTTTTTTTATTCCTGATAAATCTTCTCCTTTAGATACAATTCTATCATAAATACGCTCAATTACACGCGGAACAGTAACAAATGCATTGGCTTTAACTGAAGCCAAATCTGCAGCGATGGTTCCCAAATTCTCAGCATAATAAATACTACAAGCTTTTACCTGCATTAAGTAATTTACCATGCGTTCAAAAACATGGCACAATGGCAAAAAGCTAAGTGTACGAGAATTCTCACTCAAGGGATATAAATCATATACTCCCTGTACATTACTCATGAAATTATCATGCGTAAGCATCACCCCTTTAGGCATTCCTGTGGTTCCCGATGTATAAATAATAGAGGCAACATCATCAGAAACTATCGAATCCCTTCTTTCAACAAGTTTGTTCTGAAACTCCGATTTATTAGCTTTTCCTAAATCCATGATTTTATGCCAATGATTCGCCCCATTTATAGTATTAAAGGTATATACATCTTCAACAGAATCAATTGGTTTTGCTAAGGGTTCAAGCTTTTTATGTAAGGCTGCATCTGATACAATAACTAAACGAACCTCGGAATGGGTAAATATATGCGTAAATTCCTCTTCGCTAATAGTTGGATATACGGGTACATGAATAACTCCAATCATACTCATACCCATATCTACGAAATTCCATTCTGGTCGATTGTTGGATACGGTTGCAATCTTATCTCCCTTTTTAAAGCCTAATGCCAATAAACCTAGCGCAAAAAACTCCGCATTCTGCCGATAATCTGAGACACTATAAGCATTCCATTTTCCATTATGTTTTGAGCAAAGTATATCGAGTTTATTATGATTTTTTTCTAGGTGGCTTAGGATATCGAATGTCCTCTTTATATTCATAGCACTAATTATCAACCTTAATTAATTGTTAAGCATTGTAAATAAAGAAATCTATACGCACATGTACAATTATTGTTGCAAAAAAAATGTAACTCTAATAAACCGAAATATTTTCACTCCTCCAATATTGTGCAGCATTACAATACAATGTATATTTGCGTTATGTAACATCAAATAACTTCCTATATGAAATTAAACTTACTGGCTCTGTCAGTTATTCTATCAAGTATTAATGCCTTTTCACAAGAATCAAATCATACTAAAGAACCTCTCAAACTAGAACACGCAGAACCTCTATACATTGATTTAATAAGAGATTTGGGGGCACATAAAGGCGAAAAGGAATGGAATGTTGGGGTAGGTACCTTTGATAACAAAACCTTTGATAGTCATGAATTTTTAGTTGAATACGAATGGGCGGCAATTGACCGCTTAGGTTTTGAAGTTGAGCTTCCGTTTACCTTTTACAGTCCGATAACCGGGATATCCAACGATTCGTTACCTAGCAATAAACTAGAAAGTTTAAAACTGGCCACACAATATACATTTTTAGTATCTGAGAAGTACCACACCTCAATGGCCATAGGATATATGCACGAGTTTGAGTTTAGTTCGTTCAGAGATTGGGGTAACCCTACCGTACCGGGCATGGTATACAACCCGTTTTTTGTAGCTGCCAAAAAGTTTGCGAATAGCTTGCATACACTGCTTTATACAGGACCTATAATTACACAGCATTTTAATAGCAGTCATTGGGATTTTGACTACGAGTTTCATGCCAATTTCCATTATATGATACCGAATACCTCTAATTTTGTTGGAGTTGAAGTAAATAATTATGCAAATAGTGAGGGAATAGATTGTACTATTCGGCCTCAAATGCGCGTATCCTTAAACGAAGAACTGATGGTTGGTATTGTCACAGGGATACCTGTTGAAAGAAAGGAACAAGGATTTAGTATGTTTTTAAGGCTTATATGGGAGCCTCCTCATAAATAATAGAAGAGCTACAAATATAAAATGGGGTATCGATGATACCCCATTTTATTTACCGTTATTTATTAAGTATGGTTTGGTAAAAATCTATTATATCTTGAATAGTTACATAATATCTAAATAGAAGCTTTTAGGGCTTCTTGATCTGCAATCATTTTCTTAAGCGTGGCAGCTCCAGCTTTAAACGGGGTAATATTACCCGGACCATTCATACAGCCCCCTTCACATCCCATTACTTCAACAAAATTATAATCAGGCGTTTTTTTAGTAAAAGCTTTCATAAGCTTGATACTCTTCTTATTTAAACCATCTACTAAATACTCTTTGAAAGCATAACCGTTTGGAATGGAACTACGAATTGCCTCTGCAACTCCTCCACTTAGAGCAAAACCACGAGCTTCAGCAGAAATGCTAGTTGCTAATAACTCATCGCTTGTTTGTTCAAGATTGATATCATAGGCCATAAAAAATGAGTTTAACTCTTCAAAGGTTAACACAAACTCAACGATGCCTGAATTTTCTGCCTCTTGCCTTTTAGCTAAACATGGTCCAATAAAAACACGTTTCGCATTAGGATACCTTTGAGCTGCAATTTCGGCGGTATAATACATAGGCGTTTGCGTGTGTGAAACCATAGGTTTAATCTCAGGCAAATGTTTATCTGTTAATAAAAAATATGAAGGACAACAAGATGATGTTAAGAACGGCTCGTTTCTTTGCACAAAATCAATCCACTCAGCAGTTTCATTCTTTGCTGTTACATCAGCACCTTCAGCAACCTCCATTACATGAGTAAACCCAATAGCCTTCAGGGCTCCCATTAATTGCTCTGGTGCCGTTTTAAACTGACCGAAAATTGCCGGAGCAACCATTGCAACCATTTCTTGCTTATCCTTTAAACCGTGAGCAATTTGTAAAACCTGTGAACGCTCCATAATAGCACCAAATGGGCATGAAGTCATACACTTACCACAATAAATACATTTTGATGCATCAATAACTTCAATACCTTCCTCATTCTTCTTAATTGCCTTTACGGGGCAAGCTTCTTCACACGGAACAGGCAAGTATGCAATGGCATGAAAAGGACAAGCCTTTTGGCATAAACCGCAGTTTACGCATGTTTGATGATCAATAATTGCTTTCCCATTTAAAACTCTAATTGAATCTTTTGGGCAGTTTACCTGACATGCTCGAGCCTCACAACCTTGGCACAAATTACTAACTGTATAATTTACCTGAACACATGAACTACATGCCTCATCCACTACCGTTAAGTGGTCGGATGGAAAGGAAGTCTTTTTTATGGCAGCTTTTGCATAATCTTTTAGAGGAGTTAATTCATCTACTTCATCATCTACACAAAACCCCATCATTGCCATGGTTTTGTATTTAATTACTGCCCTATCTTTATGTACACAACAACGTATGGGTGATTTTGATTTAGGACGCATTTCTAAAGGAATGCGATCTATCTTCTGATCTAATTCGTCGTCTTTTAATAACTTAATAATTCGCGTTAATAATTCACGTTTGGTCTGAATTGCGTTATTAAAGTAAGTCATATCTGCTTTTTAGTTTATTTCTAGGATTTGAGATAAACAACTACCCCATTTTATGCGATTTCCTTAATCAAACCACATGCCAATTCAGCCAAATAACTAACTAGCAACACATTGATAAATTCAGAATTTAAATACCTTTTTAAAATATGTACTATTTAGATACAATGTATCAATTTTATATTGAACTAAATTAGTACACTGAACTATATTAGTACACAATAAAAGTATTATTTATTGAAGTAATTAAACACAATTAGGCTTTTGTATACTTTTTTACTTTTAAATACAAGGTATTCCTACTTATATTTAATATCGTAGCCGTTTTAGACATATTATTATTATTCGCTTTTAATACACTCAAAATATAGTGCTTCTCCATTTCAGCTAAAGGCAAATTAAGTTGAGTTTGTTGAGTAACAAGGTCTTCAGTATGCGGCTGGCTTTTAGCTTTTATATTCTTAAAGCTATCTAAAGAAATATCACCCCCGAAGTTCACCAACTGCTCTACGTAATTCTCAAGCTCACGAACATTGCCGGGCCAATCATAATCTAAAAGCTTTTGAAGGGCATCATATTCTAACATTGGCATATCCTTATGCAACATTGCACTTTTCTGATTTAAGAATAGACGTATGAGAACAGGAATATCATCTTTCCTTTCACGTAAGGACGGAATACGCAAAGGAATTACGCTAAGGCGATAAAATAAATCCATACGGAAATTACCTTTTCCAACCTCTTCTAATAAATTTTTATTCGTAGCCGCTATAATACGTACATCAATAGGAATATTTTTATCCCCGCCAATTCGGGTAACACTACTTTCTTGAATGGCCCTTAATAGCTTAACTTGCATATTCAGCTCCATATCCCCAATTTCGTCAAGAAAAATGGTACCATGATTGGCTAACTCAAACTTTCCAGGGTGTCCTCCTTTTTTCGCCCCTGTATACGCGCCATCATCATACCCAAACAATTCACTCTCAATAAGATTCTCTGGCAAGGCAGCACAGTTAATTGCTACAAAAGAATTATGCTTTCGGTTAGATGCATTATGAATACTCTGAGCAAAAACTTCTTTACCCGTTCCACTTTCCCCTTCAATTAATATGGTTGATGGACTATTTGATATTGTTTTTGCATAAGCCACGGTTTGCATTAACATTTTACTCTTTCCTATGATATCATCAAAAGAATAACGTGCTTGCATACCCGTATATTTATTTACCAACTGATATACCTTTTCAATTAGTCTAAAGGTAATTACATAGCCAATTTGATTTTGTTTGGCATTATTAATGGCAGAAATACTAACATTAAATCTGATAGAATCCTCGGGAGTAGTAAATACCCAATCATCATTATGAATTATTTCTCCATCTTGAATTGCTTGTACCGCATAATCCCAACGCGTAACCAAATCTTGAACTGGAATTTTGAGCAAGTCTCTCCTTCTTATATTTACAGTTCTACAGGCATGATCGTTTGCATATATAATTTCTCCCTTTGAATTAACTGCCATTACTCCAAAATGAGTAGAATTCATTATGGCGAAGGTAAACTGTTCATTATTATTAATGATTAACCTATTAATATTCGCATCTACAGCCTCCTTAGCAAGCAATTGCAGTAAATCGCAAAAAGATTTTGCAATAGGATATGGTTCTTTAATACAGAGTGCCATATAATATTTACGACGCGTAATTACCTCAAAACGCTGAACACATAAAGTCCACCCACCTACTGATTTTGGAATATGCTCTGTAGCAACAGCTTTTTCGAAACTATTAAAATCAAAGGTGCTTTCAGAATTGTCAAATTTATAAAACAACTTCTTATGCTCATCGAGCAAAACCATAACATGGTTACTTGGAATCAATTGTTTTAATTCCTTATTAAAGTAGGTTTTAATAAAAGGGAGTTTCTTTGGGGTGCTAATTATCTTCATCCAAGCAAATATTTAGTCTACAAAACTATGCTTTTTTATAATAAATAAGCGACAATGGTTCGATAGTTTTTAGAGCAACTAGATGATTAAAGACAAGCGAAGTCCTCTCTATAATAATCAACAATAAAGCTCACT
The DNA here is from genome assembly GCF_001660705.2 of Saccharicrinis aurantiacus. Taxonomy (GTDB): domain Bacteria; phylum Bacteroidota; class Bacteroidia; order Bacteroidales; family Marinilabiliaceae; genus Saccharicrinis; species Saccharicrinis aurantiacus. The sequence continues at coordinate 7,927 of NZ_LYBV02000024.1, forward strand.
GAAGATTGTAAAAGCAATTCGAGAATATTTATATGATTCTTTCCTTTTTACGAAATTCGCTTGGCGTATAGCCCGTAAGCTTTTTAAAAGTAGTATTAAATGCTGTTTTAGAATTAAAGCCCGAATCAAATGCAATAGAAAGCATTGTATTAACATCTTTACTTGGATCAACTAGAAGTTGCTTTGCATTATCGACCCTATACTTATTAATGAAACTAAAGAAATTTTCATTAAAGCCTTCGTTTATTATATAAGATAGCTGATGTGGAGAAACCAACAAACTATCAGCCAATTTTACCAAATTTAAATCATTATCGAGATAAACCTTATCCTCTAGCATGAGTTGATTCAATTTTTGTTTATATACATTTAAGTCCGCATCTGCGATAAGCTTTCTTTTTTCAATATTTCCAGAAACGTCCTCTTCTATAATAAATTCAATATCATCCTTTTGTTTTTCACTAATAGGGAAAAGCTCTTTTTGTTTTAAAGAATGGTATCCAATAAAATATACTGTAAACAACAAAAAACTATTGGCAAATAAATTAAGCTGTTCAGAATTAACAACGATACTATAAACCGCTATTAAAACACTTATAATGATAACCTGAATAATTATATTCTCGAGCCACTTAAGGTTAAAATCGTTATTATCAGAAGCAAACTCTAAAATATTCTTTTGATGCTTGCGCAGTAATACAAAAGAAGCAAAGGAATAATATAACGCTTGAAGTAAAATAATGCTTAAAAGTACGAACTTCAACCATACTGAATCTGACAGAAAATAAGTACGCAAGAATACTAATGCTATGAACAGACATGGCAAAAACAAATGAATCAACTGTTGTTTCTTAAAAACAAATTTGATGTTGGTGAAATGCCATACACACAAATAAAAACTAAACGGCGTAGATCCCTGTATGCCATGCACTAATGACATAACGAATATATTAGGCTCATTAATACCCGCAAATTGGAAGATTTCTTCGAGCCAAAAAGATGAGAATAAGATAAGAAATAGCGCAAACCATCTATTTGCTCGCCCGTTTATACTTTGAGGATTTGTTAGTTTGATAAAAGCCAGCAACAGTAATCCTCCGAAAATTAATATGACAGCAATATGATTTAAGGTATCTGCAATTATGCCCATTCTCAAACAATTCTTAACAATTACTAATGCAACAAAACCCTATTTAAAACCAACTAATTAGGTTTAGTTTGTTTTACAATTTTTAATGAAAATGTTTTAGAGTCAGTATATAACTTAAGAATATAAAGTCCTGAAGGTAAAGCTGGGAAATCAAGTTTTATATCACAGCCCATTAAACCAACTTCGCCGAAATCAAGTTTTTGGCCATTTACACTATACAATTCATATCGCTTCACAAAATAATCATTGCTACATACGTGAACTGAATTTGTTGTAAACGGATTGGGTTTAACTACAATACCATCTCCGTCGGGAGTTGGAGTAATTGACGTATCACCTGACTCGATAATATCTACTAATGCATCAATCCACAAAGATGTGTTACCAATACCATAATAATCTGAAGCTAACTTCCACTCGCCATTATCCTCTAGCATCATTGTATTTGACACCTTTGTTTGCCTATCTTCAACAGTGTGATATACGCTAAAGGTATCAACAACTGATGAAGCATACTCTAACTCATACGACACAAAAAAATTACCCTCGATATATATATCTGAATCAAAATCAATATATAATTCCTTATTAGATTTAAGATTACCTACCATAAATTCCTTTTCATATTTCAGATTTAATGGAGTTTCATTACCAGTGTATACACTAATCCTAACACTCTGACTTGAGCCAGACACATACTTAGATGGCATAATATAACATCCTCTCAAATTTGCTTTCTTAATTTGCCCAAACTTCTCTGCATATTTTTTTATTTGAGTAGCATTATGCCCTGTAATATATCCAAAGCCATCTGAAGGTCGTGTATTTCCATGCAGATTACCAAATTCAACATTTGATATCCTATCATAAGCATCATTACCATATGGATCAATACCTACAACACTTTGCGCTCCTGTATTATCAGGATCTAAATATGCCTTCAGTTTATTAGATTGTGTAGAACTCGAATCCCAAGCTCTATTGAAACGCACAAAATAATCGTTTACAGAATTTGCACAACTAGCCGCACCTCCAGATAAAATACCCACTAAAAGCTTGTTGGCATCAAATAAGCCACAGCCCGATGAACCTCCTTCCGTAGTTCCTGAGTCCCACTCCTCAACATGCCAATGCATATCGTCATCCCATGGTGGTGAATTAAATGTTATTTTATTCAATTCATTAAGTGCTGTACATATTTTTTTAACATCTCCCTTTGGATGATGGATTGCCGCAAATGGGGCAATTGGTTGATCTACTAAAGACCATCCTACAAAATAAGGACGGTATGATTTGGGTGGCATCTCAGATAATTCCAGTAGGGCATAATCTTTATTTGTAACAATACATTTCATTTCTGCACCAGAGACTGACAAACTACCAACTACCATAGATTTATCGCCTTCAATTATAGAACTACAATGTGGTGTTTCGTAATTAAATAAAAAGACTGTTTTATCGTTAAATGGATCTCCTGTAAAACAATGACCTGCTGTAATTACATAAGGTAATACAGAATCTGAAGTATTATTAATTAAGGTGGCAGTACAATATTCAGTACCATTTACGATCATTCGCATTACCCCACGCTTAATGTCTTCTACCCCTTCAATATCACTGCAACTTACGTTTACATTACAACTTTGCGAATCACCGAACCATCCAACTTTCTCATCATATTTTAAAATACCCACATAATCGTGATTTACAGATCCAATTAGCAATTCGCCTTCAAAATCTGCATCTAGTGGTTCTTGATATTCAATAATAATAGTATCACCAACGATAGGACTAGTAGCTAAAACACCATTCTCTTTATTATTAGCACTAGTAAATGCCCCTTTTATATCCGACCTATCGTTGTTATATAAAAACAATTTCGCTCCATTAGGTAAAACATACCTATCAAAAATAAGGTTTATTGAGTATGCCCCAGGGGATGTGATCTCTAACTGCCATACCCTATAATTTCCATCAATATGCCAACTCCCTGAATTTTGGGGCGTATAATCAACCTCAAACCCATGCGCAAATGTGATAGATTCTTGTTTCTCCATTGAAGATAGAGCTTGCTGCTTTAGGTTCGAATTTGTTACATAATTCAAAACCTTTAAATTATCACTAGAGTTAAACTTTAATGATCCATTCCTCAAAGGTGTACCTCCACTAGAGATTTGAGCTATGGTGCTCACAGGAAAAAAAATGATGTACAAAAGAAATACAGCAGAATATATGATTCTCATCCTTATTTATTATCAATACTTGATTAGAATTTTACTTATTGAGCAATAGGTATAAATTAAGCATAAAACACAACAGCGATAACACTTATATAAACTGAATACTCAATTGCAAGGCTTAAATATACAATAGATTATTAAAATTTTTCTCAAAAATATGATATACAAATCAAAAATTACAACTGAGTCTGTACAACAAAGCCAATGAAACAATCCATTGGCTTTGACTAAAATTAATAATTTGATTACTTATATATCTTCGTCTCCACTTTATTTTGAAGAACCATAAGTGCATTCTGCATTAAAGCAGTCATTTCATCCTCCCCAGGGTAAACAGCAACTGGAGCAATAAAATCGACCATATCTTTAATATAATTAACTACGTATTCAGAATGCGCAATACCACCAGTAAGAATAATCCCGTTTATTTTTCCTTTTAGAACTGTAGCACATCCTCCGATAGTTTTACCAATTTGATAACACATGGCACTCAAAACAAGCTCAGCTTGCTTATCTCCTTTTTCAATACGCTGAACTACATCATAAGCTTGATTCGTTCCTAAGTGAGCCACCAAACCACCTTTACCATTCACCATTTTTTTCATTTCCTCATACGTATAGTCGCCACTATAACAGGCCTTAATAATAGCGCCTGTTGGTAGTGTTCCGGCACGTTCTGGTGAAAATGGGCCATAACCCTCCAAAGCATTATTTACATCAATTACCTTTCCTTGTTTATGTGCTCCTACAGAAACTCCACCACCCATGTGAGCAACAATCAGGTTTAATTCTTCGTAAACAAAACCTCTTGTTTTAGCAAATACTCTAGCTACTGCTTTTTGATTAAGGGCGTGAAAAATAGAACGTCGTGGCATATCTGGATTACCTGTAATACGAGCTACATCTTCTAACTCATCTACCACTACAGGGTCGGTAATGAAAGCTCTAGCTCCGGGTAAACTTTTGGCAATATCATCGGCAATTAAACCTCCAAGATTACTTGCATGCTCACCCATAACCCCTTTGATCAAATCGTGCTTTAAAGCCTCATTAACCTCATAAACACCCGATTCAATAGGCTTAACAAGACCACCTCTACCTACAACTGCATTAATTTTTTCAATATCAATGTCCGCCTGAATTAATTCATTTAAAATTACTTCCTTCCTAAATTCAAATTGATCTGTTATTGATGCAAATTGATCAAGATCAGTATTTGAATGATTAATACTTTTAAGAAAAATTGATCTTTCATTATCAAACACAGCAATTTTGGTAGATGTTGATCCGGGATTAATTGCTAAAATTCTAAAATTATCCATTTATCGAGTTTATTTATCTGAGTTTTTGTCTTAATAATCTGTTAGAACTATCTATGCTAAAGCTGCCAACAAAATACTATAGTATTTTGATTCATCTGAATCGCTACGAGAGGTTAATACGATTGGTGCTGATGCCCCTAAAACTATTGATGCTACCTTCGCTTTTGCAAAAAACACCAAAGATTTATATAGCACATTTCCCACCTCAATATCGGGCATTAGCAAAATATCGGTATCTCCTGCCACAGCACTTTTAATATTCTTATGCTTGGCACTCTCAAAACTTACAGCGTTATCAAAAGCTAAAGGTCCGTCAATTATACAGTTCTTAATTTGATCGCGCTGTTGCATTTTTGATAATAATGCAGCATCTAATGTTGCTTGCATATTTTCATTAACCATCTCTATTGCTCCCAAAATAGCAACTTTTGGTTTTGGAATACCCATCTTATTTAAATAGGCTACTGAATTATTAACGATATGAATTTTATCTTTCAAGTTTGGTGCAATATTCATTGCCACATCCGTAACTCCAATAAGTTTATGGTAAGTACCTACCTCGAATAAAGCAAAATGTGATAACAAACTACTCTTTCTCAAACCCCACTCTCGGTTTAAAACCCCTTTTAATAATACTGGAGTTGCCACCTTCCCTTTCATTAGTGTATGCGCCTCTCCATCATGAACTAATGACACGGCAATTTTAACACACTTCTCATGATCTGACTCATCGATAAAACGAGCTCCTGTAAAATCATAATTATTAGCTTCTATAATTTCCTTTGTCAATTTCTCATCTCCAATTAAAATTGGTTTAATTATTCCCAATTGATAAGCTCGATGGACTGCATCTAAAGAATTGGAATCTTGCGAAACTGCTAACGCAAGAGTTCTACAAAGGCTATTTTTTATAATAAGCTGCTCTAAATCTGATAATTTCTTAAACATAGGCACAAATAAAAAAGACTACTAAATTTTACGATTTTGCTGTGATTCTAATTGTTAAAAGTACTAATGAATAGTATAATAACAACTAATATTTATCACGTAAAAATGTAAAACCTAGTAGTCTTTTTGTAAAACTTGAGCCTTAGCTTACCTGTTTGCTAATTCTTCAACGATTTGCTTCGTATCTTTAGCTATAACCATCTCTTCATCAGTAGGAACAACCATAACGGTTACTTTACTATCTGGTTTACTTATAGTAGTCTCTTCACTAAATAGCTTGTCGTTCTTCTCAACATCAAATTCTAATCCCATATATTCGAGATCAGCACAAACATCACGACGCACATAAAACGCATTTTCGCCTATACCTCCTGTAAAGATAATGATATCAATACCGCCCATAGCAGCGGCATAAGAACCAATAAATTTCTTAATTCGGTAAGTATACATATCCAAACCTAATTTGGCACGATCGTTACCCGCCTCTATAGCAGCAGTAATTTCACGCATATCAGAAGATACACCTGTTACGCCAAGCATACCACTCTGCTTATTAAATAGGATACTTGCCGATTTAGTACCAATTACTTCCTTATCCATAATGAATGTAGCAGCACCGATATCTAAATCACCAGCTCTTGTACCCATCATTAAACCTTCTAACGGAGTAAAACCCATTGAAGTATCAACAGATTCTCCATCTTTAATGGCTGCAATAGATGCGCCATTACCTAGGTGACAAGAAATAATTTTTTGAGACTTATAATCAACACCCAATAGTTCACAAGCGCGAGCCGAAACATATTTATGACTTGTACCATGAAAACCATAACGACGAACGCCATATTTCTGATATAATGAATTAGGAATGGCATACATATAAGCATGCTTTGGCATTGTTTGGTGGAATGCTGTATCAAATACACCAACCTGAGGTACATGAGGTAATAATTGCTCGATAGCCTCAATACCTTTTAAGTTTGGTGGATTATGAAGAGGTGCTAACTCTATACACTCATTCATTTTCTCTATTACCTCGTTGGTAATAAACACACTAGAGTTGAAAGTCTCTCCCCCGTGTACAACCCTGTGACCTACAGCATCAATTTCTTCTAATTTAGAAATACAACCATGCTTATCACTTGACAATACACCTAGTATATAATCAATTCCCGTTTGGTGATCTAAGATCTCACCTTCTAATAAAACTTTTTCTCCATTTTCTTTTTCGTGCTTTAAAAAAGAACCTTTTAGTGCAATTTTTTCAATTGCTCCTTTGGCCATCACTTCATGACCATTGTCATTCATATCGAACAACTGATATTTAATAGATGAACTACCGCAGTTTAAAACTAATATTTTCATTGTAACAAATTCTTTGTGAGTATAAATGGGATAATGATTTCGGATAAATAATATTATTCTCCTATTATTTTTCCTTGTTCATCGTACTTATAAAAACCTTCACCCGTGAGTTTGCCTAAATGCTTAGCACGAACTAAACGCTTTATAAGTGGTGATGGCTTATACTTACTATTTCCAAATTCCTCATAAAGATTATCCATCCATTTCGAAATCTTACTTAAACCAATGATATCTGCTGTTTCAAATGGTCCGAAACGCATTCCTAAACCAACCTGCATTGTTTTATCGATATTAGCCTTAGTTGCTACACCTTCCATAAAGGTTTGGCAAGCCTCGTTTAACAATGTTACGTACAAACGAACACTTACTAAGCCAGCTGATTCCTCTACCGGAATTACATCTCTATTAATGAGCTTAACAAAAGTACATACCTTAGAGTACACCTCTTCAGAAGTGTATAATCCTTTTACTACCTCAATAATTTTTGCCTCAGGAGATGTTACAAAGAAGTGTAAACTAATACAGCGCTCAGGCTTCTTCATTTCAGAAGCTAATTCTGTAATAATAATTGTTGTAGAGTTGGTTGCTATTATTGTATCTTCTCTAACAATCTCTTCAACCTTTGTAAACACCTCTTTGCGAGCATCTATACTTCTCGAACCTGTTTGATCGTCAGATCTAATGGCCTCAATTACAAAATCACAATCTGCCAAATCTTTATAATCCATCGTACCTTTAATACGACTCATGATAGCTTTTTTCTCGCTAGAAGTTAAACCCCAGCCTTCAATTCTATCATCTAATTCAGTACTTATATTGGTAATTGCAGTTGTTATTTTTTCTTCAGAAAGTTCAAGAAAAACCACTTCCATGCCGTGCCAACTTGCAATGCGCGCAATAGATTGTCCTTCTTTGCCACAACCAATTACTCCAACCTTAGAAAAAAGAGTTGTGCTTTTCTTCTTTTTAGAACTTAGTGCATACCTTTCAATAGGTTCTACTAATATTTCAGCCATTATATATAGTATTTATTGATTCAAACTTAAATTATACAAGCCCTGCAGCTTGCGTTGCTGTGATGGCAACCAAATTTACAATATCACTTACAGAACATCCTCTTGATAAATCATTAATTGGCGCTGCCATCCCTTGCAAAACAGGACCAATTGCTTCAGCTCCAGCCATACGCTGTACTAATTTGTAAGAAATATTACCTGTTTCTAAAGTTGGAAATACTAATACATTAGCCTTACCAGCAATTTCACTATCCGGAGCCTTAGATTTACCAATGGCTGGGATAATTGCAGCATCAGCTTGCATTTCACCATCAATTTTCATTTCAGGAGCCATTTTCTGAGCCAACTCAGTAGCTTCTCTTACTTTATCAACCATCTCGTGTTTAGCACTACCTTTAGTAGAAAAGCTTAACATGGCAATTCTAGGCTCTATTCCTGCAATTGACTTGGTTGTTTTTCCTGTAGTAACTGCAATCTCTGCCAATTCACTTGCTGTTGGATTTGGATGAACCGCACAATCTGCAAAAACCATCATGCCGTTATCACCAAACTCTTTATCTTTCATTATCATGATAAAAGCTCCTGATACAACACTGATACCAGGCAATGTTTTAACAATCTGAAATGCAGGACGCAAAACATCTCCTGTTGCATTTAATGCGCCTGCCACTTCTCCATCAGCATCACCATTTTTTATCATTAGTGTTGCCAAATAAAGTGGATCTTCAACTAAGGTAGCCGCCTTCTCCTCTGTTAAACCCTTACTTCTTCTGAGTTCTAGCAAAAGATTTATGTAATCTTCTTTTTTATCATGAGATAAAGGATTAACCACTGTTGCTTTTTCTATATTATCCAATCCATATTTAGCTTTACTCTCTGCAATTACTTCTGGATTACCTATCAAGATAATATTTGCAAAACCTTCACCAATTATGATATCTGCAGCCTTTAACGTTCTTTCTTCTTCCCCTTCTGGAAGAACAATTGTTTTTTTATTTGCTTTCGCCTTTGCCTTTAGTTGATTAATAAATTCCATTATGGAGCGAGTATTTTGTTATATAATTATAAAAATAAATGCGAGTGATTGTACAACCAATAATTGATTGTATAAAAAAGATGTATTTTTCTATTATGAGAATGCAAGTCTTCATTTAAGCTTTTATCGAAGTATTTGAATAAAAACCTGATTTGAAATTTGATAAACAATACATACTGCGTGTAATTGTTCCTAAAAAACTCATCTTTCAATAATTATTATTGTGCTTGCTTTGAAGTGTGATGCAAAGTAAATGTAAAATATCGATATAATGAAACAAAGTTCAGTAAATCGTGGTTAAAATGTATTAAAACAATAGCTCTTTATCCAAAACTTAGAACAACCGAAAAAGAATCTCTAATAATAGAGTAAGCATCAAATTTATCTCAACACAAAATTAATCGGTACATTATATTGCACCCTGACAGGCTTACCCCTTTGCTTACCCGAAGAAAACTTTGGCAATGACTCAATTACTCGTAATGCTTCTTTATCAAGTGCAGGATGAACACCTCTAACCACCTCAACATTGGTAACAATACCTTGTTCTGAAACAACAAAACTCACATAAACTCTACCCGTTATTCCGGTTTCTGCAGCTACAACAGGGTATCTTACCTCATTTGCCACATACTTCATTAATTCCAATTTTCCTTCATCAGGTGTATCACAAATATCTGGTCGAAAAATGGGCATCTCTTCTACTACAATAAAGATTGGAGCTTCTACTACTTCCTCTTCTTCCTCAATTTCCCAATTAGCTGTATATTCAACATCATCATCTTCATTAATCTCTGAATCAACAATTTCCAATTCAACATCTATCTCAACATCATCGGCCACAATATTTAGAATATCAGAAGTGTTTATTACTTTAGGAATTTCAGGTGGCTTTGGAGTTAATTGCTTTGTTATGGGAATCATCTCTTCTTCTAAATAGATGACCTCATTTACAATTTGGAGATTTTTTGACTTTGGAGAGATGTTTAGCTCTAAAGAAAACAGGACTATAGCTAAACTTATAATAAAACCTAGTTCAACAAAAGCAATTTTCTTATGCTCTAAATTCGCGTGCTCATACTTTTTAGGTAACATGACTCTGCCTTTATTAGGTTATAGACAACCCTAAAATTGAATCACTCAAAAAATATATCAATGACCAAAATTAGGTATTCACATATTTCTTATTGTATTGAGCACTTCGTAATAACCATCTGCGAAAAGCCCAATAACAAGAATTATTAGACTCATAAAGAAGTTCACTAACTATACTTTTATACGCTTAAATTTCAGAAAAGTTACACTAATACATTTGATATTGAGGATAGGTTCCTCGCTTTGTTTCAATTACAACAACCCCATCCCTAGCATCCGAACCAAAGAGTAAAGTGGCCTTTTCTCCTTTTATAACACGTATTGATCTCACATTAAAATATTCAATTTCACTCAAGCCATTTACTTTTTTGTTATCAAGCACAAATAGCGGATTTTTTCCATTGCTGTACATAGGCTTTAATTTATTTGCTAGATCATGTTGTTCGGCAGATAATTTAAAATGTACTGGTATAGTTAACCGAGTATTCACTAACTCTCCATCCAATTTCCCAGGCTTCCATTTTTTTAGCAATAGGACTGCTCTTAAAGCTTCTTTATTTAAAGTTTCTGTTAACCCTTCTACAACCTCAATATCTGACATAATTCCTTCTGAGGTTATTACAAAACTCACTAACACTTCTCCCTCAATTTGAGCTATCATATCAGCAAAAGGATATTGCAGGGCCTTATTAATTGCTTTTTGAACTTTCCCGTTATTCTGTTTCAAAACAGGCACCTTATCAACAATTATATAAGCAGAGTCTGCTTGTGCATAGGCCAAACTGCTGTAAGCAAGAAAATAAATAAATAGAAGAAAATTTTTCATAGCACAATAATTTTTAAGAGGTACGAATGATTAAATAATACAACAAAAACCATACCGACTAAAATAAAAAAAGGCAAGATCTTAATTGACCTTGCCATATAATTTATTTTACTATTAATTTAGAAACTGTATGTTAAACCTGCTCCAAATAGTTGTTTTACTTGCAGACGTGCACCTTGTTCAATACCTTCGTCGCTTACATACTTAATATCATCATCATAAACTAAGTTACAAGTAAATAATGCACTTAAGTAATCATTAACTTTCATACTTATTCCAAATTCCCAATCCACATCAATATTTTGTGGGTTGTTGGTATAACTTGAAAATAAATCAAGACGTGTATAAACACCAACATTTTTAATTACATCGGCTTTCTTTGCCAATAATTTAGCACTAGCACCATACTCTTCCCTTACTTTTTCTCCAGGATCTACACCAAAAGCGCCCGCAGTTGATAGACTATCATTCAAAACAAAAGTAGTTTTTGATGTTATTGGAGACAGAAATACAGTGAAATTCTCTGATGGTTTATAATCCATACCCAAAGATAATTGCAGGTAACCAGGAGCCATAAAGTCAGAAATAGTGATATCCTGCTTAATGGGATCCTTATAACCTATGGCAAACTGAGTTTTAAAATCTGCCATTACTGTATAATACCAATTTTTACCTGCTTCATATCCAAATTTAGAAACCAATTGAATACGGTCTTCTGATTTTGCTAGGTTTTCAGATCCTTGTTTTGTTAAACCATAACCAAAGTCGAGTGTATTATCCCAAGCAATATTATCTTTTTTATGATTTACAAAACCTTTAAATAAGAATGTTCCTGCTACAGAATTATTTCCTCCACCAGCCCAATTGGTAAGTGAAACTTGTGAAAAATTAAGAGACGTAACTGCTCCTGCAGTCCAAGCTTTAATTGTATCTGCTTCTTCTTGTGCAGATACACTCATCAGTACAAAAAGAAGAATACTTGATAATAGGGTCTTTTTCATTTGTTTTTGTTTTTAATCAAAATCTCAAACTGAGATCCAATTTCGGGTTATTAATCGTTTTTTTCTTTAAAAAGATGTACGTCTCTTTGTGGGAATGGAATAGAAACTCCGTTTTGATCAAATTCTTTTTTCACCATTTCATTCATATAAAAGAAAACATCCCAATAATCTGGTCCGTTACACCATACTCTTGTAGTTAAGTTTACAGAACTATCAGCGAGTTCTCCAACTGCAATAAATGGCTCTGGCGAGGTATGTATTTTGTCATTGCGTTTTACAACATCTAAAATCAGATTTCTAGCTTTATCAATATCATCTCCATAACCAATACCAAATGAGAAATCAACTCTACGCGTTGGTTCTGCAGAGTAATTAATCAAACTTGAGGTTGATAAACCTCCATTGGGTATAATTACAATTTTATTATCGACAGTCTTTAATTTGGTATTGAAAATATGAATTTCTTCAACCACACCCATATAACCTTGAGCCTCTATAAAATCACTTTTCTTAAAAGGCTTTAGTACTAACAACATTACACCACCAGCGAAATTTTGAAGCGTACCAGATAGTGCCATACCAACAGCTAAACCTGCAGCACCTAGAACAGCAATGAAAGAAGTCATTTGAACACCTACCATGCCCATTACACTGATTACTAACAACACCTTTAAGGTATATCCGAGAATACCGATTAAAAAAGGCTGCAATGTTTCATCAATATGCTTGCTAGCAAATATTGACTTAAAGGCTTTTATTATTTTTCCAATAATCCAAAACCCAATAATTAAAGTGAGAATGGCTAATAAAACCTTACCACCATAGGTAACTATATATTCCCTAGATGATTCAAATAAGTGATTTAACTGTTCCATAAGAAAGAATTTAAGATAAGTCTAAAATTTAGATACATACGACGAGCAATTTTGTTCAAATTAATCAATAAACTAACATAATGCAAGTCTGGATATATTAAGCAGATTACTCTAAATTATTAAACAAATTTAAATGCAAGTTCAGTTATAAAACAAATATATATTCACAATAGAATAAATATTTTGACAAAAGGAACATACGATTTGATAATCTAATTATATAGATGCCCTATCGATGAACTTAGTTGGAATAAACTCATCAATCTTAATACCACTTGAAACAAACGTCGCAATTTTCATTCCCATCGTTTCAAAATCGGTAGAAATAACACTAATACCATCTTTTATGTACTTCTTAGTAGGTGTTTCGTTATATGATATTATGCCTAAATCAGTACCTAAAATAAAATGATTATCATGGATGAAATCTAATAATTTTGCCAGAATTCGGTCACTAACCGTGAAGTATAACTCCCCTTTTTGTGGATCTAGCTTACTCTCATCATATAATACTTCGTAATTGAACCCCTTATTCTTACAGAAGTTTTCGAAATAAAGGATACTTTCTTTTGGGTGATATGTTGTTGTTGGATAAACGAATATTAATTTCTGATAGTTACGCAGTTTTGACTCAGCAATCAATAAATTATCATAAACCGATTGACCGAAATCTTGCCCCACAAAGGAACTTTCACTAGGTAAATTCACTTTCCAATCAATACATAATAACTTTGATGCATCAATTTTATTAATACTTGATGCTACCTTCGGATGATCAAAATTCATTACAATGTAATGACTATACTTACCTATAGCATTATTAATTGTATCTCGAAAAACAACAGCGTTATAATGGTGGAAATGAATATCAACCTTATAGCTCATTGGTAAGGCATCTCGAAAAGCACCAAAAAGAACTTCTTTATAGGCTTTAAAAGTATCAAGCAATAAAAATATACGATGTGAGTTATCGCAAATATAATAACCTTTATTTCTCACAGATTCTATTACCTTACGGGCTTTCAGCTCACTATACGCCTTAAAAACAGTATCTCTAGAGAGAGAACACTCTTTCACCATATCATTAACCGATGGCAAAGCATCCCCTACCTCCAAGTCTCCATTTTGAACCGCATTTTCAATACTTTCAACTAACTGAAGAAATTTTGGTGTACTTAAATTTTCATTTATTTTAGGATAGAAATTATTCATGGTAATACTTTTAAATTTTAAATGGCCCAATCAAAAACTTACCCCTAAATTTTTGACAATGCTTTAAAAAGTTGCTTTTTACCACTCAATATTATTCTATGGTTTGCTTTCTTGCTTCTGTCAAAGATATCTTTTTATTACTTTTAAAAGCAACAATAAAACAATCTTTCACATCCTTTTTGGCTTCTACCAACAACTTACTAATTTCATCATAATCAGAAGAACTCCCAATAGTATACTTATAATATTTACCCTCAGTATATTCAAACACATCGGTGTATTTTTTATAGATTGATGTTCCTTCCTTTATTTGTTTCTTTGAACTCGTAATCTGAATTCGATATGTAATGGAATCTTCTTTGACACTTTCTTTCTTCTCTACTAAATCTAAACTATTATTTGCTTCATACTCATTTTTATAATCGCGAAAAGCTCTAAAAATACCTGACGCCAAAAGCGATTGTCCCTCTTCAGAACCCAAATATCTTTCCTCGTTAGGGTTACTTAAAAAACCCAGCTCAACAAGAATTCCGGGCATTGCCGTTTCTCGTAAAACCAAAAAGCCGGCTTGTTTCACTCCTCTACTCCTTCGTCCAACCCTGGCTTTAAACTGTCCTTCTGCTAACTGAGCCATCCTGATACTCTGATCAAGGTAAATGTTTTGCATCAATTCAAATATGATGTACGATTCTGGTACTTCTGGATCAAATCCCTCATATGTTGTTGAGTAATCATCTTCTAATCTAATTACTGAATTTTCCTTTTTTGCAACCTCTAAATTATCCTCCGTCCGATGCAATCCTAGAGCAAAGGTTTCCGTACCTGTAACTTTAGAATTAGATATATAATTGGCATGAATCGAAATAAACAAATCTGCATTGGCCTTATTCGCAATTTCTGCACGTTCATTAAGTGGTACAAAAACATCCTTTTTTCTTGTATAAATAACTTTTACATCAGGCAAATACTGATTAATATAACTTCCGAGTTTTAATGCAACATTAAGCACAACATCTTTCTCCCTAACCTTATGCCCGTGAGCACCAGGATCTTTACCCCCATGCCCAGCATCAATCACAACACATTTTAACTTACCTGTTGTTTGAGCAGATAATTTTGAGGCACCCAAAAGCTCAATTACTAATATAATAACAAAAAAGAGACGAATAAACTTGAAATTCATTGAGGTCAGTATTTTACAGGAATTTAAATATTACGTTAATGATGCAAATATATAAATGGCGGAATAATAAATTGAAACATTTTACTTATTTTCTTCTATAAAAAGATGGCTTAGCCAATTTTTGTATACTTTTGTGCTGCGCAAGGCAGTCTTTACATATATAAATGGATTATACTATTAAATTGAAAAAAAACACAATACATTCAATTATATTTATAGCTTCATATCTACTATGTTGTTTTCCACACAACCTTGTAGCTCAAGAACTACCTCCTGATAGTTTAAGTACGGTCATTAATGAAATCGACTCTACTGTTATCAGCCAAATTGATAGCTTAAATACACCAGTTGATACAACAGGTATTGATACACCCCAAGAATCAAATGGATTGGGAATTGATGCGGAAGTTGAATACACTGCAAAGGATTCCATCATCATGACAATGGATGGCTCAAAAAAAGTGTACTTATATGGCGATGCCGAAGTTAAATATCTAGATATTACTCTTACCGCAGCTTTTATTGAGTTAGATTTGGATAGCAGCCTTACCTATGCCAAAGGAATAGAAAACGACAGTACAGGTATTGCTGAAGGCTTACCCGTGTTTACCGATAAAAGTGGTTCTTACGAAATGAGAACCATTAAATACAATTTTAATACTGAAAAGGCCATTATTGAACATGTTGTTACTGAACAAGGAGAAGGCTATATAGTAAGTGACGTAGCTAAAAAAGCTCCTGATAATTCATTTTGCATAAAAGATGGCCACTATAGTACCTGTGACAATCACGATCATCCACACTTCTACCTTAACCTTACTAAAGCAAAGGTAATACCTGGAAAGAAGACAATAACCGGTCCGGCCTATATAGTAATTGAAGATGTCCCTTTATATCCTATAGGTATACCTTTTGGTTTTGTTCCAACCACAAGTTCATATAGCTCTGGGGTTATATTCCCATCCTACGGAGAAGAAAGCACAAGAGGAATATTTTTAAGAGATGGAGGATACTATTGGGCCGCCAATGATTATTTTGACTTAGCAGTAACCGGAGATATTTACGCCAACACATCATGGGCAGTACGTGCAGCATCTAAATACAAAAACAGATACAAATACGGAGGAAACTTTAACCTTCAGTATATTGAGAATGTTACAGGTGAAAAAGACATTCCTGAAACCTATTTAAAAACGAAAGATTTTTCCATAACATGGTCGCATAGGCAAGATGCAAAGGCAAATCCATATCAAACCTTTTCAGCAAGTGTAAATTATAGTACAAGCTCTTTTGATCAGAACAATGTAAACAGTATTGTAGACCCGAATAGAGTAGCCACAAACACAAAAAGATCAAGTATCTCTTACAGCAGAAGATTTCCGAGTACACCATTTAATTTCTCTGCCAACCTTTTAGCCTCTCAAAACTCCAGAGATACTACAGTAAACTTTACAGCTCCTGATTTAACTCTAACTATGAACCGAGTTTTCCCCTTTAAAAACAAAAACAAGGTTGGTAGTAAAGAAGCCTGGTATGAGAAGCTTAGCTTATCGTACACTGGAAACACGAAAAACTATATTAATACAAAGGAATACGAACTAAGTGACAAAAACTTCCCTCAGGATTGGGAAAATGGGGTGAAGCACACAATACCAGTTTCACTTAACCTAAAATTATTAAAATACTTTACTGTAACTCCTAGCTTTAATTACACGGAACGATGGTATTCTAAATCTACCACTCAACAATATGATGAAGAATCGAATACCGTAGTTTTATCCGATACAACTAATGGCTTTAATAGAGTATGGGATTATAATTTTGGAGCAAGTACATCAACAAAAGTATATTCGTTTTATAGACCCTGGAGAAAGGTTTTTGGTGATAAAGTAGACGCTATTAGACACGTAATGACGCCATCTGCCTCGGTAACATTCAGACCCGACTTCGCAGATCCTAAATACGGCTATTATGATTATTTTGAATACTACGATAGAGATCGTGATGAAATAGTAGCACACGAATACTCAAGATATGAAGGATCATTGTACGGTACACCCGGAAAAGGAAAGTCAGGTAGTTTAGGGCTAAGCCTGGGCAATACACTTGAAATGAAAGTTAAAAGTGATCGAGACAGTACAGGATTTAAGAAAATAAAGATTCTTGAAGGATTAAACTTTTCTACCTCTCATAACTTTTTGGCAGATTCATTAAAGTGGGGTGCTATTAATATGAATGGTCGTACCAAAATTGCGGGAACTAATATTAATTTCGGTGCTGTGTTTGATGGTTATGCGCTTGAAGAAACTTATGAAGGTTCTGGACAAGCCGTACGAGTTAATAAATCTTACTTTGCAGAAACCGGAAAACCTCTTCGATTAGAAAGTGCCAACCTTAATTTTGGTGTTTCAATTGGTTCTGATAAAATAAAAAAATGGCGTGAAAAACGACAAGGAAGAGGTAGCAGTGAAGATGACAACGAAGATGAGCTAGAAGATGATTTCCTTGATCCTCTTGATCGCATCGATCGTATTGAGGACGAATTTGCCAACACAAGAGGCACACAGGAAACTAGTTTGGATGATGATGGCTATACTCAATTTCAAATACCTTGGAACCTCTCACTTAGCTATAGTTTTAGGCTGGTAAACGACACGTTTGACCCCGTTGCAAAAACCTTTAGCCACAAAGTAACTTCAGATATTAATGTTAATGGAGATTTTTCGTTAACACCAAAATGGAAATTTTCTTTCACCACTGGTTATAATTTTGATTTAAAAGAAATAGCACACACTAACCTTAGAATCTCTCGCGATTTACACTGTTGGGGTATGAGCTTCAATGTTGTGCCAGTAGGTAGATATAAATCTTATTTCTTTTCAATCAGAGTTAACTCATCACTACTACAAGATTTAAAACTTGAGAAACGCAGTAGTCCGAGAGACAACCCAGGTTACTATTAATCAATAAATACTATAACGATGTCGAAAAAGATAATTAACACAACTAATGCTCCTGCAGCAATTGGCCCATACAGCCAAGCTATCGAAGTAAATGGCACTTTATATATTTCAGGTCAAGTACCTATTGTACCAGCCACAGGAAAGGTTATTGAAGGCGATATTACAGCTCAAACAGAGCAGGTAATGAAAAACATTGAAGCCATTCTAAGCGAAGCAGGATATTCTTTTAAGGATGTTATAAAATCAACTTGCCTACTAAGTGACATGGCAAACTTTAAAGCCATGAATGAGGTATATGGGAAATACTATAACGAAAATCCTCCTGCTCGAGCAGCTTTTGCAGTAAAAGAACTACCACTAGGAGTTATGGTTGAAATAGAGACCATCGCCATAAAATAAAACTCATTGAGCTTTATATAACGAGATCACAAAGGCTATTAGAAGAATAGTCTTTTTTTTATGCAAAAAAATAGAAATCAAAAAAGCCATCACTAAAAGTGATGGCTTTAATCTGTTTGTTTGAAAATGTATCTCGTATAAGTTTATACTGTTTTATTCAGCAACTACTTCGAAGTTAACTTCTACTTTAACTTCTCTATGAAGTTTTACTGTTGCTACGTATTTACCAATTTCTTTCACTTGGTCTTCTTTGATAGAAATGTTTTTACGCTCAATAGTATAACCTTGCTTTTCTAACTGCTCTGCAATCTGAATTGTATTTACAGAACCGAAAATCTTACCAGTTGTACTTGTTTTAGCTCCAATAGAAAGAGATAAACCTTCCATTTTTTTAGCTGTTTCAAGCGCATCATTCTTAATCTTTTCTTCTTTATGAGCTCTTTGGCGCATATTCTCTTCATGTACTTTGATAGCAGAAGGAGTAGCCAAAATTGCAAGCCCTTGAGGAATAAGATAGTTTCTACCGTATCCAGCCTTTACCTTTACAACATCATTTTTGTGTCCTAGGCTGGCTAAATCATCTTTTAAAATTACTTCCATTTTTTAATCCTCCTGTTTTTATTTCATCAAATCAGTAACATAAGGCAACAATGCAAGGTGACGCGCACGCTTAACTGCAGTTGCAACTTTTCTTTGATACTTTAATGAAGTACCAGTTAGACGACGAGGAAGAATTTTACCTTGCTCGTTTAAAAACTTCTTAAGAAATTCAGGATCTTTGTAATCGATATACTTGATCTTTGATTTCTTAAAACGACAGTATTTTTTCTTTTTGATCTCTACTGACGGAGGAGTTAAATATCTGATTTCACTTTGATTTTGTGCCATGTCCTATTTCTCCTTTTTTTCTTTGATGTTTTTTCTTCTCTTCTCACTGTAAGCCTCTGCATACTTATCCATTCTAAAACTTAGAAAACGAATAACACGCTCGTCGCGACGAAAAGCAAGCTCAAGCTTAGCAATAACATCTGGTTCTACTTTAAAATCAAATAGGTTATAAAAACCTGTAGATTTTTTTTGAATTGGATACGCAAGTTTACGTAATCCCCAATTTTCTGCGTTTACAATTTCTCCTCCGTTCTCGGTGATAACACCTCGGAACTTTTCAACTGCTTCTTTCATCTGAACATCAGACAAAACAGGAGTCAAAATGAAAACGGCTTCATAATGATTCAACATAATTATTGTAAATTAAATTAATGTGGCGCAAAAGTAAATAATAAAAACTTAATATCAAAACAACTCAAACCACAAATACATATTCATCAGTTTTTTGTGGTTCAGCACAGCAAACTTGCATTGCAAAAGAAATAAGTAATGCCATAAGGGATTTAATTAAACACATTAGGTAAACATTGAAGCTATGTTCCAAACATTAACTTCGCTGAACTATACCCTCCATATATAAACAAAGGGCAGAATCGAAAAATGATCCTGCCCTTGGCAATATTTTGTATGTTATAAATTACTAAATCGTATGCTCACCAAAATATCTCATAAACTGAACTCGCTCAAAGCGCTCTGAGTTTTGATCAGGATCATGATGTACAGAACCTCTAAACTCATCAATACTTACATATCCTCTTTTTTCCATCCACTCTTTTATACCTTCAAGTATGGAAGAAATTACTTCAGGACCATCCATGTATATTTTAGATACTATTTGCACTGTTGTAGCACCTGCCATTAACATTTTTATAGCTGTTTCAGCATTGTGCACACCTGTACTTGCTGATAAATCGGTATTCACTTTACCTGACATAATAGAAATCCATCGCAAGGCATTGTAATACTCCTCATTAGTTGAATATGGACTACCTGCGATTACCTCATCAGTATATATATCAAAATCTACATTATAGAACCTATTAAACATAGTGATACCATCTACACCAATATCATCCATCTTTTTAATGCTTGCAGCCAAATTAGATGAATAAGGAGCTATTTTAACTGAAACAGGTATAGATACGTGTGATTTAACGGCAGAAACTATTGACTGATAAAATTGCTCTTGTTCATCTGCTTTCTGATTTACATCAGATGGCAACTTAAATAAGTTTAATTCTAAGGCATCAGCACCAGCATCGGCTAATATTTTAGCATACGAAACCCACTCGCCAGAAGATGCACAGTTAATACTACCAATGATTGGAATGTCAACTTCCTTTTTTGCATCTTGAATTAAAGCGGCTGTTTTTTTAAGAACATCGCTCTTAATTTGGTAATCGAAATAATCTAAAAACTCAAGATTATTATCTTGATCGCCCAATTTATTCTTTAACACATCTTGGTGCTCCTGAATAATTTCTTCTTCGAATACTGATTTTACAATTACAGCTGCTGCGCCGTTTTCTGCTAGTTTTTTTATACTCTCTACTGAGTTTGTTAATCCACAACTCCCTACTATAATAGGGTTTTTGAGTCTCAATCCTAGGTACTTCGATTCTAATATCTTCATATAATGAGAATTCGAATTTATTATGTTTAATTTATTTTGTCAAGTATGAAACAATAATACGGCATTTTTGTTTAATTATTGTTCATTTTTCTTCAAAAAATTATCCATCGACTGTGCAGCTCTTCGTCCATCGCCCATTGCCAAGATGACAGTTGCACCTCCTCTTACGATATCTCCACCTGCAAAAACAGTATTAATTGAAGACTGTAAAGTATCCTCATTAACCTCAATAGTTCCCCACTTAGTTGTGGTTAACTCAGGCAAAGAATCCGGAATTAATGGATTTGGCGACACCCCAACACTTACAACAACGGTGCTTACCTCAATTAAGTATTCAGAACCCTCAATGGCAACAGGTCTTCTACGACCACTTGCATCAGGCTCACCTAATTCCATTTTTTGAATTTT
This sequence comes from Saccharicrinis aurantiacus, assembly GCF_001660705.2. GTDB lineage: Bacteria > Bacteroidota > Bacteroidia > Bacteroidales > Marinilabiliaceae > Saccharicrinis > Saccharicrinis aurantiacus. The sequence goes on from NZ_LYBV02000024.1 coordinate 29,487, forward strand.
CACTTTATTAACTCGGCCCTTTTCATCGGCAAAGTACTCAATTGGGTTAGCTAAAGTAATAAACTCAACACCTTCCTCAATTGCGTGATGAATTTCTTCCTTACGTGCTGGCATTTCATCCATACCTCTTCTGTATACAATCATGGCCCTATCAGCACCTAGCCTTTTAGCTGTACGAACTGAATCCATGGCTGTATTACCTCCACCAATAACCATTACATTTTTACCACTAACCACCGGAGTATCCGTATCTTGCTCAGCAGCATGCATTAGGTTAATTCGTGTGAGGTATTCGTTTGAACTTTGAATGCCAATATAGTTTTCGCCAGGTATACCCATAAAACGAGGCAAACCAGCACCACTACCAGCAAAAAAGGCTTTGTAGCCTTCTTCTTTTAAATCATCAAAGCTTACTGTTTTACCCACAACAAAGTTTGTTTCGAACTGAACCCCCATTTTTCTAAGGTTATCAATCTCAACATCAACAATATCATTCGGTAATCTAAACTCTGGGATACCGTATTTAAGCACTCCACCTATTTCGTGCAATGCCTCAAAAACAGTAATGGAGTATCCTTTTTTGGCCATTTCTCCTGCAAAGGTTAAACCTGCGGGCCCTGATCCAATAACTCCAATTTTTATATTATTACTCGTTGCTGTTTCGGGAACAGACATCTGACCTGATTCGCGCTCATAATCGGCAGCAAATCGCTCTAAATATCCAATCGCAACGGGTTCTTTCTTCAATTTTTGTGTATAAAAGCAATTGGCCTCACATTGCTTCTCTTGCGGACAAACACGGCCACAAACAGCAGGCAAAGTACTTGTTTCTTTCAACACCCTGGCAGCCTCTAAAAATTCACCCTGCTCAATTCGCTTCACAAATTTAGGGATGTTTATTTCAACCGGACAACCATTTATACAAGTTGGATTCGCACAATCAATACATCTTGCTGCCTCTTGTTGTGCTTGCTCAACCGTTAAGCCACTATTTACCTCAACATATGATTTGATACGAACATTCGCATCAACTTCATTCATTTTAGCTCTAATTAAGGAAGTACGGTCTTTGGCTTTTATATTTTTTCTCAAATCTGAACGCCACGCTTCGTTTCGTTCAGTTTTTAACGATTCTGATCTATTTTCCATCGGAATAATCTATTCACACTGTTTTAGGTAATCTGTTTCTGCTTCCTTCTCAATTTCTTTGTATCCACCTAAGCGCAATAACATCTCATCAAAATCAACATCATGTGCATTAAATTCAGGACCATCGACACAAACAAATTTTGTTTTACCTGCCACTGTAATGCGGCAAGCACCACACATACCCGTACCGTCAACCATTATAGTATTTAAACTAGCTAAAGTTGGTATGTTATGTTTTTTTGTGGTTAAGGATGCAAATTTCATCATAACGGCAGGGCCAATAATCATTGCTTCAGCAATATCCTCATCTTTAATAATCTGCTCCATGCCATCAGTAATAAGTCCTTTTTGACCGTATGAACCATCATCAGTCATAATCACAAGCTTATCTGAGTATTCTCTAATCTGATCTTCAAGAATGATTAAATCTTTGTTGCGAGCAGCAATTACAGTAACCACTCTATTACCCGCTTTTTTATAAGCCTCAACAATTGGTAAAAGAGGTGCAACCCCAACTCCACCGCCACAGGCTAAAACAGTACCTTTGTTGTCGATATGCGTAGCTTGTCCTAGTGGGCCAACTAAATCAGTTATATGATCTCCAACATTAAGTGCAGTAAGCTTTCGAGACGAAACACCAACCTTTTGAACCACAAGGGTAATTGTGCCTTTAACTCTATCAGCACCAGCTATAGTTAAGGGAAATCGCTCCCCCTTTTTTCCTATTTTTACAATTACAAAGTGCCCTGCCCTTCTAGCTTTAGCTATACGTGGCGCTTCAATTTCAAATTTCACAACGTTTTCTGAGAAAAACGTTTTCTCTATAATCTTATACATTTAGAACTCTGCTCCTTTTTCTTTTTTAAGATTCAAAATAAGGTGGTGATTTTTCCGAATCGCAAAAGTATGATAAAATTCATAGTTACCACAACGTGAAAGCTAAAAATATACATCTTTTACAACATAAAACGCCATATTTTGAACCCTCGTTCATTAAAATTATACGAATATTGATATGAAAGAAAAATACTTCAGTATTGAGCTACACTAAAATGCTTCAAGAACTGTGAAGTATAATGCACTCTCGCCTTTGGGCCCAAACCCTAAATCGGCCCGGAAATGTATTTTTTTATCCGGAACAAGTTGAAAACGAAAGCCCGCACCATAACTATACTTTACATTTTCAAACATATGATTTCCTTCCGCTCCAAAATTATTGCCTAACTCAGTAAAAAGCGTACCCGATACGCGCCACCACAAATACTTACGATACTCTGCACGGGCAAGCCAAGCATGATCATCGATAAACATATGAGGATGGTTGATTCCGCGCATTAATATTTTATTTGCAATCATTGGAAGTTGATAAAAAGGCGCTTCGCCAAAAGTAAAGCTTGCGTATCCCTGAAATGCAAGCACATTATTTGAATTGCCAATTGAGCAGTATTTACGTAAATCAACTGTTGCTTGGGTAAAAGAATTCTCATTTCCGAAAAATTTTGGATAAAATACCGCGTAAGCCTGATGATAGGAACCTTTCTCTGGAAAGAATACATTATTGCGACTATCATATTTATAAATGGGACCTAAACCCAATGTTACACCACCATCATATCCATTTATCGATGGATTTAAAACATCGCCATAGGTATCGCTTATTTTAGCAACATTAAGATCATACCTTAGTCCTAAAAAACTTTCGTTACTTAATTGCTTGGCTAATTCTCCATTAAAAACCAAGTTCTTCATCTTATAAGGAGAAAAAGCGCCATCAGTAGCATTATTTCCTATTCCGTAAAAAGCCGTTTGGTAATCAGAATACCAGAGGAAAGATGAAACATTCCAACCATTTTGAGTAAACATAACGAATGTAAAATCAAGATCGAGTTGCCCCTTGGTTGAGTAACTAAGACGAGGAATTAAAGCTGTAGGTCTTTTTTGATCAGAAAGCAAAGTTGTATCTCTTGACTTAAACTGAATTACAGGCATAATACCTATTGCAACACCAGATAACTCCTCGTAGGTGCACGTGGGGTAAATTGAAATAGTTGCTCTAGGCTTCTCAAATGTAAACATATCTGCAATTCTATCTAAAGACGATACTTCTGAAATATCTTCTTTTGGAATAGTATCGTTTAATGTTTGTGCATCTGAAAATACGCAGCTTATTGCAAATATAGAGATAAGAAAAAATCTTCGGATTATTTTAATCATTGCCGATTGTATTATGTTATATCAAAGGGCTCGAATTTATCTTATTATTTCTATTATGAACATTATAAATATTTCGAAACATCCATAAATGAATTTGAATCGACTTTAAACTGAATCTAAGTTGATAAAGCTTATTTCTGATCGCTGTTCTTTTTGCAAAACTTAATTTATGCTGTTGATTTATTTAAGAAGTAGCTTAAAGTTATACCGAAAATCTACACGCAACATCTTAATTCCATTAACTACTACTAATTATTCCGCACTTATGGCTATGCAATAAAAGCCTGAGATTTTACACTGATAATCAATCCATAAATCTCGAAATAACTCTAAAACTAAAAACTACTTCGAAGCTCAATTTTGATTGATCAAATTGATATCAAAAAAATCTTAGTATTTTCGTGCCAAAGAATGATAAACAATGGCAAAGAATAGAAAAGACAGAGAAGGTATTGTATTTTCAACAGGTAGTAACTTTGATTACGACTATAACGAAGAAGCTAGCGAGGAAACTTTACCCCCACAGCAGCAAAACCTACGTATAATGCTTGATAAAAAAGCCCGCAAAGGAAAAGCAGTTACTTTGGTTACTGGCTTTATTGGTGAAGAAAGCGACTTAAAAGACTTGGGAAAAGAGCTTAAATCGAAATGTGGTGTTGGTGGATCAGTAAAAAATGGTGAAATTATTATACAAGGCGATTTTAGAGACAAAGTGCTCGAGCTTGTGATTAAAGCGGGGTATAAAGCCAAAAAATCAGGCGGTTAAGCCCAATACAACTGCAATTATCAGTATTTATAAGAATTAAATTTTCTTCATAAATATTTAAAAACCCCAACATATAGGGATAGTATCGTACCAATAATGTTTGCATTTTTGCATCAGCAATTATGAAAAGAACCCGAAAAATATTATCCCTATTATTAACAGCTCTTCTGTTATTCCTAAACGTTGGCTTGGCCGTCGGTTTCGGAAGTAAGTTGCATGCTCACATATTGGGGAATAATGAAATTTTAATTCACTTTCATAATTTAGGCGCAAATGGCGAACATGGCCAAGGCCACTCATCTGATGCCTCTCGCTGCTCCTTTGGAGACTTTAGCACTACCCTAACATTTCTGGACTCAAGCATTAGCTTAAATTTAAAAGAACTAACACTTAGTTGTTCTTATAAATACACTACAAATATACTTGAGTTACACATTGGTAACTTATACCACACATCACCACTCAGAGCTCCTCCTTTCGTTTTAGCATAAACAGTATAGTTTTTACGTGTAAAGACTAAAATCCTGAATGTTTTAAGCTCAGCTAAAGAACAATTTAATTACAAAACCGACATTGTATTGTGCGGCCTACCATGCTGGTAAGCTCATAATTTCTGTAATACATTATGTTATTGCATAAAATATGTATGCATCATGTTATACCAAAAACATCATCAAATAATTGATATAAATTATTTCTATAAAGCTTCTACTTCTTTATAAAATATCAATGTAGCTATGGCTATATCTCTATTTTATTAATTGTAGAACCTTTAAATAATTCAATTTCTTATCAATCATTCAATAATGCATTTGGTATTATAGCGCTAGCTCTAACCGATTTTAGCACTATAGCATACCGTATTTTATAGCACTAACAACAAAAAGTTATAAGAACAAATGAATAATTTACTAAGAAATCTCTCTATTTTTGCGCTATTGTTAACAGCAACTACACTGTTTGCTGCGGATAAACTACCTCCTGTTAAAGGAATGGTATCAACCAACGGCGAACCAATTCCGTTTGCCACAATAGCCATAGCCTCAACAACCCTGGGAACCGCTTCAGATGACAAAGGTGTATATACTTTTAGTAGTTTACCCGAAGGCCATTACACAATTATAGCGCAAGCAGTTGGTTACAAAGCCAAAGAAGTTGAGATTGACTATGAAATTGGAAAAAACTTGGTGATTAACTTCGACTTAGCTGAAGATGTACTAGGCCTAGAGCAAGTGGTTGTTACAGCCGATAAACATCAAAAGAAAAGAATTAACGCTTCGATGGTAGTAAATACCATGACTCCTAAAACTTTTAGCCAAACACAATCGGTTACTTTAAGTGAGGGATTAAGCTTTACACCAGGTATCAGAACCGAAAACAATTGCCAAAACTGTGGTGCCAATAGTGTTAGAATGAATGGTATGGAAGGTTCATACTCTCAGGTATTGATTAACGGAAAACAAATTTTCTCTGGCTTAGCCAGCGTTTATGGTTTAGAAATGATACCGGCTAATATGATTGAGCAGGTTGAGGTTGTAAAAGGTGGCGGTTCTGCACTTTACGGAAGTAATGCAATTGCCGGAACTATTAACTTAATAACAAAAGAGCCTACAACAAATACTTTTGAAGCAGGTATCAACAACGGTATTATAGGTGTTGGTAAAGATGGTGCTGCTAACGATTTAAACATCAACTTAAATACCTCAATTGTTACTGAAGACAAAAACACAGGTATGAGTTTATATGGATCGCACCGAAACAGAGAAGGTTTTGATTATAATGGTGATGGCTTTACTGAGCTTGCTGAATTGAACAATGTTACTTTAGGAACCAGTGTTTATCACCGAATGGGATATAGAGATAAAATTACTTTTGATTATTTCCATATTCAAGAAGACAGAAGAGGTGGCGATCAATTAGACTTACCAAAACATGAGGCTGAAATTGCAGAAGCCGTAGAACACAAAATAAACACCGGAGCCATAAACTACACACGTTTTGTGGGTGAAAATAATGGTCAATTATCTGTATATGCATCGGCACAGCACATTGATAGAGGTTCGTATTATGGTGCAGAGAAGGATCCTAGTGGTTACGGGCACACTACTGATTTATCGTATGCAATAGGTACACAATACAAGGCCGACTACGGAAAATCGAACTTAGTAGCAGGTATTGAGAATAATGGTAGTAAGCTTAATGATAAAAAATTGGCTTATACTTACTTTGATGAAGAAAGTGGTACAATGCTTACCGAGGATACACGCCAAGTATCTAAACAAAACAGTAACATTTGGGGTGCATTCGGACAATATGAATATGCTTTTAATAAGTTAACTCTATCGGGAGGTTTAAGAGTAGATTATTACGATATAAACAATGAAGTGGATTCAAAAAACGATTTAGATAACGTTGTAGTTAGTCCGCGCTTAAATGCATTGTATTCTCCTAGTGATAAAATTAGAATTAGAGGTAGTTACTCGCAAGGATATAGAGCACCTCAAATTTTTGACGAGGATTTACACATTGAATCTTCTGCAGCCCGTAAAGTGGTACATGTAAATGGCGATAACCTAGAGCAAGAAACTAGTCACAGCATGATGGCCTCGTTCGATTACCACTCACAAATTGGTAGTGGGGAGTTTGAATTTTTAGTAGAAGGCTTTTATACATATTTAGAAAATGCATTTGTATTAGATCATGGTGCACCAGATGAAGATGGCGTTGCCTTGTATACTCGTTTTAATTCAGATGTTCCTGCTCGTGTTAAAGGTATCAATTTTGAGTTACGCTATGCTCCTTCTATTAAATTCGATTTTAACGGTGGCTATACCTTCCAATCAAGTCAGTTTGATGAGGAACAAGAGTATAATGACGCAGGAACACTTACTACAAAAGAGTTTTTAAGAACTCCGAATAACTACGGATTCTTTACGCTTAACTATAAACCAACACGCAAGCTTACTTTATCTGCTAACGCCACCCATACAGGATCTATGAATATTGCCTATTTTGGGCCAGAATTAGAAAACCCTGAAGAAGGTGAGTTAAGAACTACCGATCAGTTTTTTGATTTAGGTTTAAAAGCAGAATATACCCTTAAATCGAAAAGTGGTGTTGATGTGGCATTCTCAGCAGGTATTAAAAACATATTTAACAGTTATCAAAGTGACTTAGATACCGGTGTTAATAGAGACCCAGCTTATATGTATGGTCCGCAAATGCCAAGAACGGTTTATTTTGGTATTAAAATAGGAAACCTATTATAAAACAAGCAATTACCTTCAGCTAAGCTGAGTGATAATATAACAATTAGTATTTAGATTAAAATCCCGAATGTAAGCCACATTCGGGATTTTTTTTTGCTTTAACCCTTGACATTGTACATAATTGTTATATTTTTACATACTCATTCTTAATACTTTATCCAAAACCCTAATGAAATGAACACCCATACTACTATCCATATCACTAAGCCATACTACATTTCTGCATCACATAATACTTCCAAAAAGGCAACACTTAGATTAGTGCCATTAGGTATCAATACCTAAATCTTTGTTGATACGAAAAAATACTCTTGGTAAACACTCAAAAGTTATTGCAATTGGTTTTATACAGTTTTAGCGTGGCAAAGTGCCAAAGCTCATTTAAAACTTAAACAAGCAATGGCAAAGTGCCAAAACTCGTTTAAAACTTAAACAAGCAATGGCAAAGTGCCAAAGCTCATTTAAAACTTAAACAGACAATGGCAAAGTGCCAAAGCTCATTTAAAACTTAAACAGGCAATGGCAAAGTGCCAAAGCTCGTTTAAAACTTAAGCAAGCAATGGCAAGATGAACCACAACAATAAATAAAAATCGAATAACTTAAAATAATAACCTTTAAAACAGAAATGATGATTAGCAAATTAAGAAGTACTAGTAAAGTAACTGAGGTTGATGCTGCTTGCAAACTTATTATTGAAGCTTATAACAAAAAGGATTTAAGTGCCGACACTTATATTACCTCTGTTTTCGATCAATTAAAAACCCTGAGTAGTGCTTTATCAACTGCCATTAGGAAAGATGCTGTTGAGTCGGAATTAGACACTCTGGATTCGATGCGCGACGATTTGATAAAGTCTGCTCACTATCTCCTCCTTGGTTATATACATAGCCCTAACGAAATATACAATACTGCTGCAACAGCCGTTAAGAAAGT
>NZ_LYBV02000025.1 GCF_001660705.2 Saccharicrinis aurantiacus
GTAATATACTGAAATAGCTTGACGTAAAAAGTTAAGTAAAATGAAACAATCAAAAGCAGCCATGTTAACAGATCACATGGATGGGTTTAAAGATCATGAAGTAGATTATGGAAATTTTGAAATCAGTTTTCGCCGTTGGATAGTTGGTCAAATAGATGGAGGTCATATGACCATTCAAGAAGTTCGAGATCGATTTCAATTAAGTAGAAGACATTATACTCATATTCTCAAACGATGGCAAGAGCGATATTCCGATGAATTACACTTATCTTTGTCTTTCATGAGTTCCAAAGAAAGAGCAGATAATAAAAATCTAGAAGCACGCATCAAAGAGCTAGAAAAGCAACTTGAGTACGCTAAGATGAAAGATGTAGCAATGAATACTCTCATTGACGTTGCCGAAAAAGAGCTAAAAATCTCCATTAGAAAAAAGTCTGGATCCAAGCAGTAGAGTTACTGGCACATATGTATCCTAAGGTAAGCAAAAAGGATATGTGTGGTCTGTTTGGATATACACGCCAGTCTTGGTACGACACCAAAAAACGACAATCCGCCACACAACTATCAGAAGTATTATTACTTCAGGAAGTTAAAAAAGTACGTAACAACCATAAAAAGATGGGATGTGAAAAGATGCATGGTGTAATGCAACCTTTTTTGCAGGATCACGGAATTAAAATGGGGCGCGATAAGTTTTATTTCTTACTAAAAGAACATGGATTACAAGTACGACAGAAAAGACATATAGCAAGAACTACAAATTCTAATCATCTGTATAAGCGCTACCCTAACATAGCAAGTGATATAGAACTCTTAAGCTCAGGAAGACTTTGGGTAAGTGATATTACTTACATTAGAACCATTTATGGTTTTGTGTATTTATCTCTTATAACAGATGCATACTCCAGAAAAATTGTGGGTTGGAGCTTATGGCGCGACCTAACTAGTACAGGTGCTTTAAACGCATTAAAAATGGCTGTAGAATGTGAAACTATAACAGATAAATTGATACATCATTCAGATAGAGGCATTCAATACTGCTGCTACGATTATGTAAATTATTTAAAGGGAAGCAATATTGGTATATCTATGACCGAAAATGGAGACCCTTATGAAAATGCAATTGCAGAACGTGTAAATGGCATACTCAAAAAAGAGTACGACTTATACGATACATTTAATGATTATAATGAGGCTCTGGAAGCAGTTAAAATAGCTATAGATAAGTATAATAATCAACGTCCTCACCGTAGTTGTAACATGCTAACACCAGCAATAGCCCATACTAAAACAGGAGTACTGAAGAAACGTTGGAATAAGAAAAAGGCAAACACACCTACTTCTGAAATGCAAACCTAAGCTCCAGCCAATTTATAGCAAGAACAAGCCCTTCGGGTGATAAAATAAATCTCCACCTTCGCATACTCAGGTAGTATTTATCTTATCATTCTTGCCCTAAATAGTCTGTCCGCTAAAATAGGGCATATCAAAAATAGTGTTCAAAGAAAAAGGAATAAAACAGAAAAGTGTCAATATGATCAGTACCAAAAACAGACCATGTAAAAAGAAACAGTAGATAGAAAAAATATTATATGCTAAATCAGTAATAAATAAAGAGTATGTATGTAAAAACAGTAGTAACTATGAAATATGTTTTGCATTTAAGGAGAAAGTAATATGTTTGTAATCTCTCAAATTAATTAAAGTAAAATCTGTCAAGCTATTTTAGGGAATTAC
>NZ_LYBV02000026.1 GCF_001660705.2 Saccharicrinis aurantiacus
AACCTGCCAACAAACCATCAATTACAGTGCGGGTTTCGTATGCTTCACCTCCTCTTACTAACAGCCTTCCATCATCGTTTGCTGGTTGAGTTCCTGGTAATGTGGTTATGGCACCAATAGCATCTCCAACAGCACCTGCAGTTGTATAAATATCTAATGGTTTAAGAACAGAAGCTTTGCTCTCATCGCCAGCGGCAAAATTCCCTGCAGTTATGGTTACTGCATCAATACTATTTATATTCTCCTTGAGTACAATAAGTAATTTGCTTGTTTTATCAGGTTCAATTTCTTGTTCAAATCTAGTATAACCTAAAAAACGGGCTATTATTATTGTATTTTCAGAATTGGTTTCAATGTGAAAATTACCTTCCAAATCACTTGCTGATCCATCATAAGTATCTTTGAAATATATGTTTACTCCAGTTAAAGGCTTACCTTTTTTATCAACTACAGTTCCAATTACTTTTGTTTGAGACGATATTACAAAACAAAAGCTAAAAAGGTAGATAATAATAATTGTTGTTTTCATTACGTTTAGTGTTTAAGAACAATTCAAAATTGGCTTAACAAAACGTAACAAGAAAAATAGCTTTACTGAGTTGTTGTTTTATTGGGATGAGTGGTAATTATTCATCAATAATTTATCGTAGGGAATCTAAATTACTTTTAAGTTGATCAATTTCAATGTGGCTTGATAAGTGTGATTGAGCAGCCTCAATTGTAGAAATGATATGTGGAGTTACTTTTGAGTTTTTAATGAGTTTGCTGTATAGCGTAGTTATAACAACCTCGTTGGGTTTGTTGGTTAAATAAATTGAATTGCGATATGCATCTAGTTTAGGATCTATATCAAGAAAATTTGAGATGCGATTAAGTTCTTTTAAATTGATATTCAGGTGACAAGTCTGCATATCAACTATTGAATCATAGTCAACCGAATAGTTAGGATGGCTTATTATTTCCTCAACTGATTGTAAAATACTATCAATTGTAATTGTTCCTTTATAAACAATATATAATATTTTACTTTCAGTATCTATTTTATAGTTGATGTAACCAAACATGTTTTATCAGAATAAGAGGGTTATTAAAATGTATTTTTGCCTATTTATTTGTCATAAGACGAATTATTGCTTTGATAGTTACATAATTAGTGAAGTTTTATTTGAAGAGTAGTATTTTGTAGATTAATGATTCAAAACTAAAGCTTAATCTTGTTAGTGATTAAATATTAGGCACTAACAAATAATATGCTGTGCCTAATATTTTGTATTGTAAGGATGTTTTATTTACGATATATATTTGTTGCATCGGCTTGCTGCGTTGGCATTATTAGCATGTCGTTGATATTTACATGGGCCGGACGAGTTACTATATATTCTATCGCATCTGCAATATCTTCAGCTAAAAGTGCATCAACTCCATTGTAAACATTGTTTGCTTTTTCTTGATCCCCACCAAATCTAACTAATGAAAATTCGGTATCAACCATACCAGGAGATACTGATGAAACTTTTATATTATGCGGTAGTAAATCAATTCTCATTCCTTTAGTAATTGCATTTACAGCATGCTTAGTCGCACTATAAACGCTGCCTCCAGGATAGGTTTGTATTCCTGCAATGGATGATATATTTACAATATGACCTTGTTTACGACTCACCATTTCTTTAATAATCTCTTTAGATAGAAATAATAGTCCAGTTATATTGGTATCAATCATTTGTTTCCACTTAGTCCAATCAGCCTGATCAACAGTTTCGGTACCCGATGCTAAGCCAGCATTATTGATTAAAATATCTATTTTGCTCCATTTTTCGCCTAGTGTATTTAATGCTGCAGTAGTTTCTTCTTCATTTCTAATATCAAAGGCAAGAGCTTTTGTATGGATACCAAATTCACTTTGTAGCAAGTTGGAGAATTGATCTAATCTTTCCTTTCTGCGTCCGGTTATTATCAGATTATACTTTAGTTTAGCTAATACCTTAGCAGTTGCCATGCCAATGCCCGAAGTTGCGCCAGTTATAAGTGCTATTTTGTTCATTTACTAAATTTTATTGAGTAATTAATTCTGTTACAAATTTACAATCAGATAAGTAAAGTTGACTACGTATTCTTCGTAAATTTTTATTTACTTTATGGGAGTGATTTCTATTTGGCGATTGAGCAATCTATCGTTACTTAATATTCAATACCATGGGACAGGAAAATATAGCAAGTGAAATTAACCTAACAGCCACTGAACAAGATCTTATATTTGAAATTTTAAAAAGAGAACCCAATTCTCTCGAATTAGAGATGTTTTCCCGTTTGTGGAGTGAGCATGCATCCTATAAAAACTCAATGAAATGGCTACAAATGATGCCTACATCGGGTGATAAGGTAGTTGTTAAGGCTGGTGATGAAAAAGCCGGAGCTATTGATATTGGTGACGGATATGCTTGTGTTTTTAAAATGGAATCCCATAATCACCCCTGTTCTTTTCAACCTCGATTGGGAGCTTTAACGGGTATGCGTGTTGTAACACGAGACGTGTTTGCCATGGGAGCAAAACCTGTTGCATTGCTCGATTCATTGCGTTTCGGAGAGGCAAACAGAGATACTGCACGTTGGTTATTTAATGAAGTTATAGGTGGAATTAGTGAATTTGAGAAAACAATGCGTTTGCCGGTTGTTGGGGGCGAGGTTGTTTTTAATAAAGCATTTAACTCAAGTCCCATTGTTAATAATATGGCAATTGGAATTGCAAAAAAGGATGAGTTAATTTCGGGTACTGCAAGCGGCTTGGGTAACCTTATTTTAATAGTAGGTGCATTAACCGGAAATGAAGGTATTGATGGCGACACTTTTTCAGCAGATTATATTTCCAATACAGAGCAAGACTCCTTTGGAATTGAACAAATGCTCGATTCAACAGTAGAAGGAAACCTGATTAATGCGATTAAAGAACTAAAAGAAGAAGGTAAAGTAATTGGGATTCAAACTATAGGTGCTGCGGGTATTGCCGGAGCAGCAACCGAAATGGCTTCTCGTGGTAATGTCGGTATTACTATAAATTGTGATAAAGTTCCAACTCGTAACGAAAATATGGGATGCAGAGATGTCCTGTTTTCAGAAACGTGGGGCCGAATTTTAGTTTGTATCGATAAGGATAATCTGGCACAGATTCAAGGGTTATTGTCTCCAAAACAGTTGTCATTTGCTGTAGTAGGTGAGGTTGTTAAAGGTGAAAACCTTATTTGTTTAAATAATAATGATGTTGTTGCAGATATTCCAACTAGCTATGTTGGTTTGGGAGGCAAATCACCTATTTATGAAAGAGAGGTAAAAGAGCCAGAATCTAATAATATAAAAGCTCTTAATATTGAGGATATTCCTGAGCCAGAGGATTATCAAAAAGTGATTGCGGAGATGCTGAAGAATATTAATTTATCATCAAAAGAAAGTTTGATGGATTTATTTGATCCATCATTGCAGCATGAATCCTTTAATAATAGTTTTCCTTCAGATGCAGCTTATGTACATATTGAAGAAATTGATAAAACATTAGCCATTTCAATCGATAGTAATTCTAATTATCTTGAGGCAGATCCTTTTGTGGGAGCGCAGATTGCAGTAGCAGAAGCTGCACGTAATATTATATGCGGAGGAGGTGTTCCATTAGCTGTAACTGATTGTTTAAATTTTGGAAATCCATATGATCCTGAAGTATTTTGGCAATTTACAAAATCAGTAGAAGGGTTATCAGACGCATGTGAGAAGTTTAATACACCTATTGTAAGTGGAAATGTAAGTTTCTACAATCAAAAATCTGTTGAAGGCAGAATAACCGCAATTACACCATCACCAATAGTTGGAATGCTTGGTTTAGTTGAGTCAAAAGATCATCATTCAGTTTTACCATTTAAGCATAAAGGTGATGTGATATGTTTAATCGGGGAATCTAAAGATGATATTAATGCCTCAGAATATTTAATTTACTATCATAAGCAAAAAAGTCATGCTGCACCATATTTTAATATGGAAGAAGAATTAGAATTACACGAAATTGTGAAACAAGTAATTCGTAAGAGGTTAGTTCGTTCGGTTCATGATGTTTCAGCGGGTGGATTATTTTTTAATCTTTTAGAATCGGCAGCGCCACTTGGCTTTGGATTTGATATTACAAGCGATGCTGAAATCAGAAAAGATTCATTCCTATTTGGAGAATCTCAAGGTAGGGTAGTGGTTTCTGTAGCACCAAGTTTACAAGATGATTTTGTTGATTTTATGCTTGAAACCGAAACAAAGTTTTCAGTGCTTGGTCATGTAACTAAAGGTGAGGTAAGAATTGATGATGAATCGTTTGGTTTCATTGATGATATAAAATCGGAATATTCAAATTCTTTTAAAGATTGGATGAATAACGAAGACGTTTAATTGCAATATAATAGAAAGATATATTAAAGACTTGCTATTTGTCCACCTAGGTATAAATATGCCGGTCTTTTTAAATTTATTCGCAATTGTAAAATTCTATTGTATTTTTGCCCCTGTAAATTATTAAAATGCAACAATGTCGGTAACTCCATATAAAACGTCTGAAGAGGGAAAGAAAAAGCAAATAGAATCAATGTTTGATAACATTGCTCCTAAATACGATTTTCTAAATCATTTATTATCATTTGGTATTGATAAAATATGGAGGAGGAGAGCTATTGGCTTGTTAAAAAATATTCCTTCTCCCGTATTGCTTGATATTGCTACAGGTACCGGAGATTTAGCTATTGCCGCAATGAAACTAAAACCAAGTAAAATTGTAGGTTTAGATTTATCTGCAGAAATGCTAAAGGTAGGTCAGGAGAAAATCGAAAAGTTGAACCTTACAGATACCATTTCCTTAGTGCATGGCGATTCTGAAAATTTACCTTTAAGTGATAATCAGTTTGATGCTGCTACAGTTGCCTTTGGTGTACGTAATTTCGAGAATTTAAATAAAGGCTTAACTGAAATTTGCAGGGTTTTAAAGCCAGGAGCCAAGTTTGTTGTACTTGAGTTTTCTAATCCATCTTCATTTCCTTTTAAGCACATCTATCAATTCTATTCTAGTAAAATATTACCATGGTGGGGCGGCTTGTTTTCTAAAGATAAAGCAGCGTACGAATATTTGCCAGAATCTGTTGCAGCATTTCCTGAAGGACAGGCTTT
This sequence comes from Saccharicrinis aurantiacus, assembly GCF_001660705.2. Lineage (GTDB taxonomy): Bacteria > Bacteroidota > Bacteroidia > Bacteroidales > Marinilabiliaceae > Saccharicrinis > Saccharicrinis aurantiacus. The sequence continues at coordinate 5,188 of NZ_LYBV02000026.1, forward strand.
CGTAAAAGAACTTGAAGCTAGTGGTTTTACTTCGTTAAAAGTATGGAAACAAACTTTTGGAGTGGCTACAATTTATTTTTCTGAGAAGAAAGTACAATAAAACATAATATTCAGAGTTTTATATTTAGTATTGATTGATAAAAAATATTTGAATTGAAGCATTTAATTATAGTATTCTTTTTAGTGTCTTTGGGTTTAGGTACAAATGCCCAATCATCAAAGAAAAAGGTTGTGCCAAACCTTGTCACATTCGATCAAAAAAGACTGCACTTTGGTTTTTTAATAGGTGTGAATACTATGGATTTTACCATTCATCATTCTGGTGCTTCAACTCCCGAAAATGGTAATAATCCACTATATGCCTCAGTTGAAAGTTTAACTCCGGGTATAAATCTGGGTATTGTAAGTAGTTTACGGTTAAATCAGAATTTTAACCTAAGGGTTCTTCCAGGTATAAGTTTTGGACAGAGAAATCTTTCTTATATTGATGAAAATAAAGTTGAGAAAGAAGACGACCTTCAAATTAAATCTACCTTTATTGAGATGCCTATTTTGATTAAGTATAGCTCATCACGTATAAAAAACTACAAGCCATATTTAGTAGCAGGTATAAATCCACGATACGATTTGGCAAAAAGTAAGCAGGACGGTTTGGCTCTTAATAAAATGGATTTATACTACGAAATAGGGTTTGGTATCGATTCGTACTTAAATTACTTTAAACTAACTACTGAATTCAAGATATCAATCGGTATGTTTGATGTATTAAACCATGAGGGTACAGGCGATATGGTAGACTTACCATATACACAAGCAATTGATAAACTTACTTCAAATATTTTTCAGCTTACCTTCTATTTTGAATAAAAAATGCCAAGATTGTTAAACCTTGGCATAATGTATTTTATAAATAAAATATAGCTTATTTTACTAACCTTATTCCTCCATCTTCAATGGTAATAATTCGTTGTTTGTAAAGTGCTCCAATCGCTTTCTTAAAACTCTTTTTGCTGATACCAAACATTCTTGAAATCTCATCGGCAGGACTTTTGTCCGTTACAAGCATAAAACCATCTTCTGATTTTAGTTTGTTTAAAATATCCTGAGAAATTCCATCAACTTTTTGATAGCCTGGTTTCTCAAGGCTTAAGTCAATTTTGTCGTCTTCTCTAACTTTTTTAATATAGGCTTTTACCTTTTCGCCTTTGTGTATATCTCTAAATACTTCATTATGATAAAGCATCCCAGAGTGGGTACCATTAATAATAGCTTTATAACCAAGGTCTGTTTCCTGAAATATCATGATATCTACCTCTTGGCCTTCTTCATATTCAGGCGGTAAATTATCTAAATACTTTTCAACTTTAGACGACGCTGCAATACGGCCACTTTCATCATCTAAATAAATATAAACAGGATAGTATTTCCCTTCCTCAATATCTAATTTTTGCTCTCTAAATGGTACTAATAAATCTTTAGGCAAGCCCCAGTCTAAAAAGGCACCTACTTTACCTACAGATATGGCTTTTAAATAGGCAAATTCTCCAACAATAGCATGTGGCATTTCAGTAGTAGCAATTAGTCTATCTTCAGAATCTAAGTATAGAAAAACCTCTAATTCTTCATCTACTGTACAATTAATAGGTACATATCTTCTTGGAAGTAAAATTTCGCCTAGTTCTTCCCCTCCATCAAGGTATAGCCCAAAATCTAAATCCTTTACAACCTTTAAAACATTATAATTACCTACTTCTACCATCGTACTCTATATATTTATTTGCTGCAAAGATATACAAAACATTGAGTAAATTTACTTTGTTATCATAACGGCACTGTTATTGTTACCGGAATTTTGTAAATTTCTATACTAAACTAAATAACATAAAAACGATGCATCATTTAAAACTTATTTTATCCCTAATCATTCTATTCTCAGTATCCTCGTGCTCTTTATTAAATATTGCTATTGAATCAGATGTTGTTCCTCTGCCAAAAAGAGAACTTAATACACGTATGGCTGTCCGATCTTTTTATCATGACTTTTCTGGGAAAGTAATATTGGCTGCGGATTCTATCTATCAAGTATCAGAAGATGTTGAAATAAAAGGACGTGCTTTAAAATGGAAGATGAGTGCAACAGGGGCAGCAGCAAGTGCAGCCTATCAAACGGTACCACAAGTTTCGTTGGTTGATACTTGGTTGCTTTGTTTACAAATGGAAGATTATTTTAATAGTAGTTATGGTGATACTATTTTTCATACAAATACACATTTGGCGAGTGAGGTTTCTGCAGAATTGAGTAAGGAAATTAGCTTAGTTGCAAAATCGCTTTATGGCAAAGAGTTTAAAGATCTAGAGTCTTTTGTAAATCAATATGCGAAAGAACATGCGGTGCACGAAATGTTTTTTCCTAGAGAGAATATCATGCCTAGTTTAGCAGAGTATCTTGAAATTCCAGATACCAGCTATGTTGAAACAGTAGGTTCTGCTGCTGAAGTGATGAATGATTTTACAGATCGCTTAAGCGGATATAATACACAAATAGGCAATCAACTAAATTGGCAAAAAGATTTATTTACCCTAAAATGGGAGAATGACAGCTTAAGCGAGAAATATCTTGAGAAAGCAGATTCTTTATCTGCAACAATAAATAGGTTGGCAATTATTGCACAAGAATCACCCGAAATGTTAGGTATAGTTGCAGAGCGTATGCGCGAGGAATTAACGCCTCTTATTTATCAGATGAATAATGGTATGGAAACGTCGATAATGCAACTTTCTCAAGAGCGTGACTCCTTACAAAAGTTTATTCATGAGCAACGTGCAATTTTGGTGGAAGATATGAATGCTACAGGTGCTAACCTTATAAAGGAGACCACAGAAAATGTTGGTAAAATGATTCGATCAGTATCGTGGGTATTAATCATTTTAGTGCTTGTATTAGCGGGCGTAATGTTTGGAATTCCATTTTTTGCAGGTTACCTTTTAGCTAAGGCTAGATTTAAAAAGAAAGAATAAGATCAATATAAAGCTCAGGCCATAAACCTGAGCTTAATTTTTTAGTCTAATACCGAGTTGCAAATATAATTCGGATGTATATTTTTATCTTTAATCAACTTTTCTGCTTGATTGGCTAGCGTACTACCCGATAGAACAAGTACAGTGTCAATGCCAAAATTATTGGCTCCAATAATATCAGTATCTAAAGTATCCCCAACCATTACAATATCTCGTTTTTCAATCTTTTGCTTTGCATTAACCATATTAAAGCCAAATTGAAAGATGCTTTCAAAGGGTTTTCCAAATTTAAAAAACTTGCGATCAGAAACAGCTTCAAACATGTTTGCCAAACTACCAATTGCAATAGCAGTATCTTTATCGTTAACCGGATAAATTAAATCGGGGTTAGCCACAATCACAGGAATGTTAGTTGATCTAATAGCATTTAAGGTACAATTAATACCTTGTTTAAAATCATATCCACTATCATCAAATAACATGATAGCTCCTAACTCGGCATAATTATATTCAGAGTCTTCCTCTATTTTTACAGGAATTAACTCAGCATTTTTTATATAGAATTCTGAGCTTTTTCTACCTAAGTATGCTACTTTATTTCCTGGACTAATGTTTTCTTTTAAGAATGATTCAGCCATCATAGCAGAAGATACTATATTCTCAGCTTTAATTGTATCAATACCTTCTTTGTGATATGCTTCAGCTAGTAATTCAGGAGAGCGTGAGGCATCGTTTGTAATAATGTAAAACTGAATGTTCTCTTCTAAAAGAAAATCCAACATTTCCTTAACACCTTCAATTGCACCGTTATGTTTTTTAAGCACACCATAGGCGTCAAAAAACACAACTTTATAATTTAATACTACATCTTTAAATTTCTGTAATTTCATATTGCTAAGAATAAAATTTGTTTGGCAAACATAGTTAAGTAAATATTTATTTGCCATTAAGCCTGTTAATAATTAGGGATATTTTCAATAAACATTAAAAAATCATCATTATTAAACATTAGTTAACAAATAAGAAGAGGTAATGTAAGGTTTGGTGAATTTAAATAATTAATTTTGCGCTCCTTTTTAGATATAAAGCAAAACATATACAAATGATTACAGTATCGAATTTAAGAATTCAGTTTGGTAAAAGAATACTTTTCCAGGATGTTAACCTAAAATTTCTTCAGGGTAACTGTTATGGTATTATTGGGGCTAATGGTGCTGGTAAGTCAACTTTATTACGTATTCTAAGTGGTACTCTTGATTCAACAGGAGGAACAGTAGTGTACGGACCAAGTGAGCGCTTATCGGTACTGAAGCAAGACCACCATGAGTTTGATGAGCAAACCGTTTTAGATACGGTATTAATGGGTCATCAACCTTTGTGGGATGTAATGCATGAGAAAAATGCGTTGTATGCCAAAGAAGATTTTTCGGATGCAGACGGTATAAAAGCTTCTGAATTAGAAGAGAAATTTGCTGAAATGGATGGTTGGAATGCAGAAAGTGATGCAGCCAATTTATTAAGTGGTTTAGGTATTAAAGAAGACCTACACTATTCGCAAATGGAAACTTTACCTGGTAAGGTAAAAGTAAAAGTTCTTTTGGCGCGTGCCTTATTTGGTAAGCCAGAAAACTTGTTGTTGGATGAGCCAACTAATGATTTAGATTTAGAATCGGTACAATGGTTAGAGAATTACCTTTCTAATTTCGAAAATACTGTTTTGGTAGTATCCCATGACCGTCACTTCTTAGATGCCATTTGTACGCATACTGTTGATATTGATTTTGGTAAAGTTAAATTGTTCTCAGGTAACTACAGTTTCTGGTATGAGTCAAGTCAATTAGCATTGCGTCAGCAGCAACAACAGAACAAAAAAGCAGAAGAAAAGAAGAAAGAACTCCAAGAGTTTATTTCTCGTTTTAGCGCGAATGTTGCTAAGAGTAAGCAAACAACTAGTCGTAAAAAAATGCTTGAGAAACTTAATGTAGACGATATTGAACCTTCTACACGTAAGTATCCAGCATTGATTTTTACTCCAGAAAGAGATCCAGGTAATACAATATTAGAGGTGCGTAATTTAAGTAAAACCGTTGAGGGGAAAACTTTATTTAAAGATGTATCTTTTAATGTTGAGAAAGATGATAAAATCGTTTTCTTATCAAAAGATCCTAGAGCGATGACTGCTTTCTTTGAGATTATTAATGATCATGAAAAACCAGAGACAGGTGAGTATCGTTGGGGACAAACAATTACTACAGCATATTTACCAGTAGATAACTCAGAGTTTTTTAATAACGATTTAAATCTTACTGATTGGTTAGCTCAATTTTCTAGCGATACCACAGAAATGTTCTTAAGAGGTTATTTAGGTAAAATGTTATTTTCAGGAGAAGAAATCTTCAAAAAGAGTAGTGTTTTATCAGGGGGAGAGAAAATGCGTTGTATGATATCTCGTATGATGCTTAGGAATGCTAATACAATGATTTTAGATACTCCAACTAACCACCTAGACTTAGAATCAATTCAGGCATTTAATGAGAAATTAACGCAGTTTAAAGGCATTGTTTTGTTTTCTAGTCATGACCATGAGTTTATTCAAACAGTATCTAATCGTATTATCGAGTTAACTCCTAATGGAATTATCGATAAGCAAATGGATTACGATGATTATATTTCGGATGAAGCTTTAAAAGCGAAGCGAGAAAAAATGTATCAAGAATAATATTATATTTATTTATACTAAAAAAGGGCTGAATTTCAGCCCTTTTTTTATTGGTTCTTAGTTGTACTCATAAACTTTTTTCTTACCCTCTAAAATGTCTTTGGCAAGTTGTAAAATTGTTGTGTCGTCTAGTTCAACAATACCACCATCAGGTCCGGGTTCAATGTGAAACCCTACACTTCTGCCTTGGCGATAATTATACCCTCCAAAATAGTTCCGCACTGTTTCTACGTTTAATTCCAAATCATTAGCGATAGTTCGCATGCTGCCAATAGGTAGACTGTCTTTTAGCTTTCTTAACTGGTTAAAAGTGATTGTTGTAGTACTCATAAGCCATCTGATTTTAAAATTTGAAGTCCCATTAATTTAAGAAAAACAAATTGCAATTAAAACAGATTTAACATTTAAGTAATTTCTAGGTTAGATTAAAACTTTAGAGGAAAGTAAAATTATTGCGAAACTAATGATACCCGCAAATACAATCTGCAAAATATCTTTACATTGAAACTGTTCAGCTACCCCACGTTTTAAACCTTTACCATTGAAAAAAGTAAGTCTTATAAATCGAGGCGTTAAAGTAATGTATATTTTGTATACAATTAATGCGATAATGCTTCCTAATAGTAAACCTCCTAATACATCGCCTGGGAAATGAACACCTAAGTATATACGTGAATACGATATTATTAAAGCCCAAATAAATATAAATGCTGAGAAAACTTTGTTTCTGAATACTAAGGATGTAAAAACTGCTATTCCCATTGTGTTAGCTGCATGTGAAGATACAAAGCCATACGTACCACCTCTGTATCCATTTACAATTTTTACAAAATCTTGTAATAACGGGTCATGAGTTGGGCGGAAGCGAGCTATTGTTGGTTTTAAAAATCCAGACGATACTCTATCACACAGCACAATTAAAATGATTATAGCAATAACAGAAATCCAACTTTGATATTTTTGGTTTTTTATAATGGTATATAATATCATTACATATAAAGGTATCCAAACAGTTGTGCTAGATATAATCCACATAAAATTGTCCCAAAAATCTGTGTGGAAGTAATTTAAGAATAATAATAATTGACTGTCTAAATCAAGTAATGCTTGCATTCTCTAATATTTAAAGTATTTAATATAAATCTATTATTGAAAAATCATCAGTGTTAAATTTCTCACTACATTTGTTACCGACAATGATACAAAACTTACGTGTTATATGATGAATAGGTTACTATTTCTTATAAATCCTGTTTCAGGAATTGGGAAGCAGCGTACAATTGAGAAATTAATTGAATCAGAATTAGACAAAAATAAGGTACAAGCAGATGTGGCCTACACTCAATACAAAGGACATGCCAGAGAACTTTCGGCCGGAGCTGTTGATGATTATGATGTAGTTGTTGCCGTTGGAGGAGATGGAACTGTAAACGAGGTTGCATCTCGTTTAGTAGGGACAGATACCGCCTTAGCTATTATTCCGGCCGGTTCAGGTAATGGTTTAGCTCGTTACCTCCAAATACCTTTACGTGCACAAAAGGCGGTTCAGGCTTTAAATTATATAAATCTTCGGAAGATAGATACCCTAAAAGTGAATCAGTTTTGCTCAGTAAATGTTGCAGGTGTTGGTTTTGATGCTCATATAAGTCATAGTTTTGAAGGGCGAAAGTTACGGGGGCCATTGAGTTATGCACAGCTAGTTTCTGCTGAATTTGCAAAGTACAAAACCAACTTTTTTAAAGTTACTATAGATAACGAAAAGAGCTTTAAAGATGTATTTCTAATAAGCTTTGCTAATTCATCGCAATATGGAAATAACGTTTATATTGCCCCTAATGCTAAAATTGATGATGGCTTAGTTGATGTATGTGTTATAAATCGTTTTCCTAAAATAATTGCAGGTGCTATATTGTTAACCTTGTTTGGTAAAACAATGGAGCAAAACGATTTTGAGGAGATAACTAAAGCCAAGCATATTGAAATAGAAAGTGATGATGAGATAAAAGGACATATAGATGGAGAACCGGTAATGCTAGGAAAAAAGGCTATTGTTAAAGTAGTTCCGTTATCATTAAATGTGGTGGTACCTCCTAAGCACTTAGTGGATAGATGGACAGATCCTTTTGTAGAATTTATCCCGAATATTGAAGATTTTGTAAACGAGTATATATTAAACAAAAAAAAGGAAGACCAATAGTCTTCCTTTTTTTGTATAGAGTAAATAATATTACTTTTTCTTTTGAGCAGCTTTAGCTTTTTGTTGTTGCTTAGCCATCTCTTCTAGTCTGGCTTGAAAACCTGATTTCTTTTTCTGAGGTTTCTTTTGATTCGCATTTAGTTTTGCTAAAATAGCTTCTTCATCAACAAAACGTCTAATTAATACGGTTTGGAGAATAGTAATTAACGTTGAGATGAAATAGTAATAACTTAAACCAGCAGCGTAGTTATTAAAGATGAATAAGAACATAATAGGCATCATATACATCATGCTTTTCATTCCAGGCATCTGACTTGTAGATGCTGTCATCTCTTGATTCATCTTAGTGTAAACAATATTAGTTACTGCCATTAATAATGTAAACAAACTAATATGGTTACCGTAGAAGCTACTAATTAATGGGATGTTTGTGGTCCACTCAAAAATTGAATCGTAGGTAGATAAATCGGTTGCCCATAAAAAGCTTTCTCCTCTTAATTCAATTGAGGCAGGGAAGAAGCGGAACATGGCAAACAAAATAGGCATTTGTAATAACATTGGTAAACATCCGCCAAGTGGGCTAACACCAGCTTTACGATATAGCCCCATTGTGGCTTGTTGACGCTCCATAGCTTTATCAGCAGGTATCTTCTCGTTAATGGCATCTATTTGAGGTTTTAAAACTCTCATTTTAGCGGATGACATATACGATTTATATGTAAGAGGGAATAAGGCTACCTTAATTAATAAAGTTAAAATTAAGATTATTAATCCATAACTTGCAATTGAGCCTTCTAACCAATTAAATACTGGGATAACAACAAAACGGTTGATCCAACCGAAAATACCCCAACCTAGAGGAATCATTTTGTGTAGCTCAATGTCCTTGTACTTTCTAAGCGTTAAATAATGGTTTGGACCATAATAAAACTGAAAATCTTGAGAACTTTCAATGCCACCTTCATAAGGTATTACTAATGATGATTTGTTAGTAGAAATAACTTGAGATCCTTCTATATCATTTACCACTGCAGCAACAGACCCACTTGTAAACTTATCTTTTGCAATAAATACAGAAGCAAAAAACTGATCTTTGTAGGCTACCCACTTTAAAGGTGTACGAATTTCTTCTTCTCCTGATTTTCCTTGTATTTCATCAATATCATCTTGATCATATTTAAAGAAAATACCTGAGTTTTGAAGTTCATTTTTTCTACCCTTTTCTTGAGCGAAAACATTAACTTTCCAATCAAAGTCTAAACTACCTCTATTGGTTTGAATAATACCATCCATATTTTTCTGAGACATGGTCATATCAATCATATATGAATCCTCAGGCAATGAATATGTAAAGGTCAATTCTTGATCATCTGCTGTTTGCAACGCGTAAGCAATAGATGTTTTAGAACTTGAATTTAACTTATTGAAAAATAAGTTATTTGTGTTGAATGGTTTATTGTTATGGTAAAAGTTAAAACCAAATGTATTGTTTTCACCATCAAATAAAATTAATGGTTTTTCATCATAGGTTTTAAAATCTTTTAATTCAACAGAATAAACTTTACCACCTTTATTAGAGAAAGTAATTTTAACCAAATTATTTTCTAAAGTAGAAAACTCAGTTTCTCCTTTTATCGCATTTGAAAAAGAACCAAATTTCGCTTTTAATTCTTCATCACTGGTTGTGTCAGCAATTGATTCTGTAATTTTATCAGCAATTGGCAATGCGTCTTTTGCAGCTTCTTTTTCTTGTAAAGCGGCAATTTGATTTTGTCTGTTAAGTTCTCGCTGTTTGGCAAGTTCTTCTTCACTAGGCTTATTCATCCACCAAAATACTCCGAGTATTAAGGTTATAAGTACTAGTCCTGTAACGGAATTTTTATCCATTTCTTAGTGAAATTTTATTAAGAATTAGCTTATTTCTTTTGTTGTTTGATTGCAGCCTCTATAAATGCCATAAAAATTGGATGTGGCTTTAATACTGTACTGCTGTATTCAGGGTGAAACTGTACCCCGGTGAACCAATCTAGTTCTGGAATTTCTACAATTTCCACTAAATCAGTATCAGGGTTAGTTCCTGATGCAATCATACCATTTGATTCGAATTGCTCTATATAATCATTATTGAATTCGTAACGATGGCGATGACGCTCTGAAGTTTCATTCCCTTCGTATGCTTTATAGGCATTGGTATCATCTTTAAGCTTACAAGCATAGGCTCCTAAACGCATTGTACCACCCATATCAGATACATTTTTCTGATCTTCCATTAAATCAATAACCGGAAATTGTGTTGAGTGATCCATCTCGGTAGAATTTGCCTTGTTAAGGTTGGCAACATTACGTGCAAATTCAATAACTGCACATTGCATACCTAAGCAAATACCTAAGAAAATCTTATTGTTCTCACGTGCATATTTAACCGCAGATAACTTTCCTTCAATACCTCTGCTTCCAAACCCTGGAGCTACTAAAACAGCATCCATAGCTTCAAGTTTGCTAGCTGCATTTTCGTTAGTAATTTCTTCAGAGTGTATTAAATGAATTTTAGCTTTTCTATCGTTATAGGTGCTCGCGTGAATTAATGCTTCAATAATTGACTTATAAGCATCAGCTAACTCAACATATTTACCAACAATACCAACGTTAATTATTTCGGTGGCATTTTTCATCTTGTCAAGGTAGTTTTTCCAAAGTTTTAAATCAGGCTTCTTGCTAATTGGTAAGTCCAACTTCTCAAGAACAATTTCATCTAAACCTTCTTCCTGCATTTTAACAGGTACCTCGTATATGGTTGAAACATCAATTGATTGTATTACAGCACGTGGGTTTACATTACAGAATAATGCAACTTTACGTCTGATATCGCTACCCAATTCCTTCTCTGTTCGTAAAACTAATACATCAGGCTGAACTCCAGCTTCTAATAATGTTTTTACAGAGTGTTGAGTAGGTTTCGTTTTTAATTCGCCAGAAGCATTTAAGAAAGGAACCAAGGTTAAGTGTATAACCATTGCTCTATTTCCTAATTCCCATTTTAACTGACGCACAGCCTCAACATATGGAAGTGATTCTATATCACCTACAGTACCACCAATCTCAGTTATTACAACATCAAATTTGTGCTTTGTGCCCAATAATTTAATGTTACGTTTAATTTCGTCGGTGATATGTGGTATAATTTGAACGGTTTTTCCTAAGAAGTCGCCTTTTCGTTCTTTATTAATTACATTTTGATATATTCTACCTGTAGTAACATTATTTGCTTGCGATGTAGGAGTATTTAAGAAACGCTCATAGTGACCTAGATCTAGATCAGTCTCAGCACCATCTTCAGTTACATAACATTCTCCGTGCTCGTAGGGGTTTAAGGTACCTGGGTCAATATTCAAATATGGGTCAAGTTTTTGAATAGTTACTTTATAGCCTCTCGACTGCAATAATTTTGCCAATGAAGCTGAAATAATTCCTTTTCCCAATGATGAGGCAACACCTCCTGTAACAAATATATACCTAGTATTCGGCATGTACTTTTTATTTTATATTAAACCAAAAAAATCAAAGCGCAAAGGTATAAAAAATATAGTGTTTGTGGGGATATTAGTTTAAAAGTTTGTTAACGAAACTTTTATTCTTAGTTAATAATATTGGTAATGGCTTTTACCCAATGATCTGAATCGTTAAGACTTTCTACTAGCGTGAGCTTTTCGCCACCAGCCTTTAGGAAATCTTGTTCGTATTCATATGATATTTCAACTATGGTTTCTAAACAATCGGTTACAAATGCTGGAGCAACTACAAGAATCTTCTTTTTTCCATCCGCAAGTAGCTTCATCAGTAATTCATCAGTAAATGGAGTTAACCAGTTTTTTGATAAACGCGATTGAAATGATACAGAGTAATTTTTTGAATCGATGTTAGAAGCAGCGGCTAATAAACGTGTAGTCTGGTAACAGGTTGCTTTATAGCATTTACTGCCATAATCAGGCATCTGTTTCTCACATATACATTGAGCTCCGCTGTGTTGCGGGTGTAATTTTTCAACCTGGCGAATAGGTAGGCCATGATAGCTAAATATTACATGGTCATAACTATTCGGTTGCTTTGCTAAAATATTAGTTGTGAAAGCCTCAATAAATTTAGGATGATTATAAAATTGATCGACAAAAGATATATCCGCTTCAATTTTTAGCTTCTTAGATAGGCTTTCAATATTCTTTATTGTTGATAAAGTTGTTGATGTTGCATATTGCGGATACATGGGAAGTACCTTAATTTCAGTATGCTTATTTTTTTTAATTTCAAGTAAAGCCTTTTCAACACTTGGATTACCATAACGCATTGCAGAGTATACTGTATACTCACCCTTTGAATGGTGATTAAGTTTATCGCGTAAGCTATTTTGATGGTATAAAAGTGGAGAACCTTTACTAGTCCATAATCGTTTGTATAATTCTGTAGAATTATTTAATCTGAAAGGGATTATTATTCCGTTAACCAATAATTTACGAGCTAACCACGGAATATCAATTACGTATTTATCGTTTAAAAAAGGCTTTAAAAAACGTTTTACTGAAGGTTTGTCTGGTCTATCTGGTGTACCAACATTTACTAATAATAATGCTTTTCTCATATTAACTAAGAGTTTTCAATAATTTGGATAGCAATGTCTTTGGCTTGTTTAATACGATCTGCCATACCTATACCATCTCTGATATTACCGGCAATTATTAATCCCGGATATAGCTTTTCTAATTCTTTAATTGTTTCGAAACGATGTTTTGAAGTTATTTCGTATTGAGGAATAGCGTGTTTGTACCTATTTATATGTATTAAATCAGGGTTTTCACTGGAATTTAGAGTTTCCCTAATTTCTTTCTTAACAATAGACGTCAACTCATCATCAGTCATTTCAAAAATATCAGGACGTCTAACACCTCCCATGAATACTGAAAGAAGTGCACCTTCTTCTGATTTTCTGCCTTTAAAAAGCGAACCCGTAAATAAAATACCTAAAGCATCACGTTTTTCAATGGTTGGGTTTAATCCTCCAAAAGCATTTAAAGGAATTCCTTGCCATTTTTTATAGCCGACAATTACTTGGCATACCTGAGCGTATTTTGTGTCGTTTATTGGTTTCATATTTTTATCAGAAATAAAAGAGAAAACCTTACTTAAAGCATAGCCACCAATTGTACTAATAACTCTTTGAGACGGAATTGTTTGAGAACGGTTTGGTGTTACAATAGTGCTGACATACTCAGGCTTCTGATAATCAATATTAACATTAGCTTCACTAATGATGTTCTCTTCACCAATTGCTTTCACTAGGGCTTTCACCAAATTAGATAAGCCACCCTCTGCCGAAAAAACCTTACCCGTAGCCTTTTTTTGAAGTTCTGTTTTAGGTTCCTTCTTCTTTTTGAAGCCACCTTTTATAAAACTGCCATACTTTTGTTCTAAGTTATACAACTTTGGCAATGCATATTTTGGAATTAAGGTTTCAGGATTACCTGCATAAATTCCGGATATAAATGGATTAACGGCATAGTTTAAAAAGCTATCACCCAAGCGTCGCCTAACCATATCCGCTAATGTTTCATTTGGGTTAGTTCCTCTGGGTTTGAATGGTTCGCTTAAAATACCAAGTTTATCTTTTCTTGAAAATAAAGGGGTTTTAAAAAAAGCTATTGGGTTTGATGGAAGCGAATTCCATTTGTTGTCTTTCCAAATCCAACGATTATTTGCTTGAGGATTTGCAATTTCAAGCGTTACGTCATTTTTTAAATCCTCAAATAATTGAACTGTTTCAGCATTGCTTAAAGTACCCGTATTAGGACCGATTTCAAAAGTAAAACCATCCTTTTTAATGGTTTGAATTACACCACCAATATGCTTGTTTTTATCAATCACCACAACAGACTTACCAGCTTTGGTAAGATAATAAGCCAACGTTAAGCCAGTTAATCCTGATCCAATAATTACAATATCTTTACGGGTATTCATATGCTGGGCTTATAATGATTTTGAATATTGTTTTTCGCTTTGTTTCAAGGCTGGATCAAATGCAGCTACAATGTTTCGTATAAAAACGGTACCTAATTCAGTAATATGAATTTCGTTTTCATCGTAGCTTAATAAATCATCCGCTTTGAAGCTTTCTAATACTTCTGCATTATAACCAACTGTTTGTTTTATTTTATCAGCTGATATATCTAATGATTCGCCAAGTTTATACCAATTGATATATTTATTACACATCAATTCATTAATTACTTCACGTATTATAATCTCGTGAGCTTTTACCTTGTAGCCCTTTTCAACAGGAAGAATACCTTTGTTAATTTGGCTTATATATTTAAATTGATCTTTTGTGTTTTGTGCATAACCTTCGGTTAATTGACCAATACTTGATACTCCAAAACCATAAACTTGTCCGGTAGTACGTTTGGTACAATATCCTTGAAAATTACGATGTAGTTTATGATCGTTTAAGGCAACGGCCAACTCATCTTCAGGAAGAGCATAGTGATCAAGTCCAATTGGAATGTAACCGCCATCTTTCATTAATTTATACGCGGTTAAAAACATTTCCATTTTTTCTTCAGCATTTGGCAATCCCTTTTTCTCAAGAATACGTTGGTGCGTTTTCATCCAAGGCACATGCGCATATGAGAATGTTACAATTCTATCGGGACGCATGGCAATTGCCTTTTTTATAGTTTCGCCAAAGCTTTCGGCATCTTGCTGAGGTAATCCATATATAAAGTCGAGGTTAACCGACATCTTTGGATCGTGCTTTTTCACGTATTGAATCAATTCATCAACAGGAAGTGCAGATGGTAAACGGTTTACGTTTCGAAGAATGTCAGGATCAAAATCCTGAATTCCGAAGCTAAAACGATTAAAACCAGCATCAAATAGCTGGTCCATATATTCCCATGTTAATAGTGCGGGGTTACATTCTATAGCAATCTCTGGGTTATCAATGAATTCAAAATTATCAAATAATAATTGATTCAATTCTTTTAAGAAAACCGAGTTAATTGCATTTGGAGTTCCTCCACCATAATGAATTTGAGTAACTTTTCTGCTTTTATCAATGTCCTTAATGGTTAGTCTGATCTCTTCCTTAACTGCATCAATATACTTTTTAACAGCATCGTCGTTTACCATTACAATGAAGTTACAGCCACAATAAAAACAGATTTGTTTACAAAACGGTATGTGAATATAGAATCCAATATGATTCGGGTCACTCAGGTTTGAAGCTGTAATTAATGAGGTGTAATCATCACCTGAAAAAGTATCGTTGAAATGATTTGCAGGTGGGTAACTCGTATATCGAGGTACCTGCACATTATATTTTTCTAATAGTTCGTTACTAACCTTCATCTTCTTTTGTGTTGTGTCAAAGTGTTATTAAATAAGTATGAAATATTAATCAATACTTATATTAAACCGTTTGATGATTTGTATCTTTTTCTGATTGGTTCAACTCTTTCTTTTTTCGCTTAAAGCGAGAAAAGCTTTTCTTTTGAAAATTATAGAAGAATCTGAACTGACCGCATAATGTACCAATAACAATTAACAGTATTTGGTAGTTTATAATAAACAGCGGAATCTTTATCCAAAGCGATAATTCAGTTTCAATTCCTAAAAGATTAAAAATAAAAGTTCGCACATATAGCGAGGCTGAACCAGCTGCGGAAAATACAAAGAGAATAACTACTAATTGAAAATTAGAGTTGATTCCCCATCGTGTTTTTAATGACTTTAACATTGAGTATAATTAGTATTTATCGTTTCCAATCGGCAGCTTTAATCCAATCGGCTAAAAACTTGGCATTTTCGTATGGGATATCCGGTAAAAATCCATGACCAAGATTGATTATCCAGTCGTGATTTTTACTACCAAAGTCTATGTATTGATTCAGTTTGTTTTCAATTGTTTTTTGATCGGCATAAAGTAAGCGAGGATCAATATTTCCTTGTAAGCCAATAGATGAATCAACCCACTTACGAGCAGTTTCCATTGGAGTTTGCCAATCAATACTTAAAAAGTCACACATGTCAGGGGTAATATCCTGAATACCCGCACCAATTCCTTTGGGGAAATAAATAAACGGTGTACCTGTTTCGCGCACTGCTTGAGCAATTTTTTTAACAGCAGGAATAAATAATTCTTGGTATAGATCCCATGGAATTAGACCTCCGTGCGTTTCGAATAGCTGAAATACCTTAATTCCATTTTTAACTTGCTCTTTGGCATAAATAATTGAAAGCTCAGTAATAGCTTCAACTATTTTTTTAACCATTTCCTTATTTTGGTATAGGTATGTAGTAGTAACCGGAAAATCTTTACTTCTTCCGATCCCTTCGAGCATATATGAAAGAACAGTTAATGGCGCTCCACAAAATCCGATTAATGGAATATGTGCAGGCTTTTTTGCCATAATCTGTTTAATTACCTCGTAAATGTATTGTAGCTTGTCGGGTTGAGGATTTAAAACCTCAAGTGGGTTAGCTCTTTCAGATAAAGGCACATCAAACTCGGGCCCTCTATCTGTAAATTCCAATCCCATTCCCATGGCATAGGGTATAACTAAAATATCCGAAAATAAAATAGCTGCATCAACACCCAAATCATTTATAGGAAGTAAAGTAACATCAGCTCCAAGCTCTGGCTTTTGCATCATTTCCCAGAAACTATGTTTTTCCTTTAGTTTCATGTATGAAGGAAGCACACGTCCTGCTTGTCGCATAAACCAAAATGGCGGACGTTCAGTTTTTTCTCCAGCTAATGTTTGTAATAATATAGAGTTACTCATCTATTTAAATTTTCTTCAATTTTAGAAAGGAGGTTATAAATAATACCCCCTTTCATTTAGTATGTATAAGCCTACCGTTATAGGTTAACCTATGTAAGCTTCAAATGTTTTATTGTAATTGTTTTAGTGCATCGAAGCTAGCTTCAATTGTTTTTTGTAAATCGGCCTCGCTATGGGCTATAGATACAAATCCTGCTTCAAATTGCGATGGGGCAGCATAAATACCCGCTTCTAATCCCAATTTAAAATATTTTGCATATAATTCTGTATCACAAGTCATCACATCACTAAAGTTTTTAACTTCTTTTTCTTTGGTAAAGAAAAGTGTGAACATTGCACCAACTTGATTTATTACAGCAGGGAAGCCTAATTTATCAAGATTACTTTGTAAGCCTTGTACATAAAAATTAGCTTTTTCCTCTAGCTTCGCATAAAAATCAGGTGTTTCGTTTAGGATGCGTAGCGTTGTTAAACCAGCTGCCATAGCCATTGGATTTCCGGATAAGGTACCGGCTTGGTAAACTGGGCCATTGGGAGCTAAGCAGTCCATTATTTCTTTTTTACCACCGTAAGCTCCAACGGGTAAACCACCACCTATAATTTTCCCTAAGGTTGTTAAATCAGGAGTGATACCAAAAAGTTCTTGAGCGCCACCTTTGGCAACTCTAAAACCAGTCATTACTTCATCAAAAATTAAAACAGTACCGTTGTCAGTACATGCTTTGCGTATACCCTTAATAAATTCATCGCTTGGGCGGATGACCCCCATATTACCTGTTACGGGTTCTAAGATTAGTGCCGCAATTTGGTTTGGATACTTTGTGAATAGATCTAAAACAGAATCCAAATCATTGTAACTAGCCATTAAAGTATCGCTTGCAGTTCCTTTAGTTACACCAGGTGAATTTGGAGTACCCAGCGTTAAGGCACCCGAACCTGCTTTAATTAAAAAACTATCGCCATGACCATGGTAACAGCCTTCAAATTTAATTACTAGGTCGCGTTTTGTGTAGCCTCGCGCCAAGCGTAAAGCACTCATTGTTGCTTCAGTACCTGAGTTTACCATACGAACGCTTTCAATAGAGGGAACCATTTCGCAAATTAAATTGGCCATTTCGGTTTCCATAAGGGTAGGGGCCCCAAAGCTAGTGCCGTTTAATACCGTTTGGTTTAAGGCTTCTACCACAGCAGGATGTGTGTGTCCTAGAATCATAGGTCCCCAAGAACCTACGTAATCAATATATTCGTTATCGTCAATGTCAGTTATCTTAGAGCCTGACGCACTTTTTATAAATAATGGGTTTCCTCCAACAGAATTAAAAGCACGTACTGGAGAATTTACTCCTCCTGGGATATGTTTTATTGCTTCGGCAAAAGCCGCTTTGCTATTTTGAGTATTCATTTTTTGCGATTTTTAAATTTTTAGATGAGAATAATGTTTAATCATTTGCTCTCATTTAAAATCTTGTGATTAAACCTATAATTTGTCCACAACATCTTGAGTGTGGTATGAAATAATAACATCAGAGCCTGCTCTTTTAATCGAAGTTAAAACTTCAAGCGTGATGCGTTCTTCATCAATCCAACCTTTTTCGGCAGCTGCTTTGATCATTGAGAATTCGCCACTTACGTTGTAGGCAGCAATTGGTATGTTAAATTCGTCTTTTACGCGTCTGATTATATCTAGGTAACTCAAGGCTGGTTTTACCATCACAATATCGGCCCCTTCAAAAATATCAAGCTCTACTTCACGGATAGCTTCGTTTGAATTGGCAGGGTCCATTTGGTAGGTTGCCCTATTTCCGAATTGAGGAGCACTTTCTGCAGCATCTCTAAATGGTCCATAAAAAGCTGAAGCGTATTTGGCGGAGTATGCCATAATTGGCATGTTTTTAAAGCTATTTTCATCTAGAGCGGCTCTAATAGCGGCTACTCTTCCGTCCATCATGTCGCTAGGTGCAATCATATCAACACCTGATTCAGCTAAAGAAACGGATTGTTTAGAAAGTGTGATTAATGTAGAGTCGTTATCAACATCACCATCGATAATAGTACCGCAATGTCCGTGTGTGGTATACTCGCAGTTACAAACATCAGCAACAATAAATAACTGGGGCACTGCTTTTTTAATAGCACGTGCAGCTTGTTGTACTATACCATTTTCTTGGCAAGCAACCAAACCATGCTCGTCTTTATGTTCAGGAATACCAAATAATAAGATTGATTGAACCCCTTTATTATATAGTCGTTTACATTCTTCAACCAATAAATCAACAGATAATTGATAGTTGCCAGGCATACTACTTATCGGATTTTTCACATTTTGTCCGTAGCGTACAAATAAAGGCATAATTAAATCGTCGCGAGTTAACTTAGTTTCGCGTATCATATTGCGAGTTACCTCAGTGCTTCGTAAGCGGCGTAATCGAGTTGTGGGAAACGACATAGTTGTTATATTTTAATGGTTGAATTGTTTTTGTAATAGTTTAATATGGCATCACACAAACCTTTGTTTGTTGGTGTGTCTGCCATTGCCAAAGGTTGATACCCCTTATTTATAGCTGCCTCTGTAGTTGTTTTGCCAATGCATACTAATTTTAAGTTGTTGGCTTTTGTTACCTTATTTAGGTTGTTAACTGCCGAGGGGCTTGCTGTGATGATTAAATCATATTCATCTTTCTCAATCCTATTAATTATAGAATTATCAATGCTCGATGGCATTGTGTTATGGTAAATATTTATTCGAGTCAACTCAATATTAGGATCGGTATTTTCTAAAATCTGGTTGGGAGAAAGATTGCCCGTTGGCCATAGTACTTTAATCGATTCCCCATTAATATACTTGTTGAAACGTACCGCAAAATCATAACCAGTTTTAGCATTAGCATCAAATGCGATATTAAAGCCAGCTTTTTTGATTTCCTCGGATGTACGGTATCCTATGGAAGTAATTTTAATTTTATTTAGAAGTGTTTTATAGTTGTCAAGTTTCTTAAAACAATCAAGAAAGAAATTAAATCCAAAAACACTAGTAAAGGCAATGTGCGAAAATGACTCAAAATTATTTAGCGCAGAATCAATATTGTTGTTTTGTGCTGCACTAAGTTCAATTAATGGAAATTGAATTAGTGTGCCACCTTCATTTTCTATAAGTTCAATCAAATCCTTGCTTCTATTTGCAGGCCTGGTTGAAATAATGGTTTTACCTTCTAATAATCTTTCTTTAATCATTATAAGTTTTCTCTTATTTGATTAAGAATAGTTGTTGCACCCAAATTAACCAATTTATTGGCAAGGTTTTCTCCAAGCTCTTTTGAATTTTCAATAGATGCTGTTGCACTCTCTTTTAGGTAACTTTTGCCATCTAAAGAAGCAACAAAACCTGTTAAGGTAATTTGGTCTCCCTTTACTGAACTATATGCTCCAACAGGAACCTGGCATCCACCTTCAAGAGTTCTCATAAATGCACGTTCGGCATCAACTTCTATCTCGGTTTCAGCATGATTTATTTGTTTTAATAGATCGTTTACTTGTGTATTGCTGCTAGCTGTTTCAATGGCAATTGCACCTTGAGCAACAGCAGGAATAAATTCTGTTGGATCTAAAATCTCAGTAATATGTTGGTCTAATTCTAATCTTTGAAGGCCTGCAGTAGCCATGATCATACCATCGCACAGGCCATCTTCCATTTTTTGTAAGCGAGTATTTACATTTCCTCTAATGTCAACAATTTTAACGTCCTTGTTTACTCTTCTGAGGTTAGCAATGCGTCTCAAGCTTGATGTTGCCACTGTATGTTCTGCAGTTAGTTCGCTAATTTTAAGACCATTTTTACTTACGAATGCATCTCTAAAATTTGCACGTTCTAATACTGCAGCTACCTTAAATTCGCTTGGTAATTGTGTAGGCAAATCTTTAAGGCTATGTACTGCTAAGTCAATTCCTCCATTAAGTAATTCAACTTCAAGTTCTTTTGTAAATAAACCTTTATCTCCAATTTTCGATAAGGCTACATCAAGTATCTTATCACCTTTGGTTTTGATGATTCTTACTTCGGTGCTGAAATTAGGAAATGCCTCGTTAAGTATATCTTGCACTTTGTGGGCTTGGTAAAGTGCTAGTTGACTACCACGAGTACCTATAATTATTTTATTGTCTGTCATTTTATCTGATTAAGAATCAAACTTAAAAAGTTGCTCTATGGAATCCAAAGACTTTGTGGATTCCCCGTTTTTAGTAACATCTTTTAAATTCCTTATAAAGCTCCTGATGCATTTTTGGGTAAGTAGGTTGGTGTATTTTTCTATTTCCTTAGCTAACTCTGGCGTTAAGTTATTTTTGTATTCATTTAATTCTTTAGCACTCAGTTCTTGAAGGTTATTGGTGATAGAATTAATTACTGGACGTAATGAACGACTATTTAACCATGCTATTGAATCACTAACCAATTCATCAATAATAATTGTAGCACCATCTACACTTAATGCACGTTTTTCACTGTGTGAATCAACAATCTTTTGTAAATCATCTACACTGAAAAGTTTTACTGCAGTTAAGGAGTTGATGTTTTTATCTATGTTTCTAGGAACCGATAAATCGATATACCATTGCTTTTTATTGTCACGGTCGTGCAATGCTTTTTCAACATCTTCTTTTGAAATTAGATATTTACCGGCATTTGTTGCTGTGATAATAATATCGACTGATGATAAGTGCTCGTGAAAATTAGCAAACAAAATAGGGTTGGCTTCAAGGTTGTTAGCAACTTCTAGTGCTTTTTCATTTGTTCTGTTCGTGATCGAAATATGTTTTACTCCTCTGTGTTTTAAATTTTGCAATGAGAGAACACCTGTTTCACCAGCTCCGATTATCAGTACTTTACTGTTTTTAAAATCAGTGGCTTCTTTCTCACAAAGATCATTGGCAACGTAGCCAATAGAGGTTGCCCCTTTTTGAATTTCAGTTTCGCTGCGAACCCTTTTGCTGCACTCAAAGGCCTTTTGAAACATACGCATTAAAACGGCATCCGTTAGGTTAGCCTCTGTCGCTGTTAGGTAGGCATTCTTTATTTGGTTTACAATCTGGTTTTCACCAATAACCATAGAGTCAACACCTGAAATTACGGTAAATAGATGTTTGATTGCATCGGCTTTGGAGTAATGATAAAAGTAATCACTATAATCTTCAGATATATCAAGTACTTCATGCACTTTCTTTAGCATATGAGCTCGCGAACGCGAAGTACAATCCGTATGTCTTGAATAGTATATCTCAGTACGATTACATGTTGCAATAATTACAATTCCTGTAATTTCAGAATGTTGCATCAAATATTCCGCAGTTGGAATTATTTTGTCTGGTGCGATGGAGAATTTATCTCTTACGTCAATTGATGCTGTTTTATGATTTAATCCAAGTATCCCTATCATTAATAATGCTTTCAGTTAAATAAATAGTCGGCTTAATTCACTGTAATTATAGGCCGATATTGCAATTTATTAAACCAAAAATGGGGGCGGGCGAGAGGTAATTTCTTCAGCATGTTGTACTTGAAAAAAACTACAGGTAAAAGAAATTAAAGGGATTTGTTTCTTATTAAAAAGAGTGTTTTTTGCCTTAATTAGCAGTTTGTTTTCAATAATTTTATTTTGAGTACAATTAAAGCTTTGAGAAGTGTAAGCTTTTGAGTCTTCAAAAGAATGAGCATCAACATTTATTTCAATGTCAGTTAAGCTTAGAGCATTGCCTTCATCGGAATTTAACACCATACTTCCATAGCCGCAGATATATACCGCAACTAAGATAATGTATGTTATATGTGAAGTCAGAACTCCGAAAAAGAACATATTGATGTTTTAAATGTGTTGGCAAAAATACTATTTGAATAGCTAAAAAACAAAAAAGCTACCTCTTAGTTCATAAGGTAGCTTTAGTATTTTAAATTAACTAGGTATTAGTCAATTCTATTTAGCATTTTAATTTTCTCTTTGAGTAATTCAATACTACGTTTTCCATTTTCTATTTTACGTTGGAAATCTTTTAGCATAGAATCAGCATTTTTACTTTTTGAGAAGAAACCAATGTTGTTTTCCCATGTGGTTATATCGGCTTCAAGTTGTTTTAATTTAAGCTGAAGCTTATGACGCTCTTGGTATACTTTATCATCAGAGTTGCCAGAGTTCTTAAGATTCTCAATTCTATTTCTGAATTTCTGAACATTCTTATGATACTCATCCATGTTGAGTGAATCGAAATGCTTGTTTATTTCATTTCTAAATTCTTGGTTCACATTGTCTTTTTCCTTGTAAGGAACGTGACCAATCTCTGAAAATTGTTTTTGAAAAGCCTGAAGAGCCTTAAACGTTTCTTCGTTATCTTCTTTGTTTACAAAAGCCTTTACTTCAGCAATTAAAGCAACCTTTTTGTCTAGGTTAGCAACTTGAGATGCATCTGCTTTATTTGCATTTTTGCTTTTGTTATCAAAAAAGAAATCGCAAGCAGCTCTAAATCTGTGCCAAATTGCATCTGATTGTCTGCGAGGTACTGGTCCAATTTGTTTCCAATCTTTCTGGATTTTTATCAGAGCTTCACTCGTTTTACGCCACTCAGTACTGTCTTTTAATTGCTCTGCAAGTTCGCAAAGTTCAACCTTTTTATTGTAGTTGTCTGATTGCTCATTTTTATAATCCTTGAAAAACGTTCTTTTGTTTTCAAAGAATTTGTCACAAACCCCTCTAAAGCGTTCGTAAATTGTATTATTATCTTTTTTAGGAGCAAAACCAATCGTTTTCCATTTTTGTTGAATGGCAATTAATTGCTTGCTTTTTTCTTCCCACTGTTTTGGCGATTCTATTTTGCCAGCAACAATTTCTTCAACTTCCTCGCAGAGTTTAGTTTTAGCTTCAAGGTTAGCGGCAAGTTGTACCTTTAAACCTTCAAAATATTCTTGATGTTTTTGATTTATTTTAGTGGTTGCGGCTTTAAAACGCTCCCAAAGTTCATCCTTAAGTTCTTTAGGTACCGGACCTATTTCACGCCATCTGTCGTGGTATTTTTGTAAGGTTTTAAAACTATTAACAACGGCTGTTTCATCAATTAAAAGCTCGGCCTTTTCGCATAGTTCTGTTTTTAGAACAAGGTTCTTTTTTAGATCTAAATCTCTTAGTTCTTTATTGATTTTTACATAGTCGTAGAAGTTTTCAACATGTAAGTTGTACGTATCCCAAACATCTCTAACTTTAGCTTGTGGTATCTGGCCTATTTTATGAAATTGCTGTTGTAACTCTCTAAAATCATGGAAGGTCTCGTTCAAAGATTCTTGTCTGTTAAGAAGGTTTTTAATCGCCTCAATAATTTCGTATTTAGCTACTAAATTGGCTTCTTTTTCAGCTTCTATTTTATGAGCAACTTCTGATTTCTTAGCCTTGAAATCTTTTATCAATGCCTTTGCCTCTGATTCGAAATGATCAATAGGTGGAGCAAAGTTTTCTTCAGGTTCACCTGATTCAAGAAATTTTTCTTTTAGAACGGCTAATTCTGCATGATATATTTTATAAAAGATAGATTTTATATCTTCAACTTCATCTTTAATCTGAAGTACTTCAAAATTGCGTGTGATATATCTTAAACGATCTACCAATTTTTCTCTTGATAAAACTGATAAATCAACTTTATCAAGTTCTGGTTTTTCTTCTTCAACCTTTGCAGTCTCTTCTGTAGTTTCTTCTACAGACTCGATAGGCTTACTCGTTTCTTCAACTGGAGTTTCAGAATTAGTATCAGAAGATACATTCTCAGGTGTCTTATTTTCAGTGTTTTCAACTGAATTCAAATCTTGTTCTTCGTTTCCAGATTTGCTTAGATCATTAGCTTCCATCAGCGTATAAGTTCGTTAGCGTTAAAAGCTCTATCTATGATAGAGTTTAATTGGCATTAATAATTCAGTACGAATATATTATATATCCTTAAAAGCGCAAATTTTTTACGCTTATAATAGTTGCTATGGAGCGATAAAAATTCAATAACCGTAAATAAAATTGTAATGGCTCTTAATTGTAATTCTGATAAATTATATTTGCGAATAAATTTTAGAAGTATGAGAATTGATATTTTAACCCTATTCCCCGAAATGTTTGTTGGACCATTAACAGAATCAATTGTTAAGCGTGGGCGCGAAAAAGGGTTGATTGATATACAATGTCATGATATAAGAGACTATACTAAAAATAAGCATAAAAAGGTTGATGATTATGCATTTAGTGGTGGTGCAGGGATGGTTATGACCATTCAACCCATTGCTGATTTAATTGAGAAGCTGAAAGCTGAAAGGGAATATGATGAAATTATTTATGTAACTCCTGATGGTGAAACTTTGAATCAGGGGATTGCAAATAGATTATCCTTGAAGGGTAATTTAATGATTTTATGTGGACATTATAAAGGTGTGGATCAGCGCATACGTGACCATTATATTACCAAAGAAATTTCTATCGGAGATTTTGTTTTAACAGGGGGCGAGTTAGCTGCCGCAGTTATTGTTGATTCTGTGATTCGTCTGATTCCGGGTGTAATTTCTGATGAAACTTCGGCATTAACAGATTCTTTTCAGGATGGTTTATTAGCACCTCCGGTTTATACTCGTCCGGCTGAATATAATGGATGGAAAGTCCCAGATATTTTACTTTCAGGTGATGAGAAAAAAATTGAAGCATGGAAAGAGGAGCAAGCCTATCAACGCACAAAAGAACGCAGACCAGACTTGCTTAAGTAATTATTTACCACAAATGTTTGCATAACTGCAGTTTTTGCAATTATCAATGTGTGTGGTTTGCTTAAATGCTACATTGGCGTTAAATAAATCTTCAAGGTGTGTAAATAATGTATCCTTAAATTCATCTTTTACCATATTAAGAGTAAGTGTTTCGGCTTTACCTCTAGCAGGTCCTTTTTTTAATGAATAATCATTGCTAGTAAATATCTTTTTAACCCAAACAACACCAGGGATATATGTTTGTGGTGACTTTTCGTTCTCTTGCAGTATAGAACTATATAATAAGGTCTGAAATATGGCCTTTAGTTTTTTATGCTTCTCTTGTTTAAATAAATCTTCAATGTTTGAGAACTTATCGTCGCCTGCACCAGTTTTATAATCGATAACTCTTATTGAGCCATCCTTTTCATCTAATCTATCAATAGTTCCACCTAGGTTCACAATAGTAGAGCTGTTGATTTTAATTTCGGCATTTACTACTTTTTCTAATCCAAGTAATGTAAATGGAGCATTTTCTTTTTCTGCTTTAAGAAATTGAATGATGTATTTTTTAATAATGTCAAAGATGAGCACATTCTGACCTTGAATGTCTTTAAAATCGGAATTATCAATTGTGTGGGTGAAATACTCCTCAAACGACTCATGTAAAATGCCGTCAATTTTCTTTTTATCTTTTAATATTAAATCAATGTGTTCTGATTTAATTTCTTGATTAAGCAGGTTGAGATAAAGCTTTTCGATGGCTTCGTGAAATAGTGTTCCAAATATCCTAGGGTCAATATCTTCAGTAACTTCATCAGGTTCATGTGCCTTTGTAACATACTTGTAGTAAAATCGCATTGGACATTCAAAGTATGTACTTAAAGCACTTGGCGATAGTTTTTTGGTATTTGGTAATAAATAAGCACTTAAGATATTCATTACCTTTTCATCTTTTTCTACAAAAAATGTTGGCGTATTGCTAATGTTTAGGTCTTCAGATACCGTAGAAAATTTCAGCTTATCACTAGGATATTCATATTTTAATTGAAATAGGAAACGACTCATTTCACCAGATTGCATTCCTTGTGCAGCTGAATTATAAAGAAGTCTTACATTTTTTGCTCTATGTATTAACCTGTAAAAGTAGTAAGCAAATATGGCATCCTGATGTTCAATGGTAGGTAAGTTAAAGGCATTTCGTAATACATATGGAATAAGTGAGTTGGTAGCACCGGTTTGTGGAAATACACCCTCATTCATATTGAGTACAACTAGGTTCTCAAAATCGAGTGCTCTTGTTTCTAGGATACCCATTACTTGCAGACCTTTAAGAGGCTCTCCACTAAATGGGATGCTTTGCATTTCTGCAGACCTCTTGTATAGTTTAATCCAAGTATCGTTTTTAATTGAAATAGAAAGGTTTTTTAATAAATCACTTATGTGATTGACCAATAAATAGGATTGGTAAATAAATTCTTTCTCAATGCTGGTATCTACAGCAGTTAAGGTTTTGAAAGATTGATAAACAGTGAAAAGGATATGGTTTAAATATTCGGATAAATTTTCGGAGCTATCTATGTATTTAAAAATCGAAGTTAACAGATGGGTGCATTGCAACTCACTTGCTTCAATATATGTTTTGTTTTTTGATACAATATCTTTTGCTAGTTTCTGATGTGTTTTGCTATCTAATGGTTCTAAATATTGGTGGGTGAGTATTGGAAGTACATTTCTAAAATAGAACCAGGTTTTGCCTTGCTTTGTTTTTCTGCAGTTCTTTTGTAATTCAAATATTAACTCAATTAAACCATATGCAGGGGTGTTTTTCATCGGATACCCCATTGTTATATTGATTGATTTTTCCTCTTTGGGAATACCATGAAGAACCGGCAAAAGCATATTCTCATCTGTTAAAATAACTGCTGTTTCAGTGGCTTTAATGTTATTTTTTGAGTCGAAAGACTCGGAATCAATATTTTTAAGGAATTGATTAATTACCTGTGTTTGCGTTGTGCTCGAAGCTACTGAGGTAATTTCGATGTTAGGAAGTGTTTTGTTTTCTGGAAACTTCCAATTGCTTGGAGCTGGAAAGTTAATTAAATTATCTTCCATAAAATGCACGGCTTCCGCTCTGGTTGGTGTTTCGTGCATTGATTTTTTCATTTGATTAGCGTTTAAAAGCCATGGTGTATAATCCCAAATAAAATCTGCCTTATCAGTAATCCTTAAGTGATGAAATAGTTTTTCTTCGCATCTATTTAGCGCGTTGAATGCCACAAAAATAATTTTAGGATGTTTGATATTAAGAGGTTCTTTATTATCAATGTTGTTGGCAATGGTTTTATAAATTTGTCCCTCATAACAAATGTTTTTTAAATGCAGACGTTTGTTAAACTCCTCATAAACATCATCTAACTTTTCCCAAATTTTCACGAAATCGGTTTGATGTTCAGACAGCTTATTGGGATTAAAGCTAGCCCAGAAACTTTTTATTACTTTAATTTGATCCTCCGATAGAAAGCTATAATCATCTTCAATTTCCTTAATGGCCAATAGGTTGGTATATACTTGTTTTGCATCGGCTCTATACTTATCTATATCATCAAAGTCGTTAAGTATAATTTCACCCCATGGAAGAAAATCGTCGAAAGACACACCTGTTTTGTAAATATCTTCGTAAACCTGATATAGTTCAAAATCCAACGTGAGTTTATCGGCGACTGGGATGGTGCTAAAATCCTGTATAAACTCATTAATTGTTAGTGTTTTGGGAGCCCATATTGGTTCTGAAACCATCTTCTTTAAATGCTCTTTAAAAAAAAGGCAAGCTCTTCTACCTGGAAAAACAAAACAAAAGTCAGTTATTTTGGTTTGGTATGTATTGTAATAATATGTAGCTAGTTCTTTTAAAAAAGTATCCATTTTGTAAAATGTTTCTTTAGGTGCGATGCAAAAATAAAATAAGAATGCTTAAGGGCACTCTTATATTTTATTTACTTTTTTTAGAATGAATAAATATTGCGCAAAAAATGATTTTTTGTAAGTTAACGATATCTTAACAGGATAGAAATTACATATATTGCAATTAAATATTAGTAATGATCTACAGCGCAAAATAATTATTGTACTTCTATGGGAGAATTTTCATTTATTGGTAATAGCGATATTGATTCGATAGAACAGCTATATCAGAATTACTTGGCAGATCCGGAATCCGTGGATCCAAGTTTTCAACAGTTTTTTAAAGGTTACGAGTTTGCGCGTAAAAATTACGAAGCGCCAACACATGGGGTTGTTGGTAAAGAGTTTAATGTTCTCAACTTAATTCATGGCTATCGTCAGCGGGGGCACTTATTTACCAAAACAAATCCGGTGCGTAATCGCCGTCAGTATTTTCCAACTTTAGATTTGGAGACTTTCGGATTAGAAACAAAGGATTTAGATACTGCATTTGAAGCAGGGAAAGAACTTGGTTTAGGAAAAGCCAAACTTAAGGATATAATAAGTCATTGTAAACGTACTTATTGTAGTTCGGTTGCAGTTGAATACCTATATATAAGACATCCAGAAGTAGTAAGGTGGCTTCAACAAAAGATGGAGGCTGTGAAGAATACTCCTAATTTTTCTGTTGAGAAAAAGAAATATATATACGACCAGTTGAATGTTGCATCTGGTTTCGAAAATTTTATCCATAAGAAGTTTGTTGGTCAAAAACGCTTTTCTCTCGAGGGTTGTGAGGGGATGATTCCGGCATTGCAAGCTATCATTAATAAAGGTGCCGAACTTGATGTTGAAGAGTTATTTATTGGAATGGCACATAGGGGAAGGCTAAATGTGCTAGCCAATGTTTTAGATAAACCTTATCAGAACATTTTTAAGGAGTTTGTTGCGGATGAATATGAAGAAGGGATTTCTTTAGGTGATGTAAAATACCACTTAGGATATCAAAATGATATTTCAGCTTCAAATGGTAAAAAGTTGAGAGTTAACCTAGCACCAAATCCATCTCACTTAGAAACTGTAGGTCCAATAATTGAAGGAATTACAAGAGCTAAGATTGAACATAAATACGATAATAATTATAATAAAGCTATTCCTATAATAATACATGGTGATGCTGCAATTGCAGGTCAGGGTGTTGTTTATGAGGTGGTTCAAATGAGTCAGTTGCCAGGTTATAAAACTGGGGGAACAATTCATGTTGTAATTAATAATCAGGTAGGTTTCACAACTAATTATTTAGATGCACGCTCGAGTACTTATTGTACCGATGTTGCCAAAGTAACACGAAGCCCTGTTTTTCATGTTAATGGCGACGATGCCGAGGCCATGGTTTATGCCATGGAATTGGCTGTTGAGTTTAGACAAAAGTTTAATGCTGATGTTTTTATTGATGTATTAAGTTATCGCAAATATGGACATAACGAAGGTGATGAGCCTAGATTTACGCAGCCTACTTTATATTCGGCCATTGCAAAACATCCAAATCCTAGAGATGTTTATGGCAAAAAGTTGATAGAAGAGGGTGTATATACGAATACTGAAGTACAAGGGCTGCAGAACAACTTTAATGAATATCTTGAAAAGGAATTGGCTGCATCTAAATTAATTGATAAGGTTGCCATCCAACGCTTTTTACATGATGATTGGGTTGATTATAGATATTCGCGAAAAGAAGATTTTGTTAAGTCAATAGACTCAGGTATAAGTGAAGAGAATGCGAAACAATTGACTGATAAATTGACTGCTCTTCCTAGTGATTTGCCTTTTTTTAGAAAGGTAAATAAGATAATGGAGGATAGAAAAAAAATGGTGGCTAACGATAAGCTTGATTGGGCTATGGGCGAATTGTTAGCCTATGCTTCTTTGGCTGAGGATGGACACCCAATTCGCCTTAGTGGTCAGGATTGTATCAGAGGAACTTTTGCGCATCGCCATGCAGGATTAACTATTGAAGATACCGATGAGCAGTATTTCCCGTTAAATCATATTTCCGAAAATCAAGCTCAGGTAAAAGTATATAACTCACTGCTATCAGAATATGGAGTGATGGGTTATGAATATGGATATTCACTAGCAACTCCTAAAGGATTAACTATTTGGGAAGCTCAGTTCGGAGATTTTTATAATGTTGCTCAGGTAATTATCGATCAATATATATCTTCAGCAGAAGAAAAATGGGGTTTAATGAATGGTTTAGTCCTTCTGTTGCCACATGGTTTTGAAGGGCAAGGGCCCGAACATTCTAGTGCTCGTATTGAGCGGTTTTTATCATTAGCTGCTAATAATAATATGCAGGTTGCGAACTGTACAACTCCAGCAAATTTCTTCCACATTCTTAGAAGACAGATGAAGAGAGAAATTAGATTGCCGCTGATTGTTTTTACGCCTAAAAGTTTATTGCGTCATCCGAAATGTACTTCTACTCTTCAAGATTTATCAGGTAACTTCCAGGAGGTGATTGATGATGATAATGTAGATGTTGAGTCAGTAAAACGATTGGTGTTTTGTAGTGGAAAAGTGTATTACGATCTTTTAGCACGTAAAGAAGAACTTGATGCAAAAGATATTGCTTTGATAAGAATTGAACAGTTACATCCATTTCCAAAGGAGCGATTAGATGAGATTGTTGCTAAATATAAAAATGCCTTAGTCAACTTGTGGGTTCAAGAAGAACCTGAGAATATGGGTGCATGGAAATATATGCGGGCTATGTTTAAGGCAATAAAAATGATTCCTGTAGCTCGATTAGCAAGCGGAAGTCCAGCAACCGGACTGAATGGCTTGCATGTAATAGGACAGAAAGAGATTGTTGATAAAATATTCAGACCATGTAATTGTGAGTTGAAGAATAAGTATTGTGGATTGCAATGTGCAGAAGGTAAAGACAGACAAGAAGCACTGAAACAGCATATGTATTTCCCACAAAAATCTCGTTTTTCAATTTAATAAATACACAATAAACAACGTGTACTTAAGTGTACTGGAATAAAATTGCAAGTTATGATTATTGAAATAAAAGTACCATCGCCAGGAGAGTCAATAACAGAAGTAGAAATAGCTTCATGGTTAGTTAGTGATGGTGATTTAGTAACAAAAGATCAAGAATTAGCAGAAATAGAATCAGATAAGGCAACCCTTACTATTGCTGCAGAACAAGCTGGTAAAATAAAAATTTTATTAGAGCCCGAAGTTTTAGTTGAAGTAGGTGCTATAGCATGTACAATTGATACATCAATTGTTCCAAAAGAAGGAGCAGAGCCTGTTACTCCGAAAGCAGAAGAAAAAGTAAAAACAACAGAGGAGTCGAAACCTGATGTTAAAGAAAAGGCTTCTGTACCTAATGAGTTATCAAAAGTTAAGGTAAGTCCGGTTGCTCAAAATATAATGGAAGATGAGGGTTGGACTGTTGAAGATGTTGTTAAAGGTCTGCACCGAATTTCTAAAAAAGAGTTAGAAGCAGTAAAAAATAATGTCAATAGTGCAGTTTCTTCTGGTTTAGAAAATGAACCAAAAGAAAGAGCATTGGATAGAAATAAAATGAGCTCCTTACGCAAGAAGTTGGCTCAGCGTTTGGTTGCTGTAAAGCAAGAAACTGCAATGCTTACTACTTTCAATGAAGTGGACATGACTAATATTATGGCACTGCGTAAAAAGTACCAAAGCTTGTTTGTTGAAAAGCACGGTGTTAAACTCGGTTTTATGAGCTTTTTTATAAAGGCATCTGCATTAGCGATGGCAAAACATCCAATGGTAAACTCAATGATTGATGGTGATGAAATAGTTACCCCAAATTACGTAGATGTTTCTGTGGCAGTTCAAACGCCTAAAGGCTTAATGGTTCCTGTTATTAGAAATACAGAATCTATGAGCTTAGCTCAAATTGAAGACACACTAAAGCAGTTGGCTGTAAAAGCAAGAGCTGGAAAAATAAGCTTAGATGAAATGACAGGCGGATCATTTACGGTCACCAATGGAGGTGTATTTGGTTCTATGTTGTCAACTCCACTTATTAACCCTCCTCAATCCGCTATTCTGGGTATGCATAATATTGTTGAGCGCCCAATGGCTGTTAACGGAAAGGTTGAAATTCGACCAATTATGTACACTGCTTTATCTTACGACCATAGGATAATTGATGGTAAAGATTCTGTTGGCTTTTTAGTAACTCTTAAAAAGATGTTAGAGAACCCTGAATTAATGCTTACAGGCGGCGATGAATTAGAAAAATTAGTGCTCGATTTATAGAAATAATCCTGTTGAAATAATAACATACCCCCGATATATTCATCGAATGTATCGGGGGTATTCTTTTTTAGAATCGTAAAAAAAAATATCTATGTTTGTAATTCCTCTTACCCATATCGCTAAATACCGTAAAATATAAACTAAAGTATGTTGCAAAAGATATTTATTACAAGCCTTTTAATTTTAGGATTCTTAGTTTCAATAACTGCAGAGGAACGCATACTTAATTACTCAAATAAATATACCATTAATAATGGTTTAGCTCATAATGGGGTAACTTCAATATTAGAAGATTCAAGAGGCTATATTTGGGTAGCAACATTCGATGGTTTAAATAAGTATGATGGTTATGCTTTCGAATCGTACCGGAATACTATGGATAAAGATTTATTTAAGAGTAATAGAATACGTACCCTTTTAGAAGATTCAAAGGGCAATGTGTGGGTTGGTACTGATGAAGGTATCTCAATCTACGACTACCAAATGCAACAATTTAATATACTCGATATTCCTAACGATTTGGCGAGTGTATATAACAGACCAATGGTTCGTAAGATAGTAGAGAATACAGATGATAAAACATTTGTAGTTGCTACAGAAAACAGCGGGGTATGGATATTTGATGATAACTATAATTTTATTGCGAGTTACAATGCACCTCGAAGTATTGCAACCGGTAATGGTGATATTGATTTTTACGATGCTATTTTCCTAGGTCAATCAAATTATCTTTTTGCCAGTAGCCGAGGAATCATCTTATTTAATATTAAAACTAAAGAATTTACTAAGATATTTAAGAATCAAGTTGCTCGTATCGCATACTCACTTAGTAAGATTGATTCATCTAGCTTAATAGTTACTTTATCTCGAGGTGTGGGTGTTATTAATTATAAACATTCACCTAAGGGTCCTCAATTTGAGTTTAAAGAAAAGGTTTTAACAGATTATCAATTTAATGTTTCTGCCATTGATAATAATAGTAGTCTTTGGCTTGGATCTTCCAAAAAAGGAGGCATTATTCAAGTACCTAATGTAAACTCAATAGATGAAAGTAAAATAACAATACATGCGCCTATTGATAGTTATGTTGAGCGACTAAAGGTTAGTTGTTTCGGAATAACAAAAAATAAAGGTTGTTGGGTGGGTACTTTTAATAAAGGTATGTTTGAGTTTGAATCTATCACAAATCCATTCTTTACTTTTACAAAAAACAGAAAAGATAAAAGAATACCTCTTGATGATGAGTTTACATTTCTGAGCATTTACGATGATGAAAGATTTTTGGTTGTATCAAGAACAAAAGGCCTGTATATATATAATATCTTAAAGAAGAAATTTGAGAAGTTACCATTTAATATTAATGCAGAAAAGGCAAGTATAGTTAAGGCAGCTTATAAAGACTCGCGCGGAAATCTTTGGTTAGCTTTTAGAGGTTCTAATGAAATTGGACGAATAAGACCAGATAAACCTTGGTTACAAATTGCTGCTGATAATTCAACTTTTGCCCGTGATTTTTCAATGCGTTCTATAGTTGAGGATGCAGATAGTAATATTTGGATAGGTGGAACAAGCGGAATTATACGTATTCGATTAAACCAAAGTAATACCGTTAAATCTTTAGAGCGATTAGATAAACACTTATTCTTTAAAGATAGAGGTGCACCAGAGGTTCATAGGTTATATTCGGATAAAAAGAACCATTTAATTTGGGCAGGTACTAAAACAGAAGGTATATATCGCATAAATACCAAGGGTGCGCGAACACTTCAGGATGTTAGGTTGGATATATATAAGCGAGATGTTAAGAAACCAAATTCACTATCGAGTAATTCGGTTACTTCTTTTATTCGTTTAGAGAATGATGAATTCTGGATTGGAACCGAAGGCGGCGGTATATGTAAGGTACTCAATAGTACTGCCGAACCTAAATTTCTTCCATTCACTGAAAAATCAGGATTGTCAAATAATGTAGTCAAAAATGTTTTAGCAGATAACGAGCATAATTTATGGGTTTCCACTAATATTGGCTTAAATAAATTTAATCCAAAAGATAAACGATTTAGAGTTTACGGAGCAGAGGAGGGCCTACCATTTGAAGATTTCTGGTACCCTGGGTTTAATATGGCTAATGGTACGCTTGTTTTTGGAGGACTTCAAGGATTCGTATGTTTTAATCCTAAAGAGTTGGCCTATCAAGAGCCATTACCAAATGTAGAGCTTGGCGATTTAAAATTGTTTAATAAGAGTGTTATGCCTGGCGATACTATAAATGGTAGGGTATTGTTAAGTGAACGAATTAATAATCTGAATAAAATTACACTTCAACATGATGAGAATGTTTTCTCAATTGAAGTTAGATCACTCCATTTCTCAAACCCCAAAACACATTACGTAAAGTATAAAATATTACCTATAAATGATGAGTGGATTGAAGTGTCCTCCGATCAGCGTAATATATATAGTAATGGTTTGCCAGCAGGTACCTATACCTTAAGAATTGTTGCATCCAATTCGTTTAATAAATGGACAGAGCCTCGTGATCTAGAAATTGAAATATTGCCCCCGTTTTGGAAAACAGGAACAGCCATGTTTTTATATATGATTGGACTTGTAATTATATTGCTGATAATACTAAGGTTTGTTCAGCGTGTTTCATTTTTAAAGCATAGTGTAGAGCTTGAGCAAATTGAAAAGAAGAATGCATCAGAGGTTAACTCTGCCAAGCTTCGATTCTTTTCTAATATCTCTCACGAAATTAAAACACCATTAACCTTAATTTCCGGACCAATTAATTTGTTGTCAGAAAAGTATAAGTCATACCCAGATATTTTCGAAAACCTTAATAGAGTGCAGCGTCAGTCACGCAAGATTTCTCAATTAATTGATCAGGTTCACGACTTTCAACGATCAGATGCTGATTTACTTGAAATGCACCACACTCAATTTAGTGTGGATATGTTTATCGACGACTTAACTACGGACTTTAACTTTTTGGCTGATCGCGATAATAAAAACCTCGTAATTAATAATAATCAGAGTGGATTGTTTGTGTGGGCAGATCGTGATAAGCTTGAAAAAATAATAAACAACTTATTAAGTAACGCATTTAAATACACAACAGCAGAAGATACAATTACAGTTGATTATGGTGTTGAAAATAATGAGTTGTTTATTAAGGTAAAAGATACGGGTAGAGGAATTGACGAAAGCGATTTGCCTCACATCTTTGAGCGGTTTTATCAATCAAAAATCAAGCATGGAGCATATATTGGTGGCTCGGGAATAGGTTTGGCATTCTCAAAAAGACTTGTAGAAATGCACTATGGCAATATCACAGCAGAGAGTGAAGTGCATGTTGGTACTACTATTACTGTGCAATTACCAATTTTAAAACAAACAGATACAGCTTCAATTAGCGAAGAAAAGCAGCTGCTTGCGCAAGAGGAGAAATTAGAGGTAAAAGCAAATGAAATATCAAGTAGTGTTGAAGATTTAAAAGGTTTATCTGTTTCTGATGACCTTAAAAATTCAAGGATATTCTTTGCTGAGGATAATACAGAAATGAGGAATTATGTATCCGGTATTTTGTCCGATTTTTTTGAGGTTAAAACATTCAAGAATGGTCAAGAGTGTATTGATGCAATGCACGAAGAATGGCCCGATTTAGTATTGAGCGATGTGCTCATGCCTGAATTAAACGGATTAGAATTGTGTAAAAATATTAAGGGTGATATTAAAACCAGTCATATTCCGGTAATCTTACTTACGGCTTGTACTACTATTGATGATCAAATAAAAGGAATACAAGAAGGTGCCGATGCTTATATACAAAAACCCTTTAATGCACAGCACCTACTTACAAGTATTGAGGCTTTACTTACCAATAGAGCAGCTTTACGTGAAAGGTTTAAGGTAGAAATACCATTAAAGCTAAATAAAGAAACAGACAATATAAACGATACGGTTTTTCTAGAAAAGCTGTATAATATAATGGAAGAGAATTTAGATAACCAGAATGTTGATTTTAATGACATTGCTCGTAAATTATACTTAAATCGTACGCATTTCTATCAAAAGGTAAAAGCTGTTACAAACCAAACACCTTTTGAGTTGATACGCATGTATCGTATCAAGAAAGCTGCTGAATTTTTTGCTCAAGGAACTTACTCCGTAAATGAAGTCTTTATGATGACTGGTTTTAAAAGTAGATCACATTTTACAAAATTATTTAAAGAGAAATATGATGTGACCCCTGGTAAATATGCCAGCGAGGCACTAAAGAGAATTAAAGAATAAGAATTAAGAATATTGATTACAAAAGCTGAAACTATTACTATGGTTTCAGCTTTTTTTTGCGCCTATATTGAGCGAATCTGCTTAAAGAATGTGTTGTAATAGCATAACTTATTCAATCAGGGCTACGTTAATAGTTGCAAAAGCATGTTTTAAGTTGTTTTTTGAGTAGTGTGGGTGTTTTGTGTTTAATTGATTGTTGTGTAATGTGTTGTGTTGTTTTTGGGGTAGGCTGCATTTGCTAAATTACCTTGAAGTACAACAAGATTATTAGGACACACCAGTGTAATTAACAAAAATTAGAGATTTGTTACGGAAATTATAATGATGTGATTCTGTCTTGATGAATCTCTAAGCAAAAATCCAATTAATATTCTATGATGATGAAATTAATGATGATTAAAAATCGGCATAAGAGTCTCCTTCTTATGCTATTTTGCACTTTGTTTTTAAGCGTGAGTGCACAAAATGGTAACTTAAAGGTAACGGGTGTTATCGTAAGTTCAGAAGATAATTTACCTATCCCAGGGGTAAGTGTTGTTGTAAAAGGAACAACAAATGGAACCATTACTAATATGGATGGGGTCTACAATTTAGCAGCCAAAAAAGGAGATGTACTTGTATTTAGCTTTATTGGTATGCAAATTCAAGAAAAAACAGTTGATAAGGCAAAGATAGATGTGCTAATGTCTCCTGAGAGTTTTGATATTGATGAAGTTGTGGCCATTGGTTATGGTGTTCAGAAAAGAAAAGAAGTAACCGGAGCAGTTACTCAGGTAAAAAGTGATCAGATAGAAAATTTTGTAACGCCTGATTTAGGTTCTGCACTTCAAGGGCAGGTTGCCGGGGTTACGGTTAATGCATTATCTGGTGAGCCAGGAGAAGGGTCTAGTATCTTGATTCGTGGACTTTCATCTATTACAGGAGGTAACGATCCGCTTTGGGTTGTTGATGGTATACCTCAACCTTCAGATCCTCGTTTGAGTATGAATGAAATAGAGAGCTTAGATATCCTTAAGGATGCCGCCTCATGTGCTGTATACGGTACGCGTGGAGCAAGTGGGGTTATCTTAGTTACCACAAAGGGTGGTACCGAGGGTACGGCCAAGATTTCTGTTACCGGGTCATATGGTATTAGAAATATCATGTCGGGTACTCCGGTTATGAATTCTACAGAGCAATTGTATTTTGAAATGAATAGAATCAACTACGTTGATGAAATGAGTGGTGTCGATAATTTAATCACCAATCAGAATCCGCATTGGTTAGCTAATGAAAGTAACTTAGATGATATGTTTTTAAATGATAATTCTATGACACAGAATTATGGAATAACGATATCAGGAGGTACCAAGCAAATGTCTTACAGTTTAGTAGCAGGATATTACGAAGAAGAAGGGGTGTTTTTAAATTCAAACTTTAAACGCTTTAATACTAGAGCAAATACGGTTTATCGTTCAAAGAATAATAAACTATCGATAAATGGTAGCATTGCTGTTATTCTAGAAGATAAACAAAAGCCTGGCACTAACTTTTTAAATACTATACTGAAGTATAAGCCTTATCAGCCACAAGTCTCTCCAGATACAGAGTTAGCAGAGGCAGGTTCAGGTACTGATCGTAACAATATGAATGCTGTATTAACAGCAATGAATAAAAAAGATAATACCAATACGGATCGAATTAACACGAGCTTCCTTTTAAATTATGAAATCATTAAAGGTTTAAAGCTTAGAGCTCAGGGTGGTGTTGCTGTAATTAATACCAACCAATCTCTATTTAATCCAAGATATGCTCTTGATCTTAATTTTGATGAGGGTAGAGAAGAGGATCTAACAAAGAGTTATAGCGGGTTTGCTTCTACAAGAGCAGCTAATTACAACGCTGAAACAGGGTTAAACTATACTACAAAAATTAATAAGCATCATAAAATTACAGGTTTACTTAACTTCTCTTACGAGGAGTATAATTCAGGTAAGATACAGGGTCAAAAACAAGGTGTTTATAACAACAATGTTGAGGTAATTAATGGAGCTACCATATTTCCTACATTGGAATCACTAGGTTATAGAAAAACAGTAACCATAGGAACATTAGCTCGTGTGCAATACGATTTTAAAAGTAAGTACATGCTAAGTGCTTTGGTACGTAGAGATGGATCCTCTCGATTCGGTTCAGAAAATCGTTGGGGTACTTTTCCTTCGTTCTCTGCCGGATGGAATATTTCAGATGAAGACTTCTGGAGTACAATGAGTAACACAATTAACTCATTAAAGTTAAGAGCGAGTTACGGACAAACGGGTAATGATAAAATCGGTGATTATCTATATAATAACCTTTATGTATTTGGTTACGATCAAGTGTTTCAACAGGGAGCTTCAGATATTCATAATATTGGAGTTATTCAAGATTCATATGGAAACCCTGATGTAAAGTGGGAAACTTCAATACAGCAAAATATTGGTATCGATATGGGGTTTTTATCTAATAAAATAACATTCAATGCCGACTTCTACAATACCGAGAAAAAGGATATGTTATTTCCTGTGCGCCTGCCAACTTCTGCAGGTGTGGGAACTAAAGGTACGTATACTGCTAATGTGGGTAATATGCGTAACCTAGGTTATGAACTTGCTGCACGTTATCGTTTTAAAACAGGCGATTTTAGTTGGGATTTAAGCGGAACCTTCACGCAGAATAAGAATGAGGTATCTGATATGTATGGTGAAACCGAAATTATTTACACTACCGGGCAGGTAATAAGTGGCGATGCATCTGCTGTAGCTACTACAATCGCAGATGGGTACGAAGCAGGAGCTTTCTTTTTGTATCAAACGGATGGCATAGTTAAATCAGATGCGCAATTGGCCGAATACCAAAAATTGGTTCCAACGGCACGTTTAGGGGATCTTATTTATAAAGATATGAATGGAGATGGTGTTATCGATGATAAAGACAAAGCTTATTCAGGTTCTGCATTTCCTGATTTTGAAACAGGTTTAAATATTAAAGTAGATTATAAAGGATTTGACTTGTCAATGCAATGGTATGCCAGTGTTGGCGCTGAAATTATTAATGGTAGTAAAGCAACTGCCTTTACGTGGGGCCGTCACAGTGACTTAGCTTATATGTGGACGCCTAATAATCCTGATTCAAATATTCCAATTTATGTGGGAGATTCAAAAACTCATCCGAATTATTCTGGAGCAACAGATTTATGGGTAGAAGATGCGTCTTATTTGCGATTAAAGATGGTGAGTTTAGGATATAATTTTTCAAATCGTATCACTCATAATTTAGGGATGAGTAACATGAGAGTTTATGTAACTGCTCAAAATCCGCTAACAATAACTAACTACGAAGGATATGATCCTGAAATAGGAAGTTCAAATCTTAATAATAGAGGTATTGATAGGGGTAACTATCCGGTTAGTGCGCTTTATTTAATAGGTTTAAAACTAGACTTCTAATTAATAAAAAGTTATTACAATGAAACGATATACATATTTATCATTAATAGCCCTACTACTAGGAGTGTTTGTTACAAGCTCATGTGTAGATAGTTTGCTCGATCAAGACAATCCTAACGGGATTAATAAAGAAGACTTTTATACTACTTTAGATGAAAGTGAAAGTGCAATAAACTCGCTTTATTCTACAATGAGAAATCATTGGATTGTAAGCGCTAAAGAAGAATCTTTACGTTCTGATTTAGCTTGGCCAGGCAGACGTTCAGGAAACATTGTTGCCAATAACGTTTTTTATAATCAAACATATCTTGATATCACAAAGGATGTTGATGAAAAATGGGCAGCTTACTATCAAGGAATATTCCGAGCAAACCAGGTTATAGAGGGATTAAATAAAATGAAAAGGGAGTTAACAACCACCGATGAAAGTCTTCTTAAAAGGTGGGATATGCAAATGGGAGAAGCTCGATTTTTCAGAGGTTTATTTCATTTCTATGCACACTCTCTTTATAACGATGGTAAAGTATTAATAAGAGATACGGTGCCTGTTAGAATTACCGATTTTAACACGCCATTATCAAGTTCTGAAGATGTGATTGCATTCTTTAGAAAGGATTTAAAATTCGCTTACGAAAATCTTCCTTTACCATCTGAAGTTACTGAAAGTGGAAGAGTTACTAAAGGAACTGCAGCTACTATTCTTGGTACCTCACATTTGTATCAGCAAGAATATAGCGAAGCAAGTATTTACTTTAGTGAGGTGATAAATGACCTTGGATATTCTTTAGAAACAGATATTAGCAAAATGTTTACTGATGCAGGAGAGTTTAATTCAGAATCAATATTCGAGATTGCTTATTCTTCAGAGATTTTGCCAGAATTAAGCCAGTGGGACGAAGAAAGTATGCACAATCGTTGGGCTCGTGGATTTGCTCCTTGGGGTGTGCCACAAGGAACTACTGATTGTGTGCCAGCTTCTTGGTTAGCTTATGAATATTTTGTGGATTCTATTAATATTAAGGACCCACGCAATTTATACGAGAAGGATTATTCTACTCTTAAACCAGAAGGTGTTGCTCCTATTTATCAAGAGTCTTCATTGAGAGCAAGAGCAATGGTTGCCATACCAACAAGCTTTGAAACGCCTTTCTATTTAGATATGAATTCTGCTAAATTGAATGTATTTAAAAATTTAACACCGTGTTTCTGGAAAAAATATACCAATCATGATATCACCGATAGTGAAAATACTATAATGGGTGTAAACTGGAAGTCACCATGTAATGTAATAATGAATCGTTTGTCTGATGTGTATTTAATGCAAGCAGAATGTGAATTGTTAGGAAATAATAATGTTAATAATGCATTAGAATTAATTAACGCTATTCGTGATAGATGGGGGTTGATTCATTTAGGTCCTGATGCTGATACGGATACACACACTTATGATGGAGTTACTTATGATAAAATATCCTTAATGAAACATTTAATGTTCAAGGAAAAGCCTCTTGAGCTATCTGCAGAAGGGCATAGTATTAGAGCCATTGATATGCGTAGATGGGAAAAAATTCCAGAGCTTTCTTTTAGTATTAAGCAAAGGTTTCAGGAATTGAGTAACGATAGTTACCATGTAGAACCATACAAATTACCACAAGAAGTTTCGTCACCAACAGTAAATAAGCCAGACGCTATGGCTAGCGTTCGTAATCAGTGTGTGATAAAAAAAGGCGCAGTTGTGTATGATCCAACTAATCCTGATCATGCAGGTTATAAAGATGAAGAAGCATTTTGGAGAGCTTACTCAAATATGCCACAAGAATTTTTAAATGCCAAGTCTTTTTATAAGAGTGCTTATTTGCCTATACCATTAAGCGAAAAG
Organism: Saccharicrinis aurantiacus; assembly: GCF_001660705.2. GTDB lineage: Bacteria > Bacteroidota > Bacteroidia > Bacteroidales > Marinilabiliaceae > Saccharicrinis > Saccharicrinis aurantiacus. The sequence continues at coordinate 47,595 of NZ_LYBV02000026.1, forward strand.
CAAAATAACCAAGCATTATAATTATTTATAGTTAAACGATATGAAGAATAGAATATATATCATCTCATTAGTCTTAATTAGCATGTTATATGCTTGTAAAGATGAATATGAGGCGCCAATGTTTTTGGCTGATGCCTCGTGGTTAATAAGCGAAACTAATAATGTACGTATTAACGAAGGAATATATGTTATTAACGAAGGGCACTGGATTTCATTTGCTGATTTATCGCAAGGTACACTCAGTCATACCTGGACTATTAGTGATGGAACACAATTTATGAAAACAGGTTTTGGAAAAGATGAAGAAGATTACTCTCAATTCGTAATTCCAAATTCGGGTAATGTGAGTGAAGATGCAAAAATTCATGTGTACTTTGGTGATGCAGGAGAAAGAACGGTTCGTTTGTATAATACCTTCCCTGATTCTGTAGCATTTACATCCACAGGAACTTATAAGAATAATGGAGAGTTAGAATACCCAGGTGATACTTTAGTATCGCATAAAGTGGGAGATGAGTGGGTTATTGATACTACTTTTGTTGTAGATGTATATGCTGATGTTCAGCCAGAATTCTATATTTATAAAGCCTTAGAATCTGGAGATAGCTTAGTGTATCATTTAAAAGCAGGAGAAATTTATACGATAGAGGATTCTCTTAATTTTGCCCAAGTAAACTTAGAAATGGGGCAAGAGTTGCGTGTAATTGATTCTACAAAATTCGATAGACCTGATGGTAGAGAATGGGCTATAGACCATGGACTCAAGAATCCTACAAAAACCGAAGCTCTAGATACGCTTATCTCTTTTGATTCATTAGATACACTAGTGATGGGTAGTATAAAGGTGTTTCGAATAGCACCAGAGAATATTGTTTCAACTTTAATACCGGTCATCGTTAATGTTGGACCTTCGAGTGAGTCTTTTAAAGTCAATGGAGAAATATATGAAACTTCGGTTAAAGAAGATAACTCTTTGAGCTTTACGGTTTCTGGTTCCGTAGGTAAAATTGGTGCTAATGCAGCTAATGCATTTACTGTAAATGTAGATGGAGTTGGAGCAGTTGATGTTTCTAGTGTAAAGACAGACCGCGATAATGCAAGTGTTTTGGTTTTATCATTATCAGCAAATATTTATAATAGTGATGTAATAACAGTTGCCTATCAACCGACAAGTGAAGATCAGCAAATTCTGAGACAAGATACAAGAGTGCTCGAAGGATTTGATGCACAAACAGTGGTTCCATATTTTACAAATTTAGTTTATAATACAGAAATAGCAGGTATCGAGGTAACTCATTCAAATACAGGTAATGGTGCTGGTGCTGATGGCTGGTGGGTAGGCGCTTCAAACGAAGGAGGTATCTATCAACGAAGTACTGACCAGGCAAATTCAGGCGAAGCTTCAATGCGATACAATAGCGATATATCAGCAGATCCAGCAGGGATAGCTAATATGACTTTACAAGGCTCTAAATTATTACAAGGTTTACCTACGGATGTAAGTAGATATAGAGTATCTATTTCTATTTATCTTGATGCAGCAAATACCATGGTAGAATTTTATTCCGGTCCCAAAGGAGCGGCTAATACCACATCATGGGATATCAGCAGTACACCAAGAGGTCAGTGGGTGAAATTAAGTCAAGATGTAGATATAAGCGCTGATAATATATCTGAGAATAGATATGATTTTGTTGTGAAAGGAAATGGAGCAGGTCAAATATTATATTTTGATGATTTTGAAATAGCTCCTCTATACGAGAGATAAGTACTTTTTAATTATTGTATGAGTTATTTACATTTATGCGAATGAGTTATCTTAAAAAATAAAAAATGAACAATATATATAAATACAGTTTATTGGCAGTTGTGTTTGTGCTTACGCTTACAAGCTGCGAAAAAAAGGAATGGCAAAACAACCCTATTGAAAAAGTACCTGTTTATGCAATATCAGATATTGAGCTAACCACACCTGATGTTCATGAAACGGAAAGTTCAGTAGAAAGTATTGATATTTACGAAAATCAGGCGATTCATATTTCAAAAACAGCAAGTTTTCTAACTCAACAAAAATTAGAAGCAATTGCTGTGCAAATAGCAGAGGGTGTTACATCGATCGACTATACTGCCATCGGAGAGTTTTATTTTGTATCAATAGATGAAGAAACAGGATTCCCTGAGGCTGATACTATTGTTAATCCCCATTATTCATATATGATAATGAATAATAAAGGAACTTTAGATATAAGTAAAATGGATGGAGAAACAAAAGAAGTGATTCGTTCTTACGCTTTAAAAGCTAAGGTATCAGAAAAATATTTCCCACTTTAAGTTAAAAGGTACTTGTTGTGTGTACATAAATAAAGAAGCCTCGCACATAGCGGGGCTTCTTTTGTTTATTCTCAAAACTCAATAAATATAGGTCGGGCACGCCTACCTATATCCGGAGTAAGGGTCACTAAGTTCGGAGCAATAACTAGGAATGCTTCTTTGTGAGATAGAGTAATGATGCCTTTTAAAAATGAAAATAAACCGACATCGTTAAATTGGTAGCATCTAAACCAAAAAATGAAGTGCTTATATCGTCTCTGTTATCACTATAATTAATAGTATCGAAACTGAATAAATTAGTAGAGGCAACAAACGACCATTTGGGAGTAAACCAATATTGCAAACCGGGTCTAATTTGAATTCTAAACTGACTGTAATTATCTGCGCCACCAAAAGCCAGAGTACCATCTCCAAAAAACTTAAACTGTTCAGTAACCCCAAGGTAATACCTAAAATAAGGTTCAATAAGCCAATCATCATCAGATAGAATTAAATTAGCACCCAATCCCATATTTTCATTAAACAACATGCCCCATTGCGGACTAAGATTCCAACCATCATTGTCGCCACCATTGAAGCCAATGCCGCCACCAACCCACATTCCTTTATTCTCCTTTTGTGCCATAGCGCCAATAAAAAGCATGCACATTACTGTTATTACAAGAGTCTTTTTCATAATTAACTAATTATTGATTTATACTTTATGATATAACTAATATACTGCGAATAACAATAAAGCACCAGTGTACATGGGTTTATGTGAAAGTATTTTATCCGTAAATAAGTTATTCTTACGCTTAAGTAAGTATTAAACTAACAGATACATTTTTCGAAACGAATAAAACATTAGAGGGTACAAATTAGGTATTCTATCGTCTAATAAAATATACCAAGTGCATAACTTTGTTACTAATTGTACGATTAATGAATTTGTAACGAAACTGTGAAGTGTACAGATAAAAGGTGAAGCTGATGTTATTTTTCAGAAATAATAGTCACTATTTCATATCTAAATAATTTACAGTTGTAGTCAATAGCGTCCTAAATGACTTTTAAATTTAAGTCAAAACTATTAACGAATAGTTTATTATCGCAATGTATTTTTTCATAGACTTATATTTAAGCGCCTTGTTGTGCTGGCCTCTTTACAAAAGGCTTTTGTTTTAGTTGGAGCTTTAGTAAGACTGGCTAGCTGAGAGCTTTGCTCTTAGATCCGCCAGCCGCACTTAAGCTACAAATAAATAAGAAAGGTTTTTGTAAAGCAGCCTTGATCTTTTTTGCTTCGTTTTTTCTATCAAGAGAAAAAATGAAGTTGGGTCTGCCGGCAGGCAGGTTTGGGCAAACAGCCCAATACGTTTTGATTATTTATCCCAATATTGAGTTATCGTAGAAAACTCGATGAATTGTTCATGTTAGTTATTATGCATCATAAAAATATTATTACAATGTCTATTTTAATAAAAACGGTGTTTGCAGTGTTCGTTATTTTTCTTTCTATCCCACTACAAGCGCAAAAGAATACAAAACCAAACGTACTTTTTATTGCCATTGATGATATCAATGATTGGGTAGGTCCCTTGGGCGGACATCCGCAAGCCAAAACGCCAAATCTCGATAAGTTTTGTAAAGAGGGCTCTGTTGTATTTAAAAATGCAGTTTGTGCAGCTCCTATATGCGGACCATCACGATCGGCTGTTTTATCGGGTTTTATGCCAAATAATACAGGGGTTTATGGCAATGCTACTAATATTTTAAATACCCCCATTGGTAAAACACACGCCATGTTACCCGAGTATTTTTCAAAGCATGGTTATTATACTTTGTCCGATGGTAAAATATTTCATAAGCACGCCACGGCACACGGTGTCGATTTTGGGCATTGGGCCTTTGATGAGCATCACCGCTCGCGCCGATATGTAAAAGAAGGCATTAAGCAAGAAACATTGTATAGTGCAAAGGGAGTTATAGCTGGCAAAAAGAATCCGGATTTTAAAGCTGCCTCTGGAGCAAAGTTAAGTTGGGCTTCAACCAAGTGCGATATTGATGGTACGGTAGATTATAAAGTGGTTAATTGGGCTAAAGATAAATTGGCACAAAGTTATGAGAAACCCTTTTTTATGGCTGTGGGACTTATTAAACCTCATTTACCATGGATTGTACCGCAAGAGTTTTTTGATATGTACGATTTAGAAACCATTCAGACCCCTGCACTAAATGAATCAGATTTAGATGATATTATCAATCCTAATGGTAAACTAACCCACAAACCAGATGCTGATTATCAGTGGGTAAAAAAGCATGGACTAGAGAAGGAGGCCACACGTGCTTACTTGGCAAGTATTAGTTATGCCGATGCCTGCTTGGGTGTATTATTCGATGCGCTTGAGAATAGTCCCTATGCCGATAATACTATAGTGGTTATTTGGGGAGATCATGGTTGGCATTTAGGCGAGAAATTAAGATACAAAAAGAATACACTATGGTCTGAAGCTACTAAAACGCCCTTTGTTATTCGTACACCTGATATGCATAAAATGGAGTATAGCGACAGAACGGTTAGTTTAATCGATATTTACCCTACACTGGTTGATTATTGCGGTTTGCCCGATAAGCAATTAGATGGCGTAAGTATAACCAAGTTATTATCTAAGCCAAATAGCAAATGGCAACGTCCGGGCATTACGGTATCCGCTAGTGGTACATCTGTAATGGGAGAGCGCTGGCATTATATCAGTAACCTATCCGGTTCCGAGGAGCTGTACGATTTAGATAACGATGCCTTAGAGTGGAATAACTTAGCATCAAACCCTGAATATAAAGATATTGTAAAGTCAATGAGGGTATGGGTGCCAAAGCATACAGAAGTTGCAGAACGCATCAATTATAAGAAACCTCCTAAATATGTTGATGCAGATGCTGACCCACGCATAAAAGAAGGTCGAGATTTGCATAAACTCAAATAACATTAGAAGAGATTATTACGCAGGTGATAATCTCTTTTTTGTTTTTCTATAGCGCTGTTTTATTACATTTGTACAGTAAAAATGAAGCAATGGATATTAGCGGAAAGTATAAGTTTACCGAGGATTTTGGATATGGAAAAGATGAAGGAGAGGCTTTTGTTATTCAAACAGGCTCAAAGCTAGAAGGCACCATGTCGTTTACTGAATCTATCGAAGGCGATGACCCATTTACGGTGGAGTGTATCATCGAAGGTGATGTAAATAAAGAGCAGGTTGAAATTAGGGTGAAAAGTTTCAAAACAAACGATGTTGAGTATTATCCAGAAACCAGAGTAGGTATAATTAATAATAAAGGCCAAATTGTAGGTTCTAGCGAAGATGAGCAAGGAATTTGCGGTGTTTTTGTATTTACGCCTATAGAAGATGTTTAGTGGCGTAGGTGATTTTTTTATTGCATCGCTATTGTTTCGGAATAAAATTAGCAGCAGACAATGGAATTAAGGGCTTACTCACAGTATTTCGAAGCAAATTTAAACGAATAAAATTTGTAACTTTATAAATATACAAGCGTATAAACATATACTACTTCGTGTTGTGTTTAACGAAACACATCATACTTTCTCTCCACGGTATTATTTTACCGTAATTCGTTGGTTAAAATAGAGGTCTAACTATTTTACCTTGCTTCAGATACTAAAAGACAATGTGATGAAAAATGTTTTATTACTGTCCGATTTTTCAAATACTGCGCGTAACGCAGCATTATATGCTCTTAAGATGTTTCAAGGTGAGAATGTTAGATTTACCTTGTTAAACTCCTTCGATCTTGAATTTAGTGGTAGCCCTTATGTGGTACAATTAAAGGATGAACTCGCTTTGGAAAGCGATAAAAGTCTAATCTCAGAAGTTGCAATCTTGCAACGTGCTTTTCCCAATACGCTTATTCAAGTAAAATCCATTTTCGGATCATTAATACAAGCTGTGCATGAGTTTATTTCCGATTATCAACCCGAGTTGGTTGTTCTTGGGTGTAGGGGCGAATCTGCATTAGAGAATTTTTTATTAGGCTCTAATGCATATGAGGTTATTAAAAACATTAATGCACCTATTTTGGTGGTTCCTAAAAGCGTGGAGTTTAAAAAGCCTGATAAAATTGTTTTTGCAACCGATTTAAAAGATGTTGACAATGATGAGGTAATTCAACCCGTCAGAAATATTGTAGATAAATTTCAATCGTCTCTTATGTTGGTTAATGTATTAGATGATCAACATGTAAACAGGTTAGATGCAGAAACAAAGATTGCAGCGCATTTCCCAAAAATAAATCTCAGTTTTAATTTTATCGAGGGTGATGATATTGCCAAAAGTATTCATGAGTTTGCTGATGAAAACGATGCAGAGATGATTACTTTGGTTAGGCATAATCTAGGGTTTCTTGATAGGCTGTTTAACCCAAGTGTAACAAAAAGAATGGTAATGCACCCTGAGCATCCCATGTTAATATTGCACGAAGAACTTGAATAGAAAGCAAAAAAAAGCCGACTCCTTTTTCTGAAGTCGGCTTAAAACATTATTTATTTTCTAGTATGCAAATAAAGGGAAATCCTTCATCATTGCATTAACTTTTTTAGCTACGTTGCTAAGTAAAGCTTCATCTTCAACATTTGAAAGCACTTCATCAATTAAGTCTACAATAGGAGCCATGTGCTCTTCTTTTAAACTTCTGGTTGTTAAAGCAGAAGTACCTACGCGAATACCAGAAGTTTGGAATGGACTTCTGCTATCATAAGGAACCATGTTCTTGTTGATTGTAATATCAGCTTTTACCAATGCTTTTTCAGCAACTTTACCAGTTAACTCAGGAAACTTAGTTCTTAGGTCAATAAGCATTGAGTGGTTATCTGTACCTCCCGAAATAACTTTATATCCTTTATCGATAAATGCTTGAGCCATAACCTTAGCATTCTTCTGAACTTGTGTTTGGTATTCAATATACTCAGGCTGAAGTGCCTCTAAAAATGAAACCGCTTTTGCAGCAATAACGTGCTCTAATGGTCCACCTTGTACACCTGGGAATACTGCAGAGTTTAATAACGAAGACATTTTACGAATAACTCCTTTAGGAGTTTTCTTTCCCCAAGGATTATCAAAATCTTCTCCTAATAAAATAATACCACCTCTTGGTCCACGTAAAGTTTTGTGAGTTGTAGAAGTAACAATGTGTGCATGTTTAACAGGGTTTTCTAATAATCCAGCAGCAATTAAACCAGCAGGATGGGCCATGTCAACCATAAACAAAGCACCAATCTCATCAGCTAATCTTCTCATGCGAGCATAATCCCACTCACGAGAATAAGCAGATGCTCCACCCACAATTAATTTAGGTTTGTGTTCGCGAGCCAATGATTCCATCATTTCGTAATCCACTAAACCAGTATCTTCTTTTACAGTATAGGCAATTGGCTCATATAATAAACCAGAACTATTTACCGGAGAACCGTGAGATAAGTGACCACCATGTGATAAATCTAAACCTAAAAATTTATCTCCTGGATTTAAAACAGCCATAAAAACAGCCATGTTTGCTTGTGCACCACTGTGTGGCTGAACGTTTGCATATTCAGCACCATATATTTTACAAAGACGCTCAATCGCTAACGATTCACTTTGGTCAACAACTTCGCAACCGCCATAATAACGAGCACCCGGGTATCCTTCGGCATACTTATTTGTCATGTATGAACCCATCGCTTCCATTACTTGCTCACTTACAAAGTTTTCAGAGGCAATTAGTTCAATGCCATTAAGCTGGCGTTGATGTTCTTTTTTAATCAGATCAAAAATTTGTTCGTCGCGTTTCATACTCGTTATTGTATTTTAGTTTTTGAAATGTAATTTCTATCTATTTGGGTTAGTACCTGATTTATTTAGGATTGCAAATTTAAACTTTAAATAGATTTATTAAAATTTTTATTCATCGGAAAAGTGAATTAACACTCTTCGGTATACCGAGAATATCTTCGACTTTGAAACAAAGCCCATGTATTTATTGTTTTCGATAACCGGAAGATTCCAAGCGCCAGTTTCTTCAAACTTCTTCATAACCGAATCCATACTCTCGTTAATCTCAATAAAACCAGGAGGAACTTGCATGAAATCCTCAACTACCGTATCGTCGTATCTATCATGGTTAAACATGATTTCTCTAATGTCATCGAGTAAAACAATTCCTTTTAGCTGACCTTTAGAACCAATTACTGGAAATAAATTTCTTTTTGCTTTAGATATGGTTTTCACCATTTCTCCAAGCGTATCGGTTGATTTAACGGTTAGGAAATCAGTCTCTAATACTTTATTGAGTCGCATTAATGTGAGTACTGCCTTGTCTTTATGGTGTGTTAATAACTCTCCTTTTCGTGCAAGTTGTTTAGTATATATTGAGTGTGGTTCAAAATACATAATTGTCAAATAGGAGATTACACTCGTCATCATTAATGGAGCAAACAATTCATATCCATGCGTAATTTCTGCTATTAGAAATATAGCTGTTAGTGGCGCATGAAGAACACCAGCCATAATTGCAGCCATACCAACTAAAGTAAAATGACTTTCGGGTAGTTCAACTAAGCCCGTCATGTTAATTATCCTTGCAAAGAAATATCCGGTTACACCGCCAGTAAAAAGTGACGGAGCAAAAACTCCACCAACACCACCACTACCTGTTGTGGCTGCTGTAGCAAACACTTTAAATAGAAGAAGCATTCCTAGCAAAACAACAAGCATCCATTCGTTATCTTTTAATTGATAAAATAATGAATTGTCGAAGAGTAATTGGCTATCTCCATTGAGCAGACCAGTTATGGTTGAATATCCCTCCCCATATAGTTGCGGCATTATAAAAATCAGAGAACTTAGTATTAATCCTCCTGCAGCAACTCTTAACCAAGGGCTATTTACGGCTCTTAATTTATTCTCAGACCACATTAGCATACGAGAGAAGTACAATGAAACAAAACCGCCCAATACACCAAGTACAATATAATATGGGATATTGTTTAATATAAAAGGGGTTTCCAGAGTCCATGAAAATTCGGCAGCATCGCCAAGAAAGAAAAATGCCACCATTGCAGCACTAACCGCAGCAATTAAAAGCGGAATTAATGAAGCCATGCTCAAGCCAAGCATCAATACCTCTAGTGTAAACACTAGTCCGGCAATGGGAGCCTTAAAAATACCAGCAACAGCTCCTGCAGCACCACACCCAATAAGTAGTGTGATGGTTTTATAATTCTGATGGAATAGCCTTCCCAGAGATGAGCCTATTGAAGCCCCGGTTAATACAATGGGTGCCTCAGCACCAACCGACCCACCAAAACCAATTGTGAAAGTACTGGCAATTATAGACGAGTAATTATTATGGTTTTTAATTTTGCCACTGCCTTTACTAAGGGCATAAAGAATTTTAGAAACACCATGGCCTAAACTATCTTTAATGATATTTCGGGCAAAGATGACTGATATAAATATACCAATCATTGGCAGAATTAATAATACGTAGTTTTGAGAATCTGTTTGTAGGTGCCCCGTAAGAAGGTGATGAGTGAAGTGGATGAGGTTTTTTAACAAAACTGCTGCTAATCCGCTTAAAAGGCCAACCGCTAAACTTAATATTAATACAAAATTACGTTGATTAATATTTTTAACGCGCCAAATTAAAAATCTTCTAAATATAATTGATGCTTTTGCCATAGAGGGTGCAAAAGTAATTAATTAATTAGTAGAATTAGCAGAAAAAGCGAGCTAGAGTAAGCAGATTAACGTTAATAAAACATAATTGATAATTGAAAATTGGTAATTAAACTTACCTTTGCGCTCGATTTACCGATAAGAGTAAGTCATAATTTCATTACGTAATTCTAGTATGCTTCTGTTTTCCAGTTTATTATTTGGTTGAGATGTGGGGGTAAACTGGATAAATTGGTACATATGATAACATTTAAAGAATTAGGATTGTCTGAGAATATTCTAAAGGCAATTGATGAATTAGGATTTGTAAATCCAACCCCAATTCAGGAAAAGTCTATCCCTGAGTTAATAAACAACAAATCTGATTTAGTAGCCTTAGCGCAAACAGGAACAGGAAAGACTGCAGCCTTTGGTTTACCAGTATTAGAAAGAATTGATATTTCTAATAACAAAGTACAAGCTTTGATGCTTTGTCCAACACGTGAGTTGGCACTTCAAATCAGTAGAGATCTTGAGAATTTCAGTAAACATATGAAAGGACTTCATGTAACTTCTGTATATGGAGGAGCTGATATTCAAAAACAAATCAAAGAGTTAAGAAGAGGTACACATATTGTAGTTGGTACTCCAGGACGTGTTAATGACTTAACAAAGAGAGGAATACTAAAATTAGCTAACCTTGAGTATTTGGTTCTTGATGAGGCTGATGAGATGTTAAACATGGGATTTAAAGAAGAATTAGATTCTATTATTGGTAACACTCCTGATTCTCGTCAATCTTTATTGTTCTCTGCGACAATGCCAAAGGAAATTGCCAGTATGGCAAAAAGATACCTTACTGATCCAGTAGAGTTAAAAGTTGGTAAAACAAATTCAGGAGCAAATACAGTAGATCACCAATACTATATGGTTCATGCTAAAGATCGATATTTGGCATTAAAGCGTTTAGCAGATATACATCCTGATATTTATGGAATTGTTTTCTGTCGTACCCGTTACGAAACCAAAGAGGTTGCTGAAAAACTAATGTCTGATGGTTATAGTGCAGATGCTTTACATGGTGATTTATCTCAAGCACAGCGTGATCAAGTAATGCACCGTTTCCGTAACAAGAATATTCAAATACTTGTTGCTACAGATGTTGCTGCTCGTGGTATTGATGTTAACGAGTTGACTCACGTTATTAACTATAACCTTCCGGATGATATAGAGGCATATACTCATAGAAGTGGAAGAACAGGTAGAGCAGGAAAAACAGGTACAAGTATTGCCATTATTCATACTAAAGAATCAAGTAAGATTCGTGAAATTGAGCGTATTTCAGGTATCAAGTTTACTAAAAAATTAATTCCTTCAGGAGAAGAGATTTGTCAACGCCAATTATTCCATTTAGTTGACAGAGTTGAGAATGTTGAAGTGAATCACGAACAAGTAGATTCTTTTTTACCAAGTATTTTCGAGAAGCTTGAAGGTTTTGATAGAGAAGAATTAATTAAACGTTTTGTATCTGTTGAGTTTAACAGATTTATTGCCTATTACGAAGGTGCTAAAGACTTAAATGTTTATAGAAAAGAGCGTGATGATTTCGGCGGAGGACGTTCAAACCGCAGAGACCGAGGAGATAGAGGTAACTTTGCTAGAATGTATATTAATGTAGGTAAGGCTAAAAATCTTACAGCACCGCGTTTGATGGGAATCGTTAATGAGTATTCTGGTAAAAACAAAATAGGTTTTGGTAAAATTGAAATTTTAAGAAACTTCTCTTTCTTTGAAGTGGATGAGGGTAATAAGTCAGATATTATCTCAGCCTTAAAGGGGAAAGCATTTGAAGGGGAAACCTTACACGTTGAACAAGCTTCAGCTAAGCCAAGTGGTGGCGGAGGCGGTGGCCGTAAAGGTGGCGGTAACTATGGAAACGGTGGTGGAAATAGACGACGTTCAGATAAACGAAGAAGATAGTTCCTTCAAAAACAATATTTCAAAGGTTGCCTCAGTTTAGGCAGCCTTTTTTTTATTAAAAAAAATGGTATAAAAAAAGACTGTCGGTTTGGAGCGACAGTCTTTTTGATCGATAGTTTAGTTGTACTGGTTAGATGGTACGTCTTTAATATTTTATACGGTGGCCCAACAAGCCTTGTTTTTAATTCTTGAGATCTGCATCTCACTAACGCAAAATAGCTGAGCAATCACTTTTTGTTTATGCCCTTTTTTTAGCATTGTTTTAATTGCATTTACATCTTTCGGCTTTAACTTTGAACGAGTAACAATACCACCTTTTTCTTGTCGTGCTTTTGTCATTCTTTCTTTAGCTCTATTAAAGCTTTCAACTTTTGTCATCCACATTAAGTTTGAAACTTGATTATTAATTTTGTTCCAATCTTTATGTCCTACAACTTCTTGTAGTTCGTTATCTTTTGCGATAAAGGCCTCTGCAACTAATTTGTGCACAAGGCATGTTTTCTTTTTACTATTGATAATAATATTTACACTATTATAACCTTTAATTTGTCCTTGTTTAACAAATTTACCTTCGGGCTTACTGGTGTAAAAACTGATTATTCTACCATAATTACTAATACTGTATTTGTTGTTAGAATTAGCAATTGTTCTCCATTTTTCGTTCGTTAGCCTTGTTAGTTTGGTTTGGTTAATGATTGGGTCCATTACTCTTAATAGTTAAGGGGGTTATAAGCATTTTAATTCGTATTTGATGTTACAAATGTATGCTAAGAAACTGTCTTATCCAAACAGGAAGGTGTTTGTAAGTGATTGTATTGGTGAGTTTTGTAATTGGGGTTGTCGTGTTTTTTAAATGAAGTATCGAAGTTTTTATACGAAATGTATTCTTTTTTAAATGAAGTAAAAAATGTATTTTTTTTCAAAAAATGTGCATATTAATTTATCTATAAATGTTGATATTTTAGTTCTGGTCAACTATTTTATAGTATTATTGTTTATTACACGAATTAGCCTTGGTGAATTGTAAATTCAATCAGGTTTTAATATTTATTAAATGAGTTTTTGGAATACCTTAGATAGTTTTTTTGCACTTGCTCCGATGGAGGATGTAACAGATACCGTATTTAGAGAAATGGTATTGAGGAATACACATACAAATAAAATGAATGTAGTTTTCTCTGAGTTTCTTTCAACAGATGGCTTTTGTCATCCTATAGGGAGAGAAAAAGTGTCGCATCGTTTTTTTATAAATGATTCCGAATTAGAGTTGTTGAAACAAAAGGATGTTAAGTTGGTAGCGCAAATTTGGGGAACAGACCCGAAAAAGTTTGCAGAAACAGCTGAATATATTACCAACCACACTCCTTTTGATGGTATTGATATAAATATGGGTTGTCCTCAAAAAAACATTATAAAAAAAGGAGCTTGTTCAGCCTTGATTAATACCCCAGAATTGGCCAAAGAGATTATTCACTCAACTATTAATGCAACTACATTACCTGTGAGTGTAAAAACGCGCATAGGGTTTAAATCAGTTAATACAGAAGAATGGGCGACTACATTACTATCTACACCTATAAAAGCATTAACAGTACATGGAAGGACACAAAAGATGATGTCTGATGGTGTTGCGGATTGGAATGAAATTAGAAAGGTGGTAGATCTTCGCAATAAATTAGGATTAAAAATCCCAATTATTGGAAATGGAGATGTAACAAGTATTGATGATGGAAATACCAAGATTAGTGATTACTTGACTGATGGGGTAATGGTTGGAAGGGGAATTTTTTCCGATTTCTGGTTTTTTTCTAATAAAAAGGAAGTAAGTATTGAGGATAAGCTTAGCGCGATGCTACTACATGCTGAATTATACCATAATACTTGGGAAGGACAGAAGCCTTGGGTTGTATTGCGTCGGTTTTTTAAAATTTACACCTATCATTTGCCGCAGGCTGCGAAGCTACGTGATGGAGTTATGAATACGAATAGTTTAGAAGAATTGAAGCAAATTATTTTTGAATATAGAAAAACTATTGATGCTTTAGTCGACTAATAATGCGACGAAAATCGTTTCATTTGATTTCTATAGGCGGTGTATGCATTGGCTCTTGATATAAAGCCAATGTATCGCCCTTCATCAACAACAGCAATATTAAATCGACTTGATTTACGAAATAAGTTGACTAATTCTTCCATATTACTATCTGGTGTGATATAGTATTCTGGCATATACATGATATCTTCAACCATAACAGTATTGTATAATTCAGGTTTGAAAATAATACCTCTAATATCATCCATCTTTAACATTCCTCTTAAAATCCCTTTATCATCTACTACTGGAAAAATATTACGATGCGCTTTTGATATAATTTCTACTAAATCTCCTAGGGTAGCATCTGGTGCAACAGGAGCAAAATCCTTCTCGATAAGTTTCTTTACATCCATAACTGTCATAATATTTTGGTCTTTGTCATGGGTCAACAATTCATTTCTGTGTGCAAGTTGATGCGTGTAAACAGAATGTTTTTCAAATGATTTTGCAGTAATGTAAGATGTTGTTGCTGTAATCATCAATGGTAGAAACATCGAATAGCCTCCCGATAGATCGGCAATAAGAAATAATCCGGTTAAGGGAGCATGAAGAACCCCTGCTATCAGCCCACCCATACCGATCAGGGCGAAGTTCCGTTCCGATAATTGAACCCAACCAAATTTGTTGATAATTGTAGCGAAAAGAATGCCTGTGTTGGCACCCATAAAAAGGGTAGGAGCAAATATTCCCCCTACGCCACCGCTGCCAAATGTTACTGATGTGGCAATTACTTTGATACCAATTGTAAGCATTAATGCGATTATAAGAGTAACAAAATTATCTTGAAAATATGCGAAAATACCAATGTTATTTAAATAGTTAACATCGCCGCTTAATGCAGAATTTATTTCTTGATAGCCTTCCCCAAATAATTGAGGAAACAGAAACATTAAAATACCTAAAATACTAGCGCCAATAAATAAACGTTTACCAATACTGCTTGTGTTTTCAAATAGTCCTTCTATATATTTATAGGTTCGTGTAAAATAGGTAGCAATTAAACCACAGCTAAGTCCAAGAAGTATATAGAAGAATAATTCTTCTATATCGTACGTGTGGGTTACGTCAAAGGGGTAAACAACTTCAGTACCTAAAAAGATATAGGATACTGTAACGGCAGAAGCCGATGCAATTAATAGAGGTACGAGTGAGGCTAAAGTTAAGTCGAGCATGATCACTTCTAAAGCAAATACTATGGCCGCGATAGGTGCCTTGAATATGGCTGACATGGCACCAGCACAGGCGCAGCCAAGTAATAGGGTTATTTGTCTGTAATTTAGGTGTAAAAAACGACCTAAGTTAGAACCTATAGCCGCACCTGTTGATACCGTAGGTCCCTCTAATCCAACAGATCCTCCGAAGCCAACAGTTAATGAACTGGCAATAACAGAGGAAATCATGTTGTGCTTATTCATTTTACCCTGTGTTTTCGAAATAGCATATAATACATTCGGTATACCAT
Source organism: Saccharicrinis aurantiacus (assembly GCF_001660705.2). Classification (GTDB taxonomy): domain Bacteria; phylum Bacteroidota; class Bacteroidia; order Bacteroidales; family Marinilabiliaceae; genus Saccharicrinis; species Saccharicrinis aurantiacus. The sequence goes on from NZ_LYBV02000026.1 coordinate 63,151, forward strand.
GCCGAACAGGTCTTTTTACAATATATTTAATAAAAAGAACAGTTAATAGAATTCCTATACCTGGGGCAATAATGAAAAACCACCCATTCGTACTATTGTCAATTACATGATGTACTAGATCGTGTATTTTTTGTACCAGCATTTTAATGGTTACTGCAGCTAAACCTGAGGCGACTCCTATAACGATGCTTAATGCAATAATAAATTGTCTATTAGTTACATTTTTTAATCGCCACTTGAAGAGTTTTATAAGTAGGTGTTTTTTCTTCATAGATTAATTTTCTGCCCTTAATTTATGAAAAATTAGATTGCGAATGTGTTTATATGCTAATATTCTATATGGTTATTATTCATATTTGATTTTGGGCTAATTTATTATATTGGCATCCTCTTTAGAGAGATTGAAAATTGACCATATTAATACATTAGAAAGTGGTTTAGAATAAAACAAAATGAGATTAAAATTCTAACATAAATTATAAAGTAACTATTAGATTATGAATAAAATAATAATTGGATTTTCGTTAATGGTATTGATGCTAGCATCGTGTAATACAAAAAATAAGTTTAGCCTTAAGGGAAATCTTAAAGGGGCTGAAGGGAAAAATATTACACTTAGTATGTACGATAAAAGTGGCGTTAATGTGATTGATACCTTATCGATTGTTGATGGTGCGATTAACTTTGAATTAGAATTATCAGAACCTGTTTTGTTAATACTTGGAGAAAGTGGTAAGCGAGGGGCTGCTAGTTTTTTTGCTGATAATTCTGATTATACAATTAATGGTGATGCAGAAAACTTATTAGATGTAGAAATAAGTGGAGGTGATATATATAACTTATATAAAGAAGCAAATAATGCAGATGATAAGTTGCGTGAGATTAGTGCAGAATTGAGAGAAGCATATGTAGCAGCCAGTAACGAAGGGGATACAGCTAGAGCAAATTCTATTTCAGAAGAATACGATGGGGAAGTTAAGAAGGTAGAAGAATTTAAATTGGAGTTAGTAAAACAAAACTCAAGTTCTCCTGTCTCAGCATTTCTTATTTACGAGCAGTTTCGTCATAAAGCACTTGAAGAAATAGCGTCAGGATTTTTATTGTTAGATAAATCTTTAGAGAGCTGTACTTATTATGAGGCTTTGGTTAGTCGAAAATCTAAATTAGAGTCAGTAGCTGTTGGGAAGAAGGCTCCAGATTTCGAATTACTCGATGTTGATGGTAAACCATTTAGTTTATCTTCGGTAAAAGCAAAAGTATTACTAGTTGATTTTTGGGCAAGCTGGTGTGGCCCGTGTAGAGCTGAGAATCCGCATGTAGTTGAATTGTATAATGACTATAGCGACAAGGGTTTCGATGTTTTAGGGGTTTCTTTAGATAAACAAAAAGATGCTTGGTTAAAGGCTATTGAAGATGATAAGCTGACATGGAATCATGTTTCTGATTTAAAAGGTTGGAAAAACGAAGCTGCACAATTATATGCAGTTAATAGTATACCGCACACTGTATTGCTAGATGAGAATGGGGTGATTATTGCTAAAAATTTGAGAGGAGAAGAGTTAAGAAAGAAAGTAGCTGAGCTGCTTGATTAAAAAAGTTAAATAAGATGTGTAGTAAAAAAGCTTGACTAGTAGTCAGGCTTTTTTTTGCACTATAAAAGTAATCTATTACTTTTACGCCGCATTTGTTGATGAATTATTATTCATTTACCACTTTTGTTGTCAAAATGCTACAAGGTGTTTAGACTTAAGTATCGTTATTATAATAGTTCTTACTTCCACGTTTCAACCAAATTACTAACAAAATCAACATTGCAGTCTTTTATAGTTTGGTAATACCTGCTGCTCAATAATTATAGAAGTGAGTAGCATTTTTCTTTTTGCATTATGAGTGATATAAGTAACACATCTTATCGGTTATTGGTAAAACAACTTCAGACTAGTGATGAAGCAGCTTTTGAAAAGGTGTATGATTTAATGGCGTCAAAAATTTATCATTTTGTGAAGTTGTCGATAAAAAATAAGGAAGATGCTCAAGAAATTACTCAGGAGGTATTTATTAAGTTATGGAATGAGCGAGAAAGGATAGATTCGTCTAAATCTCTTCAGTCTTTTCTATACGTTATAGCAAAAAATAAAATTAACGATCACTTGAGAAAAGTATTAAATGAGAAAAAATATCTTGAGAGTATTATTCATTCCTATAATATTTTAGATGATGATTTAGTCAATATTATAGACTTCAGAGATACCGAGAAGGTTATATTAAAACTAATATCTATGTTACCAGAACGACGTAGGCAAGTGTTTGAATTAAGCAGGTTTAAAGGTTATACTTATAAGGAAATATCTAAAGAATTAGGAATATCTGAAAATACAGTTGATACACAAATAAGAAAAGCATTAGCTAATTTAAAAGAGGGGTTGTTGCGATTATCTATTTATTTATTGCTAGTAATAGGTGGTATTATTTAAGGGTATCGGTATATAAATGTTGTTTTTTTTAAAAAAAAAGCAATCTAGAGTCACGGAACATTAAAACTCAAACGTATTATAGTATAGTTGATGGATAATAATTCAAAAATATCAAAGCATATAGGTTCTATTTTAAATAAAAAAAGAATTAAAATAGATGAAGCAGAAGAGTTAACTGAATTTGTTAATAATTTTTCTGAGAGTATTGATGTCGATAATTATTTGAAGAATAATTGGAATGAAGCTGATGGAGATATAAAATTGCCTCATATGCTTCAAGCAATAAAAAAGAAAAGTAATATAAGTAGTCAAGAAAAAATAAAATGGTATAAAACAATTTGGTTCGAAAGAATATCTGTAGCTAGTGTTTTATTAGTGTTGTGCATTGGAACAATGTTTTATATAAAATCATCTCAACCAGAAACAGAATCTTTAATTGGCAAAGCAGGGCTTAAGGTTGTTGAGGATCAAATAACATTATCCGTTGGAGGTGATGTTTTTAATTTGTCGAAAAAGAATATTGCATTTAATAAAAATAAAGCAGAAGTAAATGGAACAGAGAGTCAGCTTGTGGTTAATGCTATTGAAGAAGAAAGTAAAACTATTAGTGTAGCTCAATGGAGCACCCTAAAGGTTCCAAAATTAAAAAACTACTTTATAAAACTTTCAGATGGTACTAAGGTGTGGTTAAACGCTTGTTCCGAGATAAAGTTTCCTGATCATTTTGTTGATGGAAAAAGGGAGGTTTTTATTAGCGGAGAGGCCTACTTTGAGGTTCAATCAGATGTGAATAATCCATTTTTTGTAAATACCAATAATTCTGTTATTCAAGTTACAGGTACTAAATTTAATGTTAATAACTATAGAGATGAGCTTAATACGGTTACTTTATTAGAAGGTAAGGTATCTGTGAAAGTAGGAGAAGAAAAGTATCATATATTGCCTGGTCAACAACTGGTTCGTGGTAATGATGGGGAATGTAATATATTAAAAGTTGATGCAGCGCTTTATTCAATGTGGAAGGATGGAGTTTACGAGTTTAGTAATATGCCAATAAAAGAATTGGCATGTAGATTAGAGCGTTGGTATGATGTTGACTTTGAGTTTGAGAATGATTCTATTGCGAGTGATTGCTTTAGCGGAATGATTAAAAAAGAGTATGATATAAAGTATTTTATACAAGTTTTAGAAAAAACTACAAATTATAAATTTACACTACAAGGATCCAAAATAGTAGTAAAAGAAGAGTAACCTAAATTTTAAAATAGTAAGAGCTTATGAAAAAGCCTTTGTCTTTTTTACCCTTCTGGATTCCAGATAGGTATAGGGATTCTTATGTCCCAATTCGAATATCATTTTTGGTATTTATATTTTTATTTTCCAACTTCTCTTTATTTGCTAAAGCGCAAGGTAATATAATATTACAAAGAGATGTGTTAACAGTTGAAGAGCTGTTTAAAGAGGTTAAAACACAAACAGGCTACACCGTTATATACAATAATAGTAAGCTTAATGGGGCAGATGTTATAACATTGCCAAAGCAAAATCTTGAGCTTGATAATTTAATGCACGCAGTGTTAAAAGAACGTGCCTTAGATTATGAAGTTGAAGGTGATTATATAATTGTAAGGCCGCAAAAAGCACCTAACTCACAGGATCAAACGGCTATTAAAAAAATTGCAGGAACAGTTGTTGATGAAGAAGGTTATCCTTTGCCAGGTGTTGCTGTTTTAATTAAAGGCACACAAAAGGGAACGGCTACAAATATTGATGGTGAGTTTCAAATGTCTGTACCTACAGATGCCATTATAGTGGTATCCTTTATTGGTATGATTACTCAAGAGGTAAGTATAGAAGGTCGTACAAAATTAGTGGTAACATTAAAGTCTGAACTAACTGATTTAGATGAGGTAGTTGTTACAGGTTATCAGCGAATTGATCGACGACTTTTTACAGGTTCTGCTGCTAAGCTAAATACAGAAGAAGTTAAGCTTGACGCTGTCCCTGATGTATCAAAATTTCTACAAGGTCAGGTAGCTGGAGTTTCAGTAGACAACGTTTCTGGTACGTTTGGAACAGCACCAGTTGTTCGTATACGTGGTAATGCCTCAATTAACGGAAATAACAAACCTCTTTGGGTAGTTGATGGAGTTATACTTGAAGATTTAGTAGAGGTAACAGCTGATGATTTAACATCAGGTAATTTGTCAACAGTATTGAGTTCTGGTGTCGCCGGGTTAAATCCTGATGATATTGAGGATATTCAAGTACTAAAAGATGCCTCTGCTACTGCTTTATATGGAGCACAAGCCATGAATGGTGTTATAGTAATTAATACCAAGAGTGGTAAGAAAGGAAAAATGCGTGTTAACTATTCGGGTAGTGTAGCTGTTAAGGAAAGACCCAATTACGGACAGTTTGATATTGCTAATTCAGCTGAAGAAATTTCTCTATATAAAGAATTAGCGCGCAAAGGTTGGATTGATTTACCAGGTTCAGTTAGAGCTAAAGATTATGGGGTTATGGGTAAAATGTACTCCGAAATAGCTAAAAATAATATTGGATGGGGTGCAAACGGAACTGTTAACGAGGCATTCCTTTCAAAGTATGCTAACGCTAATACCGATTGGTTTGACGAGTTGTTCCAAAATTCAATAGTTAATCAACATTCACTAAGTTTCTCTGGTGGATCTGAAAAGATGAATTATTACGCATCTCTAAGTTATTATAACGATAACGGTAGAACAATTGCTGATAACGTATCTAAATATACAGGTACAATGAAAATGGATTTTCAGTTAACTGATAAATTTAATGTTGGTTTGAAATTATCTTTTTCTCATAGAGATCAGGAGTTACCCGGTTCAAAAGATAGAGAATTCAATGCTGTAGAGGGCGTTTATAAGCGCGATTTTGATATTAATCCTTTTAGTTATGCTTTAAATACCAGTAGAAGTATGCGTGCATATGACGAAAATGGAGATTTAGAATATTTTAGAAGAGATTATAATCCCTTTAACATAATTCACGAGCTTGAAAATAATAAGGTTGAATTAGCGGCTACTGATTTAGTGGGCCAATTAAATTTAGATTATCAGTTTACCAAAGATTTATCTATTAATTCGATAAGCCAAATTCGAAGAAATACGGCTTTGCGCGAGCATATGATTCATGAGAATTCTAATCAGGCCAATGCTTATCGTGCTATGGATACCCAATTTATAAGAGATGCAAATCAATTATTATTTAGCGATCCTGATTTTCCTAACTCAAATCCATACTCAATTCTACCAACTGGTGGGTTTTATAACACAGTGGATAATAGTTTAGATTTTTTCTCTACAAGAAATTCTATTTCGTACAATCCAACAATTAATGATACCCACATAATGAGTTTCTTGTTCGGGCAAGAAATAAAGTATGCAAACCGTAAAGAAATTTCAAGTAATGGCTGGGGAATTCAATACGATAGAGGTAATCTCTATAGCGAACATGCAATGCTTTCAAAGTATTTGAGTTTACAAAATCAGAATAGAGAATCTCTAGATGAGGTTAAAGATCGTTTTATGGGTTTGTTTTTTAATGCAGCTTATTCGTATAAAGGTAAATATACTTTTAACGGAACAGTAAGGCGAGATGGGTCTAATCAGTTAGGTAAAACTAAAACAGCCAGATATCTAAATTCATGGAATGTAAGTGGTAAATGGAATATCACAGAAGAGAATTTTATGGAAGGCATAAATGGGATTAATTTACTTAGCTTAAAATCTACCTATGGTTTAAGTGGGGTGATGGGGCCATCAGCAAGTGCTATTGAAAAATTAATTGCTTACCAAACATGGCGTCCTTATGATAAGGAAACTGGTATTGAAGTTGAGGATTTAACTAATGAGGATTTGTCCTGGGAAAAAATGTATGAGTTCAGTTTAGGAATGGAAGCTGCATTTTTGAATAATAGGATTTATACTGATTTTGCTTACTACCAACGTAATTCTTTCGATTTAGTAGGCTCTGTTCGCACTTCAGGAGTTGGCGGAGAGCATATTAAGTATGGTAATTTTGCAGATATGGAAACCAAAGGTTTCGAAATTATGCTGAATACTGTAAATGTAATAGTTAGTCACTTTAAGTGGAACAGCAGTATTAACTTAGATTATAATACAAACGAAATTACAAAGCTCGATAATTACAATACTTTTAATGAATATGTAAGTAATACCGGAGGTAATATGTTAGGCAAACCACGAAGAGGTTTGTATTCTGTTGAGTTTGCTGGCTTAGATCAATTCGGACTACCTCAGTTTGTGAATACCGAAGGGGAACCCATGGATGAGAACTTAAACTGGCAAGAAAGAAAGGATGCTGAAAAGTATTTAAAATATGAAGGTTTGTTAGATGCACCTTTATCAGGAGGATTTAATAACACATTCGAATATAAAAACTTATCCTTAGGTGTTGGTTTGGTATTCAGAGCAGGTAACAAAGTTCGTTTAGATGATTTATTCACAAGTGAACCTGAAAAAATGGGCACACAATCTATATCTAAAGAGTTAGTTAATAGATGGTCGGCTCCAGGTGATGAAAACTATACCAACGTTCCTGCCATAATGGATATGAGATTTGATAAAGATCTCGATAGTCAAAGCTTAAATATCTACGAAATGTATAATAAAAGTGATGTTAGAGTTGCTGACGGTAGCTTTGTTCGATTAAGAAATATTAGCCTTGGTTATAATATTCCTGCAACGTTTGCAAAAAAGATGGGTATGCAAAGAGCTAAAGTGTCATTTCAGGCACAGAATATATGTTTGTTGTACTCAGATAGTAAGCTAAATGGTTTAGATCCCGAGTTTTATAGATCTGGTGGCGTTTCTCTTCCCGTACCACGTACTTATACATTTAGTTTAAATCTTAGTTTTTAATGAGATATGATAATGAAAAGTAAAAATATATATATGAAATACACATATACATTATTAATTGTACTATCTCTATGTTGTTCAGGTTGTAACGATTTCTTAAACGAGGCACCTGATAATAGGATAGAAGTTAATACACTCGATAAGGCTTCCGAGCTTTTAGTTGCTGCTTATCCAAATGTAGATTACTTATTTACAGATTGGTTTACCGAAGAGGCTGAATATATAGAAACCAATAATCAAACTCCACTGATGACAGAGTCTTTTATGTGGGAAGAGTTAGGGAGTTATGATGATACTAACTCTCCATCAGGATATTGGTATGCCGCATATAAATCCATTGCTCAGGCAAACTCAGCTTTAGAGGCTTTGGAAAATATCGAAGATGAGGATGATGTTTATAGAAATGCTATTAAAGGAGAAGCATTCCTGTGTAGAGCTTATTCACACTTTATGATTGCTACATTATTCTGTAATAATTATGATAGCACAACAGCAATTAAGGACATGGGTATTCCTTATGTAGCGGAAAGTGAAAAGCAACTCATAAAAGAGTACGATAGGGGAACATTAGCTAATACCTATGAAAAAATAGAGGCAGATCTTTTAGCAGGTTTAAAATTAGTTAGCGATGATTATTACAGTGGAAGTAAAAAATATCACTTTACTAAGCAAGCAGCTTATGCCTTTGCATCACGGTTTTATTTGTATAAAAAGGATTATAATAAATCTATTGAGTATGCAGATAAAGTATTTGGTGGCTCAGCAATAAACAAAGCTTATATAAAAGATTTAATTGCCTATTCTGAGCAGTCTGGTGTAACTGAAAAAATGCAGTTTTATATAAACAACGGCGATGCTAGTAATATATTAATAGTCGAAAAGCTAGTAAGTATAGGGTTACGTCATAATTACGGTTACCGAACAGCTATTAAATCATGGAATGCATTGTTTGAGGCTACTATTTTTTCTGGTAATGATTTCAGATATCGTTATATGTCTTACTATGGTGATGGGAGCAGGAATGTTATCAAAGCAGCAAAGTTTGATGAAGAATTTTACAAAGAAAGTTTAACAGCAACAACAGGGTATCCGTTTTATGTGCAAGCTGTATTTAGAGGAGAAGATTTACTCTTTAATAGAATAGAATCATACATACAGTTAGGGGATTTAGATAAGGCTTTAAACGACTTGAATGAGTTTTCTCAGTATCGTTACTCTACCCCAGTTGCCCTTACAATATCAGATGTTCAAGCCTATTACACAACAGTAGATGAAGAAGGTGTTACAGTTGTTCCGAGTGAGAAAGAAGCTTTATTGCAATTGTGTTTAAGCGAAAAAAGAAAGGAATACATACATGAGGGAATGAGGTGGTTTGATATTAAACGATATAATATCGAGGTAACTCATATAACATTTGATCATAAGAAGTTAGTGTTAGAAAAAAATGATCTGCGTAAAGTATTACAGATACCTATAGATGCAACTGAAGCTGGCTTAACTAAGAATCCAAGATAAATGAATATGAAGAATATAAAAATTATACATATACTATTACTTTTAGTTTTTATAACTAGTTGTAATGATGATGAGGCTCCTATTTATGTCCCTGATGAGCTTGAGGAATCTACCGATTTGATAGATGTGTACTTTAAAGATAACTTTCTCGAGCCATACGGAACTGCAGTCCGATGGCGCTGGGATGATAAGTTAGTTGATAACTCAAAAAGAGTTACCCCAATTAAGCGTGAATTTTGTATACCTATGGGTAACTTTATTAAAAACTTTTGGATAGCTCCATTCGAAAAAACAGAGGATGGTAAATCTTTTATTTATGAGCTTTTCCCACCAGAGGTTATGTTAATTGGTTCGCCAATGTATAATTCAGATGGAGAATCAATAACCCTTGGCTATGCTGATGCCGGTGTACGAATTACATTTACTCAAGTCAATGAGTATGATTTAGGTAATCCAGATTGGGTTTTGATGCAGTTAAGAACTGCAGAGCATGAGTTCGGACATATTGTTCATCAAAATTACAATTTACCAAATGGTTTAAAAGAGGTAACTCCTGCTAATTACAAATCTAATAATTGGCTAAATCTAGCTGGAGATGTTCAACAAAGCAACCCACGTATTTCACGCGAAGCTATATCATTAGGTATGGTATCAAATTATGGAACTTCTGATGTTAATGAAGATTTTTGCGAACTACTCTCAATTTATATCACTTCTGAAGTAGCGGAGTTTGAAGAGCGTTATTTAACGCATGAACCAGAAGAAATTATAAAACTAGATGATGGAACTGAGATTGAGCCGAACGCAGATGCTGCAGAAGTAAATGCAGGGCGAGATTTTATTGCTATTAAATTAAAGTTAGTTAAAGATTACTATTGGGAGAAATTTAAAATTGATCTTGATGTTTTACGAGACGAAATTGTATTTAGACTAAAAAATCCAAATAACCCTAATGGGGATAAATCTGATAAATAATGAAACATATATATTACATATTAGGTATCTGTATCCTTCTTATTTCATCTTGTACCGATGAAACTGAAGAAGTTTTTAAAGAAAGTCCTGAGGTTCGGATGTCCGGAGTGTTATCAGAATATCAAAATATTCTTATGAGTGGAGATGGACAGTGGTTAGCTTATTATGGAGGAGAGGCTATTTTAATGCACTTTTACAATGATAGTGTTGCTTTCAAATCAACATTTAACAATGGAAATGATGATAGAACAATAACTTACCGAGTAGGTGCTTCTCAAGCTCCAGAGCTTATATTTGAAACGCACTCGGTTTTTCATTCTTTATACGAATTGGATAGAGCCAATAGAGAGTATGAGTTTTTATTTGAAGAAATAAGTGATACTGAAATTACTTTCATCAGTAAAACTGATTTAGGTGCAGATAAAACCCGTATTGTTTTTGTTAAAGGTGTACCAAGTGATATTGATGATGCAAGAAAATTAAAACCAATAGTAGATTCATTGTCTTATTTTAAGGATTTCTATGTTGATGATAATCCTATTAATTATAGGCTTGTTACATTATCAGGAAAGACCTTTGTGAAGAATATTCAGGAGGATGGATTAATTGTAAATACACCATTAGATATGGGTATTACTAGGGATGGAGTCATTTTTGTGCCATCTCTGGAGATAGAAGGAGAAAGTGTGAGTGAATTTGTATTCGACGAAACCTCAAGCGTTTTTACGGCAAAAAACACTAGTAAAAAAATAGAAATTAGAGTTAGTGAGGATACACATTTTTCTAACTCGGATGTGTTTAGTAAGTTTATGGAGGTTGATTTTAAAGGGTTAATAAATACCTCATACTCTATGGATTCAGTGTTAACCTATTTACGCAAAGATGTTCCTAATTTTAGTGGAGTACAGTTTTATGTTATTAGAGGATGGACTTTAGCTTACGCTCCAGGTAGTGAAGGTGGTAATTGGGCCGGACTTTCTGATTTTCACTATAATAAAAGAGATGATAATAATTTACTAATAACATGGGATTATCTTGTTTGGGGAGGTTCTTTTTGGGAACTCTTTTACTATAGTAGAGGTGGAGATATTCTTTTCAATGAGTTTCTTCTTGATCCTAATGGTATTTATGTTGATGAGGTGGGAAGTGGAGAATACATCTTAGTTAGTAATACCGATCCTTCAAAATATATTCAATTAAACGATTAATAGTGTATTTTAATATTATTGTGGTAATAATACCTTAACGAAGGTGTTAATCTATTTGTATTAAAATTTAAGGGGGTGAATTGCTAAATGCATTTCGCCCTCTTTTTATATTATACTCTTTAAGTAATTAACAATTTTATTATCCTTAGGTAATAATCTACCGAGTTTTAGTAATGGATTAATAAGCATTAGAGGACCTGATAAGTAATTAGAGCTTGCACCATAACATTTAATTTCTTTAGCACCACTACTAATCTTGAATTTAGCTAATCCATCACCATCTTTTGTAGGGGGTCTTCCTCCTAGGTTATAAGTTTTTATGTTATTTTCATGAAATTGAGAAACTAGCTTCTTACTCAGAAATGACGACATACCATATTTGTATCCAAAGCTATTACATCCTTTTAAAAGCATGTAGGCGTAATTATTACAAGTAAAAACCAGTTCGGCACAATTAATTTTATCCTCATTGCTTGTTCCGTATATGGTTGTGCTGTCGTTATTATGCATTCTTTTTAGTGTTTTATTATTGAAAAACCTTAAGTAAAAATGATCATAATCTTTATCAAATTTCGATTTGCGCTTATCGTGTGTAGATTTAATAAGAGTATCGAGCTGATTGAATAAATTAGCAATGTTACCTGTTTGTATAGAAGTGTTTTGTTTAAAAGCTTTTTTTACATTACGCTTAAATTGTGATCCATACTTTATTGTGTCAGCATCTTTTACCGGAATTATATACTCTACACGTTCCGTTCGGTATAGCTCTTGGCTGGTATATTTTAAGCTGTGTTTGTTATCATAAGAACCAATATTAAGTTTCAAAAATCTATTATAAAGGCTGAATTGATATAAACTATCTAAGCATTTATTATAATGATCTTCATTAAGTTCTCTTAATGCTGGGCCAGAATAAAAATATAACTCATACCCTTTGATCGTTTTATTGTTGACAATTAGCCCAGCGATTTTAGCAATTTTAGAAGATCCATCGTTAAAATCAATGTAAATCGGTTCTGTATCTTCATCGTATACCAAGTTAAGCCATTCAGGAGTACAGAAAACACTATGTTGAAACTCAATTAGGTCTTGCTTCCATTTAGTCTCGGGTATAACAGATATATCATACATATTGATCTTGGTTAGTTAGAGATTAGTGAAATAAACCTTCTGAATTTACCCATTTTAGATCGTTCAATGTTTTCAACTTGACTCACTATAATTGTTACATCTTCATTGAGTCTATTATCGATTAGTTTTTTAAGAAGCGTTATATCTTTATCTTGAATGTCAATAGATGCCACAATGAGAATCTGAAAATCAGATATTGTTTTTTGTATAACTCTATACTCTATCAGTGCTTTAAATTTCTGTGCAAAATCCTTTATAATATAATAGAAGAAGGTATCTCCTGGGAGTTTTCTTCCTGAAGGCAAAAACATTAGCTCTTCTTTTCTACCTTCTAATTTGGTGATATATCTTTTATTGTCAACTGTTTCAATGCATCCAAGATCACCAATGTCATAGCGAATAAAAGGTGTTGCCTTATTAAATAAAGATGTACAAATAATACGGCCAAGTTGACCATCGGGAACTAGGTTGTCTGATTCATCAACAATTTCAATGTATAGTAATTCCTCTGATAATTTCCACTTATTAGTTTCACCAAATCCTATAATGCCAAGCTCAGAAGCTCCATACTCATTTGCAATTGGCAATTTCGTAGTCTCTCGTATTAAAATTTCATCTTGTTCAGAGCAGGTTTCTGCTGTAACTATAATGGCTTTTAATCGGGGGCATACCTCTTTTAATATGATTTGTTGTTTTTTTAAGTAATTACAAAACGAAATTATGGGAAATGAATAACCATATATATATTCTAATCGGTGTAATCTAAATTTTCTAATCCAACGCTCAAAAGTGCGATCCGATAAATCAAGTAAAGAAAACCGGTGTCTATTAGAAATATAATCTTTAAGTTTTTCTTTCAGATTTTCTTTTGAGTTAGATGGGCTCCCAAAAAACCTAGCTTGTTTATCATTAAGGGAGATTCCTAACTCTTTATATCTGTTACTAAATAACATCCATGTTAACGCATGGTTAAAATAGTCTAATGCGTAATAAAAGGGAGTTCCTGTCGAACCAGAAGTATTTCTTATGTAATATTTTTTATATCTGGTTTTATTTCTTGAAGTATCAACTCGGAGATCTTTTTTTTCAAGGATGGGTATATCACTCCATTTGTGAATAGGTTTAGTTACAAGGGTTTTATAATGGGAGTTATTCTTAAAGTGGTATTTGAATATTTCAAAACACTTTTCTTCTTGCCAAGAGGATGTTTCCTTAACCGTAGAAATTTTGTTAAAGAATTCACTAGCTTTCTTTACTGGGAACCCCTTTAACTTTAATAATGTATTAAAAGAAAAAGACAAAGTGATATTTTTTTTAGTTTAGAAGATTAAAAATATTCAATTTTTATTTAATAATAACTGTTTTTTCCACTAAAAGACATTTTTATGTTATGGATTATCATTATCTTAATTCAAATTATTATAGAGGTTTTTAGTTGATTTATAGAGGTATGTAGGAGGTGTAAATCACTTATCCGATTAATGATGTTATTCAGCAATAAATAGATTGCATTAATCATTTTTAAACATTCTATCTATTAAATGTATTGTACTTTAGAATTTGAAATTAAACATAAAGAGGTGAATTTATAATCTTTTTAGTGTTTAATACTCTCTATAAATTTATATGCTTGTCTCCTTTATTAGATCAAATAAAGATGTGACTGAGGAGGCGAAGCTGTGTAACATTGTTGATATTTTAACCCTTTAAAATAATGAATTTTCAAAATACAATATTACCTTCAGGTAGTCTTTTTAACCTAAGGCTAAAGGAGATTTGGAAGTATCGTGACTTACTTTTATTATTTGTTCGACGTGACTTTGTTGCGGTGTACAAACAAACCATATTAGGTCCAACCTGGTTTTTTATACAACCATTATTTACTACAGTTATTTATACATTTATTTTTGGTAGTATAGCTGACCTTCCTGCGGATGGAGTTCCGCACAGTTTGTTCTATTTAGCCGGAATAACAGCTTGGAATTACTTTGCAAACTGCTTAACTACCATATCAGATACCTTTTCTAAAAACTCAAGTCTATTCGGTAAGGTATATTTCCCAAGGGCTGTAACCCCATTGTCAATAGTTATTTCAAAACTGATTCAGTTAATGCTTCAATTGGTATTATTCGTTTTAGTGTACGTGTACTATATTATAAATGGCGCAAATATTGCTCCTAATATAACCCTACTGTTATTCCCAGTTTTAGTGCTAACCATGGCAATGCTAAGTTTGGGCTTAGGTATGATCATTTCTTCAATGACAACTAAATACCGCGATTTAAAGTTTCTGGTTAAGTTTGGAATTCAATTAGCGATGTACGGATCTTCTGTAATTTATCCTCTGTCCGAGTTTCCAGATCAATACCGAACGTTAATAGCATTAAATCCGATGGTTGGAGTAATCGAAACATTTAAGTATATGTTTTTTGGTGTGGGAACCCTCTCAAATGGCCTAATATTATATTCAATGACTGTTTCTGTTTTACTGTTTGTAATTGGTCTTGCAATTTTCAATAAAACAGAGAAGAACTTTATGGATACTGTTTAATTATTAATAATACGAATTAATGAAACCAATAATAAGAATTGAGAACCTTTCAAAACAGTATAGACTAGGAACTATTGGTACTGGTACGTTGTCTAATGATTTAAAAAGATGGAGTTATCGAATTAGAGGTAAGGAAGATCCCTTTTTAAAAGTTGGAGATACAAATAATAGAGCATCGAAAGGGCAGTCTAATTATGTGTGGGCTCTAAAGGATATTAATTTTGAGGTCAATCCAGGTGAAGTTGTAGGCATTATTGGGCGTAATGGAGCAGGTAAATCCACTTTATTAAAAATACTATCAAAAGTAACAGGTCCATCAACAGGGAGGATTGATTATGATGGAAGAATAGGTTCATTATTAGAAGTAGGTACTGGATTTCATCCAGAACTTACAGGTCGGGATAATATCTTCTTAAACGGTGCGATATTGGGTATGACCAAGAAAGAAATTAGATCTAAACTTGATGAGATTATTGATTTTTCAGGTTGCGAAAGGTATATCGATACTCCTGTTAAACGTTACTCATCAGGTATGACAGTTAGGTTAGGTTTCGCAGTAGCTGCCCATTTAGAACCCGAAATATTAGTTGTTGATGAGGTTTTGGCTGTTGGTGATGCTGAATTTCAAAGGAAAGCCATTGGTAAAATGCAAGATGTCTCCAGAAATGAAGGCCGCACGGTATTGTTTGTAAGTCATAATATGGCAAGTATACAAGCATTGTGTACAAAAGGAATTTTGCTGAGAAATGGAGAGGTTGCTTTACATAGCGATATCAGTAGTGTAATTAACGAATATGTAAGTTGTAATACAGATATAGATTTCAGAACCAGTTACGTGAATACTGAAAAATTGCAAGGGGAAGGTATTGGTATAAAGCAAGTATATTATTTGGCAGATGGAGTACAAGTTGATAATATAATGAGTGGTCAGGATGTCGATATCGTAATTCATTACGAATCAAGTTCGAGTTCTGGGTATATGAATACATTGGTAGGAATATATAATAACTTAGATGAAAAGTTAATTATACTGAATAGTGATTATGATAACAAAAAGGTTCCTTGTAAAAGAGAAGGGAAAATTACCTGTCGTTTAAAAAATATTCAGTTGGTTGAAGGTCAATATTCTTTAAATATTCAGTTAAGTAATGCTACTTCAGTAAAACACATAAAGGGCGTAATTAATTTAATGGTTGAAAAAGGCGATTTCTATGGAAATGGTTTAATCCCAACCATAAATGAATGTAAGTTTTTAGTTAATCAAGAATGGTATAGCTAATTTAATATGAGATTAAAAGCATTCAATTCAGCTGTGCAAGCCACGGTATTTCTTAATGATACTGAAGCTTCGTTGTATATATCATCACAAAAAGGCAAGGAATATGTATTGTTATATTCAGAACTTGATCTCCCACATAAAATTAAGAACCTTAGTGTTGATAAATTAGTTGTAGATCTATCATGCTACAATGGTGACTTTGGTGTAATTAGAAATTTATTTAAAGAGTTAAAAATTAGTTCCGGCTTTATTGAAATTATTTGGAGCTATTACTTGTATACTCAAAATAATGTAATAGTTAATCAGCTAGTTTCTGAATTGGTAATTGATCATTGTAAGAGAAAAGACATAATGTCTTGTGGACCTTATGATATTGATAAAGTAATGAATGATACAGAGGGTGAAAGTTGCAACATAACTAACATTCAATATGTATTTACTAAGCAATGTGCTTTAAAAATAGATGAGTATTATTCTTTTTTTAAAGCTAAGGGATGGAGGAGCAGATTTATTCCCAGTAACCTCTCTTGCCTCAAGAGAGATGTTTTAATCAATAATGAAATACTAACTGATGATGAAAGATATAATATTGCAATTTTTTATCATAAGCAACTCGAAGATAGTAATACGTCGCTCATTACAAGAAGATCTATTACCGATTTAAAAGATATCTTTTACAACAGTAATGATAATATAAATGCGAATAAGGTTAAAGCTTATTCAAAATATATTGGAGAAAGAAAAATAGAGGTAAGCGATTATTATAAGCACTATCATCAAAAGTTTTGGAATAATATATTTGAGCAAGAAAGTTCCACTAGGATTAACAAAATGGCTCAATTAGCACACCTAAATTCTAAATCTACAAAGAAAGGAATAAACACGAAGGTTTTTATTGTTGGATGGTATGGAACTGAAACTGTTGGAGATAAAGCCATACTAGGTTCAATAATAGAAGATTATAAGGTTAAATACAATGATGTGGAATTCATAATTGGAAGTTTGTTCCCTTACGTTACAAATAGAACAATGAAAGAACTTGGGGTTAATGCCAAGGTAGTTAATACACAGAATTATGATTTAATAAAATATAGTGTTTTATGCGATGAGATAGTGATGGGTGGCGGTCCATTGATGGATCTCCATTTTCTATATGTACCTCAAGTTGCCTTTAGTATTGGAAAAAAATATGGTAAGAAAACAGTGGTGTATGGCTGTGGTCTTGGACCTCTTAATTCACAGAAGCATATTGCTACAGTGAAGTCGATATTCAGCAATGCTTCTTTAATTAAGTTAAGAGATTATAACTCTATTAAATTCGCAAATTCATGGGGCTTCAATAATGTCGATTATTCTGGTGATCCAGCTAAAGATTATATCTTAAAATCACAAATGGCTTCAGCTACTAAAAATAACGGCAAAATTGTAGCTTGCTTCTTAAGAGAGCCACTTCGATCATTTTTTAAGGACTTATCTGATATTGAGTATTCAGAGCTGATATCAAATTTTGAGTCCTCTTTAGCGCTTATAATTAAAGATTATGTTGAGAAAAATGAAGTAGATAAAGTTGTATTTTATCATATGCATAATTTAGTAATTGGAGGTGATGATAGAGATTATTCAAGATATCTCATTAAAAAATATTTTAAAGATTATAGTAAAGTATCATATGATAGAAACTTATCAACGGTAAACTCTATTTCTGAAGCAATGAAAATGTCAAGCCTTAATATTTGTATGAGGTTCCATTCTGTATTATTCGCAGACACCTTAGGTACAAATTACGTTGCCTTAGATTATACAAATGGAGGCAAAATTACAGGCTTTCTAAAAGATCAAGGTAAATTAAGTAAAATGCGAACAATTAATGATGTCTTAAACTATAAACTAGACACAAAGTTACTTTAATGCTTAGGGTATTACATATTTGTTATTTAGATTCAGGAGGTGCAGGAAGAGCAACAGTACGTTTACACCAGGCCTTAAATAATTTGGATGTTGATAGTAAACTACTCGTGTTATATAAAAATACTAGCGAATCAAAAGTGTATAAATATGAGCAGAAAGATAAATTATTGATTCGTTTATTAAAGAAGTTCGGGATAAAGCAAACAGCTAAACAAAAGCATAAGAAATGTATTTCGGAGTTTAAAAAAACATACTTTATATATACCTCTCCAAAATCTGATTATAAAGTTGATAAACATGAATTAGTAGAGTGGGCTGATATTATTCACTTACATTGGGTATCAGGTTTCGTAGATTACAAGTCTTTTTTAAAATCGGTAAGCAAGCCAGTTGTTTGGACAATACACGATAAAAATCCGACTTTGGGAGGATTCCATTTGTTAATTGACAAAAAAAGGAATGAAAAGAATCCGATAATTAATTTAGAAAAAGCGCACTCCAATTACAAGCGCTTAGCATATAAGCAGCATAATAACCTTACAGTTGTTGCGCCTTCAAAGTTTTTAGCCGATTATTCTAGTAAAAGTAAATTGCTTGGGAGTTTTAAGCATCATCATATTTATAATTCAATTGACGTAAACTTATTCTATCCAAAAAATAATAAAGAGTTACGAAAATCCTACGAAATAGAAAATGATAAAACTGTTTTATTATTTATGAGTGAGGGATTAGATCATAAACATAAAGGCATTCATTTATTAATTTCAGCATTAAAAAAAATGGATTTATCCAACACGATTCTTATCACAGTGGGAAGTGGTAATGTTGAAGGTGTTGAAAATGTAATTTCGTTTGGTAAGGTGCAAGATGATAATAAACTATGTGAATTATACTCAATAGC
The DNA here is from genome assembly GCF_001660705.2 of Saccharicrinis aurantiacus. Lineage (GTDB taxonomy): Bacteria > Bacteroidota > Bacteroidia > Bacteroidales > Marinilabiliaceae > Saccharicrinis > Saccharicrinis aurantiacus. The sequence continues at coordinate 82,015 of NZ_LYBV02000026.1, forward strand.
TGATGCTGTTATTATACCAAGTTTAGAAGATAATTTGCCAAATGTTATGCTTGAAGCGATGGCATGCGGAACCCCAGTGATAGGAACGCCTATAGGAGGAATGATTGATGTTATTCAAGATGGTATAACCGGAATTAAATCTGAAGGCGTAGAACCTGTTCAAATCAGAGAAGCGATAGAAACTTATTTGAATACTAAGGATAAGTTTAATAGTGATGTTATAAGGAATTATGCCGTAAGTAACTTTATTGCAAGCAAGCAGGCCAGTGCTTACTTAAAAATTTATAAGAGTATTAAGAGTTAATATATGATGTTATCTATTATAACTGTTGTCTTAAATGATAGAGCAGGATTACTACGAACTTTTAATTCTGTCTTTAATCAAAGCTATTCACATTACGAATATATAGTTATTGATGGAGGAAGTACCGATGGAACTATAGAAGTTATAGAACAGTTTGCTGATAAAATTACTTATTGGCAATCAGAAAAAGATAGTGGCATCTATAATGCTATGAATAAGGGCATCAATAAAGCCAAGGGTGATTACATTGGTTTTATGAATGCTGGTGATTATTATGTTGATGATATTTTTAGTAAAGTCTTCGCCGAAACAAATATTGGCTTTGATATATTGTATGGTAATCAGTATTTTGTAAAAGAAGATGGGCGAGTTTTACTAAAAACAAAACCTTCAGTATTAAGTATGTATGATTTCTATGTTGGTTCATTATATCACCAAGCGTCTTTTATAAAAAGATCATTATTTGAGAATGACCAATACAATGAAAATCTTAGGATTATTTCAGATGCTGAGTTTTACTTGAAAAAAATCATATATGAAGGAGCCTCATATAAGCATGTTGGATTAGAAATGAGTTATTATAATACAGAGGGCTTGAGCAGTAGTTCAAAGGCTAAGGATATTATAAAGAAAGAACGTGCGTATTTGTATAAAAAATACTTTAATGAAATGAGCTTAGCAGATTACGAAATGCTGAAAGAGTATAAAACCTCTAAGCTTGTTCATATGATTCCAGAAATAAATAAAATGGATCGCTTTGGCGATTATATCACAAAAATAGTACAACTGCAAGTTTATTTATATCGCTTGTTTAAAAGAGCGAGGCACGTATAAGCTATGAACTAAAAAACAACTACAATGGAGAAACCTTTAAAAATAGTATTGGCATTGGGATCAAGACACACGATTCCACCTGTAAGCAATAGTTCTGGTGTAGCTTGGATTCTATATCACATAGCTAAACGTTTATCAAAACAGAAATTTGATATTCATGTGATCAGCAAATGGAATGATGAATTAGAAGAGGGTTTCGATTCAATTTACCACCATATTAATTTAGATACAAAAACGGCCAAAGCAAAAATGCGATTTTGGAAACGAGTTCCATATAGAATGAGAAAGAAGCTTTTTACATTTTCTCAACCAGATAGAATAGTCTACTATCAAGGAATTCGTAAGAAAATGAAGCAAATTAAACCTGACTTAGTTCTTTCTGTTGTGCATTCAGAATTGTTTTATATGCTTCATAAGGCCTATCCTCAAGCTAAACATGCCTATTGGTACCACAGTAGCGATATTTTTGGACTAGAAAAGCGTTTAACGGATTACCTATTTAGCAATACAGAAGGAGTTCTTGTATTAAACAACTTAACAGTAAATAGTATAAAAACCCAATTACCTGATATTAATATCCCTATTAGCAGAATTTATAACGCTTTAGATTTATCTGTTAGAGGGGAGATAGATGAGAGTAAATTGCGGGAACAAGAACGGGCTAAGTATAATTTTAAGAAGGATGATATAGTTATTGGATACGCAGGTAGATTTGCTAGGGAGAAAAATATAATGTCTTTATTTAAAGCTGTTAAAGAGTTAGTGGATAAGAGAATTCCAGTAAAGCTTCTAATGGCAGGAGATATCAATAATGAAAAAATGCCTGATTGGGATTATTATAATAAGTGTATTGAATACGCAAATGAGAATATTAAGGATAGTCTGTTTTTTGTGGGTTGGATGTCAAACAAAGAATTAAGTAAATTCTATTGTGCCATTGATTTAGGGGTTTTATTATCGCAAGAGAAAGAGGGTTCTCCAATGTTTTTTCTTGAAGCATGTTCTTTCGGGAAACCTATGATTGCTACAAGTGTAGGCTCTAACCCTGAGCATTTAGAGCATGGAGTGAACGGGTTTTTATTAGATGTGGCCAATATTGACAAGGAATTACCGAACTTAATATTAAAAATAGTAGAAGATAAAGTGGCTTATTCCGACATGAGTAAAAATTGCCGTAAGTACATTAAAGAGCATCATTCATATGATGACAAAGTAATTGAGTTCGAGAAGTTTTTATTAGAGGTAGACGCATAATCTTATTTATAGGATTGGTATAAATACCGTTTGTTAATAAAATTAAGTTTTGTGAGAGTATTAATATATGATGGTACTTTAAACCCTCCAACTTTTGTAAAGGCATTAGCAACAAATTTAGCTAATGAAGGGTGTAAAGTCTATCTAGCGGGAAAAGCGGATAGATATAAGAAACAAAATAATAAGTTTCAGTATTTGCCTATGTACTATAGGAGTTTACCGTGGCTTATAATTTTACTAATACAAGTTTTAGTTAGACTCATAGTAAAAAGACCTAATCGCTTGCCGTTTGTATTGAATATTAGTTTAAAAAGAGAATCTCTTCAAGAAAAGTTTTTTACGTTTATTCAAACTGCGCAAGTATATCTACTAAACCCATCTGTTATACATATACAATGGGCTACACATATAAACTTGTTTAAAGAACTGATAGAAAGTCAGGAATTTAAATTTATTGTTAGTTTTAGAGGTCGTTTGGTAAATGTGAGCCCCTTTATTGATTCTAACATAGCAGATTTGTATAAAGAATACTTCCCCAAAGTTAATGGCTTTCATGCTGTCTCAAATGGTATTTTAAAGAATGGAGAAAAATTTGGAGCTGATAGAGAAAGATCAGCGATTATAATGCCAGCTGTTAAGGACGATTTATTTCATAGTATTACCTCTCTATATGTCTCGTCTAAAAATATAGGCATTCTTAAGTTATTGTCGGTAGGACGTTTTCATTGGAAAAAAGGTTACCAGTATGCAATTGATGCCTGTAGTATTTTAAAGAGTAAAGGCATAAAATTTGAGTATACTATAATAGCTGGAGGCGATAAAGAAGAAGTATTATTTGCAATAAATGACCTTGGGCTTGAAAATGAAATAACAATACTAAATAACATGCCGCATAGCAAAGTGTTAGAGTCTTTTCGGGAGGCTGACGTTTTTATATTGCCCAGTTTAGAGGAAGGTATCGCAAATGTAGCTCTTGAAGCCATGACAATTGGAGTGCCTATTATTTCAACAGACTGTGGAGGTATGTCAGAATTAATAGAGCACAATGTAAATGGATGGATAGTTCCAACGGCGAGTTCTAATGCTCTTTCAAACCAAATATTAGACTTTATAAATTTGCCCACTTCTGTTAAGGAGAGTGTTGTTATAAAAGCTAGGGAAACTATTGAAGAAAAGCATCTGCAGTCGAAGCAAACGTGCGATATGATTGATTTTTATAAACGAATTATCAACGATGAGGTATAATTATCTCGATTTTGCACGCGCCATATTAATGATGCTGGGAGTTGTTATTCATAGTGCTTTTATATTTAGTACATATACTTGGCGAGTAACATCAGAAGTGCATTTGAAGGTTTTTAGTCAAATTATCGACTTTATACATAGTTTTAGAATGGAAAGCTTCTACATTATAGCAGGCTTTTTTTCAATGCTTGTGATGAAAAAATACTCATTACAACATTTTATTAAATCTCGTTTTTTTCGTTTAGGAGTTCCCTTATTGTTTTGTGGTTTCACCTTGAATATTGTAATGCTGGGCTATTCTTATACTAATGAGTTTAATTTATCAAACCTATTAACTGTTAGTTTTTGGCTTCATGGCGGATGGCTTGCACATTTATGGTTTTTGGCAAATCTTATCGGTTATAGTATAATACTGTACTTCACTATTAATCTTCCAAGTTTTAAGTATACAAAAACAAACTATTGGATATTCGTAATTGTAGTTGTACTCTTTCAAATGATATTATCTCGAATATCTTGGCGCATTCCTAGTGAGAAACTAAATAATACATTCGTATTCTTTGATATAAGCAAGTTTATACGGTATATACCATTTTTTTGGATTGGTATAAAAATGTTTGTTAACAAAGAGCTTTATGAAAAGCTTTTGAGTATCAATATTTTTAATTCAATTGTAGTTATTCTATACTTTGTGATTAAAGCTTATCCCATAAATGGGTATATAGAAGAAGTAATAAGTGCTTTATATGGTTTGAGTTTTCCTTGTTTATTATTCTCTGTATTTAAATTTTTCTTTGATAAGAGGAATAAGTTTGTGGAATCTGTATCAGATGCATCTTATACCATTTATTTATTGCATCAGCCATTTATTGTGTTGTGGGGTTTCTTTATATTAAGAATTGAGATGCCTTATTGGGTTCATTTTCTTTTAATTTTAATCCCTGCATGGTTGTTACCTTATTTGTTTCATCGTTACGTTGTAAAAGAATCACGTGTGTTATTACTTTTATTAAATGGTAAGAATATAAAACCACAAAAATGAGTGTAATTTCTAAAACGGGAAAATATATTGGTTTGGTATTACATGATACTCCGAAATACTCTGAAACTTTTTTTATGAGTAAAATTGAAGGTTTAGTCAATTCAGGATATAATGTACTTCTATTTGCTCCTAACATGAAAAAAATGAAGATAAGCGGATGTACAATTATAGAACCCCCGGTGGTTAAAAGTAATAGCGTATTGAGCTATATGTTTTTAATTATTCCATTAATAAAATTGCTATTTAGAAACCCTCAGAGGTTAAAGAAATTTTTATCTCTTGAGATGGGAACTAATAAGAGCTTTGTAAATTCCGTTAAAAATGCTTGCTTAAATTCACATATTTTACTGAAGGATTTTGAATGGATACATTTTGGATTTGCTACATGTGCTATTAATCGAGAGAATATCGCAACAGTTGTAGGAGCTAAAATGGCAATAAGTTTTAGAGGATATGATATAAACGTTTATCCATTAAAGTTTCCAAATGCATATACTAGTATTTGGAATAAAGTAGATAAAGTACATTCAATATCTGATTCCTTATATGCTAAAGCATTGCAGCTTGGCTTATCGCCCAATACTCCTTATTCAAAAATCACACCTGCAATTGATGTTGATTTTTATAATAAAGTAGATAAAATATCAAAAAGTAAAACACTTCGTTTATTTACAGTAGGTAGATTAACATGGATAAAAGGCTTTGATTATTCAATTGAAGCCATGAAAATTTTATCAGACCGAGGGATTGATTTTAAATATACCATTGCTGGTGATGGAGCGCTTAATGAGCGCTTAAAATACTTAGTTCATTTATATGGACTTCAGGATAAAGTTATATTTGTGGGAGCTATAACTAAAGGTGAAATATTGAGCTATTTGCGTAAAACTGATATTTATTTACAGCCAAGTTTAGAGGAAGGTTTTTGTAATGCTATACTTGAAGCTCAATCATGTCAGTGCTTATGCATTGCTAGTAATGTAGGAGGTTTAAGGGAGAATATAGTTGATGATGAATCAGGATGGTTAGTGAAAAAAAGATCTCCGGATGCTATTGCAAACAAGGTGATTGAAGTATTAAATCTTTCAGAGGAGAAAAAGTCTAAAGTTAGAGCATATGCTACTAATCGAGTTAAAACCAAGTTCTCATTGGAGGAACAAATTCAAAAATTCAGTAAATTTTATTTGTAATCCTTATGGTAGAAAAGTTATACTTATTTTCTTTTATAAAGTATGTGCAGCCTACTTGGTATTTTAATTTAAAGAGTCAAGCTGACTATTCATATTGGGTAGATTATAATTGTCTTAGTGAGGAGCAAAAAACTATAATTAATTATGACGACTCCTATGTTTTGGAAGATTCATCTTATAGAGATGCTGCCTATCAAGCATGGCATAAAGGTATTATTTCAATTTCTCAAACAGAAAGTATAACAATAGTTGGAGAGATTCCATTGGAGGATGAATATCGATTTATAAAAAAATATTATAGCCAATTCTGGAGTTTTTTTATCTTAATTATCCGACTTATTTCATTAAAGAATCCTTGGCTTGAGGTTCAATCATTCCTTAAAAGTAGAAATATTCAGCGTGAGCAAATTTATGCTTCAACACTATATGTAGAAGCTAAAGTTAGAATGTCTAATAGTTTAATTGAAAAGGAGCCTTTGGTATCAGTTATTATACCTACTTTAAACAGATATACCTATCTTAAAGATGTACTAAAAGATCTTGAATCGCAGGATTATAAAAATATAGAGGTGCTAATATGTGACCAATCTGATCCTATAGAAGAAGGTTTTTATAAAGGTTGGAATCTTAACCTAAAGTTATATAAACAAGAGGAAAAAGCTCTTTGGTTAGCTCGAAACAAATGTATTAAGGAAAGTAAAGGAGACTTTTTATTATTCTATGATGATGATTCTCTAGTGGAATCCGATTGGGTGTCCAATCATTTACGTTGTATAGATTATTTTAAAGTTCCCATCTCATCTGGTGTGTCTCTTAGTAAAGTAGGTGGAGTAATTCCTACCAATTATTCTTTTTTTCGTTGGAGTGATCAAATAGATACAGGTAATGTGATGATTTCTAGATCTGTATTTAATCAGACAGGCCTATTTGATAGGCAATTTGAGAAAATGCGGATGGGAGATGGCGAATTTGGATTGAGATGTTATACTCTCGGAATTCCAAATGTTAGTAATCCTTTGGCATCAAGGATACACTTAAAAGTTAGTACCGGTGGATTACGACATATGGGTGCGTGGGATGCCTTCAGAAGTAGAAAATTTTTAGCTCCATTACCAATTCCAAGTGTGCTTTATTTTACTAGAAGTTATTTTGGCTCCAAAGTAGCCTTATATAGTATCATGAAAACGTTGCCCCTTTCAGTGATGCCTTACAGGTTTAAGCAGAGTAATTTAATGTCGATGTTTGGGTTGTTATTATTTGTTCTACTATTGCCTAAATATATTTATCAAGTTGTAAAGTCCTGGAGAATAGCTTCTAAAATGCTGATAAAGGGACCAAAAATAGAAGTGTATGACCTATAAAGTTCTCATCGTTACTTCTGAGTTCCCCCCAGGTCCTGGAGGGATAGGGAATCATGCATACTCTTTAAGTAAAAGCCTTTCTAAATTAGGGAATGATGTTTATGTGATTTCAGATGCAGATTTCGTAAAGAAAGAAGATGTTGTAGCATTTGATAAAAAACATAAAAACCTTTCTATCTCAAGAATCTGGCGAAGTGGTATTAAAACTTATTTTAATAGAATAACAACAACAAGGAATATTATAAAAAAAAATAAAATTGACGTTGTAATTTATTCGGGTAAATTTTCCTTATGGATTTCTGGTCTATTGAGCTTAAATAAAAGATCATATAAAACTATTGGTGTTCTCCATGGTTCCGAGGTTAAAATGCGGAATGCTTTTTACAGGTATATAACCAATTTGTGCATCAGTAGATTAAATTATTTATTACCTGTATCTAAATTTACGCATAGTTTATTAAATAAATCTCTTCAAAAGAATCCGTACCAGATTATTGAAAATGGTATTGATTTACACGAGATGGCAGCTCTTAATGAGGGAAAACGAGTTGATAAAAATAAGTTTATTGGAGATCCTTGTCTATTAACAGTGGGTAATGTAACTCCTCGTAAAGGACAGCAAAGAGTTATAAGAGCCTTACCAAATTTGATAAAACAATATCCTAATTTGCATTATCATATAGTAGGTTTGCCCACCTTTGAGAAAGAGTTTTCAACCATTTCAGAATCCTTGGGTGTTAACGATTATATTACTTTTCATGGCCGTTTGCCTAAGCGTACTGATTTAGGTGTGGCATATAATAGTGCAGATTGTTTCTTAATTTTAAGCGAGAATCAGCCTGACGGAGATGTTGAAGGTTTTGGAATTGTGGTATTGGAAGCAAACTTCTTTGGTTTACCAGTTATTGGTGCAAAAGGCTGTGGAATTGCCGATGCTATTAAGCATGGTAGTAACGGTTATTTAGTTGATGGAAATAGTCCTCAAGATATTAACGAGTCATTAAATAAAGTGCAGATCAATTCCAGTGAATTATCTAAAAATGCTATAGATTGGGCACATAACCATAGTTGGGATTATATTGGTAAAAAGTACGATACAATAATTAACACCTTGCTGAAAGAAAAATGATATTGTTGATAATTTCACATACAGAACATTATAAAAATGCTAAAGGAGATGTTATTGGCTGGGGGCCAACCATTCGTGAAGTTAATTATTTGGCTCAGCATTTCGATAAAATTTATCATTGTGCTCCATTGTTAGAAACGAACCAAGTTCCGCCAAGTTCTTTGCTATATGAGTATCCTAATATAGAATTTGTACCGTTAGTTCCTAGCGGAGGAAAGGGTGTTTCTGCAAAACTAAATGTATTGTGGCAAGCTCGTAAGAATATAAAAATAGTAAGTGAAATCATTCCTAAGGTTGATTATTTTCAGTTTAGAGCACCAACAGGCATGGGGGTTTATATGATACCATGGCTATTTTTAGAAAGAACAAAGGGATGGTTTAAATATGCAGGAAATTGGGCTCAAAAAAATCCTCCCCTAGGGTATGCCATTCAACGTTGGTTGCTGAAAAATCAATCTAAATATAAAGTTACTATAAATGGGCGTTGGGCAGGACAGCCTGCTCACTGTATAACATTTGAAAATCCGTGTTTAACAAATTTAGAAACTGAGGAAGGAATAGCAATATTAAATAGGAAAGACTATAGTGGTCAATTAAACTTTTGCTTTGTGGGTAGACTCGAATCGGCAAAAGGGGTAGGGAGAATATTGCGTGCGTTTTCTCAATTAAAGGATCATAGTAAGATAGGTGTTATTCATTTAGTAGGGGATGGAGTTGAGCGCTCTAAGTTTGAATTAATAGCAAAAGATATACCTCTAGATATAAGGTTTCATGGCTTTGTAGAGCGTAATAAAGTAGCTGAAATTATGAAAGACTGTCATGTTTTCTTATTACCTTCAACAGCTTCAGAGGGATTCCCTAAAGTAATTGCTGAAGCTGCCAATTATGGATGTATACCTATTGTTTCAGATGTGTCTAGTATTGGTCATTACATTAAACATCTTGATAATGGATTTTTAGTAAGTCATAAGGATGAAGAAGGCCTTGAGTTCATAAATGTAATTCAAGACATAAATTTTAATCAAAATCTTAAGGAAATAGCGTTAAGGGCTCAAAAAATTTCATCAAGATTTACCTTTGAGTGGTACTTAAACCTTATTGAAACCAAAATATTGAATAGTTAATAGGTATGTTTGAGTTTTTAGACAAAAAGAACAACCAGTTAGTATTTATTGCCATACACGTAGCTATTGGATACCTAGGATCTGTTAGTGCTTTTTTTGTATCTGGGTTCTATGTTTTAATAATAGCATTATTCTTTTTTGATGTTTTACTGAAAGGAGACTCAGGATCAAGAGCTGGTTTTTATGCTTTGTATATTGTTGGATTCGAAATTGTTTATCGTATATCAGGCATTACTATAAGTGCAGAACTCGGCAAATATGCAAGTATTATAATTCTACTTAGTGGAATGATAGTCGGTAAAAAAAATAGTTCGCCGTATATCTTTATTTTGTTATTGGTTCTATTATTACCAGGCATGCTATTATCAACATCAGAATCCTCTTCTTGGACCCGTAAAATAATAATGGCAAGTATTTCAGGACCACTAAGTCTCGTGTTTTCAGGAATGTACTTTTATAAAAGAAGAGTTTCTCTCAAAGCATATAATATGGGGATGAAATTTGTATTCTACCCTTCAATCGCTTTGTTAGTATTACTAACGTTTAAGGCAAGTTTAGCAAATATTCAAATTACAACCTTATCATCAAATGCTAGCTTATCGGGAGGTTTTGGACCTAATCAAGTATCTACAGCTCTCGGGTGGTTATTTGCTGTGGGCGTAATGGAGTTGATTAGGGGGAACTGTTTATTAAGGTACAAATGGCTCGATATAACAGTGTGTGCTTTCCTTTTATTTAGAGGTCTTCTAACGATGTCGAGAGGAGGAATTATGGGAGCTTTTATAGCAATAATTTTTGCATTGTTAATCATGTATGTCATCGATAAGCAGTCCCGTAGAAAGATAAATAAATTGTTGATGCCAATTTTTGTCGTATCCTTATTTATGTTTGTGGGTGTGTGGTATGCAAACTATTTAACCAATGATTTTTTATTATATAGGTATCAAGGCAAGAATGGTAAAGAACTTAGAACAGGAGAAATTGACGAAGATAAGAGTGTTTTAACAGGAAGGGCCGAATTTATGGCTGCAGATATCGAAGCTTTTAAAGCTGAGCCTTTTGTAGGTGTTGGTTATGGTATGTCCCCGGTTTGGCACGAAATACATACAGGATCAGCTGCAGCTTCGCATACAGAATATACGCGTTTGTTTGCAGAGAATGGCTCATTAGGAGTTATATATATGTTGATAGCTTTCTTAATTCTTCCTATTTCCCATTTTTTCAATCTGAAAGTAGGTTCTGGAAATCATTTTCATTTTTTAGTTTTTCTTATAATAAGTTATACGGTAATGGTACATGCTGCTATGAGACTTGCAATTCCAGGGGTTGTATATGGAGCTGCATTTATGAGTATTTATCAGAATAATAGACCTAAACGCAATGCTAAGAATGTCCTTCCTAAATAAGTTTCGTAGGATATCTTCTCAAAGGTATATTCCTGAGGTTGATGGTTTACGCTTTTTAGCAATAATGCCTGTTCTAATTATGCATTTTAGAACGGTCTTTTTCAGATACCATTCGATATATAAGGTTTCAGAAACTTCTTCATTTTTTAAGCGAGTTGATGAATGGTTAGTTACCGGAGATGTTGGGGTATTGGTTTTTTTTGTAATAAGTGGCTTTATTTTATCATTACCTTATGCAAAGGCGTTTAAAAAAGGAGAAAAGACTATTGCCTATAAAACCTACCTATTAAGGAGATTAACAAGAATAGAACCTCCGTACTTTATTGTCTTAATTTTACTTTTTTGTGGGCATTTATATATTAATACGGCTGACTATGAAGTTCTAAAGTCATCATTTCTTGCAAGTTTATTTTATTGTCATAATATTAGTTATGGAACTTGGTCTATTATAAATCCTGTTGCATGGTCTCTCGAAATCGAGATACAATTTTATTTATTAGTCCCATTTGTAACCTATTTGTTTAAAATAAAAAGTAACTATATACGTCATGTACTAATAGTCAGTTTGATATTCTTGTTTCCATATATTGCAAGTTGGACAGGTGTAGGTCATCTTTCATTATTAAAATATGTACAATATTTCTTGGCTGGGTTTTTAGTTACCGATATTTATACTTCTTATAAGAATAATATTCACCAATTCTTTATTCTGGATTTCATTGGTTTTATTTCGATTATTCTTGTGTTCGTACTACAATATTTTAAGGTTCGATTGTTTCTTCCAATAGTTTTAAGCACGCTATTTCTATGTGTATTGTACGGAAGTAGCATCAAAAAGCTTTTCGCCAATAAACTGTTAAGTACTATTGGTGGAATGTGTTATACAACCTATTTAATTCATTTACCCGTATTAGTTATACTAATGAGTATTTTAGATAGCTATACTTTGGGCTTCGGGTTTTGGGTCGATTTCATATTTTACATAACAGTTATTGTGCCTCTAACCTTAATAATATGTTCTTATACTTATTTGATTCTTGAAAAACCATTCATGAATAAAAGATGGCCACAACAATTTAAAGCATATATTTTAAAAAGATAATAATTGATGTCTACTTCGATATTATATATTGGTAATAAACTTGCCGTGAGTGGCAAAAGTCCTACTACGATTGATACGTTAGGTAAGAAATTTGAAGAGATGGGTTTTAAAATGTGCTATTCTTCGAGTTACTTAAATAAAGGAGTTCGCTTAATACACATGATATACTCTACTATAAAACTTAGGAATAAAGTTGATTTTGTATGCATTGATACATATAGTAATCAGGCATTTTACTTTACCTATATAGTAGCAAAGTTATGTCGTTTTTTTAATATAAAATATATTCCTTTTTTACACGGAGGTAGATTGCCAGATAGGTTAAATGATAGCCCCAAAATGTGTAAATATATTTTTGAGAATAGTTACAATAACATATCTCCTTCAAGTTATTTATTTGAAGCATTTCGATCTCATGGTTTTCCAAGTCTTTTAATTCCTAATTCGATTCCTCTTAAAGAATATTCTTACAAGCAACGTTCCGAATTAAGTTGCAGGTTATTATATGTAAGACATCTTGCAAGTATTTATAATCCTCAGATGGCAGTAAGACTTGTTTCTTTATTAAAAGAAAATCATCCGGATGTTCACCTAAATATTGTAGGTGAAGACAAGGATGGTAGCTTGCAAGACTGTATTTTATTAGCTGAATCGTTAAGTGTTACTAATAATATTACATTCTCAGGTAGACTTTCAAAAAAAGACTGGCATAAACTATCACAAGACTATGATATCTTTATAAATACTACCAATTTTGATAATATGCCAGTTAGTGTTATTGAAGGTATGGCTCTAGGAATGCCAATTGTTAGCACAAATGTTGGAGGATTATCGTACTTAATTGATGATGGGAAAGATGGTTTTTTGGTAAATGAAAATGATGATAAACAAATGGCTAATATTATTAATGGAATTTTATCAAACCCTCAGAAAGCAATTGATTGTTCAAAAAAGGCACGGTTAAAGGTTGAGCAATTTGATTGGGAAGAAGTTAAAAAGCAATGGTTTAATGTATTTAGTTCATGAAGAGAGCACGGTCTATTTATAGTTGGATATTAGAGTATTTTATTTTACCAATCGGAGATTTTATTAGTGGTAACTCAGTAATGACGTCACTTCATCAATTAGATCAAGAGGTTCATTTGTCAGAAATTGAATTACATAATCTTCAGAATAAAAAACTTAAAAAGTTATTGATCCATTCTGTAAAAAACTGTGAATATTATTCAGATCTAGATATTGAGATAAAAGAGAATGATGACTTTATCAAGATATTAAAGTCATTTCCAATTTTGACAAAAGATGATATAAGGAAGAACTCAGAACGGATGATATCCGTAAAGCGTAAAAAATTATATGCACAAAAAAGTAGTGGTAGTACAGGGGTTCCAACTAAAGTATATTGGATAAAAAAGGAGTTTAGTAGGTATAGGGCAACCACTTTACTTTGGTGGAAATGGGCCGGATATGAATTTGGTGATAGCATTCTTCAAACAGGTATGACATCAAAACGATCTTTGCTAAAACATATTAAAGACAGACTGTTTAAAACCTTTTATTTACATGCCTATAATCATAATGATGTAGACCTAAGTAAAGCTTTAAAATGGCTCAATAATCAAAAAAAGGTAGTTTTAGGCGGCTATGCTTCTTCATTATATATAATAGCTAAATATTGCAAAGAAAATGGAATAACAAAAGATCTTAAAACTTGTATTTCGTGGGGCGATAAATTGTTTGATAAATATAAAGTCCTTATCGAAGAGGTATTTAATTGTAAGGTATTTAATACTTATGGGTCTTCAGAAGGCTTTATGATTGCCTCTCAAAAAGATTTAGAATATATGTACATTATGGCGCCCAATGTTTATCTCGAAATTGTTGATGATAACGGAGTGGAAGTGCCTGATGGTACAATGGGGCATGTAGTTGTCACTAACTTAAATAATTATGGAATGCCTTTAATTAGGTATAAATTAGGGGATTTAGCTATAAAATTACCCAAGTCAAAATATCCCTTAAATAGAGATCTAGAACTTCCAGTTCTTCAGCAAGTTATCGGTAGAGATACGGATATAGTTCTGACCCCCAAAGGTAAAAAGTTAAGTGTTCATTCATTTAATAGTGTTTTAGAACATTTTGAATTACTAAAGCAGTTTCAAATTGTACAATATGATATTAAAGGTGTTGAAATTAAGTATGTAGAATTAAATGAACTTGATTCTTCATACCTAAAAGAAATAGAAAGTAAATTAGCATTGATGATAGGTGAAAATGGTTTTCAGTTAACTCTTACAAAAGTTACTAAAATCGCATCTTCAAAATCAGGTAAGCCTGAAATGGTTATATCTCATATAAATAAGAAATGAGAATATTAGTTTTCTATCAATATTTTGGAACTCCAAAAGGAAAATGGAGTACTCGAATTTATGAACTTACAAAAAGGTGGGTAAACGAAGGAAATAAGGTAACGGTTGTTACATCGCCGTATGAAAAATCTGATATTAAAGCTAAAAAAAGAATAGAGCGTCAAAAGGTTGAAGGAATAGAACTTATTGTGATTAATTATCCTGATTCTAACCGTTTTTCTAAACTTAAAAGAATTCTAAATTTTCTACTTTTCTCTTTTTTTTCAATTTATTATGCTTTAACCGAGAAAACAGATATTGTAATAGCTAGTTCAGGGCCAATAACGGTTGGTGTCCCTGCTTTATTTGCAAAATTTTTTCGTAGAAAAAAATATATTTTTGAGGTGAGGGATTTATGGCCCCAGGGTGCTATATCACTGGGTATCCTTACTAATCCTCTTCTAATTAAAGTTTCTTTCTTTTTTGAGAAATTGTGCTACAAACAAGCATCATGTGTGGTTGGATGTTCACAAGGAATGGCTGATAATATTACGGATAGATTTCCAAATGTCTACACAAGTGTTATTCCAAACGCTTCAGATAATTCCTTATTTAAAACTAATGTATTAAGTAATAAAGAAGGAAAACCTATTTTTATATATACAGGTTCTTTAGGTGCGATGGATGATGTTGATTTAGTTATCGAGGCCACAAAAGTTTTGAAAGAAAGAGGTGAAGCAGATTTCTTAGTGGAAATAGTAGGGGATGGGGTTGAACGAAATAACCTAGAACAAAAAGTAAGACTATATCAATTATCGAATGTTGTATTTACTGGATTATTGCCTAAAAAAGAAGTTGTCAATAAAATAACACACGCACTTGCAGCTTTCGTTTGTTTTAAACCTTTACCTATACTAAATACAGTTTCTCCAAATAAAATGTTTGATGCTTTTGCTGCCAGTGTACCAATTATACAAAACACTGATGGTTGGATTAAAGATTATGTAAATATACATCAGTGTGGAATAAGTGTTGATCCAAAAGATCCTAATTCTATGGCAGATGCAATGAAGAAATTTTTAAGTGATAAATCGTTTCAAGTAAAGGCGTCAATTAATGCTAAAAAGGCTGCCGAAACTGATTTTAATCGGGACAGATTATCAGAAAAGTATATGAATATAATTGAGAATGTTATTCATGGGTAAGCGTTACTTGTTAACAGGAGCCTCTGGTTTCTTAGGTGCTTATTTGTATGAAAATTTAATTAAGTATGGTGAAGTAGATACACTAGGAAGGAATCCAGATAGTACTATTAGCTGTGATTTAGGTTTTGAAGTCCCAAATATTAAGAGTTGCTACGATTGTTTAGTACATGCAGCAGGTAAAGCACACTTTGTACCTCGAACACAAGAAGAAAAGAATGAGTTTGATAATGTAAATTATCAAGGTGTAGTCCGTTTACTCAAAGGAATAAAGTATAGTGGTAAGTTACCCAATAGTATAATTGTTATCAGTACAGTTGCTGTTTATGGATTAGAACATGGTAATGATATTACAGAAGATGCATTGTGTAATCCCAGTACGCCTTATGGAATTAGTAAATTGAAGGCTGAAAATGAATTTATTAGGTTCGGAAACGAATATGATATAAATATTGTTATTCTCAGGTTACCATTGGTTATAGGTAAAAATCCTAGCGGTAATTTGTGCGATATGATTAAAGCGATAAAATTAGGTCATTTCCCATTAATAAATGGAGGCAGAGCACAGCGTTCTATGGTTTTTGCCCAAGATATAGCACATTTTTTGCCAAAAATACAAACAGAAGATGGCGTATTTAACTTAACAGATAGTTATCACCCATCATATAAAGCAATAGCTAAAGTAATTTGTGAAAGTCACAATTTGAAAGAAGTTTTTAATATTCCTAAGGCAATCGCAATTGTGTTAGCTTTTATTGGAGAAACAATTGGTATTATCACCAAAAGAACATTTCCTTTTAATTTGAATAGGTATTATAAAATGACGAGAAGCTTAACATTCTCTGATAAAAAAGCGCAGAAGTATGGCTGGGAACCGAGACCTGTTATAGAATATTATAAAACAATAATGAAGTAGTATGAGTAATAATGTGATTGTATTGGTGGGGATAGTGCTTTTTATGGTATTTTTTCTCCTTATTAATCTATATTTTAAATTAGCTGTAAAATTCAATATAATTGATGCTCCTAACCTTCGCTCTTCGCACAGAGAATTAACAATTAGAGGAGGTGCAATTATATTTCCAATCAGCATACTCTTATATGAAATTTTATTTCATTTTCCAGATTTACACTTTTTAATAGGCTTATTACTTCTTTCAGTAGTCTGTTTTTGGGATGATATGAAGGATATATCTACACAGGTAAGGTTTTTATCTCAAATAGTGGCAGTTGTCTTATTATTAATGTCTTTAGGTGTTGAGAATATTTGGTTTCTAGTTGCCATTTTTCCAATAATTATAGGTTTTATTAACGGATATAATTTTATGGATGGTATAAATGGTATAACTGGTTTATATTCAGTCGTTATACTGGTGTCTTTGTTTTTGGTTAATATTGAAGTAGTATTATTTGTTAAAAATGAATTTTTCTTATTTTTATTTATACCACTTATAGTATTCTTATTTTATAATTTCCGTAAGAAGGCAAAATGCTTTGCAGGTGATATTGGTTCTATAACAATAGCATTCACTCTTTCATTTCTTTTTCTTCTGCTTATAAAGCAAACCGAGAAGTTTATTTACTTGTTATTCGTTTCTGTATATGGTATCGATATTTTAGCAACAATTATTGAGCGTTTATGGTTAAAACAAAATATTTTTAAACCGCATAGGATGCACTTATATCAGTTATTTGCTAACGAAGGGAAATGGTCTCATCTAAAAGTCGCTACAATTTACTCTACTATTCAGTTATTAATTAATTTTATTGTAATATCATTAGTTAATTTCTCATCTGATGTACAATTATTAGCAGCAATCTTAATAGTTGTACCTCTTTTAATATCTTACATTTCATTAAAGCAGAAGTATAAAAGCCTTGTGCTGTCTTAATTCAGTAATTACCTTTTTTTTAGTTTACTATAAACAGAGCTTTAACTATTTTAATATATTATTCATCATAAATTATCGTATCGCGCTTAAAAAAAGATGAAATTTGGTTGAGTTGATTAAATAATTTAAACTCTTAAACTTAATGAAATCTTTTTTACTGAATATATTTAATGGTAGAATAGTATCACCCTGGTGGATATTATTGATTGATTTAGGTATTACGATTAATGCTTTTGTAATTGCCTTTGCTCTTAGGTTGGGTACTCGTTTAGATAAAGTTCCTGTATCAGATTTATTTTTAATAGCTGCTTGGGTAGTTTTAATTTACCTTATTTCATTTTTCATTTTTCGCTCTTATAAAGGAGTAATTCGACACAGTAGTTACAATGAACTAAAAATACTTGTAATATCCTGTTTTACTTCATTTGTGTTTTTAAGTGTTGTGAATATTATTATTAAAGGGTTTGACTTAAATTGGATTCGAGTTCCTAATCTTATTTTGGTTTTTCACTTCTTATTAACGGCAATATTAACTTTTATTTTTAGAGTTATCGTAAAAGAAACCTATTCACTATTAACTAAAAAACGAAAGTCAAAAAATATATACATATATGGTGCTGGAGTAATGGGGCAAATTACTTTAGAAGCTATAAGAAGTGATAAAGACAATCAGTATAATATTGTTGGATTTATTGATGACGACCCTTCGAAAAAGGGAGTATTGCTACAATCGATACCAGTAGTAAGTTGGGAAAAAGCATTAAAATCTGCAGCAATTAAGGATATTGAAGAAATCATATTAGCAATTAATAATATTGATGTTGAGCGTAAATATGCTATTACCGATGAATGTTTAAGACGTAATTGGAAATTGAAAGTAATGCCCTCTGTTGGAAATTGGGTTAATGGAATTTCTAATAATAGACAAATCAGGGATATTAGAATTGAGGATATTTTGGGTCGTGAGGAAATAAAATTGAATCAACTTAAGATCATGGATGGCCTAGAAGGAAAGATTGTTATGGTTACTGGAGCAGCAGGTTCTATTGGATCTGAAATAGTTCGACAACTATTAAAATTCCCTGTTAAAAAAATCTTATTGATTGATGTTGCAGAATCTCCTTTGTACGATTTAGAGCAAGAATTATTATTAAGCCACTACGATATTCCTTTCGAAACAATATTAGTTAGTATAACTAATGTGAAAAGGATGGAAGAGGTCTTTTTGCAATATCAGCCAAATATTATATTTAATGCAGCTGCCTATAAGCACGTACCGTTATTGGAAAAGTTTCCGTATGAAGCAATTCGTGTAAATATAGGAGGAACTCGTAACCTGGCAACTCTAGCTGTAAAGTATGGAGTAGAAAAGTTTGTTATGGTTTCAACGGACAAAGCTGTTAATCCGACAAATGTTATGGGGGCGTCTAAAAGAATTTGTGAGATATTTATCCAATCTCTTTCGCAAAAAAAAGGTATAAAAACTTCCTTTATTACAACAAGATTTGGCAATGTATTAGGTTCAAATGGGTCTGTAGTGCCTTTATTCAAGAAACAGATTGATAGAGGAGGACCAGTTACTGTTACCGATCCTAATATCACTCGTTATTTTATGACGATACCAGAAGCGTGTCAGCTTGTTTTAGAAGCTGGTTTTATGGGTAAGGGTGGTGAAATTTTTGTATTTGATATGGGAGAGCCAGTCAAAATAAAAGATTTAGCTGAAGAAATGATTCGCTTAGCAGGTTTAAAAGTAGGGGAAGATATCGAAATTAAATATACAGGTTTAAGACCTGGAGAGAAACTTACAGAGGAGTTATTAGCATCAAAAGAAAATACTCTACCAACTCATCACGATAAGATTATGATAGGACAAGTCAGAGATCATGATTTTAAGATTGTGAGTGAAAATATAACTAATTTGGTTTCTCAACTGTCAGATGAAACCACTGAAAAGCTCGTATTAAGAATGAAGGAATTGGTTCCTGAATTCATTTCAAATAATAGTATTTATTCAGAATTAGATAAAAAAGAGATTTTTATCTAAGAATTCCTGATCTTTTATGTCACATATACAATTTTCTTAGTATTTTGATTAAGTGATAGTTTGTATCGATTAAATAATTAGGAAGTCCAGTATATTTGTTAGCATTAATTAGACCGCATAAACTATAATGTCACTATGAATAAATCCATATTAGGTGTAACTCTTTTTGTTCTATTATTTACTACAGGATGCGTTTCTTTAAAGAAATCGATTTACTTACAAGGACATATTACTAAGGAATTAGATGAAGTAGATCAATACTACAAGCCAGATAAGTCAGACTATCTGATTAAGCCTAATGATAATTTGTACATCAGAATTAACTCTTTAGACGAACGTACCTCTGCTTTTTTGAATAACGATGGTGGAAGTGCTACTGCAAATATTTCAAGTCCAATGTCAGCTAGTTTGCAAGGTTACCGTGTACAACTAGATGGCTCTATACAATTTCCATTTGTTGGTAAGATACATGTAAGTGGTTTAAGTTTGGATGAAGTTAGAGAGAAAATACAATTAGCTGTATCAAAATACGTTGAGGAGTGTAGCGTAAACGTTAAACTACTTAATGATAATATTACTATTCTGGGTGAAGTTAAGTCTCCTGGGCGATTTCTTCTTTATGCGGAAGAAGTTAATATACTTGAAGCAATTAGTATGGCAGGTGATATGACTGATTTTGCAAATAAAGAAAAAATAAGGCTAATCCGAAAGGAAGGAGATGTGCAACAAATGTTAGAAATTAACACCTTAGATGAGCGTATTATTTATTCTCCATATTATTATTTAAAGCCTGGCGATATAATATACGTTGAGCCACGCAAATTAAAATCTATGGCCTTGTCAAATATACCATTAGGATTAAGTTTGACCTTTTTAAATACAGCATTATTATTGTTTGCGCTATTTAACTAAAATAACCATTTAGTATATGAATCAGGATTTTGATGATTACACTTCAGACGCTAACTCTGAAAGTACTCTTAATGTAGGAAAACTTTTAAAACGAGCACTAAGATTTTGGTACATAGTTCTTATATGTCTTCTTTTAGGAAGTGCATATGGGATTTATAGTTACAAAACTACCATGCCCATATATAAAGTTAGTTCTTTAATGCTAATTAATAATGGCGAAGGTAATATGAATTCCTTGCTTGGGACTAGTGAAAATGGTTTACCTGGTATAAGTCTGGGAGCATATAGTAATATAAATAACCTTATTGTATTTTTAACATCAAGTAGTCATGTTGAAAAAGTGATTAGAAAACTTGATTTTTCTGTTACGTATTTTCAAAAAGGTATGTTTCTAGAACAAGAAATATACGATAAAACCCCATTTATTGTAGTACAGGATACTACCGAAAATGGTTTTATTGGAGGGAGTTTTGATATTATATTTACATCAAAGGATAAGTTTTTAATTAATAGAACAGGTAAAAAAACAATATATGAAGGCAAGTTATTTGAGAAAATGGCAATACGTTCTAATAAGTTTACAGTCCTTCCCAATGAAAAAGTAAAAAACATTGAGTACACCAATAATCCTTATCGTTTTGAATTTAATCCGGTAAAAACTCTTGTGAATCGTTACATGAGAAAAATTGCGATATCATTATACCGTAAAAAGTCTTCGGTATATGAGATCTCAACAACAGAAAATAATACTAATAAAGCAAAGGATTTTATTAATGAGGTTTCTAATAGTGCTATTCAGTATAACTTAGACAAGAAGAATCATATTGCAAATAATACAATTTCATTTATTGATAAACAACTGTCGGGTGTATCCGACTCATTAAGTTCTGCTGAAAAGATATTGGAAGAATTTAGATCTAGTAATGAGGTAATGGATGTATCCATGCAGGGGCAGATGATTATTAAGCAATCTCAAGATCTTGAAATACAAAAGGCTGCATTGATGGCTCAGCTTGATTATTATAAGTATTTAAGTAATTATATCGAGAATAATAGTAATGTTTCAGATTTAATGGCACCTTCCTCTAGTGGAGTTAACGACCCTGTTCTGCAACAATTAATAAGTGAGTTATCTGTAAAGCATGCTGAAAAGTCTAGTTTACAATTTAATTCAAGAGAAGATAATCCAACTATATCAAGAATAAACCGCCAGATAGCAACTATAAAGTCATCTATTCTCGAGAGTACTAAAAGTATCATTTCTACCACTAATTTAACCATTGAAGATCTCAATAAGCGATTAATGAGTTTAAGTAGACAAATTAAACAACTGCCAAAAACAGAACAAGTCTTACTTGGTATTGAGCGTAAGTTTAATTTTAATGATGAGATGTATAAGTACCTGTTACAGAGAAGATCTGAAGCGCAGTTGGCTAAGGCTTCAAACATGGCAGATAATGAAATAATAGAATCAGCTACAACTAAATCCAGAATCAGCCCCAATAAAAATAAGGTAATTATTTTTGTAATTGTTATAGGTTTATTCTTACCATTAGTACTTATATTTTTAATATTATTGGCAAATAAAAAGATACTAGATAAGGAGGATGTTCAAGGAATACTAGGCAATCCCTTCATTGGAACAATGCCTTATACTAAATGCAAAAGTGATGAAATCCCATTTTTGTTAAGTCCTAAATCAATATTCTCTGAATCAGTGCGTTCTATTAGAACAAGTTTACAGTTTTTCAAAGGGAAAAGTAAAGCAAAAACCATTCTATTAACATCATCTATTTCAGGTGAAGGTAAAACATTTTGTGCCGTTAATATTGCTAGTAGTTATGCATTAATGGGTAATAAAACTGTATTAATTGGCTTCGACCTTAGAAAGCCTAGATTAGATACTTATTTTATTAAGGATAAAAAGAAGTCTGCAAAGTATGGATTGAGTAGTTTTTTATCTGGTGATGATCAATTCATGGATAGTAATTTTATCATACCATCAGATGTAGAATTGTTAGATTATATACCAAGTGGCAAAATACCACCCAATCCTTCCGAGTTAATAGCGAGTGAAAGAACTGGTCTTTTATTTCGGGAATTAAATGAATTATATGATGTTATAATTATTGATACTCCTCCTATTGGTTTAGTTACAGATGCAATGTTATTAGAAGGATTTGCTGATACAAAGATATTAGTTGTACGCCAAGGTTATACTCCAAAGTTGGTGTTAAACTCATTAGTTAAAGAAAATAAGCTAGATAACTTTAATAAGTTATCCGTCTTACTAAATGGGGTTCCTATAAAGAAAACGGGTTACTCATATCAATATGGTGGATCCTATTATGTAGATAAAAAATAGACTATCATTGTTTAAAATAAAACAGGCAGTTGGATAACTTTCAACTGCCTGTTTTATTTTAAGTATATTTATTTTAGAACTTGAAATGAACACCAGCTAGAATCATCATAGGAGTTTCATCCATAAACGCGAACTCTTGTGAGGTATTACCCAATAAGTTCTTTCCATTAACGTAAACGGTTAATGATTTAGTAGCCTTATAAGACACCTTAGTATTAAAGATCAGTTTACTACTTAATGGAACATCGTAGTATTGATTTTCGAATGTTTGATCACCATAGTAGTATCCTTGCGGATAGATTTCTATTTTCTCAGTTGGACGATATATGATAGAGAATCCACCAAAATATGAAGGAGTGGCCTTATGCGTATAATTGTTTTTTAGGATATCTGGTAAAGTTGATGATGACCCTTTTACCACATCAGGTATATCGCCTGGAGCAATGGCGCCAGTAGCTAATTGGTAGCCTAAATCAGTTAATGCTTGTGTTGTTGCATCAGTAGCAAAATGAAGTATCATTTCATCACGACTATTCTGTAAATAATTATCTAGAGTAGTTTTTTGAACAGTTAGATTACCCTTCAATACTAGTTTTTTAGATACTACCCAATCTATACTAATTGTTGCCCCAAGTTGTTTTGAAATTAAATCTAATGCGCTATGTTTAAGGTTTACAGAGTCAGGAACAGAAATTGGAGCAGTTTGTCCACTTGGGTCTGTGAGTACTTCTAAAGCATTATATATATTCACATCAGTGTAGTTAGGCATTAGCGCTCCGAAGCCTGATGTTCTAGTATAAAAAGCTTCTAGGTCAATTAAGATACTTTTACTTGGTCTTACTCTATAACCGAGCTCAATCATATCCATTGTTTTTAATTCAGGATTCTCATCACCATCAAATTGCATAACTCTTGGGTATGGTCTGTTTTTTAGATTCCATGTATAATTAGAGTAGGTATTTACGATAAATGAGGATTGATTTGCACGGGAATATACAGCTCTTATAATATTGTTGTCGTTAATTTTGTAAGATCCAATAAATTGCCACGAAGCGTAAATGTCGTCAGGATGATTGTACTTTTCTGCACGAAGTGCTGCAACTAATCTAAGTTTCTCAGTTGGATTGTAATCAAAACGAGCACTAGCTGCCATAATATTTATGGTACTCTTTTTATTTAAATATCCATTGCCAATCTCTGCAATGTGTTCACTATCATCATACGAAATGTTTTGATAGCTTAATCCCGGTCTAATACTTAGCTTGTTCAACTTAAAGTTATATTCTGCCAAAGCAGAAAATTGCGTATTGTCGAGTTCAAAACCTTCTTCCCCAGCAAGGTAGTTAATAGTTCCACCATTGTAGTTGGCTTGAAAGGAGAAATCTTTAATATCAGCTCTTAAATCAACATATTGAGTTTCTGCAATTTTGGTTGAGTATGGACTTGGGATATCACCCATAGATGAAGTTAATGATTCGGAATTTTGGTAACCCGCCATAAGGTTTATTGAAGCATTCTCAGTTGGGGTAAATTCAAGGTATCCATTTAAACCCATTCGTTCCTTTGATTGCCCCGGATTAGGAAATGAGGTGTTGATATCATAAGTCTGATCACCTACCATAAAAGGCTCCCAAATTTGGTAAGGACCATTGTACATTCGGCCAATCTCATCAACAGAATAGTATCCTGAACCAACCTTATTGCCATCTAATGTGAATAGAGGGTTTCCATCTTCATCCTCGCCGTTGTAAATGAGTAATTCTTCGCGTTCTCGGTCCCTCACTTCATAGTTTCCTGTAATCCCAAAACCAAGTTTATTATTAACTTTTTTTCTAAAGGCGATATCTCCTATGTACGTATTCAAACTACCAGCTTGGATATTTCCGGAAACTAATGCGCTTTCATTGGTGATATTTTGCGTTATTATATTGATAACACCTGATAATGCATTGGGACCGTATAAAGCACTAGAAGGTCCTCGAACAACTTCTATTTTATCAATGTCTTCAAAACTAATTGGTAGGGTTTCCCATAAAGTACCACCATGTGAATAGTTAAATACTGGGCGACCATTAATCATCACCAATGTATTCATATTCTCAGAGTATACTAACATGTTTTTAGCAGGTAAATTGTCATTACCTCTAATGTGAACATCATAGTTACCATTAGTTTTTTCTCTGACAATCATTCCTGGTACAAGCCTTAAAGCTTCTTCTAATGAAGTTGCACCTGAGGCTATAATTTCATCATGGCTTAATACAGTTGAGGAAAGTGGAGAGTCAAAAAGGTTTTCATTAGACTTTGAGGCTGATGTTACATTTTTATTTAATAATAATTCGTATAATTCTTCAATGCTCGATGCACCAACTATGTCCATTAAGTGCATAATTTCATCTAATTCATAATTTGCAAGCTCATCAATTGACATTTCAAGAACATCATTTTTACTTACAGTGTTGATATCTCTTTTCTGGGCAAAAGACGATATTGTAATCGTAATGAATGCGATTACAAAAAAGTGTTTTTTTAATAACATATGATAGGTGTGTTTATTGTACTTCGATACCTAAACTGATTAGTTTAGGACTAACTTTTAAATTGTTTGAATTGATGTTGTTTTTACTAATTTCAAATTTCATTTTGCCATCCACTAAAGCGTAGTTAATATGTGCGCCTTTATTGCACATTTTTGCTTTGTCTGTTACAATTAATGTTGGCTCATTTAGTAGCGATTTCGTAATTTCATCAATACTATTGGATTTTGAAGTGGGAATGTAAAGGATGTTTGCGCCTTTTGCTTCATCTGGAGAGCCAACTTTTTTTATAATAATAGTTTTGGCATTAATTTTTCTAGATGAAGCTAATTTCTTTAATTCATCTTCAACATCATCAGAACCATAAATTCCAATAATAAAATCTTTTTGATTTGAGGATTGTGGCCATTCAATGTACTTTGCAAAATTGAATAAAAACAAAGCTTTAAACATGGATTGTTGACCAGTAGCGGATAATGACATAATCGCCATTATCAAAACAAGAATTTTCTTTTTCATTTACTAATAGTGTTGAAATCTTAGATATTATCTGCATAGGTTAATTTAGTTGCAGCTATATAAGATTATTGTTTAATGTAGTTATGTATTGAACAACGTATTCGGATATGATGCTGAAAGGTTACGCTATTTTAAAGGTTTTATGTTGTGATATGATTAACGTAGCTATGGTAGTGGTTAAAGGCTTTAGATGCTAGATAAGTAGGGCTAAATAAAAAAGTGCCTATCAGAAATATTATCTAATAGGCACTTGAAATAGTATTTTAATAACGTAGTTATACTAACTCTCCTTCTAAAGAAAATTTGGCAGCATTTGTTATTTTTAAGTTTATTATCTGACCAATTAAATCTTGGTTATCCGATTCAAAACGAATGACTAGTTTACCTTCTGTATGTCCTGATAAATAGCCAGCTTTGCGATCTTTTTCTCTAACTAGAACCTTTAATGTTTTACCAACCTGAGATTTATTATATGCATAAGTGTTTTCTGATAAGTCGTCACTTAATAAAGCAAAACGTCTTTTCTTTTCTTCAAGAGGGACGGTATCTTCCCATCTGTAAGAAGCTGCACCTGGTCGTGGTGAATACATTGCAATGTAAGCCATGTTGTATTTAAACTCATGCATTGCTTTACGTGTATTTTCAAACTGCTCTTCAGTTTCATCAGTAAAACCAACAATAATATCGGTAAATACGGTTGCTTGTGGTAAAATACGTCTAAGCTCAGTCATGCTTTCTCGGTATCGCTCAAGTGAATGCTTTCTATTCATCTTAATTAATACTTTCTCATCACCACTTTGAATTGGGAAGTGAATTTGTTTACCTAAACAGTCATACTTCGCCATAATATGAAATATGTCCGTAGTCATATCCATTGGATGTGGAGATGTAAAGTATACCCAAAACTCACTGTCAACTTCTTCTCCAATTTGGCCTACTTTTTCAAGTAGCTCAGGAAATAAAATTTCATCACCTTTTTTATCTAAACCATAAGAGTTAACATTTTGCCCCAAAAGTGTTATTGTTTTATAACCTTCTTGTGCTAATCTTTTTACTTCAGATAATATTTCTTCTGATGATCGAGAGATTTCTCTACCTCTGGTATATGGAACCGCGCAATACGTACAAAATTTGTTGCATCCATTTTGAATTGGAATAAATGCTTCAAATTTTGAATTGTATTTTGGCTTTACATTCCAAAACATTTTTATTTCTTCACTATCAGTTTCTGGAACAACTGACAGAGATAAAGGATTTGTAATGCCATACTCACCAAGCATTTTTGGTAACTGTGGTAATTCGGGCATCCCAAAAACAATATCAAATAGTTTTAAGAATTTTTCTTTATCAGCCGGTAATATACACCCCGAAATAAATGTGATTAAACTCTTCTTGTTTTTCCACCTATTCCATTTCGATATTTTTGAGTAAACTTTATCAATTGCCTTTTGACGGACAGAACAAGCTAAAATCCCAATAATATTTGCATCCTCTTCCTTTTCAACACGCGTGCAACCTGCCGCTTCTAATACTGACGCCACGCGCTCTGAGTCGCTCATATTCATTTGGCATCCTAATGTCAGTAAAAAATATTTCACTTTAACTATTTGTTTATGTTCAGAGATAAAAAGTAATCTCTAATGCTTAGTTTATTAATCCTTCCCTATTGCAATTATCATACCCTAACAACAGATTAAAAATAAACCTCTGCATGTATCTGCTCATTTGCTATTCCCTTGTTTTCAAGAATATCGTACGCATCATGTATCATATTGCAATTTCCGCACAAATATACTTCAGTTTCTTTATCTAGCTCTATTTCTTGTAAATAATTTGTAAGTCTACCGGCATAGTCGCCCGATTTATCTCTAGAAGAACAAAGTACATACTTCTCTTTTTCGTACTCACTTCTTTCGTATCCTTCAGCCGCGCTTCTTACTCCGTGTATGATTTTATAATCCAAGTCAGGGTTTGATTTTACCATGCTATGAAATGGCGAAAGGCCTGTTCCGCTTGCAATAAAAAGATATTTGGTCTCATCCTTTTTCTTTTCGTTTAGGCCAAAATAGCCTACAGGTTCTTCTACAACAACATTGTCGCCTGCTTTAAGCTTTTTTAATACAGGAGTAACCAATCCGTTTTCAACCTCTTTTACTAAAATCTCAATAAACGGAGCATCAACAGCACTGTAAATTGAATATTCACGCGTATGTATTCCGTTAGGAGGTCCAACACAAACATGTTGCCCGGCTGAAAATTCTAAATCATTCTTTTCAAAGCGTATAATAAAAGCTGTATCGGTTAAGTGTCTTATTTCTAATATTTCATGATAGTTTAGTCTTTGTCTGCTCATTATCTAATAGTTTTATTCCAATTTTAAATCAGACAATAAAGTCTGTTAATATTCCACTTTTAAACCCTTAGACTACTAAAATGTTCAACAATTTTGCTGCTTTAGCAATCTACTTGTGAGTTTATTCATTAAATTTATATTTTTATAAGTCCATTTATGATTTGCTAATCATGTCACCCTATATAAATTTGATGTCATACAATGTTAGAAAATAGCTTTAGAAGTAAGGAAATTAGCTGGTTATCTTTTAATAATAGAGTTTTGCAAGAGGCGGCTAGAGATAATGTTCCTTTAGTTGAGAGAATAAAGTTTTTAGGAATATACTCGAATAACATGGATGAGTTTTTTCGAGTTCGTGTTGCAATTTTAAAGCGCTTAAGTCAACTTGATAAAAATTCGGTTTTTGAAGGAGGATCCCCCAAGGAAATTTTAAAGCAAATACACGATATTGTTTTATTGCAATCGATTAAATTTTCGATGGCTTATGATAAAATTCTCAGTGATCTTGCAGAGAATAATATTTACTTGATTAACGAAAATGATTTATCCCCTGATCAGGGCGAATTTGTAAAACGCTACTTCCAACGTAAGGTTCGGGGTCATTTAATGCCAATTATTTTATCGAAAAAACGCCAATTACACGATTTGGCAGATGACGGAATTTACTTGGCAATTTACTTAAAGGATACCGAGAATGATAAAATGAACTATGCTTTAATTGAAATTCCACCAAGTATAGATCGTTTTGTTTTGTTGCCATCAACAGATGGTAAAAAGTATGTTATGTTATTAGATGACGTAATAAGATACGAGCTTAAAGATATTTTTTACATGTTTAAGTTTGACGAAATAAAGGCATATACTTTTAAATTAACTCGCGATGCGGAGTTGGATATTAACGACGATATATCAGAGAGTTATGTGAAAAAGATATCAAAGAGTCTTGAGCGACGTAAGGAAGCAATACCGGTTCGATTTGTTCATGATAAAGAAATGCCTGAGGAATTACTCAATATTTTATTGAAGAAACTGAATTTTAAATCAGGCGATGCAGTAATCCGTGGTGGGAGATACCATAATTTTAAAGATTTTATTGGTTTTCCTAAGTTTGGTAGTAGCACAGGTATGAGCTACCCAAAATTACCAGGGATACCCCATAAGGATATTAAGCCATCACAATCTTTCTTTAATATAATTACGAAGAAGGATTTACTATTACATTTTCCGTATCACTCATTCGAAAATTTTATTGATTATCTGCGCGAAGCTTCAATAGACCCAACGGTTAGTGCTATAAAAATTACGATTTATAGAGTTGCAAAACAGTCGGCTGTGATGAATTCGCTCATTAATGCTGCTCGTAACGGAAAGAAGGTTACTGCCGTAATGGAGCTTCAAGCTAGATTTGATGAGAAGGCAAATATTGCATGGGCCAACCGACTAGAAAATGCAGGGGTAAGAGTTATTTTTGGTGTTCCAGGGCTTAAAGTTCACGCAAAATTATGTATTGTAACAAGAAAAGAAAGAGGACGTTTTTCTGACTATGCCTGTATTGGAACTGGTAATTTTAATGAAGATTCTGCAACCATATTTGCCGATCATTTATTATTTACAAAGCATATTGGTATAACCACCGAAATTAATTCAATATTCGATTTCTTTCACAAGAATTACAACATACCAGAATTTAAACATTTATTAGTTGCTCCATTTTGTTTAAGAAATACAGTGGAGACTTATATCGAGAAAGAAATTGCAAACGCCGCAGAAGGTAAGAAAGCACGTATTGATATAAAACTTAATAATTTGGTTGATTACAATTTAATTCAATTGATATATCGTGCCAAATCATCAGGAGTAGAGGTGCGATTAAACATACGTGGTATGAACTCTCTTTATTCAGATTTTAAAGATGAAGCCGGGCCAATAGAATCCATAGGTATTATTGATCGCTTTCTTGAGCATTCAAGGATATTTGTATTTCATAATAATGGCGATGAAAAATTCTTTATTTCTTCAGCTGATTTAATGACTCGAAATTTAGACAGAAGAATTGAGGTTGCTTGTCCTATTTACGATAAACGCTTACAAAAGGAGATACGTTTAATGCTTAACTATCAATTAAAAGATAATTGTTCGGCACGTATATTAGATAACAAGTTAGTGAATGAGTTAAGGCCAAGGGCAGAAGGTGAACCTGAGTTTAGATCTCAATTAGAATTTTATAATTGGCTTCAAGATCAAAAGTGATGAGATTATTCATATATAGATACTCATGCAATTGAGTTTTATCATAAATCATGAATGTAACAATGTACAATTTTGCACTAGTTAAAAATTAAGCAAAGGACGATGGGTAAAATGAAAGCTCTTGTAAAGGCAAAACCAGAAAAGGGAATCTGGATGCAAGAAGTAGAATTGCCAAAAGTTGGAGTAAATGATGTTTTGATTAAGGTTGCTAAAACAGCTATTTGCGGAACGGATTTACATATATATTTATGGGACGATTGGGCCAAAAGAACCATTAATACACCAATGGTTGTAGGCCATGAGTATGTTGGCTATGTGGCCGAAGTGGGTTCTGAAGTTAAGGAGTTTAAAGAGGGAGATAGGGTTACAGGAGAAGGACATATTGCCTGCGGACATTGCAGAAACTGTAGAAGAGGAAGACAGCATATTTGCGAAAATACAATAGGTATTGGTGTTAATATCGATGGTTCGTTTGCTGAGTATGTAAAAGTTCCGGCCACTAATGTAATGAAAGTTCACCCTAAAATTTCCGATGAAGTTGCTTCAATCATGGATCCGTTCGGAAATGCAACACATACAACGTTGAGTTTTCCAATAATTGGGGAAGATGTTTTGGTAACAGGTTCTGGTTTAATAGGAAGCATGTGTGTTGCTATTGCAAAGTTTGCAGGAGCAAGATATGTTGTGGCTACAGAAACGAATGAATATAGAGCTAAACTGGCAAAACAGATGGGCGCAACGCGAGTTGTAAATCCGTTAAAAGAGAATTTGCAAGATGTTGTAGCTGAAATGGATCTGAAAGGCTTTGATATTGGTTTAGAATGTTCAGGTAACCCACATGCTTTTAGCTCAATGATTGAGCATATGTATAATTCAGGCAAAATATCAATGCTGGGGATATTACCAGAGACCACTACGGTTGATTGGAATAAAATTATTTTTAAGGGCTTAACCTTAAAGGGTATTTATGGACGCGAAATGTATGAAACTTGGTACCATATGGAACAAATGCTTCTATCAGGTATCAACCTAGAACCTATGATTACACATAGATTTGGTGTTGATGATTTCCAAAAAGGTTTTGATATTATGGAGACGGCAAATAGTGGTAAAGTAATATTGAATTGGGATTAGTTTTATAATACGAACACTCATATTTCAAAGTTCTCAAGCTTGTTGCGAGAATTCTGAAAATAAGTTATAAACAAAAAGCAGTAAGTTTTAGGTTGGCCAAGATTACTGCTTTTTTTGTATCTCTGATTTTATGGAAAATATCTACTTGCTTACCGAAATCAAAAAACAGCCTATATAGCCTTCGGAAAATCCGAAAGCTCGAATGCATTTTAAATAAAGATTTCGGGAAACCCGCCGGACCTATTTAAATTTAAATTCACCTTTTGGAAATCCCGACAAGCTGTTTTTAATTTTATAACGGTTTTCGGAAAGTCCGATACGCCTATTTATATTTAAATATGCTTTCGGAAAATCTGGAGGACTTATTTAAGGTTAGGCTCATCTTTCGGAAATCCGGTAAAGCTCATTGTACAGCATTATTTATTGTTTGCACATTTTTATTGATCAATTGGGGATATATAATAATGTGAATAATTAAAGCTCAAATGTAAACTGTATTTATTTACCTTTGTTTCATAATAAAAACTGAGAATAAATAAGTATGAGTTCAGAGATAAAAAGCACCACCGAAAATCAAGAGGAATATATTGAAGATGGTAAAATTACGGTTTTAGGTGCCCGAGTTCATAATCTGCAAGACATAGATATTGAGTTTCCTCGAAACGAGTTAGTTGTTATTACGGGTTTAAGTGGTAGTGGTAAATCATCTTTAGCTTTTGATACTATTTATGCCGAGGGCCAACGTCGATATATCGAAACATTCTCAGCCTATGCACGTCAGTTTTTAGGTAATATGGAACGACCCGATGTTGATAAAATAACCGGATTAAGTCCTGTAATCTCCATCGAACAAAAAACTACTAATAAAAATCCTCGTTCCACAGTTGGCACTATCACCGAGATATACGATTTCCTTCGTTTATTATATGCTCGTGCAGGAGTTGCATATTCGTACAACACAGGCGAAAAAATGGTGAAATACACCACTGAGAAAATATTAGATTTGATATTTGATAATTTCGAGGGTAAAAAGGTATACATCTTAGCCCCATTGGTGAATAACCGTAAGGGACATTATAAAGAACTATTTGAGCAAATTAGAAAAAAAGGCTACCTACATGCACGTGTGGATGGAGAGATAGTTGAGCTGGATCACGGTTACAAGTTAGATCGTTATAAAAACCACAGCATCGAAATGGTGGTAGACCGTACAAAGGTTAATGCAAAAGACAGAAAGCGATTGACCGAGTCCGTAGAGCTTGCTATGAAAAATGGGAAAGGCATTATGATGATGCTAAATGCAGATACGGATGAAGCAAAATATTACTCTCAAAAATTAATGTGTCCCACAAGTGGAATTTCATACAGCGAACCAGCTCCACATAATTTTTCATTTAATTCGCCACAAGGCGCTTGTTCAAAGTGTAAAGGATTAGGCGTTATTGATGAGGTTGATATTGAAAAAGTGATCCCTGATGATAAGTTAAGTATACATGCTGGCGGAATTGTACCTCTTGGAAAATATAAAAACAGTTTAATATTTTGGCAAATTGAGGCTTTGGCCGAAAAGCATAATTTCACTATTAAAACGCCAATTAAAAATATTCCAGAAGAAGCTCTTGACGATATCTTACATGGTTCAAGCGAGCCTATTACACTTAAAAATACACCGCTCGGAAATACATCAAACTACTTTGCAAGTTTTGAGGGTGTTATAAAATACGTTATTCAGCAGCAAAGCAACGATACTTCAAAGAAGGCCAAAAAATGGGCCATGCAATTTGTTACCAATTCAATTTGTCCTAGTTGTAACGGACAGCGTTTGAAAAAAGAGTCGCTTCATTTTAAAATTGCTGATAAAAACATAGCGGAACTCGCTCAAATGGATTTAAACCAATTGGCAGATTTATTTGAGGGGATTGAAAAACAACTTGACAATAAGCAGAAAGCAATTGCAAGCGAACTTCTAAAGGAAATTAGAAATCGCCTAGGTTTTCTTCTCGATGTTGGGTTAACCTATCTATCCTTAAATCGAACGGCAAATACATTATCCGGTGGTGAGAGCCAACGTATTAGGTTGGCAACGCAAATTGGCTCACAGTTGGTTAATGTACTTTATATATTAGATGAACCTAGCATTGGTTTGCATCAGCGCGATAATCATAAATTGATTCAATCGCTGAAGCAGCTGCGGGATACCGGTAATTCTATTCTAGTTGTGGAACACGATAAGGATATGATGATGGAAGCCGATCACCTGATTGATATGGGACCATTTGCAGGCCGACATGGAGGAGAGGTTGTGGCACAAGGTAAACCCGAGGAAGTGATTAAACACAACTCTTTAACTGCCGATTACCTGAATAATAAAAAATGTATTGAGGTTCCAAAAACCCGACGAAAAGGGAATGGTAATAAACTAGTACTTCATAAGGCAAGTGGTAATAATTTAAAGGGTATTACGGTTAAATTTCCATTGGGAAAACTGATTTGTATTTCAGGAGTTTCGGGTAGTGGGAAATCTACCTTGATAAACGAAACTCTTTACCCAATTTTAAATCAGCATGTATATAATTCGGTAAAAGATCCGATGCCATTTAAGAAAATAGATGGATTAGAGCATGTAGATAAAGTTGTGGATGTGGATCAATCACCTCTTGGCAGAACGCCACGTTCGAACCCTGCTACCTATACCAAAATGTTCGATGAAATTCGAAAGCTATTTACGGGTCTGCCAGAATCAAAAATAAGAGATTATAAACCGGGCCGATTTTCATTTAACATGGCCGGTGGTCGATGTGAAACATGCAAAGGTGGAGGCGTTCAGGTAATTGAGATGAATTTTCTACCTGATGTAATGGTCGATTGTCCTGAGTGTAATGGAAAACGATACAATCGCGAGACTTTAGAAGTTCGATATAAAGGAAAATCGATTAGCGATGTGCTTAACCTTACCATTAATCAGGCCGTTGAATTTTTTGAGGCTATCCCCAAAATAGCATCTAAACTTAAGGTGCTGCAGCAAGTGGGCTTGGGTTATATCACACTTGGTCAACCTTCTACTACGCTTTCTGGTGGTGAATCACAACGCGTGAAATTAGCCAGTGAATTGGCAAAAAAAGATACTGGTAAAACGATCTATATTCTAGATGAACCTACAACAGGCCTACATTTCGAAGATATCCGAGTGTTACTCGAAGTTGTAAACCGCCTGGTTGATAAAGGAAATACGGTTATCGTAATTGAGCACAATCTCGATGTGATTAAAGTAGCCGACCATGTAATTGATATTGGTAAAGAAGGCGGCCGTTTTGGTGGTGAATTATTATGTGAAGGAACTCCTGAGCAAGTAGCTAAAAATAAAGAAAGCTTTACCGCTAAGTTTTTACGTGAAGAGCTGAAAAAGTAATTAAACTACATTAAATATTTTATAAGAATAAAAATGATTGCTCTTGAACCGTTTCTAGAATCTGACTTTGATAGATTTATTTCTTGGATTGTTGATGAAAAAATGATGTTTCAATTCGCAGGCCCTGCATTTACATTTCCTGTTTCTCATCAACAATTAAAGCAATATATATTAGCTGAAAATAGATTAATTTATAAGGTGATTGAAACCAAATCGAGCAGGGTAATTGGTCATGCTGAGATTAATAATATCGATGTAAGCAATAAGAGCGCGCGTTTATGCAGAATACTGATTGCCGAAGAGCAAGATAGAAATAAGGGGTATGGCAGAATGTTAATTCACCTGCTTCTTGAAGTCAGTTTTTCGAAACTAAATTTACATCGTATTGATTTAGGTGTGTTTGATAATAATATAGGTGCAATTAAGTGTTACGAGAAGTGTGGGTTTCAGAAAGAGGGTTTATTGCGAGATACCTTCTTAATAGATGATGAGTATTTCTCAACCTATAACATGAGTATCCTGAAAAGAGAATGGAATAAGCCATAAAATAGATTAGAGATTACCATTAATAGCCTGTTAGGCAGTTTGTGAAGCCTATAGATTTTTATAGCTTTGCTGCTGTATTAACTATATCAACATAAACACTTTTTTCGATGAGACACGTTATATTAGGCTTAGCTTTATTATTGAGCACTATTGTTGTTGCCCAACAACAAACGGTGAGCCTAGAAGATATTCAGAAAAATGGGACATTCCGCGCTAAATCAGTTCATGGCTTAAAATCTATGGATGATGGAGCTTACTACACAACATTAGCAGAAGGAAAGACCCAAGTTATAAAATATTCCTATTCAACAGGTAAGGCCGTAAAAACCCTTATTGATTTATCTAAAATTGATAATTGCCCTATTGATCATATTGAAGGTTACGATATAAATAGTACACAAACTAAGGTGTTGATGTATGTAAATAAAAAAGCTATTTATCGTCACTCATATACGGCAAACTACTACGTTTATGATATTCCATCAAAGGAGATCACTCCTTTATCTAACGAGGGTGTACAACAAGTAGCTACCTTTTCACCAAATGGAGAGATGGTTGCATTTGTTAAAGAAAACGACCTTTATATTGCAAAATTAAAATTTGGTACAGAGGTTAGAATTACCAAGGATGGAGAATACAACAAAATTATTAATGGTATTCCTGATTGGGTTTACGAGGAAGAATTTGCCTACAATAAAGCACTCGAATGGTCTCCTGAAAGTACAGAATTGGCTTACGTTCGATTTGATGAGAGTGATGTGAAAGAATTTACATTTCCCTTATACAAAGGTACGCATCCAACTAATGAAGATTATTCTTTATACCCAGGTGAATATTCGTTTAAATATCCTAAAGCCGGAGAAACAAATGCTAAAGTTGATGTGAAGGTGTTTCATATTAAAAATAGAACCACAAAAACCATGAAGCTTGAGAATACTGATACAGATTATTATATCCCACGTATCAGATGGACAAAGCAAGATGGTAAGTTGGGGATCTTAAAAATGAACCGTCTGCAAAATCAATTTGATCTTATTATTGCCAATAGTGCATCGGGTGTTTGTAAAACCATTTTTACCGATAGAAACAAGTACTATGTTGCAGAGGAGGTTTTAGATAATCTTACATTTTTAGATGATGCCAAACATTTTGTTTATGTGGGAGAGTTTGATGGATATAACCATATTCACCTATACTCAATGGCTGGGCTAAAAATTAAGCAAATCACCAAAGGAGAATGGGATGTTACAAAGTTTTATGGTTACGATACTAAAAAGAAACTTTTTTACTATCAGGCAGCTAAAGAGAATGCAACCAAGCGCGAAATTTATGCCACAAGTATTGATGCAAAAAAAACGTATAAATTGTCTGCTAAAAGCGGTACGAATAACGCCGTGTTTAGTAATGATTTTAAATTTTTCACCAATTACTACTCAAGCACTACGGTACCAACTTTAGTTACATTACATAGTCAGAATGGTAAATTATTACGAACTCTTGAGGACAATAACACATTAAAGAGTGCGGTAAGTAAATATAAAATAGCATCAAAAGAATTCTTTACTTTTAAAACATCTGAGGGAATTGAACTTAATGGGTGGGTGGTTAAACCTTTAGGTTTTGATGCCAATAAAAAGTACCCTGTTTTAATGACTCAATATAGCGGTCCTAATTCGCAACAAGTTCTTGATCGTTGGGGCTACGGATGGGAGCAAACATTAGCTGCCGAAGGATATGTGGTGGCTTGTATTGATCCTAGAGGTACTGGTGCACGCGGAGAAGAGTTCAGGAAGTGTACCTATATGAATTTAGGAAAATATGAGTCTGACGATCAAATAGAGGCTGCTAAGTATTTGGGTTCATTAAATTATATTGATGAAACAAAAATAGGTATATGGGGTTGGAGCTACGGTGGTTTTATGAGCTGTAGTTGCTTAAGTAAAGGCAATGGCATATTCAAATTAGGTATTGCAGTTGCGCCAGTTACCAATTGGAGGTATTATGATAGTGTTTACACAGAGCGTTTTATGCGTCGTCCTCAAGAAAATGCCAAAGGCTACGATGCCAATTCACCTATTAGCATGGTGGATGATTTACAGGGACGATTATTTTTAATACATGGTACAGCTGATGATAATGTTCACTACCAAAATACTTTGGAGTATGTAGAGCAATTGGTGCAAGCCAATAAGCAATTCGATATGTTTATTTATCCCAATAGAAACCATAGTATTTATGGCGGTAATACCCGAATGCATTTATATAACATGATGTTTGATTATTTAGAAACTAATTTGAAATAGCATATCAAATACAATCTTATTAGGCTCCTTTAATCCTTAGTATTAGAGGAGCTTTTTTATGCTCTTCACTTAAAATTTGTATCTATTTACAGCTAATGTTTTTTAACTATCATTAACCATCATACTGCTTTGGTATGCATGTTGTTGGCATAGAATTTGGCTTTGTTAGTACACTAATAAAGCCATGAAAATGATACAGTATTCTTTCAATAATGACAATGAGCTATTAAGTATTGAATTTACAGATACCGTTAATTTTATTGATATAAATGGTATCTGGGATAAACTTGAATTAATAATTAATCCTGAAGTAAAACATCTAAAAGCTCTGATTAAGATGAACTGCTGTGAATCAGACTTAAATCCGGCTCACCTTCAAAGTATTATTGATACCCAACGTATGAAACATAGACAAGGTGTATTTTATAGCGTTGCCATTGTTTGTACAAAACCGGTTAATACAGCCATGGCCATGGTATATCAGAATATCAGTAATTTATGCAACTTGGATGTTAGAGTCTTTTCAAGTGTTTCCAATGCCGAAAAGCATCTGTTAAACAAAGAGCACATGCTTGCTCGTTAACATCAATACCCATATTCGATGCATTAGTTATGCAATCTGTTTATCATTCTGATTAAGTCAAAACTCTATTTGTCTTCTAAAGAAGGATTGAGTACTTTTGATTTAAAATCGAATTTTGAGGCTTCTATACACATTTCTATTTCTTATAAGTTTACTTCAGACTAATAAAGTCTTTGCCCAAGAAACCACACTTGTAAAACATGTGGATGGTAATTACTACGAAGAATATCTTAGTTTGAAAAATGATACAAGCATAAAGGATGGTAGTTATCTTAGGTTCTATAAAGGCAAGGTAATTGAGAAGGGGCAGTTCTCAAATAATACTAAAATAGGTAAGTGGCTTTATTTTTCATTAGATGCGATATTTGAGTATGAGTATAACTACGATACACAAAGAATCAGTAAAATATCAGGAAAAGATAAAGTTGAAGACTATGTTCAAACTCCAGTATACTTTAAGGGTAGCCCTATAATTCCTTATCTTTTTCTGATTAAAAATATTCGCTACCCAATTGAAGCAAAAAAGCATAACATAAAAGGCCGTGTGTCTTTGGCAATTCAGATTAATAACCTTGGCGAGATTGTTAGTTTTTATGTTAGAGAAAAGTTGCATCCCCTCTTAGATAAGGCAGTTGTTGATGTTGCCAAAACATTTCCGAACAATTGGCAATGGATTCCGGCGCAATACAATGGGCATAATATCGATGGAGAATACATCATTAATATCGAATTTGAACTAGTAGAATAAGGTATACGATTAATTTCGCTGCATTGCACTTTTCTAGTATTGAAATCTATCGCTCCTATCCGCAATAATTAAACACTTTCTTTTATCTTTGCACTTTCAAATTTTGAATTTTAGCATACGCAAGTAATGAGCATAGAAAATCAATTAAGAAGCAGGTTAATAACTGCCGTTAAAGAATTATACAATCAGGATATAAACGAGAAACAAGCACAAGTACAAATTACTCGCAAGGATTTGAAAGGTGATTTTACTATTGTTGTTTTTCCACTTCTAAAGATTTCAAAAAAGTCGCCTGAAGATACCGGTATTGAAATTGGCGAGTATATTAAAGCCAACGAAGAATCTGTAGCAGCCTATAATATTGTAAAAGGCTTCTTAAATATTGAACTTGCTGCTGACTATTGGTTAAATCTAATCAACGAAATAGCTCTTAAAGATCAATTTGGTTATGTTGAGGCTAAGGAGGATTCACCATTAATGATGATTGAATATTCTTCTCCAAATACCAATAAACCATTGCACCTTGGGCATATCAGAAACAATTTATTGGGATACTCTCTATCAAGAATTGCTACTGCAAACGGCAATAAGGTTGTAAAAACCAATATTGTTAATGATAGAGGTATACATATTTGTAAATCGATGCTTGCCTGGAAAAAGTGGGGTGAAGGAATTACTCCAGAGTCATCAGGTAAAAAAGGAGATCATTTAGTAGGTGACTTCTATGTGAAATTCGATAAGGAATATAAAATTGAAATAGCTCAAATCATTGCTGATAAGTTAAGTGATTATTCAGCTATTAAGGATACTGAAGATTTTGGTGCTCTGCACAAGTCATTAAAAGCTAAAAAGAAAAGCAAAGAGGGCCTTAATGAAGTTGAAGCTGCTCAACTTGAAGCTTGTGATGAATTGGCTAAATATGCAGAGAACAATGCTCCACTAATTCTCGAAGCACGTGAAATGCTAAGAAAGTGGGAAGCTAAGGATGAAGAAGTATATGCTGATTGGAAAATGATGAACGAATGGGTTTATGCAGGTTTCGATGTTAGTTATAAAAAATTAGGTGTAGACTTTGATAAAATATATTACGAATCTGATACCTATACTGTAGGTAGAGATATGGTATTGGGAGGTCTTGAAAAAGGTACTTTCAATAAGCGTGAAGATGGCAGTGTTTGGGTTGACTTATCTGATAAAGGTTTAGATGAGAAGCTTTTGCTAAGAAAAGATGGAACTTCTGTTTATATGACCCAAGATATTGGTACAGCAAAGCTTCGTTTCGACGACTATGATATCGATAAAATGGTATATGTTGTAGGTAATGAGCAAGATTACCACTTCAAGGTTCTATCGTTAGTTTTAGATAAATTAGGTTTCAATTGGGGGAAGGATTTACAGCACTTCTCATACGGAATGGTTGAATTACCTCAAGGTAAAATGAAATCGAGAGAAGGAACAGTTGTTGATGCTGATGATTTGGTTGATGCAATGGTAAATACTGCTCGCGATATGTCTAAAGAATTAGGTAAGCTTGATGGTTATACTGATGAGGAAGCTGAGAAAGTATATAAAATGATTGCTTTGGGTGCTTTAAAATACTTTATTCTTAAAGTTGACCCTCGTAAGAATATGACTTTTAATCCAGAGGAGTCTATTGACTTTAATGGAAATACTGGTCCGTTCATACAATATACACATGCGCGTATTCAGTCTATTTTCAGAAAAGCTGCCGACCAAGGGGTTACTGTTGATGAGCAGCTAAATACTAGTGTAGCTATAGATGAAAAAGAAAACAACTTAATCAAGATGATTTCTAATTTCCCTAACATTGTTGCCGAAGCTGGAAAGACATATTCACCTGCAGTTATTGCTAATTACGCATATGACCTAGCTAAAGAATACAATCAGTTTTATCACGATCATTATATTTTAACTGAAGAGGATAAAGACATTATGCAAATGCGTTTTGTTCTATCTAAATCGGTAGGGAAAACCATAAAGAATGCCATGTTCTTATTAGGAGTTGATGTCCCTGAAAAAATGTAATTGAAATTTATTACAAGATATCATACCAAGATTTTAGCTTTAAGTAGTTAGTCTTGGTATTTTTATATAGATAAAAACTACCAATCATGAAGATTCACTGGATACAACATGTAGCGTTTGAGGGACTAGGAAACATTGAAGAGTGGGTAGAAAACAATGGGTACGAGCTAACTTGCACCCGCCAGTTTAAAGGAGATATATTACCCGACTTGAATGCCTTTGACCTGTTAATTGTTATGGGCGGACCAATGGGAGTGTATGATTTTGAAGAGTACCCATGGATTAAACATGAAGCAGAATTTATAAGAGCTTGTATTCAGTTAGGTAAGCCTATTCTTGGTATTTGTTTAGGTTCTCAGTTTATAGCCTCAGCATTGGGTGCTAAAGTATACCCCGGTCCTTGTAAAGAAATTGGTTGGTACCCATTAAGTATTACAGCGGATTCTGTTCTAGGTAAACAGGGTGATAATGTTAAAGTATTTCATTGGCATGGAGATACTTTTGATTTACCTATAGATGCACAGTTGTTAGCATCAACTGACGAGGTGGTTAATCAAGCCTACAAAATCAATAACAATGTTATTGGACTTCAGTTTCATTTAGAGCAGACAACAGATACCATTGATACCATGTTGCTAAATTGTAGTGAAGAAATAGCGCAAGGCGGAGATAAAGTTCAAACAGATGCTGAAATCAGAACACAGCTTAACTACTTTGAAAGTAATAAAAGGCTAATGTTCTCTATATTAGATTTCTTGATAAAAACCTAATGGTTTCAAGGTTCAATTATGGTTGAAGGAGTTTGTATGCTAACACTTACAGAATACCTCTTAGGTTGTTTATGTTAATTTAATATATGTATATTAGTGTCATCGAAAAATTAAACCACATGAACAAACTTCTACTATTATTACTCACATGCTTTTTATTAGAAGGCAATGCTCAAACAAAAGGAGATTTTAACACACTCCTTAAAGATCATAATATTCAGTTTAAAGCTCCAACGGGTTTCAAGTCAACGCCTGTTATCGAAAATCCAGATTTAACTTATAACTATGCCTTGCTTAGTGTTAAGGATAGCATTGAGGTGCGTTATACAATATTCCCTTTAGCTAGTTTAATGTCGGATTACGAAACTAATTTGGCTGATCCTAATGTAACAGTAGTAAACCCAAATAAATACTATGAGTCAATGTATATGGCAAATATTCTTAGTATTTCTCAGTTGGGTGCAGGTAATATGCCAACTCAAAACAGCCTGCATAGCGAGGTTGCTAGAATTGAGTTTAATGCCGACTTTGCTGCAACTTCCTTATTCGATTGTAATTCAGAATACGCAAAAGACTACGATCACTGTTTGTTTATTTTAGTGCACAAAGAGAATGTTGCAGATATTTATATCTCCATTTTAAGTGACGATCAAGGTAAAATTGAAGAGAAATTACTAGAGGTATTTAAAAGTATCAACTTCAAATAAATTGTAATTCTAATATCAATAACTTTCTGTTGATATTGGAATTATAATCAAATGAGAATTACCTTTTAGGAAGGGCAATTGAGTATTCCTTTTTTCTAGTATTGGTTAATGCA
The DNA here is from genome assembly GCF_001660705.2 of Saccharicrinis aurantiacus. Taxonomy (GTDB): domain Bacteria; phylum Bacteroidota; class Bacteroidia; order Bacteroidales; family Marinilabiliaceae; genus Saccharicrinis; species Saccharicrinis aurantiacus. Next base: position 124,790 of record NZ_LYBV02000026.1, read on the forward strand.
TTGGCACGTAACCATGGATTTAAGTCTTTAAACTCTTTGTAAGAACTATTGTGTTGTTTGGCAAACTCGGCAATATTAACAATGGTACTATCAACTTTAATTATATTTGTAGGAATAGCGCCATACAAATGATCCTCATCAACATGGAAGCCGTAAAAATCAGGATGCGTAAGTATTTCTTTAATGGCTAAAATACGATATACATATCTTCCGGTTTCTTCACCTAATAATAACTCGTAATAATTATCAATTAATTGCTTGTTTAGCTGCTTTTTTATTCCTGTTCTGCCGGCATTGTATGATGCAGCTACTAAAGTCCAGTCTCCAAACTCAGCATGCATTTTATTAAAGTACTTGCAGGCAGCCACTGTTGCCTTTTCTATATTGTAGCGTTCATCAACCTCGGTAGTAACTTCAAGTCCATACTCGCGACCTGTAGTTTTCATAAATTGCCAAATTCCGGCTGCTCCTGCAGGAGAAATTGCTCGTGGCATTAAGCTACTTTCAATAACAGCTAAGTATTTAAAGTCGTCAGGAATGTTATTTTCTTTTAGAATAGGTTCTATAATCGGAAAATATCTATTACATCGTTTCACAAACAATACTGTTTGCGATTGCCAATAGGTATTTACCAGTAATTCTCTATCAAAGTTTTCTTTAACCCAATGCTTCTCAAGGGGTACTTTTTCACCGGCAAAATTTAATTGGTTTGGTATTTCGAGTGAATGAATAGAGTAGGGGTTTACTTCCTCTAGAGGAATGGCTTCTTTACTTTCTGGTGGTGTTGAGTTAACAAACAATTGCGAAATAATAAAAATGGCAATTATTGCTGAGCTAATGGTTAATATTCGGATTGATATATTGTGAAATGATTGCTTCATGATTCTTTTTTTAGTGTGATATTCATTATTATTTTATGAATATCAGGTACTGAGATTTTAATTTTACGGTATAGTAAAGATGCAACTTTATTGTACCAATGTCCATACAATTAACATACCATCATACATAAATTGATGAATTATAATAGCTTTGATTTTAAGGAGTACTAGCTGTTGTTAAGTAATACTATTTGAAACGAGGTGTAACAAAAAAAGAGGCTGATTTATCAGCCTCTATTCTTATATGTTTACACTTTAAATTAAGCTTCGTTTTCTTGCTTAGGCTCTTCCTTTGGTAATTCAACATCAAGTTTATCATCCATTTTAGAGATATCGTAAGAACGTAATGGCCTTTTGCTAATCTCAGCATTATTATTTCTGCTTTTATAAATGTCGATAGCCTGATATAAAGCCTGACGGAATGATTCTGGATCAGCCTTATCCTGTCCTGCTATTTCAAATGCAGTGCCATGGTCAGGACTAGTACGAACTACAGGCAGACCAGCTGTGAAATTAACCCCATTAGAGAATGATAGTGTTTTAAATGGTATTAAACCTTGATCGTGGTACATTGCCAATACAGCATCAAACTTTGAAAGGTTATTTGAACCAAAGAAACCATCAGCAGGGTAGGGCCCAAGTGCCATAATACCCAATGATTTTGCTTTTTCTATGGCCGGAATAATTACATCAATTTCCTCTTTACCTATTAAGCCATTATCGCCTGCATGTGGGTTCAAGCCCAATACGGCAATTTTTGGTTTGCGTATGGTAAAGTCATTTTTTAGTGAGTGATTTAATATACGCAGTTTATCAACAATTTTATCTGTGTTTATGGCGTTAGATACTTGTGTTACCGGTATATGTCCTGTAACAACACCTACTTTCATAATATCACTGATTAGTAACATTAATGAGCCATTATCGCTAAACTTTTGCTCAAGATATTCGGTATGCCCTGGAAACGAAAACTCATCAGACTGAATGTTCTTTTTATGGATTGGAGCTGTAACAAGCGCATCAATATTACCATCTTTAAGATCGTTAGTGGCTTTTTCAATGGCCATATATGCAGCAGTACCTCCATCTTTAGTGGCTTTACCTAATTCAACTCTTACTTCGTCATCAACACAGTTGATAATATTAACCCTTTTAGGATGCGCTTCGTTAGCTTCCTTAATATTATTTAAACTAAAGTTAGCTATGTTTAGTGTTTTGCGGTGGTAAGCAGCTACTTTAGACGATCCGTAAATTACTGGTGTACAAAAGTCCAACATACGGTTGTCGGCTAAAGTTTTGAAAATTATCTCATAACCAATTCCGTTAATATCGCCATGAGTAATTCCTATTTTTATTTTTCCTTTCATTTTGGTCTCCTATTGTGAGTATTTCGATTGGATTAATCGGCATACTAGTTTTGTGAGTTAGGTTATTTACCCTTAACCCATGCTAATTGCAACAATATACTTAAAGTTTGTAAAGATAAAAACAAAAGGCAAAAGATAAGACCTTTTAGATAAGAGATGTTAGTTTATAGATCATAGACTAATTGAAATATCTTAGCCTTTTGCGCAGTAGGGTATGAAACGGCAGTGATTGCTTTAGGCTGCCGATTTTATAAGGAGGGTGTAGGCGACCGCAGGAAGCCCACGCACCGACTATATAAAACGAGCCGCCTAAAGTAATTACTATAGTGGAATGCCCGTATAACTGCCCAAATTATTTTGGGATAAAAGAAAAAAGCGTCAAGGATAATGCTATCCTTAACGCTTTTATATTATGATGTATAGAGCTTATTACTTGCTTAAGCCCTTAAAGAATTGGTATAATAAACGAACGCCAACTCCTGAGCCGCCTTTACCACGATAGCTGCTTTTTTTAAGGTGAAATGAAGGACCTGCAATATCAAGGTGAATCCATGGATAGTTGGTGAATTTAGCTAAGAATTTACCTGCGGTAATTGAGCCTCCTTCGCGGCTACCTAGATTCTTAATATCAGCAATGTCTGACTTAATCAACTCATCGTAATCGCTCCAAAAAGGGAAGCGCACTACGCGCTCGTGAGTGGCATAGCCATCTGCTTCTAATTGTGCAAAAGTAGCATCGCTTGCCGTTCCCATACCTACAGTACCATACTCGCCAATTGCCATAACAGCCGAACCTGTTAATGTAGCTAAATCAATTACTAATTCAGGCTCGTATTTATTGGCGTAACTAATAGCGTCGGCCATAATTAAACGACCTTCGGCATCGGTATTTAGTACCTCTACGGTTAAGCCGTTGTGCATGGTTAAAATATCGCCTGGTACTATTGCGTTTTCGCCTGGGCGATTATCTGTAGCAGGTACCAAACCGATAATATGTATTGGTAATTTGTTTTTAGCAATGGCCGCCATTGTTCCGATAACCGAAGCTGCTCCACCCATATCACATTTCATGGTATCTAAACTTCCGGGAGGCGTTTTTAGATTAATACCACCCGTATCAAATACCACACCTTTACCCACTAATACGTAGGGTTTTGTGTTTTTAGCATTCTCGGGTTTCCACTCCATTATGGTAAATGTAGGCGGATCGATACTACCTTTGTTTACGCCCAATAAACCTCCAAACTTAAGAGCTTCAATCTTAGTTTTGTTAAGCACTTCGGTAGTAAAACCATCCTTTTGACCTTGTGCCACCATAAAGTCGGCAATGTCAGTGGCATTTAATCTATCTACCGGAGTATTTACTAAATCGCGTGTGATATAAACAGAATCAACAATGTGATTTAGTTCTGTAATTTGATCCTCGGTAATTACTTCAGACTGCACTGTAACCTCAGTTAGTGCAAATTCCTTTTCTTTACCTTCAGTTTTATAGTTGAAGCTGTAGGCACTTAAGGCAATCCCTTCGGCTAAAGCCAAAGTTGATTGTGTGCATCCCTTTAAATCTAGAACAGAAACCGTATTTAGATCCTCGCCTTTTAGGGTTTTAAATATGCTATTACCTTTTTTGCGTAAGCTTTCTAATTCATCGTTTCCATCTTTATCGCTTAACACAATAAATAAAAAGTTGCTTAGCTGATTTAAAGTAATTAGTTTTTTATCGGCATCAAGCTTGCCTTGTATGTATGCCAATTCGTTAGAATTTAGCGATAGTTGCGATAAATCGTCGGCCTTACTAATGATAACCGCTTTGTTGCTATTGTCCAAAGCTTGAGCCTTAATTATAGTTGGTTGCATGTATTTTTAATTGTTAATTATCAATTGTTAATGGTTAATAAACTTACAGTTTCTGCATGTAGGGGAGTAGTTATTCTGCAATAGGCTTTAGGCTAATTTCTAAGTTGCCTTATTACTCTATTTAAGTCACTACTGACTACTAACTAAAAACTATACAATCTTATTAAGTCAATTCGTTGCTATTTTGTTTGCTTTGCTGGCGAAAATAATCTCGGGTAATTACCTTTTTAAGCTCGCGGTGTATGATTAACTCTGTGATTACTTCGTCGTAATGGCTATCGGGCATTTCGTTCTGATACATGGCAATTTGTTGCTCACTCACATCAATACGATATAAAAAATGCATAAACTGCTCCATGTTGTTTGCCAATAAATCGGCCACATAAAACTTCATTTGGTGAAATAGCTCGTCGTAGAATATATCAGCCTGCTCCGAGAAGTGAATGGTAAAACCAAACTCCGCAAAGTCTTTCTGAATTTGTTTACCCGTTTCAATAATCAGTTCGTTTTTACGCGTTGCCTGTTGCAAGGCAGCGCGCGTTAAACTAGGAAAACCCATGTTGTAGAGTTGTTAATTGTTAATTATAATTTGTTAATGGATTTACCTATCCGGAATCCATACAAGCCTACTTAGTAGCTGTTTCAGTTGCTTTTTTTATAGGTTTGTAGGTGCGTAAAACAGCCTCTAACTGGCGCATCATATTGCGTTTGTTAGGTTTTGTAGGGTTGTATGCATACCCTTCGGTAACTGTTATTTTATTGGTTTCTTTATTTAGGTGCGAGTAGCTAATAAATGGTCCGCCCATCATATCGCCTTCAACACGCCACAAGCCACGTAGCTCAATAACATTTTTATCGTTAGGGGTATTAATTACCTGATAGCTAACCGGAAATTTAGGTTCCGTAGTCATGTAGGAACCCTCACTTGGTCCAGGAACTTGAGCCTTAAGCATCTCGTAGCGTTTGTTAAGTAAATACTCTTTAGAGAAGGAACCTTCGCCCACATAATCAATTTGGTAAGTGATAACTCCTAGGCTCGATGATGCTGTTTCGTGCGACATCCATAGCACCTCATCGTTTCTTTTGCGTAAGCTAAATTCGCGCGGTACATTAATCACGTAATCGTAGTTCTCTTTCATTAAGTCCGTCATTTCCTTACTAAAAGTCTTTGTATAAAACTTATTTAGTCTATCGCGTTCAGCCTTGGTAAAAAAGCCCACAAGCTTTAGTTCATTCTCTTCAATCTGTAGTTTTAAACTACTCGTATCCTTAGCAAATACCTTAACCAGTGCCTGATCTCGAGCCCAAGTTTCTTTATAAAACTTAATACCTTCTTCCTTCACCTTTGCACCCACTTCAACAATAACAATATTACGGTAAGTCTTCATAAAATCAGAAAACGAGCGGTAGGGTATCACCGAAGCATCAAACATGGGTTCTTCTTGTGGCAGGCCAATCATAGGCTGAACCATAATGTCCCAAATCATTTTACCTCCTTCCGATTTCTTTACAGAATCGTTCATTACAATTACCATAACTCCCGCTTTGCCCGAAGGTGCAGGTTTATGTGCATTAGGTTTTGTTTTACAGGCCGATAGTGATATAACCATAGCCGTAATAATATACAGTAGATTGCGCATATAATGATTGTTTATTTATGGGTTGATATTAATTGATACACAAATGTACAAAACATTATCAAACGTACTACACTAGCTTGCGAGTATCAAGTATGAAGATGAATGGTTTATTAAAACACCTAGTAAGCTGTAAGTCTCATTAACAACTAATAATTAACTTGGGGCTTCCCTGCGGGGCGGGCTAAACGCTATATCTTTGCTTCGCCATAATGGGCTCACAAAGGATGCCGCTCTTATCCCTAAGCCAAATAACTGCAAGCACTTAAATCCTATAACTAATATTAGTAAATATTTCTCACTGATAATACTTATTCATCTTATTGTTCATTTTCAAATTCTATTCGCACATATCTTCTACTAAAAACTAACGAACTATTGTATATTTGTCGCAATAAAAACAATACATATGATTTGCTTTCCCAATGCTAAAATAAACATAGGACTTAATATTACCGAAAAACGTAAAGACGGTTACCATAACCTAGAAACCGTATTTTACCCTATAGCACTTTGCGATTCACTCGAAATTATAGAAAATAAAGAATCTAACGAGCCCTATATTTGGAGTTCCTCTGGTTTAGTTATTGATGGCGATGCTAAAGACAACCTCTGTATTAAGGCACTCTTAAAGCTGAAAGAAGACTTTGATATACCTCCGATAAAAATACATTTACATAAAGTAATACCTTTTGGTGCTGGTATTGGTGGCGGATCAGCTGATGCAGCATTTACCCTAAGCACAATAAATACTTTGTTTAAATTGGGCCTAAGCAAAGATGAACTCATCGCTTATGCAGCCAAAATTGGTGCCGACTGTGCTTTTTTTATTTTAAACACACCGTGTTTCGCCTCTGGCATTGGTGAAGAACTTCAAACCATTGATTTAAACCTGCAAGGCTATCATCTTGTGCTAATCAAACCAAACGTTCATATTTCAACGGCAGAAGCTTTTAGTGGTATTACACCTCAAAAGCCAAAGCATCCCATTAAGGATGCCATCAACGAACCTTTGGAGAATTGGACTACTTTAATATCTAACGATTTTGAACCAGGCATATTAAATGCTCATCCTGATATTAAAGCTATAAAAGAAGAATTCTGTAAGCTAGGTGCAATTTATGCAAGCATGACAGGCAGTGGAGCGGCCGTTTATGGTATTTTTAAAGATAAACCTGAAATTAAAATGAAAGATTGTTATGTTTGGCAATCCGACTTATAATTTATTTTAAACTTTAATAAATTGAATCTTAAACAGATAAGTTTAAAGCTTAAAATAACATCAAATTATTTACAAACTTCATTTGGTAATTAACAATTAATCCTATACATTTGCCACCGCAAAAAAGGAATAACACTCCGCTTCTCTGAAGCATTTGCAACAAAATGCCGAGGTAGCTCAGCTGGTTAGAGCGCATGATTCATAATCATGAGGTCGGCGGTTCAAGCCCGCCTCTCGGTACTAAAAGCTTCACAATTGTGAAGCTTTTTTTGTTAACGTGAAGCTTGAATCAAATTTACAACAGGAGTTACTACGATACTAGTATTTAATTCTGATGTAGATACTTCAAAACGTTCAACACCTCTAATATAAGTATGTAATCCATCCTTATAGGTATAATTTAGTTGAGGATCATCCATTCCTTTTAATAATTCTATTTCAAGCATTTTAAGCATTGTTTCAGCAGTCTCTTGATTATCCAAATGAATTATCATTTCGCTAATAAATACGCCATTATCTCCGCTATACTCACCTTTAATCACTTTATAACAAATGGTACCATTACAGGATAAAAAAGAAATATCTTTTTCTTTCTCTTCCCACCCTAAATTTGACATGTCTTGGTTTTGAACATTATAGAACAATCTTACACCTTCAATAATGGTTGGTTCAACTATAACAAGGTTTATATCCTCCTCACCGCATGAATATATACTAACAATAAATAAAAGCACCATCAATCTTATAGAACGAATAAACTCCATAGTAATAATATTAACAATTTAAGTAAAATGAATTCCATAATATTATACAGCAAGCGAAGGCTTGCTTATATATAGAAGAGATAGACTATCTATACATCCAACTGTAAGATGTATAAAAGCCAAGGGTATATGTAACTAAATACATAACAGCGTCAACAATGTAAAATTTAAACTTTTTCTTTTCACCAATTTTGATGACCAATGCAGCAACTATTGCTGATTTTTGAACAAACTTGCATGCATGATAGCCATCGGTGGCTAATACAAATACGTTGGTGCTGCCAAAATACTTAGGCCCCTGATTTGGGTCATTATTTTTATACTTATTCACCCAAGATAGTTCTGGGTTCCAAAATTGTGCATTAGCATTAGGAAAAGTCCTTTCGAATTTATAATAATGATGCGAAAGAAGTTCAGCATGTCCATCGGCAAAACCTGCTACATACATCAATGAAGCCGATTTCCAATTCTTTGATGGAAAATCTGTGAATGCATACCTAATAAGGCTCTGAGAATATCCTGCCAACGAGCAAAATAATAGTGTGCTAATTATTATTCTAATTTTTCTCATAAAACTAGTATTAAGCACTTAAACTAACCGAGAATCAATTGTTGTAAGATTCTGGAATGTATAGAATAGGTATTACCTGTTAAATGATTAACAGATCGATAAGATCTCCAATTGGGTTACTCTGATTCACCGTAAATAGATTACAAGTTTAAGTTATGTTTTTTTTAAAATAAACACAAGGGAAAACATTAATCGTTCACGTTCAGTAACTTAGGTTTGGTAAGTTATTTAACAAAATGACAATCTGTCAAATTAATAACCAACACTAAATAATAGTAGTTCGTATTAAGAATATTCAATGATCATTTTGTATACTTTATAAGAGTGAAAATCTATTATAAACTCTTACTGTATTATTTGAGTGTTGTTTGTAATGTATTTGTAGTGAGTTGTTTGGGTTTGTTCTCTTGAGTGATGTGGAACTATCAATAAAACAGAGCTATAATCTATGATATTTACAAAAAACCTAAGAATATCCTCAAATTAAGCATATTCATGTATATGATTCTTATTAGGTAATAAAGTATTTATTTGATAAATAGAAAAATTTTCACTTTTTTCCTTTATAGTTATTTAAAATAGTAATAAACCTTGTGGTAATTAATAAATATCGAGTTTGAAGGTGTCTTAATACCGCTCTAGGTGTCTCACTAATTTAAAAGAGTTTATTTTACAAATATCTGTAACTTGAGTTCTTTTAAAGGCGTCATACCGTATAGATGAACCCAAAAGAAGACAATTTACTTATAGAGGAAATTAAAAGCGGCAAAGTAGAAGCCTATAGTGCCCTTGTGGATAAATACAAGAGGATGGCCTATACCTTGGCTCTAAGTATAACAAAACACAGTGAAGATGCTGAGGAAGTAGCTCAGGATGCTTTTGTTAAAGCCTATAAAAATTTAAATACTTTCAAAGGAAAATCAAAGTTTAGCACATGGCTATATCAAATAATATACAGAACTGCACTGAGTAAAGTACGTATCAAAAAACATTTTAATCAGAACATTGATGATCTAAATGAAATTGATATAAACCTTGATAGTTATCAAATTGATCATTTAGAAAGATTTGATAAAAAGAAAATTATAAAAATAGCAATTAGCAAGCTTAAAGAGGATGAGGCCTTCATATTAGTTTTATATTACTATCAAGAATTAAGTATTGAAGAAATATCAAAAACTACTGAACTCAGCTCAAGTAATGTAAAAGTAAAACTACATAGAGCTCGAAAAAACATGTTGGCTATTTTACAAAAGTTAATGAACGGGAAAGCACAATCATTAATTCAGGCCTAATAAATTTAAATTTTAAGAAGATGAAACATCATAATATACATACCAACGAAGACGATGAACTTTTACGTGATTTATTCTCATCGATAGAACTTGAAGAACCTTCAGCTGATTTTACAAAAAAGGTTATGCACACTGTGGGTTCACAAGCTCCTGTTTTTGAATTAAAGAAAGAAACTAAGCTAAATTACACCACTATTTACTTCGCATTATCTTGCGCCAGTATTCTATTGCTCTTATGGTTTGCTCAGAGTAATATTGAGCTACTTGATATTTACGGAATGAGTACTTTACACAGTACATTCAAATACTCTATTGATATTATCATGAGTACCTTTCACAAAATTCCATCCTTAGCTTTTATAATTACTCTTGCATGCGGATTATTATACATTATTGACAAAACAATTTTTAGATTTGCATTATCTAAATATGAACTTTAACTCTATTTATTAAAAAAACTCCTAAATGGATTATATCAGCATCAACAAAAACCTTTGGAATAAAAAAACTGAAATACATTATAAATCTAAATTTTATGATGTTGATTCCTTTTTAAAAGGAAAAGATTCTTTAAATCCGATTGAACTAGAATTATTAGGTAATCTAGATGGTAAGAAAGTATTGCACTTACAATGCCATTTTGGTATGGATACAATTTCCTTAGCAAGACATGGGGCTATTTCAACAGGTGTTGATTTTTCTGATGAAGCCATTAAGAAAGCCAAAGAGTTAAATAGTTCGCTTAGTACAAATGCAAGTTTCATACAAAGCGACATCTACAAACTACCTGATGTTTTAGATGAAAAGTTTGATATAATATACACATCATACGGAGTAATTGGTTGGCTCCCGGATATGGAAAAATGGGCCGAAATTATTAACCACTTTCTAAAACCTGGAGGTAAGTTAGTTTTTGTAGAGTTTCACCCTATAGTTTGGATGTTTAGCTATGATTTTAAGAAAGTAGAATTTAATTATTCTGATTCAGAAGCTATCATCGAAGAATTAGAAGCTACTTATACAGATTCTGAATCAAACTCTAATATAAAAGAGAAATCTGTATGTTGGAATCATGGATTAAGTACTGTTATCAATTCAATTATTAAAACAGGTTTAAGCATTAACGACTTTCAGGAGTATAATTACTCACCTTATAATTGTTTTGAGAACACAATAGAGGTAGAGGAAAACCAACATAAGATTAAAGGTTTAGAAGACAAGTTCCCACTTGTTTATTCATTAGTTGCCTCAAAGAAAAAATAAGCGCATCATAAACTCATTAAAAACATTTAGAAAACTGTGCGAGAAAACACCCAACTTAAGTAATCCTTAAATGTAGAACTCCTATATTTGCAAAATATTTGCACTAGGGAATTTTTCCTTAGTATTTATCATTTTCAAGATTACAAACTAGGTGAAAAAGCACGAAGTAAATCACGCAATAATTAAATATAGAGTAGCCATATTATCGGCTATCATAGGTATTACTCTTTTTATGGGGTACAATGCCCAAAAAGTAGAGCTAGACTACGAGTTAGCACAAATGTTGCCAGAAACAGACTCTACTTTTATTGAGTATAATAACTTTAAAGAACTCTTTGGAGAAGATGCTCGCTTAATATTATTAGGCGTTAAGGACCCATCAGTACTTCAACTCGATAATTTTGAAGCCTTTTATAAACTTAGTAAAGATATTAAGGAGATTACAGTTGAGTATAATAAAGAAGACTATAGGGGTGTAAAGTCGGTAACTTCACTTTGCTCACTGCAAGGTTTGTCGTATTCAAAGGCAGATTCAACTATTAGTAATTACCCCTACTTTAACAAAGTACCAAAAACACAGCTCGAACTTGATTCCATCATAAAAGACCTTACATCAAACCGTTTTTATAAGGATCTTGTATTTACAAAAACCGATACTTCTTTTGTAACCTTAATGTCGATTTCGCTTGAAAACGATATTGTCAATTCTAAAAGTCGTATTGAATTAGTGCACCATCTGCAAGAAGCTGCCGAAATCTTTACTGAGGAAACTGGCATTGAAATTCATTACTCCGGACTACCGTATATCCGCACACACGTAATGTCGAAAGTTAGAGGTGAGCTAAGTTTATTTATTGGATTAGCCGCGCTTGTTTTAGCCATCATTCTTTATATAATTTTCCGCTCGTTCAAAGTAGTACTTACCTCATTATTTATAGTTGGAATATCAGTAATTTGGGTATTCGGGTTTGTTGTACTATTCGGATTTAAGATTACTATACTTACAGGCTTAATACCGCCGCTTATTATTGTTATAGGTATTCCTAATATTATATTTCTGCTTAATAAATACCATCAGGAATGCGAATCGCATGGTAAAGCAACGGTTGCATTAGAAACAACAATTAGTAAAATTGGTGGAGTTATCTTTTTAACGAACCTAACAACTGCTGCAGGCTTTGCTACCTTCTTGGTAACAAGCTCTTCACTTTTGGTAGAATTTGGTATAATTGCTTCTATCAATATTATGTGTTTGTTTCTTATTTCGGTTACAATTTTCCCAATCACATTAAGTTTTCAGAAGAAACCGAATTCAAAACATACGAAGCATCTTGACAATAAATTTTTAACCAACACCATAAAATGGCTTATTTCGAATACTTTAAATAGTAGAAATAAAGTATATTTTGGAACAGCGTCATTGGTTTTAATTAGTGTAATAGGCATGAGCAAAATCAAAACTGCAGGTAATGTAGTTGATGATATTCCGCATGATGATGATGTTTATCAAGATCTATTATTCTTTGAAAAAGAGTATAAGGGAGTTCTTCCTTTTGAGATTATCATAGATGCAAAAGAAGAAAATGGGATATTTGCCAATGGAGCAAAAACCCTTTATAAAATGCATAAATTGGATAAGTTGATTCAACGGAATGAAAACTTCAAAAGGGATTTTACTAAACCAATGTCGATAATTGATGGAATAAAATACATTTATCAAACTTACCGGGGGGGCGATAGTAAATACTATGTACTTCCCCCGCCTAAGGAATTAAATAAAATAAAGGACATTAAGCAAGCTGGGGGATCTAGCGCCGACTTATCAGCCTTTTTAGATTCAACAAGACAGATCGCACGAATGACTGTGATGATGGCAAATGTAAATACCATTCAAATTAAAGCGTTGAAGGATGAGTTACGAGTTGAAGTTGATAAGATTTTCCCACCCTCAGAATACGATGTTACCTTTACTGGTACAAGTTTGGTTTTCTTAGAAGGAACAAACTTCTTGGTTCGTAACTTATTTATGAGTTTAGCCATTGCAATTGTATTGATATCTATTTTCATATCAATAATGTTTAAATCGCTCCGAACTGCATTAATATCCATTTTACCTAATGTAATTCCATTGTTATTTACTGCAGGAGTTATGGGCTATTTCGGTATTCATATCAAACCTTCAACCATATTGGTATTTAGTATTGCGTTTGGTATTTCAGTGGATGATAGTATTCATTACCTAGCCAAATACAAGCAAGAGTTAGCTTTACACAAAGGACGCATTAAATTCTCGGTTATCGAAGCCATCAAGGGTTCTGGTATTAGCATGATTTATACATCTATTGTATTATTCTTTGGATTCTCAATATTCACGGCATCAAGCTTTGGAGGAACTATAGCATTAGGTTTATTGGTATCCTTAACCTTAATTGTTGCTATGCTTACCAACTTAATATTATTACCAACCCTACTAATGTCGCTTGATAAAGCCAAACAAAAGAAGAAAAAGTAATGCTCTATTATTTATTAAAGTATACCATGATGTTTACGCTGAGGTTATTCTTCAGAAAAGTAAGCTTCGGAAATATTAAGAATTACCCTTCAAGTGGGCCGGTAATATTAGCTGCTATGCATCCAAACTCGTTTATCGATGATATGACTTTGGGTGCTTTTACAAAAAGAGAGTTAACTTTTTTGGCTCGTGGCGATGTTTTTAGCACCAAGCTAAACCGTTTTTTATTGGGGCAAATGTTTGTATCGCCAATATACCGCGCAATGGATAATGCTAAGGATGTTAAAAAGAACATTGAAGCATTAGATAGTTACTCGCGAAAGCTACGTAAGGGTAAGGTAATTCTAATTCACTCAGAAGGAATTTGTGTTATTGAAAAACGCGTTCGTAAAATACGCAAAGGTACTGCTCGTATTGCTTTTGGTGCTGAAGAGAGCAGCGATTTTAATTTAGGATTAAAAGTGGTTCCGGTTTCGATGAACTATACTAATGCTCCAAAAATACGTGAGCGCGTTATGGTTGACTTTGGTGAGCCCATTGAAATGAAGCAGTACGAAGCTCTTTACAAGGAGAATCCTGCTAAAGCAACTAATCAGTTTAATAATGATTTACATGCTGCCTTGGTAAGTAAATCTATTCATCTTGAAAATAAAGAAACAGACACTTTAGCCAATCAATGTCTTGAGATTATTGAGAACGATAAACCACCAAAGTCCCTTCCCATTCTTAATAATGATACTGAGCAGCTAGCAAAAGAGAAAGCTGTTGCGGATAAAATAAATGATTTATACGCCAATAACAATCAGAAATACGAAGCCCTAGAAGCTAGCTCTAAAAAATATTTTGATAGTTTGCACAAACATAATTTAAGAGATAAAGCAATTACGCCAAGTAAAAACATTGCGCTAAAATCTATCTTATTATTCATTGTATCACCACTCTTTTCTCTTGCATATATTTTGAATGTGCTCCCTGTATTTTTGGGAAGAAAGGTTGCTGAAAAGGTTGTTAAAACCGATGAGTTTTACGGCTCAGTATACGTTGGCGCATCATGGCTTTTCGGTATTATTTATTACGCTATTTTAGCAACAGTGGTTGCTATAACTACAACATACAGCGGAATATTATCGGTTTTAGCCATAGCCTTCTTTGGTTTCTGGAGTGTTTTATTAAGAGATGAATACATCAAACTATTCAATCACTTTAAGTATAATAGAATATTTAAGAAGAATCCAGAACTCAAATCAGCATTACAATTAATGCGCAGCGAAATTAAAAGTTCTATATCGTTATAATCAGCTAAGATAAACTATGAAAGATCTTAAAAATAAGATAGTGTGGATTACTGGAGCTTCATCGGGGATAGGTGAGGCATTGGCTTATGCATTGGCTAATGAAGGTGCCCACTTAGTACTTACAGCTCGCAATAAATCACGACTCAAGGAAGTAGCAACTATTTGTTTGCAGCACACAAAACAGTGTGATGTTTTTGAAGCCGACTTATTTGATATTGATAAATTTGATGACCTGGTTGATCGGGTTATTAAAAGGGTAGGCCGCATTGATTTGTTGATAAACAATGCAGGCATGAGTCAACGATCGTTGGTTAAAGACACCCCTTTGCAGAATGATAGAAAAATAATGGAGCTCAATTTTTTTAGTGTAGTAGCATTAACTAAATTGGTTTTACCCTATATGATTCAACAACAGAGCGGACATATTGTGGTAACAAGTAGTATTGTTGGTAAGTTTGGATTTCCTTTACGCTCGGCGTATGCAGCATCTAAACATGCACTACAAGGTTTCTTTGAGTCGCTAAGTGCTGAATTACATAAGGATAATATTAATGTAACCATTGTTTCGCCAGGCCGTATTCAAACCAATATTTCAAAGCATGCTTTACTTTCTGATGGAAGCGCAAATGGTGTTATGGATCCTGGTCAGGAAACTGGAATGCCAAGCGATAAGTGTGCCGATCAAATATTAAAAGCTATTAAAAAAAATAAGAAAGATATATTAGTAGGCCAAAAAGAATTATTAATGGTGTATATTCGTCGGTTCGTACCATTTATGTACAGAATAATGACCAATAAAATAGATCATAAGTAGCTTTATTATAGGTGGTACTATTAATGAAATAACAAATCAGCAGATGAATAAAACAATAACAGGAATTCAACAAATAGGAGTAGGCGTTAAAAATGCCAAGGAAGCATGGGCATGGTACATCAAGCACTTCGGAATGGATATTAATGTATTTGAAGATACTGCTGTTGCTGAATTAATGTTACCTCATACTGATGGAAAAACCAGAGAAAGATATGCTGCACTTGCCATTAATATGGAAGGTGGCGGAGGCTTTGAGATATGGCAACATACCGGTATAGAACCCAAAGCTCCTGCTTTTGAATTAAACTTGGGTGATTACGGAATCTACAGTACTAAAATAAAAACTTCAGATATTAACACTGCTTATGAAACTCATAAAGCGAGTGGTTTAGATATTCAAGGTGAAATTTCAGAGGACCCTAGTGGTAACAAACATTACTATGTAAAAGATCCGTATAACAATTTATTCGAGGTTGTGGCTAGTAGCTTTCTTTACAAAAAGCAAAAATCAGTAACTGGTGGCGTTTATGGCTGTACTATTGGAGTTAGTAACGTTGACGAATCCTTAAAAGTATATAGAGATATATTGGGTTATGATGAGGTGGTGTATGATAAAACCGATGCCTTTGATGATTTAAAATGTCTTCCTTCTGGAGATCAGAAATTCAGAAGAATATTACTGAAACATTCGAAACCTCGTACTGGTAGTTTCAGTAAAATTTATGGTCCTTCGCAAATAGAATTAGTGCAAGCTTTAGAGCGCGAACCTCAGAAAATATTTAAAGATAGAATATGGGGCGAATTGGGCTTTATTCACCTATGCTTTGATATTATTGGCATGGATGCTTTACGCGAAGAATGTAAAAGTAAGAACAATGCATTTACTGTAGATAGCTCTGATAGCTTTGATATGGGAGTAGCAGCAGGTCACTTTGCTTATATAGAAGACCCAGACGGAACATTAATTGAGTTTGTTGAAACGCATAAACTTCCGATTATTGAAAAGTTGGGTTGGTATATGAATCTTAAAGGTAGAGACCCTAAAAAGGGATTGCCCAAATGGATGATTAATACTTTAGCTTTTAGTAGAATAAAGCAATAGAAAATAAGATACAAATAACAAACGCAATTACATTAGTAGTTGCGTTTGTTGTTTAATAATTACAATTAAGATAGAGCCATTACTCATTTCCTACCCATTTAAAGAATCGATCAAACCTTATTTTTCCGTTAAACAATGATTTATCTTGATTCCAAGATAACCACACCAGAAGAGGTTTCCCCACAACATGATCCTCGGGCACAAAACCCCAATACCGTGAATCGGCTGACTGATGCCTATTGTCTCCAAGCATAAAGTAATAATCCATTTTAAAAGTATATTCACTAGCCTCTTCTTCATTAATATAAATAGTGTTGTTCTTCACTTTTAAGGTATTACCCTCGTAAGCCGTAATAACCCTATCATACAACACTATATTTTTCATATTCAATTGAATAGTGGCTCCTTTCTGTGGAATATATAATGGACCAAAATTATCTCTTGACCACATATAATCGGTGCTATAAGGCCAAACATCTGGTAATTTAGTTGAATCCACTAATTCATCGACCATTACTATATGACGAATAAATGGTAATCCTTTTATTTCTGACGCCTTTTTTTCGGTTAAAGGAATCCTATATTGAGATGGACCCATCGTCATATTTTGAACATCTTCACTGGAGATCTCAAGTTTATCTATGAAACTTTGGTTTATCTTAACTCCATTTGTAGTTATATTGTACCAATGCTGGAGTCCTGCTATATTTTTAGACTTTTCACCATTTATATAAACTTGGGTATGTCGCATTTCTATTGAATCTCCAGCCACTGCAATACATCTTTTTACATAATTATCTCTTCTATCTACCGGACGATAAACTACCTCTCCATAATCATTAGGGTGATTGTAAATATGCGTTCTACCAAACTCTTTTAGCTTATGATTGACTTCCCATTGGCTAGCATTATCCAGACCGGCTAATATACTTTTATCATGATTGGCATAGGCTAAACCAATTAATCGGCTCGTCTTATATATATCTGGATTTGTATATCTAACCGGCACAGTGTCTCCTGTTGGGAAATTGAAAACTACAATATCATTATTCTCTACTTTCCCAAAGCCTTTGAGTCGCTTATAATCCCATTTAGGCCATTCAAAATACGATTTCGTATTTAAAATGGGTATAGTGTTTTGTAGTAATGGAAAAGATAGTGGAGTATATGGTAGTCGTGGTCCATAGCTAACTTTACTAACAAATAAGTGATCTTTTACAAGAAGAGAGTTCTCCATTGAAGAGGATGGAATTTTATAGTTTTGGAATAGAAATAAGTTTATAAAATAAACTGCCACTAAGGCAAATATTAAGGCATCAATCCACTCTATCCAAGCTTTAGGTTTACTCCCGTCTTTGGTTTTCTTCCAAAAACTCCAAGGAACCTTCTTTGTAATGTAAATATCTAATACAATTAAAATACCTGGTAATAACCACAAGTTACCTACCCATATTACCCATAAAAGGTAAGTTAGAGCAGCTGCAATGAATTTAAGCCATTTCATTTTTGTTCTCATAAATGTTAAAGTCTGTATGTTTAAAAAGATTCAGTTATATCTCAACGCTAAAGTATAAAACATAATAGCTATATATGTATGGATTGACTATTAAACTAGTGCTTTATGTTATTTATAAAAAATATAAATAACGCAACGATAAGAATCTTATTATTTGCACAGTGCGGTGTTAGAAACTCCTTTTAAAAGACACATATGGCATAATAGGAAACATGGTTAATTGCTGAAATTGCCCTTTATCTGATCTATAGTAGATATAAGGGTTTTGTTTATTGTAGGCGTTAATTACACCCACCGACCAAGTGCGTGATCCTCGGTCTTTTTGCTTTTCCATGTTAAAACCAATATCAAGGCGGTGATACAATGGCATGCGCGCATTGTTGGGCTGATTATAGTAATCTACTTGAGTTAAATCGGAGTAGTACTCATCCTCTGCAAAAATTGGGAATGCACTGTTTGCAGTATGGGTTGGCATACTAACCGGAGTGCCTGAGTGCAAACTAAAACTACTGGTAAACCACCTTTTTATTCCATCGCGATTATAAACTACCTTGGAGGCCACCAGGCTTAATTCATGTCTGATGTCGTAATCAAAATTGAACCATTCGCCATTATTAATCTCATCGTACTTACTTTGAGCTCGCGCTAGGGTGTATGATAAGCGCAAATCCCAACCATGATTATTATAGGTTCCTAAAAACTCTAAACCGTAGGCTCTTCCTTCGCCCTGATCAATAAGTTCGTACCAATTGCTTGAGCCGTAAATATCGTACGGAAATCGGTAGTTACTCGCTTGCTTATAAATGTGCTTATAATAGGCTTCCACATCAATCATCCATGAACCCTTTTGCCAATTAAAGCCAGTTGACGACTGCCAAGCCTCCTGTGGCATTAGCCCATTTGTAAGTGGAAGCCAAGTATAACCCGGAAAGCCATTATTATTTTTACGCATGGCATACAGGGGCTGAACATTGCGCATAGCTCCAAGTTTCAGTTTTAGGGCCTCGCTTAACTGGTACGAAGCATTGAGTCGGGGCTCTAGATAGGTATTGGTTTGTACTTTATCTTGGAATACAGTTCCACGTAAGCCCAATTCTAATTTTAGCTTATTGTACTTGTATATGGATGATGCAAATGCCACATAACTCAGTTGTTCTTGATTTTCTTGAGCATTGATTTGTGTTATATCTCCGTTATATGTAGCTGTTTTATGGCTTGGCTCAATACCTCTCCAACTGGCCTCTATACCAGTTTTAAAGGTCAGCCTAGAATTTAAGGACCAGTTGATATCGCCTTTAAATCCCAACTCTTTAAGCGTTGAAGCTGATGCTTGCTCTACATAATCGCCATCTGTGTGACCATCTGAAACATCATACTCTTCAAATTGGGTATAGTAGGTACTTAAATTTAAGAATGAACCATTATTTAAAATGGTATTGTAACGCACCGATCCTAGCTGATTACCCCAACCTTGATGCATTGCAAAATTTGATTCCTCTTCATCCACTCTCGCATTTAATTCGTCTTTACCCGTGTAATAACTCATAAAGAAATTATGCTTCTCCTTTACCGTAAAATTCACTTTGGCATTAATATCATAAAAGTATAAAGCCATTTTAACATCTTCATCACTCATAGCGCGCATTACCAACTGATCAACCCACGATCGTCGGGCCGAAAATAAGAAGGATGCTTTATCCTTTATTATGGGGCCTTCAAAAGTGAATGCACCCGATAGTGTACTCAACGATAACTCGCCACCATACTCCTTTTTGTTCCCTTCGCGGGATGTAACATCAAGCACCGAGGAAAGACGACCCCCATAGCTTGCAGGTATTCCACCTTTGTATAAATCAACACTTTTAAGAGTGGATGCGTTAAAAACAGAAAGCAAACCAAAGGCATGATTTAGATTGTAGATAGGCGCCTCATCGAGCAAAATCAGATTCTGATCGTAGTTACCACCGCGTACAAATAGTTCGGAGCCACCCTCCTTACCTGAACTAACACTTGGTAGCGTTTTTAATGAGCTAATAAGGTTGGCTTCTCCCATAAAAACCGGATTATAAATAATATCCTTAATGGGCATTTTAGTAATTCCTGTTTCCTTTGCCATACTCTGATAGCGTTTAGCTATTACTTTAAACTCCTCAATTTCAACACCCTTTTGTAACTGAATATTAATTAATGTATCAGTCGACAGGCTAATATTGAGTAATTGACTTTGATAGCCTATAAAAGAAACCAAAAGTTGTACAGAATCTTTTGGGTGAATACTTAAAGTGTAGTAACCATGCAGATTACTAACCGCTCCTACAAAAGTTGACATATCGTAAATAGAAGCATTCGGTAAAGCCTCTTGAGAATTGGCATCGCTAATGGTTCCGTATATTTTCACATCGCTTTGCGCGGATGCCGAAGTGTAAATCAACAGAAACAATAAACTCATTGTTCCTGAATGCTTAATTAAATTATTCATAATAAAAGGATGGCTAAAGTTTAATAATGAATAGATATTGAGTCGTTTTTAGCTGTATCATCAAACACAAACTCTGTAATATCAACACCCGAGAATATGCCCAAGCCTCCTTCTATGTTAGTGGGGATTGGCACTGGATAATAGGAGAAGGGTAAATTTATTTCAGGATCAAAAGTGCGTTGTAAATAGGCCGATTTAAAATAGGCATCGTACAAAGGATTAGTAGTAAGAATCCGAACCTTTACCTTTTCCGAACCAATAAGAGTAACTAGATTTATTACAGCTTTTGTACTTCTTAAATTATTGGCATCTACTCTAACAAAATAGTCGTATAGGTAATGAAACCCATCCGGCCCACCTGAAAAAGAATAGGCATTAAAATCATCTGCAAAGGGTGAATTACAAAAAAGAAACTCGTGACACCAATACTTTGATTGATCTTCATAAGAGGTATATTCATTGTATATGAATAAATATAATGCACCAACAGATTCGTCAACTTTATTAATACTAATTTTAACTACGTCGTTGCTATACTCTTTAAACTCTCTATCAATGGTGATATTGGGCTTACTTACCGAAGTAGTTTTTGCCGACAATACAGATTGATCAAATGCAGCTGTAACCTCGTATTCCTTATTTGGAGTTGCTATATGTTTAAAGAAATAGTTTCCCTTTGCATCAGACTGATTTACTGTTTCAATTAACTCACCACTTAAAAACAGGCTAACATTCGCCTTTAATATGGGCTCTATTGCACCATTGTGCTTAGTGGCTGACCAACTAAGCTGAGCACTAATAGCGCTATCGTTTTGCATAATGCAATTTAATATGGGCTGTTTATCTGCCTCGGGATAATCTAAGTCTAAATCGCTAATACACGAATAAAAGCATAGTAGAATACCTATGAAGTATAATGTTTGTTTAATCATGTTTACTTGCTTTTCTTTTTACTCAGTGGTATGGTTACAGAAAGTTGAATAGTATTCGTTTTAAATGTTTCTTTTGTTTGTACTAAATATTCACTATTGCCTCCGAAATAAGGGTTACCATATGCTGACGAAGAAGATAGTGTCCGATTGAGTCCATGTAAATAATCAAGACTGCAGCTCATAAAACCAAAATTATATCCGAGTCCCATTACTATTGAATGAGAGTGTGGATCAATGCCAAAGCCTCCTCCACCTGTTGCAAAAATTGAAATATCGCTTACATAGGCATATTGGTAACCTAACTTTGCCGAAAACTTATTATAAGTGTAATTTATTGCAATAGGAATTGCTAACGATTCTTCAGAGCTCTTCCTGTTATTATTACCACCCTCATAATACTCATAATCCTCATAGGTCTTATCGTTTATCATTACTGATGATAAATTGTATCCGACTCCCAGGGTCAAATGCCAACTATCAGTAAAGCGAAAAGCATGTTCATAACCAATCCCTAAACCCATTAAAGGCTTGTAGTTGTATTCATTGGTACTCTTTATAAAGGTTGTATTGGTACTTAGTTTTAAACCACTCTGTGGCTGCGCAAAGGCATAGGTCGACATAAGGCCTATGATACATAGGCTCACAATTAGTTTTTTCATAATTATGTGGTTTTGGATATATTATTTACGCTTTTTACCTAAGGGTATGCTTACAGAAGCTTGCAAAACATTTAGTTTTCTAGTACCAGGGGAGTATACCATATTAGTAGAACCTCCATCATAATAAGAGTAACCATTTCCTTTTCTCGATTGATTTAAAGAGCTAGTATATTCTAGCTCTAGATTTACAAAGCCAAGATTATAGCCTATACCAATTAATGCTGAATGATCATGAGGGTTACTTTGGAGAACGCCTTCATCAACAAATAGGCTTACATCAATTTTGTAGCCATATTGGTAACCTGCTCTAAGGTAGAATTTGTTAAATGTATAATTGATGGCAATGGGTACTGATAAATACTCAGCCGTTTGAGATTGATGACTTGGTATATTACCGTAGTTATCAGTTTTACTAGTAGCTGAAGTACTATACATATTGTAGCCTGCCCCCAATGTTAAGTGCCAACTATCGGTAAAGCTAAACGCATGCTGATAGCTAATACCAAGTCCCAATTGAGGTTTGTAATCAAATTCATTAGTATTATTCACAAAGGATGTATTGGTACCTATTTTAATACCACTCTGTGGCTGCGCAAAGGCATAGGTCGACATAAGGCCTATGATGCATAGGCTCACAATTAGTTTTTTCATAATTATGTGGTTTTGGATATATTATTTACGTTTTTTACCTAATGGTATGGTTACAGAAAGTTGAATGGTGCTCATACTTGAAGTAACTATTGGTTCAGTCACATACCCACCTTGTACAACGGGTTCGGCATAAACCGAAGTATAGTACATTTCTCGCTTAGGCGTATATATATAATCAATACTACAATCGATAAAACCAAAGTTATAAGCAATACCGGTAGTAACTGAATTTACATGAAAATCAGGACTAGGTAAGCCTCCTTTGCCAAATAAGTCAACATCGCTAATGTATTGATACTGGTACCCAAGTTTTACTGATGTTTTATTATAGGTGTAATTGATAGTTAGCGGAACAATTAAGGATTCTTCACTCATTTTTTCATCGGCATTTAAGTTATCGTTATACGATATAATGAAAGAGTTCATCTGATAACCTAAGCCAAGAGCAAGGTGCCATTTATCGGTAAACTTAAATACTTGCTGATACGAAATAGAAGATCCTATTTGGGGCTGAAAACTATAGGTTTCATTCTTGGGAATAATAGTTTGGTTTACCCCCAGCTTTATACCACTTTGTGGTTGTGCAAAAGCATAAGTTGTTATGAAACTTATGATACTTAAACATAGAAAAGGCTTTGTCATTACAGTTGGTTCGTTTATTGATTATGATTACAAATATATGCGGATTTACAACTATAAATCAAGTCAATAAGTTTGTTTAACTTAACATTAACTACTTGTTAGCTATATCAAAATAATTTTAACATAACTTTCACACTTTAGGGTTCATCTAAAATCATCTTTCAATAGTGTACATGAACCTATAATGGAATGATACATACTATAGCAATAAACAAAGTACTTGCTTATTTATGCTTATAAATTAGTATTGGTTTATTAATGACAGAAAGCGAATATTTAGCCTTTAACTTTAGCTATATATTCGCTTCCATATTATAATTGAAGATCAACAACTTCTTAATGAATCGTGTTAACTACTAATGGATTAATCAACATCAACGCTATCACTAGTTAATAACACAGGGGCTTGATAAATAGTACCCCCTACCGAAAATAAACCATTGGGGTTGCATATTAAAGCCAATTCGGAAGCATCGAAATCTGTATTATAGTAGGCATATATTTGTGGTCCCTGATTGCCAGAAACATAATCCGTTTCAAGGGTGGTTAAGGTATGTGAGCCATCTCCTTTATTATCGGGAATTCTAGTGCTAGTATCATTATAATTTCCTGTATACTGATCAGAACTAACATATCCTGTTTCAATATTGGTTATGGGTTGTGAGTCGTCTCCTCCTTTATTTACAGTGCATGCATCCGAATCGTTATAACTAATATTTAAAGAAACAAACCTTTTACTTTTACCCCATTGCTTTTGCTCATCAAAGGTCATCTCTAACAAGCTTGTTATGGTATTACTTAATTGCGCATCGTTGGAAAACTGCAATACATTATTTACAGCTACTACACCACTGCTTTGCTCTGATAGTGTATACGTTTCGTCTTCTTTATCACATGAAATCATTACTAGTGTACTCACTATTATTACATATATAAATCTCATAGCTTTATTTATTATTGATGTTTAGTTTATGTGGTCTGTGATTATAGAAATAGGTGTTTAGTCTTAATTATATTTCAGCTTAAATCACAAGTAGTAGATCTTATAAGATATTGCTTAGTAAACTTATAAGGTATTCGCGCAACAGTGGATATGGAATCGCCCTGCTTGAGGTGCTCAGATACCACATGAGAAAATTCATTTAACACACTCAATACCTGGGTATCGGTTATTGATTTACCTCTACCCGTCATTGTTTCAATAGTCTCGGGCAGGGTAATAGTGCGTCGCTCTTGAATAAAGACCACACAATCTTTTTCTGCTTGGGTAAAATGATTTTTGAATAAAGAATACTTGATCATTATTAATATAGGTTTAATATGCCTTGCACCAAACAAGGCATGGGGTTATTTATTTACATAAGCATGGCTTATGCGAGTAACTTAATATTGATAATAATTATTGAATCATGGCTCGACTTCGTTCATATATTGGTTATCGGTTAATACAAACCTATAAATTATATCATGCTAAGCAAATCTGAAAAGGGCTTGATTAATAACGTTTAATGAGGTTTAAAACAGTGCTTTTGTAAATGGATACCCCTTGTTTTTATATGAGATATATCATATTTTAAATAAAGCACACATGCCTTCCAAAGTGCAAAAATGTTGTAGAACATGAAAAAATAGGAAGTGATCTTATGGTAAGTTGCGAATCTGTCTCATATATTTTGTTTACAGTTGGTTTGTTTACTAATTATGATCACAAATATATGTGCATTTATTTCCATAGATCAAGCTTGTAATTCTGTTTAACTTAACATTAACCTATGTGTAGCTAAAGTATATGGATATTAACATAACCTTAACTACAATCGCAAAAGTGGAAGTAATGGTCGATTTTATATAAGAGGTAAAAGATAGTATCTCATTGGGATAGTAAGAGAGATAGTTACCAAGAGAATAATGAACCAGATTGCCTTGTTAGTTGATGCTTCAAGGTCTATGGATAGTTCAGTTGTGCAATTGATTCACAATAGGGTTAGGAAAAAGGAGAGAGTAAGTTTTAGGTAAGGCTTGGTTAAAGATTACTTATAATTAAAACAAGATAGCTTGACACAAATTGGAGTTAAGCTATTAAAAGCTTACTCCGAAAGACACCCCTAAACTATATATTTTATCAACCACATAAGGGATGTTTGTAACTGTGCGGTAATCGAAGGTAAGGGCTGCATCTAAGTTGGCTTTTGATGAAATAGGAATTGACTTACCAAAGCTTGCTGCTGTAATTGCTCCTGAAGCCCATTTGCCTGACCAGTTGAGTTGGGTACCGATATCGCCAGATACATACCATGATGAAATACGCTCCGAGAAATTATACTTAAACTGAGCTGTTAATGGCATCGACCTTAGCTCAAGAATATACGGAAAGTACTGATCGTACAGATCAAGTGTGTATGAAACATCACCTAAATACTCATCGTATGCCAGGTTTATAGCAACATCAAGTTTCTTGTTAATGTGGTAACCCATGCCTAAATTTAACCCTATACTACTAGTTGAACTACTTTCGGTATACACTCCTTGAGTCCCATAATTACGGAGCGCAATATCAATATCATGGAAAACCGTTTTTGCATTCAGTTTTAAGGCATAATATACTCCTGAACGTGTGGTTTCGCTTTCTATTGATTGTGCATTAATTTGCATAAAGCCCATTAGGGCTAATAGAGACAATAGCTTTTTCATTGTTGTTATAATTATTGGTTAATATTCATATTATTAGTGTAGGCTACTAAACAGCATATTTAAATTTATTTATTTATTACGTTTTACATTGAGTATTTTTATGCGATCATTCTCTTCTGCTGTTAAATGCTTCAAATAGCTTGTGTATTTTATCATAATACAAAATTTAGGTTAAATGCCTTTGATTGCTTAAAGATGCGTTAATGGCTATTTGCCCTTTAAATATTCATCGATAAACTATGCAGAAACTTTTGGCGGCTTGGTTTTCATAAGTGGTTTTAATGGACGGAGGCAAAAGTAAGAAAATATGGTATTCGCACAAAGCTAAAGTACTAGATTCCAGTTGGTATATTTTAATTGTAGTTCTGTGGTTTTACAAATAGCATAGTCTGTTTTTTAAACGAGGTGTATTGTTTTATAAATAAAGCTAGGTTCGTATTAGTTGCATCTTGATTTAATAAGTGTTGATTAATATAATTTCATTCTGCGTATCACCTTTCAACTTGCACTATTGAACACGTAATAGTATTAACAATTTTTATACTATAACACAGTGCTTTTACTTAACGGTTTTTATAGCTTTGCTTTAGCAATGAGAACAAATACAATACATACTGCAATATTAAAGCTCTGGCTCGTGAATAATATTAGTTTATTCGGGCATAAGCGTATTGTTATGTAGTATACAGATATAAATTATTACACTAATTAGCCTCTCGAATAATATATTCGAGAGGCTTTTTTTTGCGTGCTTGTTTAAAGTTGTTGAGAAGTATGAAGAGTGATATAAAAAGTATACTCTCATAATTTCTCAACAAAGCTAAATGGCCTTTACCTTAAATTCTATAATTATGGTTCGAAAGTTTTTTAACACAAACGCTTATGCTTACTTATTAGCGTTAATCGGAATTGTATTCTTTTCATCTAAAGCTGTATTAGTAAAAGTAGCTTATGGTTTTAATATTGATGCCGTAAGTATCTTAACGCTTCGAATGCTTTTTGCTTTACCTATTTATATTGTTCTTGCCATTATTAGTACTTTGAAACAACGCAGTAGTAGTTTAAATAAAAAGGATTACTTATTTGTAATAGCCTTGGGATTTTTAGGATATTACTTGGCCAGTATTCTCGATTTTAAAGGTTTGCAATATATATCGGCAAGTTTAGAGCGTTTAATATTATTTATATACCCCACCATGGTGTTATTAATCTCGGCTTTGTTTTTTAAAGTTAAGCCATCGCGAGAGCAGAAAATAGCCGTAGTAATTACTTATATAGGTGTTCTATTAGCCTTTTATAATTATGTGAGTTCTGATGGCGATAGCCTGTTGTTAGGAGCTATATTTATTGTATTAAGTGCCATTACATATGCGTTTTATTTGGTAGGTACAGGTAGTTTAATTCCTAAGTTTGGTATATGGCGTTTTACCAGTTATGCAATGATTGTGGCTACTATAGGTATTGTTATACACTATTTTATAAATAGAGGAGGATCTTTATGGGATTATCCAGCAGAGATTTATCAGTTATCGGCCATAATGGCTGTGGTATGTACTATTATTCCGAGTTTATTATTAGCCGAGGCCATCCGTATTTTGGGCTCCTCTAATGTAGCAGTGCTTGGTAGTGTAGGCCCCATAAGCACTATAGTATTGGCAGTAATATTTTTAGATGAGAAAATAACTATCTATCAAATACTGGGCACGGTAATAGTTATTGCTGGAATTTCTTTTTTAGGGAAAAATAAGGCCACTTCAAGTAAAAAGGTAAATTGTTAATTACTTGTGATAGGCATTTAAACCTCTATTGGAGGCTTGTGTAAAATATACGCAGCTCGAACCCAATTGGCTTAGGGATAAGAGCGGCATCCTTTGTGAGCCCATTATGGCGAAGCAAAGATATAGCGTTTAGCCCGCCCCTTGGGGAAGCCCCTAATTGGCTTTACATTTAATAACTATTGCGTGTGTTTTTATTGATTATTTACACATTTTTTAATGTCAAAAAAAGAATATCGATGTCTGAAAATTAAGATAGATGTTTACCTTTGTAACCCCCAAATTTTAGAATTGATATAATAATTATGGCAGATAGAAAATACACCCCTAAGAAGGCAGCACCGAAACAAGATTTAGAGTTTGGTAAAATGCCACCTCAGGCTTTAGAACTGGAGGAGGCTGTTTTAGGAGCTTTAATGCTTGAGAAGGAGGCTTTTTTAACAGTTGGTGAGATTTTAAAGCCAGAGTGTTTTTATAAAGATACCCACCAGAAAATTTACAAGGCTATTGTGAGTTTATCAACCAAGGAATTACCTGTTGATATGCTTACGGTTACTGAAGAGTTGCGAGCTTTGGGCGATTTAGATGAGGTTGGGGGTGCTTATTTTATAACGCAATTAACGGGTAGAGTTGCTTCGGCAGCGCATATTGAATACCATGCTCGTATTATTTGGCAAAAGTATTTGCAACGCGAGGTAATACGCATAAGTAGTGATATTCAGAGCAAAGCTTACGACGAAAGTATTGATGTTGATGATTTGCTTGATGAGTCGGAAAGTTCATTTTTTACCCTAAGTCAGGGTAATATGAAAAAGGATGTTACTCAGATTAACCCGGTGATTGATGAGGCGATGGAAATGATTAAGATTGCCTCGCAGCGTGATGATGGTTTGAGTGGGGTACCTTCGGGGTTTGCTGAGTTGGATAAAATTACTTCGGGATGGCAAAATACCGATATGATTGTAATTGCCGCGCGTCCTGCGATGGGTAAAACTGCTTTTGTACTGTCTATGGCACGTAACATGGCACTTACGCATAAAAAAGGAGTTGCCGTATTTTCGCTTGAGATGGCCAATGTGCAATTGGTGAATCGTTTGATAGTTTCAGAGACTGAAATTACGGGTGAAAAAATTAAGAAGGGTAATTTAGCGCCTTACGAGTGGCAACAGCTCGATCATAAAATACAAAACCTTATTGATGCGCCTATTTATGTTGATGATACAGCCGGATTGTCGGTTTTTGAATTGCGAGCCAAAGCGCGTAGGTTAAAGAAACAGCACGATATAAGCATTATTATAATTGACTACTTGCAGCTAATGAACGCAAGTGGTATGAATCCTGGCTCTCGTCAGGAGGAGGTGAGTTTAATTTCGCGTAACCTTAAAGGCTTGGCAAAGGAATTGAATATTCCTATTGTGGCGCTATCGCAGCTTAACCGTGGTGTTGAAGGAAGGGCAGGAGCAGAGGGTAAACGTCCGCAACTATCCGATCTTCGTGAGTCGGGAGCCATTGAGCAGGATGCCGATATGGTATGTTTTATTCACCGACCAGAATATTATGGTATTACTGAGGATGAGCAAGGTAATAACCTTATTGGAATGGGGCAGATTATTATTGCAAAGCATCGTAATGGTGCCACAGGCGATGTAAACCTTCGATTTAGAGGTGAGCTAGCACGATTTGAAGATCCGGATACGGGCGTTTTTGGTGCTGACTTAGGAATGGATCAAGGCGGACAATCGGTTACTTTTGGCTCTAAAATGAATGAGCCTGAAGGTTCGGGTTCTAATTTTGCCAAAGAAGTTGGATTGCCTGATTTACCACCATCGCCTCATGATAGTGATGTTCCTTTTTAGATTTTAGGTTATTAGACAATGTTTTCCTAATTAAATTTTCACTCAAGCCGTGAAGGCTTCTACTTTTTTCTACAGTCAAAAAAGTAGACAAAAAGACCGTCGACTGCACCCATTTCACTCAAAAAACTAGGTTTCATGACTGAAATTGTTTTAAACTCGCACTTTTTCGTGCCTCAAAGCACTCAAACAGAAAACAATTTTTAACCGTCATTTCAATCCAGTTTTTTGGTTCACTGGCTGAGGTCGATACTAAACAAGGCGTGCAGCACATTATATAAAAATGTTTAGGACGCCATTGCTTATTAGAAAAAAGATAATAGACTATTGGGTGTAATGCGAATAAGTCTACTATCTATTATCTCTTTAAACTATCGAATGTAATTCTTGTAAGTCGCTAATCTCATGCATTAAAGTGCGAGTGTGCGGCTTTTTTTGTGGGTTAAAGAAAACGTAATCGAGCCCAAAATTAATAGCCCCATCAATATCCGTTTTTAAATTATCGCCAATAACCAAGCATTCGCTTTTGCGAGCATTGGTGCTTCTTACTGCATGCTCAAAAAACGATTTTTTAGGTTTCGAAGCACCAATAGTTTCCGAAATAAACACTTTGGTAAAAAATGGCTTTAGCTTACTATTTTTAAGTTTGGTAAACTGAACCTCTTTAAAACCATTGGTAATAATATGCAGTTGGTGCTTGCGTTTTAAGGCCTCTAATACTTGCAGTGTATTAGGCATTAACATTGTTTTGGTAGGACTAACAGTGATATAGTCGCTCGCAAAATTCTCTGCCGTTGATTCGCACTTTAATCCGGCCTCTGAAAAAGGCGTATGAAAACGATCGAAGTTCAGTTTTGCTTTATTTATTTTCCCCAGGCGGTATAATTCCCAAAGCTCATTGTTATAGGCTTCGTACCTATCGTAGAAATGCTTAAAACTCTCAAAATTATTACCCAAATGGTACTTTTCAAAAAGCTGCTCAAGCGTATGTAGCGAGTTTGTTTCAAAGTCCCAAAGCGTATGATCTAAGTCGAAAAATAAGTGCTTGTATTTTTGTGGTAACATATATAAGAGGTAATTTTTTTTAAAGCCCTAAAACTAAATAGGGCTGTGAAATTATTTTACGGCCTAATAAAATTAATGGTGCGTGAAATTTTCTCATTGCTCGCCCAAAGGCTTTTTCATGCTTTAAAGTTTCTTTAAAGCTTCCCCAAGCCCTTTTTCTTCCAATGCAGAAACTTTAAAGCTTCCCTAAGCCGTGTTTCTTGTAATGCAGAAATTTCATTGCTCGCCCAAGCGCTTTTTGGACGTTTAAATAAAATTCACGCCGTTTTTTACTAGTTAACCTGAGCCACAAAAAATTTCGAGATACTCCAAAAGGCATCTTTATCCGTAATAACTACAAGTTTATTGCCCTCGTCGTCAGTATCAATGCTGTACGAACTGTTTGGGTGGTTCGAAAGAATCTTCACCTTTGGTCTGTACAAGGCAATAGAGTCTGTTTCTCTAATATCAATCTCAGTAAAATAGTTCTCATTAAAGCTATCCTCAAGTAACTTAGCCTTACTTAAAAAACCATCGGCAGTTAATATTTTGTGTTCCTTCAGTTCCTTTTTAGTACCAAACGAATAATAGGCAGTATATAATTTTTTAACGGCCATTTTTAACTCACTAGTGGCACCTTTATTCTCTTTGTTAAGCGAGTCAAGCACCTGTTCCATTCCTTCAACCGTAAAGTTTAGGGCTGCAATCTGAATATCCTTTTTATTAATCTGCTCCTTTAGCTTAATAATTTCAATCCTTTTTTCCTCTAACTGTCTGTTAAGTCGCGTTACTAAATCGTTCAGTTTTTTATCCGACGAATGGTTACTAATTAGCTGTTTCTCCAAGGCTGCAATTTCAGCTTTGTTGGCAAGCATCAAATCGTAAATAGATTGAATATCACTGTTAATCTGATCCTGAATACTTCTCGAATTCTTTTCCGACGAGTTCAAATTCACATCAATCAAATTCTCTTTCTTCTTTATTTCCTGCAAATTATCATCAATACTAATTAAAGAAGTCACCAATTCATTCGAAATCTTCTCCAACTCAGCATTGGCAATTATCAACGAATCGTTTTGTTCTTGAGTAGTTTTGTGTCCTTGGTTGTTACAAGCAAATAATAGCACCAATAAAGGCAATGCAATTAGTTTCTTCATGATAATTATTTTATAGTTATTCTTAATTATTTTTTGGGGCTTCCCCTGCGGGTCGGGCTATGCGCTATATCTTTGTTCGCCATAATGGGCTCTCAAAGGATGCCGCTTCTATCCCTAAGCCAGCTGGGTTCTAAAGCCTGTGCCTCTATCATCAGCCAATTAACAATGTTTGTTAATCCTTCTTATATTTCTTTTCCTTCTTAGTTTCCTTTTCCACTTTTCCGCTCACCACAATTACAATTTCACCTTTAACTGTTTTGGCATCAAAGTGGGCAAAAAGCTCATCTAAAGTACCTCTGGCATTCTCTTCGTGCAATTTAGTTATTTCGCGCGAAACACTAGCTTGTCTTTCTCCGCCAAAATATTCGGCCATTTGCGCCAAGGTTTTTGTTAGTCTAAAAGGCGATTCGTAAAAAATCATTGTGCGGGTTTCCTCAGCCAATAATTTCATTTTAGTTTGTCGGCCTTTTTTCTGTGGTAAAAAACCTTCAAAGCAAAAGCGGTCGTTCGGTAAACCTGAGTTCACCAAGGCCGGAACAAAAGCGGTGGCACCCGGTAGGCACTCTACCTCAACGCCAGCCTCAATAGCATGTTTCACTAGTAAGTAACCCGGATCTGAAATAGCCGGTGTACCTGCATCCGAAACCAAAGCACCCGTCTGTCCAGCTAATATATGCTGCACCACATTATCAGAAGTATTGTGTTCGTTAAACTTATGGTGCGAAAACATTTTGGCTTCTATCTCAAAATGCTTTAATAAAAAGCCTGTTTTACGCGTATCTTCAGCTAAAATAAAATCAGCCTCCTTTAAAATTCGTAAGGCACGGTAAGTAATGTCTTCTAAATTTCCAATTGGGGTTGGAACAATATATAATTTACCCATTATGTTGTATTAAAATCTTCGTTGTACGTAGTTGAAAAAGTTTTTACTCAGCTCTTCATTCTCCCAATTAAAGTTCGATTTCAGAAAAGTAAGTGCACTTTCAAATGAATCCATTTCGTTAAGTTGGCCCAGCGTATCCGACATTAACGTGGCATTGCCATTAAATAACTCTCGCTGGTATAAAAAACGATCGTTAATACCCAATCCTTTGCTTAAATCGGCAACGGGTTTTCCCAATAGGTTTTTACTAATGTCAGCATGAGTAACTTGATCGTTTAAAGCCCTTTTGCCCTTTTGTAAAGTTTCACCAAGTCGTAAGTTATTTGCTTGCTCTGTTTTTGTTGCCACCGCTTCTGTTTTTACAGCAGTTGCAGTTGGTTTTTCTTCCACAATTTCTTTGGGCTTTTCAGCTTCAATAATTGGCTTCGCTTCAATAACCGAAGTCTCTTTTACAAGTTCTTCAGTGGTCTTATTTTCAATTATCTCTTCCTTAACTATACTTTCTTCCTTCTCAGTAGCAATTGGCTCTACTGTAGTAAGCTCTTCTGCCTTGGCTTCTGGTATAATCTCAGGCTGAATAATTTCTTTCGGAGCAACAGGTGTTTCTTGTTTTATGGGTTCAGTTTTTGCAATAGGCTTACTCTCTACAGTATTAGCACCTAAGCCTTTTAGCATATTAAGCTCTTCCGTAAGGTGGCTTACTTTTTTTTCAGTTAATTCAATAAATGCATTCGGAATATTTGCCTGTCCCTGAAATGACTTAATGAGTGTTTCAATCTCACTGAGATCATTTAAAATGATACTTAATAATGCTTCTTTATCCATAAAAAATATATCAAGAATAAAATATAAAGTCTTTTTTCTTACTTTCTTTGCAAAGTTAATGATTGCTTGCTTATAAAAGCCCGTAATACGTTAAAGAGATAAAAATAAAGTTATTCGCACTAAATTTGGGTATATCGTCTCATGTTTTTAGAAAAATCAAATAATACCAATGCCAAAAATGGTTGGATCGAGGTAATAGCCGGGTCTATGTTTTCAGGTAAAACCGAAGAATTAATACGTCGTTTGCGCAGGTCAAAAATTGCCAAGCAACGAGTGGAGATATTTAAACCGCATATCGATGTTCGTTATAGTACCGATGAGGTAGTTTCGCACAATGCCAATTCAATTGTATCCACACCAGTGGAAACTTCAGGAAATATTTTACTTTTATGCGGCAATGTTGATGTTGTAGGAATAGATGAAGCTCAGTTTTTCGACACCGGTTTGCTTGATGTTTGTAATCAGTTAGCCAATCAGGGAATTAGAGTTATTGTAGCAGGTTTAGATATGGATTTTAAGGGGAAACCATTCGGACCAATGCCTGGCTTAATGGCCTGTGCAGAATATGTTACAAAGGTTCATGCTATTTGTATGCGTTGCGGAAATTTAGCCCAATACTCACATCGTTTGGCTACAGAAGAGGCGCGCATTATGTTGGGAGAGAAATCAGAATACGAACCGCTTTGCAGAGATTGTTATACCGGTTTGCAGAAAGTCTAAAATTGTAAGTGAAAATGGAGAGTTATCAATTATTAGAGTTATCAGAGTGGATTGACGGAAAGGTTATTATTAATAATGACCAAAGCATACGATATTTATCTATTGATAGTAGAACTATTGCTGATGCTGCCAATGCCTTGTTTATTGCCATTAGAGGAGAGCGCAACGATGGGCACCATTTTATAGCTAAGCTCTACGAGCTTGGGGTTCGTAACTTTATGGTTGATCATACCTTTTTGTATTTTCATAAATGTAAAGAAGCCAACTTTATTATTGTTGATAACTGCGTTGAAGGTTTACAGAGTTTAGCAAGAGCCAAACGATTAAAAAGTAAGTGCGATGTGGTTGCCATTACAGGTAGTAATGGTAAAACTGTTGTTAAGGAATGGCTCGCTCAAATGGTAGGTAGCAGCCGTAGACTGGTGCGTTCGCCAAAGAGTTATAATAGCCAAGTGGGGGTTCCTCTTTCCGTTTGGAATTTAACCGAACAGAGTCAGTTGGGCGTATTTGAGGCTGGTATTTCAGAGCCCAATGAAATGAGTAAGCTCGAGTCTATTATTCAACCAAATATTGGAATTATCACCAATATAGGCTCTGCTCATCGCGAGAATTTTGAATCGCAAAGTCAAAAACTAAAAGAAAAGATTAAGCTATTTAAAGGTTGTTCCACAATTATTTATTGTGCTGATGATGCTTTAATAGATGACGAAATAAATAAAACTTATCCCCTTATCAATAAAGTTACTTGGGGAACATCAGATAACGCTCAAATTAAAGTAAGCACTAAATCTGTTGATGATAGATGGAGCTTTAGTTTAACCTACAAAGGTGAGGAGTATTTATTTGATAGCTCTTATACCGATGCTGCTTCAAAGGAAAATTTATTAAATACCATTAGCTGTTTATTTGTATTGGGTTATTCTGCAGAGTATATTCAGAGTAATCTTGCAAAGGTAGTTCCTGTTGCCATGCGAATGGAATTAAAAGAGGGTATAAATAATTGTATACTGGTAAACGACTCCTACAACTCTGATATATCTTCTCTTTCGCTTTCTCTCGACTTTTTAAGTCAACAAAGTAAGGGAACAAACTCATCCAAAACCTTAATCTTATCGGATATATACCAGAGTGGATTAACCGATGAAGAAATTTGTAGTAGAATAAACGAATTGTTGCTTAAAAAGGGCGTTTCAAAATTATATGCAGTGGGGGAAGCCTTGAGCAGAAATGCTACTTGTTTTCAAATGAACGCTCGCTTTTATAATTCTACGGATGTTTTATTGTCAAATGTTACTCAAAACGACTTTAATAATGAGGCTATCCTTATTAAGGGATCAAGATCGTTTGAATTTGAAAAGATAACAGCTGCACTAGAACAAAAACATCACGAAACTCGATTAGAGATTAATTTAAATGCATTGGTTGATAACTTAAATTTTTATCGAAGTAAACTTCATAAAAATACCAAGGTGTTGGCTATGGTTAAGGCTTTTAGTTACGGGAGTGGTTCGTTTGAGATTGCAAACGTACTTGAGCATCAGAAAATTGATTATTTGGGAGTGGCTTTTGTTGATGAAGGTGTGGAGCTACGCAAAGCTGGCATATCCTTACCAATAATTGTAATGAATCCTGAGGAGAAGAGCTTTTCAACAATGCTACATTATAACTTAGAACCTGAGTTGTATAGTATAAAGGTGGTAAAGTCGTTTGTTGCGGCCTTACAAAGCGAAGCAATAACCGAATATCCGGTGCACATTAAAATTGATACAGGCATGAATAGGCTAGGCTTCAATAATGAAGATGTCTGGCTTTTAAATGCTCTGTTGAAGGAATATAGCTTCTTAAAAGTGCAATCCGTATTTTCGCATCTATCAGGCAGTGATTATGAGGCTTTTGATGATTTCTCAATGCATCAGTTTAATCTATTTGATGCCCTTGTAGCTAAAATTGAAAAAACAATCAATAGAAAAGTAGATAAGCACATACTGAATTCTGCTGGTATTCTGCGATTTCCGAATCATCAATATGATATGGTTCGCATTGGAATTGGTATGTATGGCATTGGTCCAATAGAATCGCATAAATTAAGTAATGTCATTAAATTCCGATCTTACATATCTCAAATTAGAAAAGTGCCTAAGGGACAAACCATAGGTTATAACAGACAAGGGAAGTTAGATTACGATTCGGATATTGCCATTGTACCAGTTGGCTATGCTGATGGTTTAGATAGGCACCTGGGTAACGGAAAAGGCGCAATGTTAGTTAACGCTCAGTTAGCACCTATTGTGGGTAATATTTGTATGGATATGTGTATGCTAGATGTTACAGGTTTAGATGCAAACGAAGGGCAAGAGGTGGAGATATTCGGTCCAAATATCCGAGTTGAAGAAATCGCGAAAAGCTTAGATACTATACCGTATGAAGTATTTACGGGCATTAGTAGAAGAGTAAATAGGGTATATTATTATGAGTAGTTATTAAGCAATATCGGTTAATGTAGATACTTATTTCTGTCAACATAAAATTTAAAACTTCTAATCGTAAATAGAGAAGAAGTATAGAGAAGTATTTAGTAAACGAAAAAAGGAGCTTTAAGCTCCTTTTTTTATTATCCTAGTTTCGAAATTCTTTCTAGTTTCTCTGCGTCTAATATTCGAATAATTCTACCATCAACAGTTATTACTTGTTCATTAACAAAAGTAGATAAAGTCCTGATGGCATTAGAAGTTGTCATATTCGAAAAGTTAGCAAGGTCTTCACGCGATAGGTAAACATTTAATGTTACTCCATCATCTTCCATTCCGTAAATATCCTTTAATACCAATAAGCTTTCAGCCAATCGCCCCCTAATGTGTTTTTGGGTTAAGGTTACCGTTCTGTATCTCGAAAAGCCTAACTCACGTGCTAACGACTCAATAATATTCAAGCTAAATTTAGGGTTCGTTTCCAACAGCTTGTATACAATACTCTTGGGTATATAGAAAATAACACAAGGCTCAATAACAACAGCAGAAGCAACATGTGGCCCTCCGGCAAAAAATGCACGATAGCCAATAAAGCTAGTTGGGTTGGCCATACGAACGATTTGATCACGCCCGCCAAACCCATTTTTATACACCTTTACTTTACCTGAACCCAAGCAAAGCAGCTCATCAGGGGTTTCGCCCTCCTGATAAATCACTTCATTTTTCTTGAACTGACGAACAGTGTGATTGTTTAAAACAATCTCCTTCTCTTCATCTGTAAGAACAGAATATAGTTGCGTAATGTCTTCAATTGTAGGTAACTCTACATTGGAATTCGTAATTTTCTTTGGCATCTTAAAAATGTGTTTTACAACATCTAATTTCGGCTAAAGTATAAAAAAGCCCTCATATTCCCAAGTAATTAGAAAATATGAGGACTTTTTTGTCTGTTTATATATTGTTAATTTGGTGTAACTGGTTATTGGTTAGTGTTTAAATGGTGATTTATCGAATAAAACTTGTCCATTCTTTTTCTTCCTTTTCAGGTTCTTTAACCGTTGATTTACCAGCTTCAACCAATTTCATTAGCCACGCCATATTTTTGCCAAGTACACGCATAATTTGTACCCCCTCTTTATCTTCAAGGGCATCACCCGGCTTCGTTCCATGTATTACATTCCAATAGCACGATGTTGGAATTAGCATCTCACAATAGCTGAGGTAATTATTTAGCTCATTAAATGTAGGTAACCCGCCCGATCTGCGCACAGCTACAACGCTAGCCCCAACTTTATGCCTAAAAAAAGACTTGTTTGCACCAGCCACGTAAAATGCTCTATCTAAAAACGATTTAAGATTACCACCAAGCGAAGCATAGTGAACAGGAGAGCCTAGTAAAATACCATCAGCTTCTTTCATTTTCTGAATCCAATAATTCACGTCATCTCCTTTTATAATACACTTTTCATCTTGGTTTTTAGCGCACATTCCACAGGCAATACAACTGCTTATAGCTTTGTGTCCCACATGAATCATTTCGGTTTCAATACCTTCTTTCTCTAATTCATTAAATACAATGTTAATGGCGTGGTAAGTATTTCCTTTTTTATGAGGACTACCGTTAATGGCTACTACTTTCATAATAAAAAAAATTATCTGAATGTTTATACTATTTAACTTTAATGGGCTTCCCTGCGGGCCGGGCTATACACTATATCTTTGCTTCGCCATAATGGGCTCACAAAGGATGCCGTTTCTATCCCTAAGCCAGTATGACCGCTCAAAAAAGGCCGAACTAACATGAAAGATGTAAGTTCGGCCTAATATATTTTTTAAGCAAATTCTAAATTGGCTTCTTAGTAAATCAATTTTATATTTTGCTTACCAAAGGAATTCGTCTTCCCAAGCCAAAAGCCTTTGACGATACCCTAATAATTGGTGGAGTTTGAAAACGTTTATATTCGTTTCTATTAACCAAACTCACCGCTTTTAGTACTGTTTCGGCATCAAAACCTTGCGCTATTATTTTTTCTGGCGATTCATTTTTCTCAATATAATTGAATAAAATGTTGTCTAAAACATCATAATCAGGTAACGAATCAGAATCTTTTTGATCAGGTCTTAATTCCGCTGATGGTGGTTTTACAATGGTGTTTTCAGGAATTACCTCACCATCTTTATTCATATATCTAGCAAGGTCAAACACATCCGTTTTATATACATCCCCAATTACAGACATACCGCCGTTCATATCGCCGTATAAGGTACCATAACCCACAGCAGCCTCACTTTTGTTAGAAGTATTTAATAATATATGCCCGAATTTATTAGAGAGCGCCATTAATAAAGTTCCTCTGATACGTGCCTGAATATTTTCTTCTGTAACGTCAGGTTTCTGACCTTCGAAAACATCACTAAGCGTTCCTTCGTATGCATCCACAATCCCTTTAATAGGAACTATGTCGTACTGAATTCCAAGGTTTTTAGCCAAGTCTTCAGCATCTTTAATAGAATGATCAGATGAATATTTAGAAGGCAATAAAAGTACTCTTACATTTTCAGCACCCAAAGCTCTAGCTGCAATAACAACCGTAACTGCTGAATCAATACCACCCGATAGGCCTAAAGTAGCTTGTTTAAAGCCCATCTTGTTAAAGTAATCTTTCACTCCAAGAACCAAGGCATCGTGAATTAACGCTAATTTGTCGTATTCCTTAACCTCAATAGTTGTGTTGTCTTCAATTTTATCGAGTTCGCAATATTGTAAGTCCTCGGCAAAAGCCGCAAGTTCTTTAACCACCTTGCCTTCACTATTTACTACCAAAGAGCTTCCATCAAAAACCAATTCGGTATTGGCTCCAATCTGGTTTACATATACAATTGGAATATGATTCTTCTTTGCCTTATTGCTAATAATCTGCTGGCGAATTTCTCCTTGGTTATACGAGAACGGAGAAGCCGCAATGTTAATTACCAAATCAGGCTCTAAGTTCATAAGCTCCTTCATTGGCGATTTAGTGTATAGCTTACTTTTTGCGAATGAATTTGCAACAGGCTGTTCGTCCCACAAATCTTCACAAATAGTAATAGCTAGCTTTTTTCCCTTGTATGAAATTGTTCTGTAACTGCTATTGGGTTGAAAATAGCGATACTCATCAAATACATCGTAGTTTGGTAGTAGGGTTTTGTGTTGTATACCCTCGACAACACCCTCGTGAAGAAAAAATGCAGAATTGAATAAGTTTTTTCCTTTGGTTTCAGGGTTAATACTTGGCCCTCCTACAATTGCAGCTATCCCAATACATTGTTGTGCAATAATTTCTATTTGCTCAATACATTGTTGCACAAACTCTTCTCTTTCGAGTAAGTCGAGTGGGGGATATCCGCAAACCGACAATTCAGAGAATACAACCAAATCGGTATTGTTCTCTTTTGCAGTTTTGATAGTACTCAGTATCTTTTCAGTGTTTTTAGCAAAATTACCTACATGGTAATTTAGTTGTGCTAAGGCTATTTTCATTTTAAATAAATGTAATTGTTATGTACTTGCCAGCTTTTAATTGGCGATTAAAAGATAAGGGCTAATTGAAATACCAGTCTGTTAAGAACCGTTTTATCATCAAAGTCTTTATTCTTGGTAATGTCGTTAAATCCTTGGTTGTAATGCATTCCGAACGAAAGGTAACTGTTTCCTCCAAGCGAATATTGCATGCCGCCTCCAAAATGATACGATCCAAATAAATCACGAACTTCGTTTGATAAGCTGTTACCTGAACCATCATTAGTTTTTACATTAATATTGGCTGATAAGCCAAAAACACCATAAAAACTAGTGCGTTGTTGATCGTTGGTTTGTAGTTTTAAGCTCAAAGGGATTTCTAAATATTTTAATCGATATTCTAACGATTCTCCTGGTTCTAATTCTGTAGGTTTTCCTCCAATGGTAAAATCACCACCTTCAATATATTTTAATGTACCACCTGTGGTATTAATGGTAAGACCAGTAGAAATGGCGTAATTAGGAGCAAAAAACTTATCCATTACTACTCCAAAATTGTAGCCAAAAGAACTTCCATTTCCATCTACATCTGCGTGGTCTGATTTTAACCAACTAATTTGCGGACTTAATGCAAATGCAAACCTAAGGTCCGATTCGCGTTGTGTTTGAGCACAGATGGCATTTGTTATCAATATAAATAAAGCTGCAAAAAGTAATTTTCTCATGATGTAATATAATTTCTAAGCAATGTTTAGATAAATTGTTGTTTAGTTCAAGTGTTCTTGGTATTAAAACAGATGATTTAATATGTACTGATATCTCTTGTAGTACAAAATAATTGTTTAATAATTATACCGCAAACATAATTAAAATCTGTGATAGTATCAGCTTAATGATATAGCTTAAGCTAGGCTTAGTCCTTAATTTTTTGAGTATTCCTCTCTTCTTTTTGAGCAATAAAACTAATTATAACTAACTGTATAGAATGATATATCATGATGGGCACAATAAAAACTCCTTGGGATGGTATATCTTTAAATAGCACTTTTGCCATTACAGAACCATGAACCAATGATTTTTTTGAACCGCAGAAAGATGCTGTAATTCTATCTTCTCTGCTGAATCCCAGTTTAAGTGCCACATAATTGCTGATGAAATATACCATTATAAAAATACCAATGGTGATGATAAGGGTATATATAATGTAGCTTACTTTAAAGTTGCCAAAAATATTAGATGAAAATGAATTGCTAAAGCTGTGGTAAACTATTGTGAGT
This sequence comes from Saccharicrinis aurantiacus, assembly GCF_001660705.2. Taxonomy (GTDB): domain Bacteria; phylum Bacteroidota; class Bacteroidia; order Bacteroidales; family Marinilabiliaceae; genus Saccharicrinis; species Saccharicrinis aurantiacus. The sequence continues at coordinate 166,441 of NZ_LYBV02000026.1, forward strand.
ATTACTGATTTATCAAATAAAGTCAATGCTCTTTTATTGTTTTGAGCAATATGTCCCAAGCGTTTATTTAAAACTAAGCCAATGCATACGGGCAATATAATTTTTAATATCAAGCTTACTACACTATCTGTAATGCTAAACTGATGATCACTGGTAGTCATAAAAATGGCAACCCACAAGGGTGTGATAATTACGCCTAACAAACCCGATAAACTCGCATTGAAAATGGCTGCCGGAATATTTCCTTTTGCAATTGATACCATTACAACTGATGAAGAAACGGTTGAGGGCAACGCAGCCATAAAGAATAGTGCCATCCAAAGTATTTGCAAATCAGAATTACTTACCAAGGGAAGTAAACACAATATCAGTAAAGGGAATAATAAAAAGGTAGTGGCCTGTATTAAAATGTGGAGTTTATAGTTTGCCAAACCCATTTTCATTTCTTTAGGGCTAAGTTTTAAACCATAAAACAGAAATATTAAAGAAATACCAATGTCGGTAATGGTTTCTAGATTTGTGTTTATTGTATGATCAGAGATGGGTATAAACCAAGCAAATACAATTACACAAATGAGTGCTATAATAAAACCGTCTATCTTTTTTAGCATTAGGGATATCTTTGATTACAAAAATAAAATAATCTATTTCCGAGATCGCTATATCGGCAAATAAAAATGTCGGATAAAATATTTAAGTTTGGACTTCAAACAACTTCAATAAAAATGTGCCCATGTTATTAAATAAAATATCATCAAAATACTTATTGCTTGCCCTAATTATGATGGTTTTGTTCTCGTGTAATTCAGATAATACGCCTGATGTATCTAATATTAATGCCGATGTTAATATTATAGAGTTTTATAAGGAGTTTGATGCTATGGATTCTTCAAACGTAGAAAGTTCTTTGGCTACACTGAACGAGAAATATCCTGTTTTTATGGATGCTTACTGTCAGCGTATTGTAAAATCGGGACCGCTAAATGGTGCTGATTATGCAAAACGAGTTTTAGCATTTGTTGATTATGATGCGAATAAGGATATCATTGATTCGGCGCAACATGTATTTGTTGATCATAAAGATTTTTCGGCCCAGCTGAGCCAAGCTTTTAAATATTACAAATATTATTTCCCGGAGAATGAAGTGCCTGATATTTATTTGATGGTATCTGGCTTTAGCCAATCTATTGCCGTTGATATGGATTGGGTAGGGGTGAGTATTGAAAAGTATTTAGGGGCAGACTGCATCTTTTATGAGTGGTTAGAGATTCCAAAATATTTAAGAGTGGGCATGATAAAAGAAAAAATGGCACCTGATGTTCTTCGAGCAATGGGGCTCACTTTGTATCCTGAGCGTAATGTGAATGATGATGTAATTAGTAATATGATTTATCAGGGTAAGATCAAGTATTTTGTGAAGAAGATGTTCCCAAAGCTAGAGAATACTTTACTTTTTGATTATTCAAAGGATCAACTGCGATGGGCAGAAAAAACAGAGAAAGATACTTGGGCCGCAATTGTTGAATGGAAGCATTTGTTTAACGATGAGCGAATGACAATTCAGAAATATACTGGCGATGCACCTTTTTCAGCTCATTTTGGAAGCGATTCAGCCCCACGTATTGGCGAGTACCTAGGATATCAGATTATACAATCGTATATGAAGAACAATCCGGATGTTAGCCTCAAAGAATTAATGGAGAACAATGATGGACGTAAAATATTAGCGGCATCAAAATACAGACCATAGTGTAATACATAGTCCATGAATAAAAGGTTTCTTAGAGAAGACATTGCAACGCAAAAGAAAACGTTATCAAACAAGGATAAGGAAAACGCTTCTCGGTCCGTTTTTGCCGACTTAGAGCGTATGTCATTATTTGGTTCGGCTAAAAATATTCTATGCTATTGGTCGTTGAACGATGAATTAGGAACGCATGCCTTTATTCAAAAGTGGTTTCACGATAAAGTAATTTACCTTCCGGTTGTAAATGGCGCTAAAGTTGATTTAATACAATTTACAGGCTTAGATAAAATGCGCAGTGGTGCTTATAATATACTTGAGCCTATTGGCGATGTTTTTAGCAATTTAGAAACCATTAATTTAGCCATTGTTCCGGGTGTAGCATTTTCTGATAATGGCGACCGAATGGGCAGGGGAGGTGGTTATTACGACCGTCTGTTGCCTCACTTGGTAAATGCTTATAAAATAGGGGTAGGCTATCAATTACAAAGGCGAAACCCTATACCAATAGAGCCGCATGATGTTAAGTTAGATCAGGTTTTGTTTGGCTAAGACATAAAAAAACTCCATCTCGTAAGAAATGGAGTTTTTTTATTTTTTTGTTTGGTGCAATTAAGCTGGGCTAATTGCTTCTGTAGGACAAACATCAGCACAAGTACCACAATCAGTACAAGCATCAGCGTCAATTTTATAAATATCTCCTTCAGAAATTGCATCTACTGGACACTCGTCAACACAAGTTCCGCATGCAATACAATCGTCATTAATAACGTAAGCCATGATTATATTATTTTAATATTAGTATTTAGGCTAGCAAAATTATTTTCTTTTTTTTAAAAAGGAAACAAAAATCGAATATTGCTATCAATTTGAAATGCTTTTAAATAAGGTAAAGCCTTGCCTCTTATTTGTTATTTGCAATATTTAAATCAAAAACCATCTATAAAAGTACCCGATTTAATAGCTATTGTATTCAAATTCAAATCTTACTATAAAACAGAAAATGTTCAAATAAAGGATCACTTTTATAGATACTGTTAGAACTTTGCCAAGTTCGCTTCAATAAGCATGCTTATTTCTTCAGGGCTTCTATTGCCAAATAAGCCATCAGGCCAACTGAAGTTTCTAAAGCATCTTCGTTTAAGTTAAAACCTGGCGTATGTAAACCTCCCGTTTTTTTATCTCCATCTTGTTTTACTCCGAAACGATAAAAAGTACAAGGGAATTTTTCAGTGTAATAGCCAAAGTCTTCAGCAGTCATTCTAATATCCATTTTATGCACATGCTTTGTTCCCAAATAATCTTGAGCCGCATTGTAAGCCATCTCGGTAACGGTAGCTTCATTGGTAACTACAGGGTAGCCATCGTTGATTTTAACCTCGCAATTAGCGCCCATGCTCGAAGCCATTTCAGTGGCAACTTTTTTAATTTGTTCTTTTATTTTAGCGCGCCACTCTTCGTTCATTGTTCTTAAAGTACCAGCAACCTCAACCTTTTCAGGGATAATATTGGTAGCACCATTGGCAATTACTTTACCAAACGATAAAACAGTAGGGATGCTTGCTGCTACAAATCGACTCACAATTTGCTGTAAGGCTACAATAATATGCGAAGTTACCAATACGTTATCAGTTAAGGTGTGTGGCATGGCAGCATGACCGCCTTTACCCGTAATGGTTAAGTAAATTTCATCGCCCGAAGCCATGTACATACCCTCTTTAAAGCCCACATCGCCCGCATCCATATCTGGTAGCACATGTTGCCCTAAAATAATTTCAGGTTTTGGGTTATCTAAAGCACCTTCTTCCATCATTAATTTAGCACCTCCCGGAAATTTCTCTTCACCTGGTTGAAATATTAACAATATGGTGCCTTCCCATTCGTTTTTAAGTTCATTTAATATTTTGGCAGTTCCTAAAAGCGAAGCAGAGTGGGCATCGTGACCGCAAGCATGCATCACACCTTTGTTGCACGATTTTATATCATGGGTTTCGTTCTCATCAATAGGTAGGGCATCCATATCAGCTCGCAAAGCAATCACTCTTTTATCAGGATTTTTGCCTTTTATGGTGCCAATAATACCCGTTTTTACATAACCAGCTTTATAGGAGATGCCATATTCATCCAGTTTACTGCAGATATATTTAGAAGTTTCAAATTCTTCAAAGGATAATTCCGGATTTTCGTGAATATGTCTTCTAATCCCTATTATTTCCGAATAATATTTCTTTGTAAGGTTCTTTATTTCGTGCTTAAAATCCATTGTTACTTATCTAAAATTATGCCTGCAAATATACACTCATTTATTCTTATTTCGCTTTTTGCTTGTATCATCTTTACTTGCTCTCACTTAATTTAGAGATCATTTAGAAACGAATTTGAAAAATGAAACATCTATTTTATTAAATTTACTTTTAAAACTAATTTATGGGCCATAATCATTCTCACCATCATCATCACAATCATGGGCATCATCATCCCGAACTTAAAGGAACCAATTTGAGTATTGCCATTTTACTAAATGTGCTCATAACCGTATCTCAAATTATTGGGGCCTTGTATAGCAAAAGTTTATCATTAATGACAGATGCTTTGCACAATCTGTCGGATGTAATGGCGCTTATTATCTCATGGGTTGCCAATAAGTTAAGCAAGCGCGAAAGCACACATAAGGAAACATTTGGTTATAAACGGGCCGAAATATTAGCCGCATTTATAAATGCGGCGACTCTACTTGGGATATCAGTATACTTAATAGTAGAAGCCGTAGAGCGATTAATGGGCGGTTCAAGTATTGCTGTTAAAGGCGATATGGTTATTTGGTTGGCCCTACTCAGTATTGTAGCCAATGGTTTAAGTGTGCTGCTGATTCAGAAAGATGCCAAACATAGCATGAATATGAAGGCAGCTTATCTTCATTTGTTTTCTGATATGTTAACCTCAATTGCGGTTTTAATTGGCGGTTTAATGATGAAATATTATGGTTTTTATTGGGTCGATAGTATTTTAAGTATCATGATTGCCATCTACTTAATCATCTCAAGTTGGAAATTAGTGATAGGCGCCACCAAAGTACTCATGCAATTTGCACCATCGCATATAAATCTTAACGATATTGTTGAATCTATAAAGAAAATCGAAGGGGTTAAGGGCCTACATCATATCCATATTTGGCAACTAAGCGATCACGAAAATCATTTCGAAGCTCATATCGAATTAGATAAAGATCTTAAACTATCAGAGGTAGATGCTATTTTAAATATAGTGCGTCATGAGTTGAGCCATCACTATAATATTAGTCATCACACTTTGCAGGCCGAATATAATGTGTGTAACGATAAGTCAATTATTAATTTACACGAGTAGGCATTGCTTATAACCCAAGTTAGATTAAAATTTAAAGACACAAAGCTTAGCGAAATTGCGAGAGCATTAATACATGTTGCACAAAGCTTAGCAAAATTACGAGAACATTAATACACATTACACGGGTCTATTCAATAAACTGTGGGGTCTATTCGGGTCTATTCAATAAACTGTGTCACCAGCATTTTTTCTTTTGCTAAAGCCCTTCAGGATCAATTTTGGCCTAAATTATATTACGTATTGGGTTTTCAACCCAAACCCGACTTCATTTCTTGCCTTGAAGCAAGAAACGGAAGCAAAGAAATTCAAGGCTACTTTACAAATAACTTTCTTATTTATTTAAAGCTTAAGTGCGGTTGGCGGATCTGAGAGCACAGCTCTCAGCTAGCCAATCTTACTAAAGCTTTAGATAAAACAAAAGTTTTTTGTAAAGAGGCCATATAACATGACGCATAAAAACAAACCCCTAAAAATAAAAGATCCGATACTAAGATAGACATCAGTAAAATAGAACCAAGCCTTAAAAACATTTAGGAAACTATTGGTATTGGATAGTTAATATGCACAGTAGGTATGGTTAAAAGTATAAAAAAAGCCGACACAATGGCCGGCTTTTGTATTTTCAAACAACTTTATTGCAAAGCTGAATTTATAACATTGATATTAACTTAATACCTCAACTATTCTTTTTTCTTTTGCTCAAGTATATCATTGAGTGTAGTAACATATTTATGCGTTCCTAAGTCTGTTTCAAACGCAGTTACTAAAGATTTATATTCCTCTAAATTAAACTCGCTAGCAGCTTGTATTGCCCAATGAGCAGCCACAACGTTGTTTGTATTATTTTTTATGAATTGCAGAAAATACTCTTTTTGCTCTTCCATAATTTCGTCAACCTCTGTTCTGATTGCATCAACAGCTTCTTGGTTACCAGAACTCATAGCTTGTTGGTATTCACGTTTTACTTCGTCTAACCTTACTTGCGAAGGAATTGCCTCGATAAAAGAATTATAGATATCCGTATTTTTAGAACCCGTAATAGTAGCTTTATTAAGCTCTTTTACATCGGCAGCAATAGTGATATCTGCATTTTCGCCAAAGAATATGATTGGAGCTCTATAGGTATCAATAAAAATTAAATATAACTGGGCATCTTTTTCAGATCCTGTAAAAGTAAACTTACCATCTGTAATAACAGCGGTGTCTTTAGGTGCAGGACGACCATTTTCAAGAGTATGTAAAATCGCTTGTCCGTTTAATACCCCTTCTACTGTACCGTTAATTGTGTAGTCTTTTTGCTGACATGCTACAAAACTGATGGCAGCCAAAGCAATAATTAATAAATTTTTCATATGTTTTTTTTCAAGTAATAATTCCTATTTGTTTAGAGCTACAACAATACTATAATTTTAAATAATCTTCGATTAAATATTTCAAAGTTTCTATTCTAATATTTGTTTTGTTGTGGATTATAAACCAAAAGGTTATGATTACAAATAATTTCTATAAAAAAAAGCCGGTACAACGTCCGGCTTTGATATTTTTATAAACTAGTGCTTAGTTCAATAACTCAGCTAATTTTGCTTCAAGTTCTTCACCTCTTAGGTTTTTAGCAACAATCTTACCTTCTTTATCTAATAATAAAGTAAAAGGAATGCTTTGAATACCGTAAGTGTTAGCAACGTCACCTGTTCCGTCAATTAATTGAGTCCAGCTTAAACCATCCTCATCAATAGCTTTTTTCCAAGCTTCTTCATCTCTATCTAAAGAAACGCTTAACACATCAAACCCTTTAGCTTTGTATTCATTGTAAGCTTTAACAACATTAGGGTTCTCCTCGCGACAAGGCTTACACCACGATGCCCAAAAGTCAACCAATACGTAGTTTCCTTTTAAAGAAGATAAAGCAATATCAGCGCCATCAGCTGTTTTAAGCGTAAAATCTGGAGCAACAGCACCTATTTCAGTAGCTAATTTAGCTTCAGCAGCTTTTTCCATTGGCTCAACAATATCTTTAAGAGCGGCCACATATTTGTGCTCTCCTAGGCTAGCTTCAAAAGAAGTTATTAAAGCTTTGAATTCATCTAATTCAAACTCGCTAGCAGCTTGCAATGCCATGTTAGCACCAACTACGTTAGTGGTATTGTTTTTAACAAACTGAATGAAATAAGCTTTTTGCTTTTCCATTATTTCTTCAACTTCTTTTTGAATAGCAGCAATGGCTTCTTGGTTTCCAGAACCCATAGCTTGTTGGTATTCTCCTTGAATTACTTCCATTCTGTCTTTAGAAGGAATTCCATCAATGAAAGAAGTATAGATATCGGTGTTTTTAGAACCTGTTATTTTAGCTTTGTTAAGCTCTTTTGCATCAGCAGTAATTGTAATATTCGCGTTTTCGCCAAAAAATACAATTGGAGCTCTATTGTCATCAATAAAAATTAAATACAATTGAGCTTCATCTTCAACGCCTGTAAAAGTAAATTTACCATCAGTAACAACTGCAGTATCTTTTGGAGCAGGACGACCACCTTCAATTGTTTGAAGAATAGCTTGTCCTTCAGCAACGCCTTCAATAGTACCGTTAATTGTGTAATTTTTTTGCTGACAAGCTACAAAGCTAATTGCAGCAATAGCAATAATTAATAATTTCTTCATTTGTTTTTTTGTTGTATCAAGTAAAATTACTTAATCGTTTATTTTAGTTATTTATTTTTTTAGTCGTACAATAATAGTCAGATTTTTACATTCTGCCACTACCTAGCCACAATATCTTTTACGTGATTTCCTTTAAAATATTGCCTTATATGTGGGTTTTATCCCTTATAGTATAGTTCGAGTAGTTTATGTGCTGCCGCAAAGGAGCTAATTTCATCATTAAGTACCTGATTTTTAAATTTATCAATTTCAGGTTTAATCTCATTATTGGTGTAAAAGTTGGCCTTAAGTTGTTCATTAATACTCTCAAACATCCAATACTGACTCTGGTCTTTACGTCGTGCATCAAAGTATGAATTGGCCTTGGTGTTATTAACGTATTCTTTAACCATATCCCATAAATTGGCAATGCCCTCGTGGTATAATGCAGAACAGGTTTCTACCCTCGGCGACCAACCTGATTTTGTAGGCGGAAATAGGTGTAGTGCACTGGTATATTCGGCTTTTGCCATCGATGCTCTTTTTTGATTGTCGCCATCGGCTTTATTTATAGCAATGGCATCAGCCATTTCCATAATACCACGCTTAATGCCTTGTAGTTCATCGCCAGCTCCGGCAAGCATAATCAGTAAGAAGAAATCGACCATTGAGTGTACCGCCGTTTCAGATTGACCCACACCAACGGTTTCAATAAATATAGTATCAAAGCCTGCCGCTTCGCATAAAATAATGGTTTCTCTGGTTTTACGAGCAACTCCTCCAAGCGATCCGGCCGAAGGGGAAGGGCGTATGTAGGCATTGGCTTCGCCCGAAAGCTCTTCCATGCGGGTTTTATCGCCTAAAATACTTCCTTTTGATCGTTCACTACTAGGGTCAATTGCTAATACAGCAAGCTTGCCACCGTTTTTCACAATGTGCATTCCTAGCGATTCTATTAAAGTACTTTTTCCGGCACCGGGTACACCTGTAATCCCCAATCGAATTGATTTACCCGTAAATGGCAAGCAACGCTCAATAATTTCTTGGGCAATTTTTTGATGCTCAGGTTTAGAACTTTCTACTAATGTTACTGCCTGACTTAACAGAGTGATATCTCCTTTGCGGATACCTTCAAAAAAAGTATCAACACTCGGTAGTTTTCGTTTGCGTTTTAAGAATCTTTCAGCCGCAGCTTTATTTACTATTTCAATATTTTCAACTCCCTTATTAACATTGAGGTTTTTAAAATTTGGGTCGTTTTCTATATGATGATCGTCGTGCTTAAATCCAAATTGATCGTTATTCGCCATAATATACTTTACGGATTAATTGATTTGCAGCAAAAATACTGCTTTATTTTGGTAATTTATCAGAAAGCAAAACGGAATTTAGTTGAACATGTTCAATGTGTAGCGTTAAAATTAAAACAAAAAGAAAAGCTTAGCTTAATAACTTGGCGTACTTAAAACTGTAGTTTAAAATATTCTTTAATTTTTGGTTACTAATTATTTTGTAAGGAGCAGTACTTTCTTCTTCTAGTTTGTGGTTTTCTCTGCCTACTTTTTTCATTTCTTGTATGTAATATTCGCCGCGAGTAGGGTGCTCGTCTGCGCAAGCATTTAAAACTTGTCCGAATATATTTTTAGTGATGATTAGATGAAGAATAGCTAAACAATCATCGCGATGAATCATATTTACATATCCCTTGGGGTTGCGTATGATATTATCGGGTCTGATAAAATTCCCCGGTTTGCGTGTATATCCAATAAGACCAGCAAAACGAATTATGGTTGTTTTAAAAATAGGGTTGTTAATAAACAGTTTCTCTATTTCGGCTAATGGGCCGTCGTTGGTAGGGGTTTCTTCATCTACAATACTATTACTTGCAGTATATACCGAAGTAGAACTGATGAATATTACTTTTTTAATAGTTGATTTTTCGATATGCTTTATCAAAGAACGATACGCCTCAATGTTTTTTGATGTAATTGCAATTAATAATACCTCTGAATCAAGAAAAGGCTCGATGTTATCATTAATATCTTCGGTGTTTATTACAAAAGCATTAATGTTGTTTTGCTTTAAAGTATCTAGTTTCGCAGTACTTGTGCACGAACCGTTTACTTTATAACCTTTTTTTAGGAGCTCTTTTGCGAAAGGTAAACCTAACCAACCACAACCCAGAATACTTATATTTTTTGTCATTTGTATTAATGTTTGATTTATAAACTAATAAAGTTACGCTTTGTTCCACTTCGTTTTTTATCTGGCCTATAAAGTTAATCTAAGTCAGATATATTTATATCTAAGCTGTGAAATTTAAGCACAAATTTAATGATGAATAATTAAATGATTAAATTACGTCGGTTTTAAACTTTTTAAAACCCTAAGAAAATCTATATCGTGGAAGCAGTATTAAATATTATAAAGCGCAAGTTGATAAATCCTCTTAAATATAATCATATAAAAATAGGGTTAAGGAGTAAGGTAAAATGGTACGGAAATAAGTATGGTGGTTTTTATCTTAACCCTGATTTATTAAGTGATCAATCTATAATTTACTCCTTTGGAATAGGGGAGGACATTTCATTTGACCAATCCTTAATTGAAAATAGACAATGCAAGGTTTATGGATTTGATCCGACTCCTAAGTCTATTGCTTGGTGCATGAATCAGGATTTGCCTGCTAACTTTCATTTTTATCCATTTGGTATTTCTAATAAATCGGGTAAAGAAATGTTTCATTTGCCTAAGAATAAAGATCATGTATCGGGTAGCTTGGTTTTACAAGATAATGTTTCGGATAAAGATATGGTAGAGGTTGAAATGCAGTCTTTTAGCGATATTGTTAAAATGCTAAAGCATGACCGTATTGATGTGTTAAAGATGGATATTGAAGGCTCAGAGTACAATATTATTACAGATATTTTACAATCGAGTGTAGAGATAGATCAAATTGCCATTGAGTTACATGAGCGTTTTTTTGATGATGGTAAAGATAAAACTATTCAATTAGTGAATGATATGAAGCACAATGGATATGACTTGTTTGCTATTTCAGATTCCTACGAAGAGGTTTCCTTTGTAAGGAGAGATGCTTTGAAAAATTAATAAAAACCACCTGTTTATATTACAATTATATAAACAGGTGGTTGATCCGTTTTATTGCAGATCGATGTTTAAAGAAACAAATACATTTCTGCCGGGAGCATAAATAGGGGTAGGGTCACTGCCCTTAACAGAACGACTCAAGTGTTCGTAATAAGCTTGATCGAGTAGGTTATGCACTCCAACCGTAGCGCTACAAAATTTCAAGAAGCGATAGGATATTTTGGCATCTAACAATGTAAATGAAGGTGTTTTAGTTTCTCCAAATTCTTCTGATATTCTATCTTGTTCAATAACATGGCGTATTGAAACTATTGGAATTAATGTGTTATTAAAATATTTACCCATCAAGGTATACCTTATATCCAGAGGTGCAATTTCAGGTAGAGGCTCATCTCGTTCTAAATCTTTACCATATGTATAAGCCAAGCTCAAATTATGCTGCACCCCCCATGCAATATCCTGTTGCCACGAAGCTTCGAAACCTGTTTTAAGCGCATTATTTATGTTTATATACTGGCGAACACCTGGGCTGCTCGGCATTTTCGGATCTATGTTAGGGTCGATAACTGAAGAAATGTAATCTTGAAGATAAGCAGCAAATACATCAAAACTAATTTGTGTTTTAGGTTGTTTAAATTCCCAAATTATATCTGCTTGATTGTTAATTTCCGGATTAAGATCTGGGTTACCAATCATTTCGTAAGGATCTAAACCTACAGGAAAAAAGTTAATGTAACTTTCCGTTAAGCTTGCACTTCTCTGCACTCTACCCAACCAAAAACTGAGGTTGTTATTGGCATTTAATGCTCTGTTAATACCTGCGCTAATGCCTGGGTTAACCTGCGTTTTTTCTAAATCATTATACAAAGATGCAAAGTTAGTATCGGGGTCGTTGGCTTTACGCTGATTCAATTCTAAACGACCAGATAAAGTGTACCTGAAGCTATTTTGAGTTATTGAATATTCTGCAAATAATCCTGTTTTACTAATTTGAGCATCTTGCCATACATTATCTTTGATTGTATTGCCTTGCATTTCACCCATAAGCATATTACGTGTCCGTTCACCATCGGCATTTTCAAAACGATAATCCGCCCCAGCGTACAAAACGCTATTATTAAAACTCCAGAAACCTTCTGTTCTACCTCCATAGGCTTTAGTATTAGCTTTGGTATCTGCATTAACCATTCTGGGGTCTAGTTTTTTACTATAATTATCCATAGTATGATCAACGAGAGATCCATAAACTAAAGTTTTCCAATGCTGGAGGTTTTTATTATTGAAGTTTAATTCGTGCTGTGCATTTAAAATCCAAGTATCATCCGACCTAAGATCCATTGCTAAAGCTGGGAAGTCGACATCTTTAGCAATATTATTAACAGCAGAAAAACTGAGGTTCTGAGTTTTGCTTATTGCCACCCGACCGTTAATGCCATAGCTGTAACGCAAATAATCGGCTTGCACAGTGTTGTTGTTTCCATTTTTATAGTCATTGCCTTCAGAATATGCGCCCAATATGCCAATATTATATTTTTTGCCCGATAAGCCAACCAATGCTTCCGTTCTGGTTTGATTTCCGTTGCCCTCATAACCCCCAGTAGCCCTTCCATAAACATCTGCTTTATCAGAGTACTTTAGTTTACTTTGCTTAAAGTTAATGGTACCACCAACTGCATTTCCATATCGCAAGGCGTAGGGGCCTTTTAATATTTCAATTTCACCAATTGTATTGGGCGAGATTTGGCTCGAAGGCGGATCCATTCTATTGGGACAGGCAGCTATTGCATTTTGACCACCATTAATAATAATATTGAGTTGTTCATATTTAAAGCCTCGCATTACAGGATCAATTCCATAACTACCACTTTTACGGATACCATTTATGGCAGGTATTTGGGTAAGTATTGAAGCACCATCATGTGATAAGTTATCTTGATAAGATAGTTGGATATTTTGTTCGGTATCTTTATGATCATGCATACCAATTACAGTTACCGGAAATAAATTCACTTCTAAGGGCGCACGTTTTATTGTACCTTTTTGAGCAGCAGTATTGAGCTCTTGTGCATTGAGCGACCAAGTTCCGTAACTAAGGTGCGAAAGTTGGAGCGTGCTATTATCATCGAGTTCAACATTAATTAATCCTTCAGAATCGGATGAGCCTTTAGCATTATTATATTGAAAGTTGAGGCCAGGTATTGCTTTATTGGTGTTGGCATCAATAACTTTAATTTTTGTTTGAGCCTGTGTAATCAAACTCCAAAGGCATAATAATATTATACCGAATATTTTAGGGTTTATGTTACTTTTCATGTGTTTAGAATTTACTTTTTAATAGTTACATGAAACTGTCAAATCAATTTTAATTTGGGCACTAGTGGCACTTTTATATTAAAATATCCATGTTCGTTTCATATTTCTGTTTACAGATGATTTATGCAAATTTTATCTATCTCGTAATTGGATAGAATGCTTCCATTCAGCATGCTAGCTGTTCTTTATTAATGCAATAAATATCATATTAACTACTACAATCCAGAAGATTGTGATTAAGAATGTAGTAAGTGAACTAATGTTAAGCCATCTGTGGCGGTCGAAATAATGAATGAAATCGAATGTAATTGTAGTAATTGTTTATTTCAATCCAAGTATGTAGACTGTCTTTACACATTGATGAAATTGAAATAATTTTGGTATAGAATAAATCTATGTTAAAGTCCTTTTTCTGATTAGGGATGTTTTGTTTATCCGTTTCTTTTTGTTGGTTTTGCTTTTTCTTTAGTTGGCAACAACCCTTACAGCTTGATTCCTCGATATCTTTCTCAATACAAAGGTTTTTTGCAATATAATCTTGATTCAATTTAAAGGAAAGGAATATTGTAGCATGCTTAAAAGTGCCAATTGCAACGATAAGAATTAAGAATATGGAAAATATTCGTTTCATGCTTCTGTAGGGAACTATTTTTTTTGAATATACGATTAATCGGATACAATTCTAATGTAACAAACCTCTAGCTTACTAATTTGTTGAGTAAGCCCTTAAAAATAATCCCATGAAATGGATAAACAGCAAACCAATATACTCTTCCCCATAAGCCATTCGGACGGAAAGTGGCCGTTTGTATTAAGGTATTTTCATTTGCATTAAACTCTAACCATGCTTCGCCCGGTAATTTCATCTCTGCAAATAATAATAAACGACCTTCTTCTTTATCAGCATAAATCACTCGCCAAAAATCAAGAGCATCTCCAACATATATTTCATCTTGGTTGGTTCGGCCTCTTCTTAAACCTACACCACCACTTAGCAAATCCATAAAACCTCTAATTTTCCAAAGCCAATTGGCATGATACCAGCCAGTGTTTCCACCTATCTTCCATACCTTATCAATAGTATTTGAGATGTTTGCAGAAGCTCTTTCTCGTTTATCAACAAAACAACCAAAAGTTGGAATATTTATAAAGTCTGAAACTTTAAATTCAAGAGTTCCGTTAACAATAGCATCTTTCCAACTAGATATAATTTCGTTTTGCTCAATTCTAATAAATGCTTTTTTAATGGCTGTTTTATACGATAGGGGTTTAATTCCAATAATTGAATTAATATTACTGTCCTTTGCAATCACTTCAACCTTCATACTATCAACCAAGGCAGATGCCAATTTATAAGTGGTTGTGGTAACAAAATACAGCCAGTAAGATGATAAACGAGGTGTCATTACAGGAATACTGATGATCGTTCGTTTTAAATATCGCACAGCAGCAAATTGCAGCAGCATTTCTTTATAGCTTAATACTTCAGGACCACCAATGTCAAAACTTTTATCATATACACTCTCATTATCTACAGACTGAGATAATATTTTAATTACATCAGTAATAGCTATGGGTTGGCATTTGGTTTTAAGCCACTTGGGAGCAACCATAATGGGGAGCTTTTCTACCAAGTCGCGGATTATTTCAAATGAAGCACTTCCTGAACCAATAATAATACCTGCTCTAAATGTAGTGAGTGCAAATTTACCTTTCCCGAGTTCTAATTCTACATTTTTGCGCGATTGCAAATGAGGGGATAAGTTTTTGTCATTAATAATACCGCTTAAATAGATCACTTGTTTAGCCTTAGTATTATTAATGGCATTGGTGAAGTTTCTTGCCGATTTAATTTCAAGTTCTGCATAATTCTTGGCTGCAGACATGGAATGCACAAGGTAGAATGCACAGTCAATATCTAATGGGATATTATTTAGTGAATGCGGATTGAGTAGATCAACTTCAATAATTTCAATTTTACTTTTGAGTGAGGCTATAGGTGTAAAGCGTTTCATATCTCTTACACAGCAAACTACTTGGTGACCTTGATTCACCAATACAGGTAATATGCGTTTACCAATATATCCTGTTGCACCTGTAAGAAGAATTTTCATAGTGTTTTTTTATAAAGCGTTTGAAAATGTGGTGATTGCTTTGTTGAAATCATCGTTTAGTTTATCGTCGATAATACCTTTTTGATCATCAAAGTTATCGTAAAAGGAAGGTAGTGAAAATGTTGCTATTGTATTTGAGTTGCTATGCGCATATGTTTTATGTGCTATGTTTAAAACCAACGATGCTCCATTGGGCCCCGGAGAGGTTGATAAAAGAAGCATGGGTTTGTTATTCCACACATTTTTATTGATTCTGGTAACCCAATCGAAAATGTTTTTATAGGCAGCGGTATATGCGCCATTGTGCTCAGCAAATGAAATAATATAAGCATCTGAGCTTTGGATTATATTGTTGATTTTGTGTGCTAATTCAGGTATCTCAACTTGTTCCTTATCGATGCTGTAAATAGGAAGTTCAAAATCATTTAGATCGATTAAGGTAATTTCGGAATCGTTAAAAAGTTTGGCTGCAAATTGACTGAATTTTTTATTAATGGAGTTTTTGCTACTACTTGCTCCAAAAGCTAAAATTTTTTTACTCATAATTTATTTAGTTGAAATGTTAGAATAAATCATTCTGATATCTAGGGAAACAAGCATTAAGCTTTAATAGTTTAGAATTATTTTTTGTTTAGCTGTAACTTATGGTCATAGGAAGGCGTCTCAAGTATATAATCTAAAAAAAATATTGATATGAAAACTTTAGCATCCTTAATTATACTTTTTAGCATAACAGTAACTCTAAGTGCACAAAATAAAAGGTTCGATATAAACGAGGAATTTTCTGGAATAAAAGAAATTGAAGTGGATATGGTTTTTTCAGATGTATTTGTTGACGAGTCAGGATCGGATAAAACTGAAGTTAACGGATACGTTGAATGGGAAAATGAGAAGAAAGAATACAGTATCACTACTAAGAAAAGTGGATCTACGTTAATTGTTAAACTGATACACCCAAATAAAACAAAAGGAAATTGTGAGGGTAAGTTGTATATAACTACACCTAAAAATTGCGAATTGCAAATAAATACCGTTAGTGGTGATATAAATGTTTCAGGAGTAGGTAATGATGAATTAGAATGCAATACTGTTTCTGGTGATATTAGATTGAATAATATAGCTTGTGATGTAGAATTAAATACGGTGTCTGGAGATATGAGTGTAACAAATATTGGTGGCGATGTTGATACCAATACTGTATCAGGTGATGTTGAAATAAATAAAGTGAAGGGTGATTTTGAGGGGAACTCTGTTTCTGGTGATTTTGTGATTAGAGAGTTGAAAGGAAAAAAGAGTATTAGCACCCTATCGGGTGATGTTGAGTAGTAGACAATTGGGTAATTAATAGTGTATTTAAAGAAAGGCATCAACAGTTTATACGTTGGTGCTTTTCTTTATTATACAGCTTAATTATTTTATTTTTATCTTAATTCTAATTGAACCACATTTTCAACATGGTGCGTATGTGGAAACATATCAACAGGTTGAACTTTGGTAACTTTATATTTATGATCCATTAATCCCAAATCACGCGCCTGTGTGGCTGAGTTACAGCTAACATATACTATGCGAGGAGCATTTGTTTTTAATAAGGTATTCACAACATCTTCATGCATTCCTGCTCTTGGAGGATCTACAATGATTGTATCAGGCATTCCATTTTCGCTAATAAATTGCTCATTAAGAATGTCCTTCATATCACCAGCATAGAAGCTTGTGTTGTCTATTTTGTTATTTGCCGAATTTAGTTTCGCATCTTCAATAGCCTCAGGAACGTATTCTATACCGACTACCTTCTTAGCCTTTTTAGCAACAAAATTTGCAATGGTTCCTGTGCCTGTGTATAAATCGTACACAATTTCATCCCCCTTAAGTTCAGCAAAATCGCGTGTTATCTTATACAGCTCATATGCCTGATCTGAGTTTGTCTGATAAAAAGACTTCGGTCCAATTCTGAACTTTAACTCTTCCATCTCTTCAGTAATGAAATCTTGACCATTATAGCAGATAATATCCTGATCGCCGATGGTATCATTTGCTTTCTCGTTAATCACATACATTAACGAAGTAATTTGTGGGAATTCAGTTTTTAAATGCTCTAATAAGCCTTCGCGTTTTTCAACATCTTCATGATAAAATGCTACTATAATCATTACTTCTCCGGTAGAAGTGGTTCTGATAATTAATGTTCTTAAAAAACCTTCGTGATTTCTGATATCGAAGAACGTAAGACCATTGTCAAGCGCATATTTTTTGATGGCCAATCTAATGCTATTTGAAGGCTCATCTTGTAGCCAGCATTTTTTCACATCGATAACTTTATCAAACATACGAGGTACGTGGAATCCTAAACCATAACGCTCAAGTGATCCCTCTTCCATTTGCATTTCGTCATTATCGAGCCATCTTTTATTAGAAAAAGTATATTCTAATTTATTACGATAGAATTGAGTTTTCTCAGAACCAACAATTGAATCAACTTCAGGAAGCTCAATTTTGCCTAGTCGTTTTAGGTTATTCTCAACCTCGCGTTGTTTGTATTTTAGTTGTTCAGCGTAGGGTAGTGGTTGCCACTTGCAGCCACCACATTTTCCAAAGTGCTCGCAAAATGGTTCTACTCTAATATCAGATAAGGTATGATATTGTGTTACATAGCCCTCAAGATAGTTTTTACGTTTTTTATTAACCTGCACGTCAACAATATCACCAGGTACAGCATGTTGAATAAATAGAACTTTATCATCTATCTTAGCCATTGCTTTACCTTCTGCAGCTACATCTATTACCTCAACCTTTTCAAATAGCGGTTTTCTTTTTCTTGATCTTCCCACAATATCATTTAATTATATTCGGCGCAAAGATAAAAAAAAGGTTACCACTTAGTAAGTGATAACCTTTATATTTTTTACTCTTCAGTTCCGAAGGGGTTGTGTTCAAATGAGCTTGAAGTCTCCGTTGGGCCAGAAGCAGCAGTCTTTTGTGGACCAGGCTTATCTGGAGGAGTAAATTCACTCATTAAAATCATTGATATCTCAGAGTCTACTGAAATAACTTCAATTTTTGGATTGGTATAAATTAGTTTGCTCATGATTATGTCAAATATATTATTTTTTTAGATATATCTTTTGTGAAAAGCTATTTTTTTCTGACGTGACCCTAACAATAACTATACCGTAATAATCAACAATAAAGTTATTCATAGTATCAGAGTTTAGTTGTTGCGCATGGATTTGACGTCCTGATATATCATAAATAATGCAGCTTGGGTTTATTAGCGAAGGTGTATTAATATATACACTGTTGTTTAACGAGTAAATCAAAGGTTTATTGTCGTCTTTTATTTCTTTATTATCAGTAGAAGTAGATGGTTTTATCTCAATTTCAAATCTTTCATTAAAAGTTCCATTCTTTGTGTAGAATTCATATTCAGACCCTTGAGTCAGGGTTATTTCTTGTTCACTTACCTTATCGGTTAGTGTAATATCAATTTCACCTTCGATATTTTTAAGTTCATTAAGTTGAATTTTATAGGTACCCTCTTTGCCTATTTTGTAACCAACATTTATTGTTTGTCCTTCGTTGTAACCTGAATAAACATCAATAACAAAGTTTTTATCTTCTGCGACTGTATATAATTGCAATATCTCCGCATTACTAGAGAAGCGTCTTTCGGCATGATGCGTATAGTTGTTATTATCTGCAGACTCCTTAAAAGCAATCAAATAATCATCTGCAATATTATTACTATTTATCCCTTTAAAGCGAATTTGTTCTGTAGTTCCGTTACTTGCAGTTGTTGATTTTAGATAAGAGTTGTTACTTATAACTCGTGAATTTAGAGGAATGGTTACTGTGCCTTGTGTTTCAGATTGGTTAACTTGTACCCAGAATGCGTGACATGACGGTATATAACTTGGCTTCGATCCTATTGTGTTAACATATAAAGGATCCCCTCCTAGGTCATCAGCAGGAGTGTATACAGCGAAAATACCAGTTAAATTGTCTAATATATAAACATGTGGATTCATTTCACTTGATAATTCAACAAAATCCCAATCAATACCACAAGGAAATGGGTTACCCAGTAAGTTCCATCCATAATTATTTGGAGAGCTTGTTCTATAGGTATCAAGAGGACCAACTTCAGAATTATTTATTGTACCGTTAAAACTAATGACTTCATTAGCGGATCCGTAAGCAATATAACCTTCTCCAGGAGTCATAGCTTCGTTACTTCCTAGCAATTCCCATGTTCCACCTGAATATGCATTTCTTCGGTATACGCTGTTGGTTATATTTGAGTTATTCATTGTGGCACCTGTAATAGGAGGTGATATGTAAAGCCCTTCAAGTTCTCTAGCAATTAGCTGTTGTATATCTACATTAGCATCAGTAGTTGTTAGCGTTCCGTTTAACAATAAGTTAGCATTTCCGATATTTTCATCGATTGATGAACCAAGTGTTAATTCTTTTGCTACAGTAATGCTAGCTCCGCTTGTTACTGTAAGTGCCGCACCTGCATCTATTTTTAAGTTTCTAACATAATGGCTACCGCTACTAACTTCGGGATTGTTCGTAGTAAGCGGAATATGTACACTAATCCCCTCTGCAAATGTTCCTGTCCAATTATCGTCATCTGAAATATCGCTTGAAACCGATCCATTCCATGTAACAAGGCCATCTGTGGTAAAATAAGAACTAAGCCAAGCTGTTTCACCACCACCTGTAATACCCTTTAAGGGAGCAATTGTGGTTGTTATTTTTTCATATTGAGGTAATGTGCTGGTTGGAGTTATTGTAATAGTTGTTTTGTCGTTACTGACTACAGCTGTATATGGAATATCGATACCTTCGTTCTGTAAAGTGATTAGTGAACCTAAATCAGCATCAGTTAAATCAGTACCATCGGTTTTTTGCACTCCTTCACTGTAAATTATGCTTACAATGCTATATACGCTAATCCCATCCGATTTATCTTCAGGACTGAATGTGGCTGTAGGCATTAAAGTCTCCGTAGTAAAATTCCAATCACTTGGATCGGAAATACCACCAAAAGCTACATCATTTGTATTTAGTATATATCCGTTTTCTATCACCACATAGTAATCGGTATTGTATTCGAAGTTGGGCGGGTTTATAGTTACCGTATTTCCAGAAACCTGTACAGCATTATTACTAGTTGTAAAAGTAGTAAAATCACTATCGTCGCTAGTATATCTAATGTGGATTGATCCTGAAGTCCCTTTTTTGATTTCTTCATTGAATTCAATTTCAAGACTTTGGTTTATTAGAACTCCAGTTGTATTTGGTATTGGGTTATATGAGATGATTGAAGGTGGTGGTAGTGAAGCTTCGGTTGTAAATATCCAATAATTATCGTCCCAAATTTCATCAAAATCAACATCATTTATTAATATATATCCAGTGCTGTGATAAACTGAGTATAATTTATTGTTTTTAAGACTGAATGTTGATAAGTCAATTGTTAGTAGGTTATCTTCAAATTGCATTTCGGGATCATCTAAACTAATGACATGAAAATCTTCGTCAGATTCTATGGTGAATTCAAAATTTCCTCTTCGGTCTCTCTCTAATACAATATCATCAACATCATTAAAAGATATTGTTAAGATGGGGTTTATAGTTACATCAGTAGCTCCTATGGCAGGATTGTATACTTGCCCCCCAGCACTTTCACTAATAAATAATATTAATAAGGCAACTAGAATCTTTAAATACGTCTTAGTCTTCATATAACCAATGGTTGAATTTGTGTTTTTATTAGTAGGTTTAGTTTTTATATTATAATAAGGTGAGTTTGGCTAGATAATCGTAATGAGGGCCGTCTGCAATCTTCTCAATTGCAAACCCATTCTGCTTTGCATGAAATTTTAATGATTCATCATCAATAAAAAGCCACTTAAAAGATTCACCTTCAGTATTCTTATATTTCATCTTGTACGCAACTTCTCCATAATAGTTATCATTAAGATTGATAAGCATACTCCCATCATCATCTTCAAATAGATAACGTAGGTCGCTACTGTCTATTATTACTGATCCTATGGGAGATAGTAGCTCTTTGCATTTGTCAAAAAATATTTTTAAGCCATCAATATCTCCTGCTATACCAATTCCATTCATTAGCATTAGTATGGTATCGTATTTAGTATCTGTTGGTAGCTGAAAAAAATCGTTATGAATAATATTTTTAATACCTCGTTGTTGCATTACTCTGCATGCATTCTCACTTATTTCATTGGCAGTAACGTCTTTGTTTATTTGCTGTAAATATAGTGCATGGCTTCCTGCTCCAGCTCCAACATCAAGAATCTTCCCCTTGCTAATAGTCAGTGCTTTCTTTTCAATATCAGGCATTTGGTTGAATGGTCGAAATAAATATTCAACAGGTAAAATATCGTCCTCAGTAATATTTGATTGTACAATTATTTCTGCATTTTTTGTTCCTGAAATGTAATCAAGGCAAGCGGTTCCCAAGGGATCTTTTTGAACACCCATATTTTAACTATAATTTAATGCTAATTTTGAAGTGTCAAAAATAAAAAAATACTATGATTTATCTAGCTCCTTTACAGTCTTATACCAATTTATTTTACATAAAAGCTTTTAGTAGTCATATTGGAGGTGTGGATAAATATTTCACACCGTTTTATCGTGTTGCCAAGGATGGGACTTATAGTGTTGAAAAAGAGTTGTTAGCAGAGGAAGGTGTGCGCATTGTTCCTCAAGTGTTATGTAATACAGCCAAAGATTTGAATAGTTTTGCCAAGTGTATGATTACCAGAAATTTTGACGAAGTTAATTTAAATATGGGTTGTCCATTTCCGATGGTGGTGAATAAGTGCCTAGGAAGTGGTATTTTACCTCATCCTGATTTGGTTGATGAAATGCTTTCTGGCTACTTTAAAGAAGGTTTTGATATTAAACTATCTGTTAAATTACGCTTGGGAAAAATAGATGCATCTGAGTTTAATAAAATATTAGAAACGCTTAATAAATATCCAATAAGTGAGCTTATTATCCATCCTCGTTTGGGGTTTCAAAAGTATTCGGGCACGCCTGATTGGGATACATTTGAGGAGTTCAAAGATCAATTTAATTTTCCCGTTATCGGAAATGGTGACCTATTATCAAACACCGATGTTGAGAATAAATCATCAGAACATGCTTGGGTAAATGGTTGGATGATAGGAAGAGGACTTTTAAGAAATCCTTTCTTATTGCAAGGAGTAGAATATGGAACGTTGGATTTTTATTTGAAGATGATGGAGTTTCATAAAAGTTTTAGCGATGTCATTAAAAGTTTAGATGATGTGAAAAAACTAAACTTACTGAAAGTGTTTTGGGAATATCCTTTAGCGGATACAGTTGAGGGAAAGCGTCTGTATCGTAAGCTTCGCAAGTTAGGGTCTTACTCAGATTATTCAGAGTGGCTCACCAAGTTTAAAAGTCAATTTATTTTAGGGTAAATCCTATCGGAATATAATTGTCCATACTCATGCAAACCGCAGAAGAAAATTGTTTGGCATTGCTGATGATGTAATCTACTTGCTTATCGTTTATAGTTGATATATTGTTCTTTAGGAGTCCAAGTTGAATGATGCTATAAATAATACCTGCATTAAAGTTATCGCCAGCACCAATTGTACTTATTGGGGTTATTTTATCGCTTAAGTAGCTTTTGCTATTGTCATTGAAAATAGCATCAATACCTAAAGCATTTTTAGTATAAATAAATAAGTGGCAATTAGGATTGGTATTTTGGTGAGACTCTATAATATCTCTGGCATTGAGGATATTTAGAAAGTCTTCGTTGCTTCCCCTAATTATATCTGCCGATAATAAGTTTTCTTTTACAAACAGAATTCTTTCTGAGTCATTGGCACCATCTTTTTGTCGGTAGTTGGGATCGTACATAATAGTTGCCCCTGCACTTTTGGCCCTGTTTATAATACTTTTAACTTGTTTTCGTATGTTTTTATCTATGGCATATGAAGACCCATAAAGTAAAATATCACCCTCTCTGAAGTCAGGCAATTCAATATCTAATCTAGTTTTAGGATAATTTTTGTAAAACTCATAGCTAGCATCATTATTCTCATTTAAAAATGCCATGGCTACTGCAGATTGGCCATTGTTATGCTGTTGAATATATTGAGTAGAAACGCCATTTTTATTTAAAAAGGAAATGATAATTTCTGAGATATTATCATTTCCTAATTCTGATATAAAATATGTTTCTACGCCCATGCGAGCTAAGGAGATCATACTATTTAAAACAGAGCCTCCAGGCTTTGCAGCTTGTGGAGTTCCGTCTTTAAAAATAATATCATAAACTGTTTCGCCTAGCCCAAATACACGCATGGTTTTTATTTAATTAGTTTTGATATTGTTTTGAAAGTATCACTTCCGGCAGCACGGCACAATTCAAAAAGAATCGATTCGGTGCTTGATACAATAATACCTTCTTGAAGCATTCTGTTAATTGCAATTCTTTTATTGTCGGGATTACGCGAGCCTATGCAGTCTTCTATAATAATTGGCTGAAAGCCATTTTCTTTTAGGTCAATCGCAGTTTGTAGGAGGCAAATATGCGCTTCAATTCCGAATAGAATTACAAAAGGAGCTTCTTTATTAAAGTCAGCTTTAAAAGGAGCGTCATCATAACAACTAAAAGCTGTTTTTTCATAACTATCACAATTGGCTAGGCGTGTTGCTAACGATTCAATGGTATTGCCTAAGCCTTTTTTATATTGTTCGGTAACTTTAATGGGTACACCAAGTGCTATGAGCCCATCAATTAATATTTCAGTATTTTTCTGAAGTACATTGTTTTCATGTATATGAGGGAACAATCTTTCTTGAATATCAACAGCGATAGCTTGTGTTTTGTCTTTTAAAATTCTCATTAGTATGCTTGTTTATTTGTGCTAATATATAAGTGCTTAGTGTGTTTATAATTCGATAATCTCGCTGGCATCGTACCTTGAGGTAAGTTTAACGTTGTGCTTACTTGAAAATCGGTCGAAAGCCTTTAATGCGATATCTCCTCTATTATTATCTTCTGAAATATGAGATAGTAGAATATATTTGAGTTTATCAGAAGCATGCTGGTCGATCAAATCAGCAGCTTGGTCATTTGATAAGTGCCCGTTTGATCCAGAAACACGACTTTTTAAATGAGGAGGATATTTGCCTTTTATAAGCATTTGTTCATCGTAGTTAGATTCTAAGAAAATGCAATCGCATAAGGCAGTATGTTGTTTTACATTGTTGCAAGCTTCTCCTATATCTGTAAAAACGCCAATGTTTTTATTGGCAACTTCTACTCTAAAGCTGCAAGGCTCAATAGCATCGTGTTGTTTTAGAAAACTATGTATTTTAAATGATCCTATCTCTACGGTTTTTCCAGCTTCAAATATTTCTACTGTATTAGGGCGCATCGTAAAAAAGCCGCGCTCAACAGTTTTACGCGTGAGGTATACTGGAATGTTTAATTTTGAATGTACCATTTTAGCACCTCTGTAATGATCAGAATGCTCGTGAGAAATAAATAAGGCTTTAAGCTTTGTTGGGCTGAGTCCTTTTTTTTTCATTCGCTCAACTATTTGTCTCCTGCTAATCCCGGCATCAATTATTATGGCTTCATCGCCAGATTCTATATAATAACAATTTCCGTTACTACCCGAAGCTAAGGCACATACTTTAATCATACAAATGGTAATGTTGTTTTAATATTGCCAACAAAACTAATAAATATTACTTCGGATCAACTATATCTCTAATGGGATTTTGAGCTAGGATGCTTTATGTTTTATTGTTAATGGTATTTGTTATGCGAGTGTAAGTGAAAACGGAGGTCGGGCATGAAATGCCGAGACCTCCGATACACACAGGAATTGTTGGGAGGAAAAAAATTATTGATATCGTATATAGTTTTTTAACTAATGAGTCTTTTTTCTTCGCAAGCAAAGATGTAGTATTAATACTGCCTCAACGTTACCCCTCTGTTACGAATATCTTAAATAATAAATTCGTGTAATTTGTTTGGATGTGACATAATGACTTGCGAAATGGATTTTACAGGTCATTGTGTCATATGTATTGTGTCTAGATATGTCAATTTTACATAAATATGATGTTGGTACGGCAATTGAAATAAATGAAGCAACAACATATTCAAATAAGTAAAAATTAAATAATAGGAGATTTTAGAGATGACACTAATTACAAGAAAACAAAGAGGACTAGATTCAAAGTTAAATGAATTTATGGGTGGAGATTTTTTTATGACTCCACAAGGTATGTATTCAGGAAATAAAAGCGTACCAGCTGCTAATATTTATGAGGATGAAAATTCTTATAGTATTGAGTTAGCCGCTCCTGGTCTTAAAAAGGAAGATTTCAGTATTGAGTTTAATAATGGATTGCTTAGTATTTCGGCTTCTGTTGAAGAGAATACTCAAGAAGGAAGAAAGCAGACCTTAAGAGAATTTAATTATTCTAGCTTTAAAAAGAGCTTTAAAGTTGCCAAACAAAAGGTAGATGATTCAAGCATTGAGGCAGAATATTTAAATGGAGTTTTATCAGTTTTACTTCCAAAAAAAGAAGAAGCAAAAATGAAACCTAAAAGAGTTATTGAGATTAAATAAGGTTTGTTTGTATTAGTTTGAGAAAAGTTAGCCAACCGATTTAGTTCGGTTGGCTTTTTTTATGATTCAAAAATAAAAATCGTAAACTTAACTAGTTCAGAATATATTGCTCAACAACCTCAGCAACACCATCATCGTTGTTCGAAGATACAATCGCATCCCCTTTATCTCTTAATTCGGGTGTTACATTATCTACCCAAACACCTAAGCCAGCATATTCAACCATAGTTAAATCATTACCAGCATTTCCTACTGCAATAATTTCCTCTTGTTTAATATTTAGGCGTTCGCCTAAGCGTTGAATACTTGCTGCTTTATCAATGCCTTTGGGCATTACTTCTAAAAAGAAAGGTTTTGAAATAGCCACACTCAAATCTGTTTTATCAGCTTTTAAAAGAGGTTCTATATTCTTTAGTTTAATAGGGTCTTCTAATAAAATACACTTTACAGCGGGTTCTTGCACTTCAGCTTTAAAACTTGGCACCTTATTAATAGGCATCCCTGTTAAATTTTTCTCAACATCAATATATTCCGATTCTGTTTCGGTTAATATTTCGTTGTTCTTATATGTTAGTATATGTAAGTTATTGTTCTTGCTATAATCGTACAGGTCGTGTATTTCTTGCTTGTTAAGGGTTTGTTCAAAAATAGATTGCCCATTTTTTATATCAGTAATAATAGCACCATTGTATGAGATGATGTATGAACTGTATTTAGCCAACTCTAATTCTTCGGCATATTGCATCATAGCCTGAGTCGGACGTCCTGAAGCCAATACAACAAATACACCTTGCTCTTGGGCTTTCATTAAACATTGCTTATTGCGCTCTGAAATACTATAATCGTCTCTTAATAAGGTGTCATCTAAATCTAACACCAACATTTTATATTGCATATCATCAAAATTTTGGAGCGACAAAAATATAAAACTTTGAGCAATGCTATTATAATTAGAAGGTTATGTTTTGTTAAAAGAGGCTATAATAAACCCTGTTTCTTTTTTTACCTTTGCGAAATCTAAAAATAAAGTATTGATGATTGATAATTTAGAACAAGGGTATTTTGGCATTGGAATTCAGAACGGGAAAACACCTGAAAATTTAGGCGTTTTATGGCGTTCGGCTCAGAATATGGGGGCAAGTTTTATTTTTACCATTGGTAATAGGTATGCGAAACAGGCGTGCGATACACATAAAGCGGTTGGAGCCATGCCTTATTTTCATTACGATACTTTTGATGAGTTTTATAAACATCTGCCTAAAAGTGCCATGTTAGTTGGGGTAGAGCTTGATGAAGCTTCGGTTGAGTTAGAAACTTTTGTGCATCCGCGCAGATGTGTTTATTTGTTAGGAGCTGAAGATCACGGTTTATCTAAATTAGCCATTGAAAAATCGCATCATTTAGTAAAATTTGATACGCCCTTGAGTTTAAATGTATCTGTAGCAGGAAGTATTGTAATGTACGATAGAAGAGCCAAATTGAAATTACAAGTCAAGTAGCGATTATTGGATTTTAATCTTTACTTAATTCTAATAGTTGTAAGCAAGTTTGCCAGTTACGCGTTGTAGTACTTGTTTTTAATTGCTTTTCGAAGAAATTATTGCCCATTTTAGATTTGTGGTAAGCGGTATGACAAAATAGATAAATGGCTTTTGGAGCTACGTGAAATTGATCGGGATTAAAATTGAAAGTATCTAGTTTTTCTTTTGTTGCGGAGTCTATTTTACCTTTCGAGAAGGTGATTAAATGCTTTTTAAGATCTTCATGAATCAAATAGGGGTATTGATCAATTGTTTCTTTTAATTCCGAATGGCGCATTACTATTGTAGGAACTTCAAAATCATAGTGGTTTTTAATTACAGTCTCTATTTTTAATTCAAGTTCAGAATTCGTAAGATCTTCTAGAATACTAAAAATAACATTACCACTTTGTATATAGCTTGTAACATTAATGAGATCGTTGCTACTTAGCAGCGTTTTAAGGTCGGCCATTAGTATCTTTTTATGACCTCCTACATTAATACCTCTTAACAGAGCTATGTATTTTTCCATTTTATACCTGTTATCCATTTGTATATAAAGGTAGGTTTTTATAGAATATTAAATGCACATCTTTTTATTGGTAGATAATTAAAGCCTTTTTGTAGATGAATTTTCTTGATTGGTCGTGTTTTATTATTCATCCTAGCTATTATCTGTATTATTGTATTTCAGAGCTATAATCTAAACGAAAAAATGGGCTTAAGAAAAGTAAATATCTATATAATTATAATACACTGTTTATTCTGGGCCTTGTTTATTTCAAGCCCATTACTTTTTTTCTTTAAGGTAAATTTTAATCTGTTTCTAAAACCTCAATTCTATATTTTACATTCCTTTATAATTGGGGTTTTTTATACCAATTACTACTTATTAATACCCCATCTTTTTTTTAGGAAGAAGTTTGTATTATACTTTATTTCAATAATCGCATTACTAGCGATAAATGTTTATTTCGTAAATCAAATTGAAGGTGATTTTTTTGGGCACCCGCCTTATATTGGTGAAGAAGCATTGGAAAAGCTGGGGTTGATAAATGATTTTAAGCCACATGGTAAGCCTCAGTTCTCCACGGTGTTTTCTATTATTTTAATAGCTGTAGGTTCATGCGTTAGAATTACAAGCCAATGGCTGCACGAGGAGAAGGAAAAAACGGCAATAAAAAAAGAGAAAATAAGTGCAGAACTGTCCTTTTTAAAATCACAGATCGATCCTCATTTCTTTTTTAATACCCTCAATAATATCTATTCGTTAGCACAACTTAAGTCTGATAAAGCACCGCAAACCATTCTTAAATTATCAGAGCTTATGCGTTATAATATTTATGATGCAGATAAGGAAACTGTTTTGTTAAAAGATGAGATAAATTACATTCAAAATTTTATTGATCTGCAGCGAATTAGGCTGGCTAAATCTGTTGATATTGATTTTTATGTAATGGGAGAAATAGGTGAAAAAGAAATAGAGCCCTTATTATTTCTTCCTTTTATAGAAAATGCATTTAAGCATGGAATTGATTATGCTAACAATTGTTCTATCGATATTGAAATTGTGGTTGAAGAAACAGAAATAAGTTTGTTGGTTATCAATAGTGTTTTAAAGGGAGAGAGACGCAGTTCTTCGCACTCAGGTGTTGGGTTAAGTAATATTCATAAGCGTTTGGAGTTATTATATAAGAACCGACATACATTGACTATTGCCGAAAATGAAAAACGTTTTATGGTAAAATTAAAACTAGATATTGATGAGAATTAATTGCTTAATAATTGATGATGAGCCCTTGGCTCAGGATTTATTAGAATCGTATATAAACAAAATACCGTTTATTAATTTGCTTGCAAAATGCTCATCTGCTCTTGAGGCTTTAGATTTATTACGAAATCATTCTATCGATTTAATCTTTTTAGATATTCATATGCCTAATATATCAGGTATCGAATTTATTAAAAGTATAGAAACAAGACCGTTGTTTATTTTTACAACTGCATACTCAGAATATGCCATTGAAGCCTTTGATTTAAATGCTGTTGATTATTTAGTGAAGCCAATTCCGTTTGATCGTTTTTTAAAGGCAACCAATAAGGTGGTTGATTATCACAATATCAAAAATAAAACTGCGCTTTCAGAGCAGCCTGCCCCTAAGCCAGCAATAAAGCCCGATTATTTGTTTGTAAAAGCTGATTACAAAGAGAAGAAGGTGAACTATAAGGATATTTTATACATTGAAGGATTAAAAGATTATATCAAAATACATTTAAAAAATAAGCAGCCTTTGGTAACGCACAAGTCATTAAAGAGTATGTTGGAGACATTGGATGGAATGGGTTTTGTTCGAATTCATAGGTCGTTTATTATATCTATTCAGCATATAAAATCTATTACTAAAAATAGGGTTGTTATTAATGAAGATTGGATACCAATAGGAGATAACTATAAAGAAGCTTTTTTGAGGCAGATTAAGGAGTAGGAATGTTGTTTGTAATTATAATTTGCGTAATCATTTTATGTGCAAAATTCTATTGTCGTTATCAATTTTCTACGCTGTAATTCTAATCAATTACAGCATAGAAGATTGTTGTTAATTTAATTTCTGCTTTTTAAACCATTGTTCCATAATTGATAAACTGAGGTTCATACCATAATAATCTTCGGTAATTAAGGTATTATCATTTGTGCCTCTTTTTCCATAATTAAAATTTAGGTTGAGGTAGGAGTCCTTATTTCTAAGAGGCACAGCCACACCTAGGTTTATTCCTCTATCAACAATGGATTTACCTTTTACTTTTAAATAAGTATCTTCATAATATCCCCCAAGTTGCCAAATATATGGTGCTGCCCTTTTGCTTTTCGTATTTGTGTACTCTAGTCCAGCGGCAAATTTATGACTGTCTTTATAGCTTACTTTTACACTGGTATATTCAATATTACTCCATTTCTGTAACCTATAATCTATAGCTAATTTAATTCCGCTTTTATTTACCCAAGCTACACCACCAGCCATCATACTTGGCAGTTCATAGTTATCTCCATCAATATCTTCAATTATGCCTGCACCACTTGTGCTAGATGTGGTAACGCTTCGCGAGGAATTAAAATTGACTTCGGGGCTGTATATTCCTCCAATACTAAAAGTATTTTTAGTAGTATTAATGTGATATTGAAATCCGGGTTCAAAATAGATTTGTTTTAAGTTATCGGCATAATTTAATTCAAGTTCACCACCGATTTCACTATCGTTATAGTATTCTGTTTTTTTAATTTGTCCGAATAAGTATGAGAACTTCAGACCTAGCGAGAAGTTTTTGAATATAGATATTGAGTTTGATATAAACACTTCATCAATTCCTCCGCTACCCTCGTAAGATTTGTTTATCTCGCTATTTCCACCATCAATATAAGTGCTAGAAGTAACATTGTAGCCTATTGATGAAAATTGAGATATCCCTATGCTTGTATTAATAATAGGAGAAAGTTTAAATGCCAAAGCTATGTTGTTTAAGCCTCCCGAAACGGCACTTGCATCTCCTGAAGAAGAGGAGTAAGTGGTTGAGTTTATTCCGAGGCCTATATCAAATAACATTTCTAAGCTATCTACACCTGATAATGAAGCAGCATTGAGAGCGTTTATTCGGTTGGTAGTAGGTAGGGCTATTCCTGCTCCTCCCATACCTTGATTATTGCCGAAACCTGAATTTTCTATTCTACCTACTCCAAATGATGAATATGGTGATAGTGAGTTGGTTTGAGCTATTGTTATTTGTACCCAAAGAATTGAAAAATATGCAATGTTTTTAAGTACCCTTATTGTCCTGTTATTCATAAATACTATTTAGTAGTAATAGGTGTATAGTTTAAATTTTGGTGTAAAATCGGTATTTTCGTCACCACCAATTGCTAAGTTTTTAACGGTTGATGCTTGGTCGCTTCCATTTAAACTCACCAATAAAGCAAAGTCAGGGTCGAAATATCCGTTTAATAATTCGTTGATAATATATTGAGTAATGTCTATTGAGTAGTAGTATGATTCTTCATAATCATGGGGAGTTTTTACTAACGAGAACGATAATTCTGTGATACCATCACTTCCTACTAAAAAACCGGTTGCTGCATTGGTGTTATTGGTAGTATAAGCTGATAAGGATAAGGGTAAATTGTAATCATTAGCTTCAATGCTTTGTTTTGTAGGTTCCAGAATGAGCTCAGCTTTTATAATCTGATTTAATAAAACAAGCTGAAATACGTGAGACAATCCAGGAAACATTACTTTGGTCATTACTCCTGTTCCGCCTTCCAGAAATACGGTGTTATTGGTCTGTAGACTGCCAATGTCCTCTCTCTGTGTGTTTAGGTCTTTTAATAAACTAGTGCTCCTATCTGATTGGATATGATTGAACTGATTGTTTGAAACTTCAATAGGGAAGGTAGCCGTAAATTCAAGTTTCTCGTGTTCTACTCTGTGGTAATACATTTTTAGTTTAAGATTCTCCTCATTTGCCAAAAATCCCACAATAGCATCGTTTTCATCACTTTTAAATACGATGCCTTTTAAATATTCAACAAAGGATGTTGCGTCCCCAATTTCGTCAGCATCCTCTAAAAATAAATTAAACAAACGTGTACTAAACTCATTTTTAAGTTTAAATTCATACTCATCGCCACTATTGGGCGAAGGATAATAACTGACCTCTCCAATAGCTTCATCAACAACAGAAAAAGTAGTGGTGTTATAAAAGATACTTTCGTCTAGATCATCCAAATCAGTTTCTAATTCGTGTATCTTAAAAGATAAAATTTGACTGGTATCACCTCTGTAATATTGGTTA
Source organism: Saccharicrinis aurantiacus (assembly GCF_001660705.2). Lineage (GTDB taxonomy): Bacteria > Bacteroidota > Bacteroidia > Bacteroidales > Marinilabiliaceae > Saccharicrinis > Saccharicrinis aurantiacus. The sequence continues at coordinate 198,758 of NZ_LYBV02000026.1, forward strand.
TGTTTAACGCATATTGTTATAGAATCTAACACATCCTCATCAGTAATGATTTCTGAGCAGAGACCTAACCTAAAAATGGCGTCAGCTTGGATTTTACCTGTTTCGTCGGAGTTGTAAGCTCCAACTAATGCTACACCTGTATTAGAGGTTTGTATAGAATCGATGTGTACGTTGCTTAATTTAATTGAAAGTGTATCTATTAAAACGATACCGGATTCTGAGTCGACGAAATCTTCGCCCAATCGAAGCATGCTCACATCATCATCGCCGCAGGCAAAACATAATTGTGCAATAATAATGCAATATAAAGTCAGTTTAATATTCATATTCTTAAGTTTTATGGAGGCAAAGGAAATTACTTTTGAGCTTAGGCTTCTTAAAAAGTAGCTTATGACCTGTTAAAATTCGACTAATAGCCTGTTTTGGTCGCTAACCACTTGTTTAAAAATCGAGGTTAAAAGGGTGTGAATTTTAGTTCGGTGATAATCAGTGATATGTATTTTCGGTAGACTGTTTTTGTCATTTCAGAGAGAAATTTAAATCAGATAGAACGAATAAAATTCCCTATTAGTCGATGTTTCTCGGCTTTATATCTATGTTATAGTTAGCCACAGTAAAGGGGGCTATATTTTTGTCATCAGTAAAACATAAACTAACTATTTAAAGAACAAAAGATGATGAGATACTCCTTAATTATAACTGCCGTTTTGGTAACATTCGGATTTGTTTTTGTGAGTTGTAGCGATGATGATGAAGATTACCTGGGTAACTGGATAGAGTTATCAACATTTGAAGGAACTCCGAGAACAGAAGCAGTCTGTTTTACCATTAATGATGATGCTTATATAGGCACCGGATACGATATTGAGAATAAGGATCGGTTAAATGATTTTTTTGTATATGATGCGAATAAAGATTCGTGGACTCAGATAGCTGACTTCCCCGGTGTGGCGCGTAATGGGGCAATTGCTTTTGCCTCTGATAAAAAAGGATATTGTGGTACTGGTTATGATGGAAGTGATAAGTTACAAGATTTTTACGAATATGACCCAGAGGCTAATGTTTGGACTCAGAAAGCCGATTTTGCTGGGACAGCACGCTATGGTGCCATTGCTTTTTATGCCAATGGTAAAGGTTACGTAGGTACTGGTTACGACTCGGGAAACGTTGCTGTTCGTGATTTTTATCAGTATGATAGTGAATCGGACGTGTGGGAGAAGAAAGCAAGTGTGAAAGGAACATCGCGTAGGGATGCAATGTGCTTTGTAATCAACAACGAAGGTTACGTTTTAAGTGGTCTTAGTAATGGGGGTTATTTAGACGACTTTTATAAGTACGATGCAGATAGTGATGAGTGGACTGCCTTAAATAGGTTATCAGATTATACTGATGATTCTTTTGACGATGATTATACTATGGCTAGATATAAGGGCAGTACCTTTGTTATGGGCGGACTGGCATATTTAACAGCAGGTATTCAAAGTAGCAATAGTGTTGAAACCTGGGAGTATAATCCTTCTTCAGACAGGTGGACTCAAAAAACGGACTTTGAAGGAGCTGGTAGAAATGGAGCTGTTGGCTTTACGGTTAATGGACAGGGATATATAGCCACAGGGGGTAATGGAAGTTATTCGTTTAATGATTTATACATTTTTAAGCCATATGATGAGTATGATAGCGCAGACTAGATATATTATTACAGTTATTGTTTTAACTCTTGTACTAGCGTGCTCGCCCCAAACACCAAAAGCTGCCGCAGATAATGTGAATTTAGAAGTTTTTGGCGAAGGTGAGAAATGGGGATATGAAGTATATGTGAATAACAAAGTATTTATCTGCCAGAATATTATACCTGCAATACCGGGCAAAATTGCTTTTAAAAGCAGAAAGGATGCTGAGTTAGTAGGTAATTTAGTAGCGGATAAAATAAGAAATAACGAAATACCAAAAGTAGAAGTAAGAGAGCTCACTTTATTAGGTATAAATGAATCACTATAGTTAGGTTTGGTTTTGGTTAAGCTGTTCTGATATGCTAGGTATCAGAGCAGCTTTTAACTAATAGGTTCCTGCCAATACCATTTCTTTAGCTAATTGAATTGCTTTTTGTTCTCCGCAAAGTTTTGTAACAATAGCTAACGAAAAATACATTGCAGCTCCAGGGCCTTTTGCCGTAATAATATTCTTATCAACTTCAACAGCCTCTCCTGTAATATTTGCACCTTCAAGTTCAGCTTCAAAACCAGGGTAACAAGTTGCGTTTTTACGTTTTAAAATTCCTAAACTACCTAATACTATTGGAGCAGCACAGATAGCAGCAATTGTTTTTCCTCTTTTGTTAAAACTAGCAACAAGTTCTTTTAATTCAGTATGTTCGTTTAGGTTTTTTGCTCCTGGCATTCCTCCTGGCAAAAGTAAGAGTTCCGCATCTGAGTATTTACTATCACTAAATAGTGCATCAGTTAAAAATGTAACATTATGAGCACCTGTTACTTCCTTTTTTTCGCTAATAGAAACAGTAACAACATCCAATTCAGCCCTTCTTAAAACGTCAAGCGGAGTAATAAGCTCTATCTCCTCAAAGCCATCAGCAACGAATATATAAACCTTTTTCATCTTAGATAATATTTTATGTTATGAGTAATATTTCCGAATATATAATATTTTATCCTTAATAAAGAGGTTTATAACCTTCTCCATTAAGAATAAGTGCAATTCTAATAAAAATAATACAATATCTTCAAGATTTAATCTCATAACAAATTGGCATTCTATGGTGTTATTAGGTATATGGCTTGGTATTTGATGTCAACTGAGTAATTATTGATATATTTGCCCAATTAATACGGAGAAATAATGTTTTTATATAGAGGTGATAGAACTGCTATTGTTGGTAAAGAGGGGAAGATTTCATATAACCTTTTAGGGAAAAAAATAAATGCTTTTAGTAATTTATTTAATGCAGATTCCACAAATAAGATTGCCATATACTCTGAAAATAGGGTAGGATGGATATATAGCTTTTACGCAGGTTGGATTAATAATGCAGTGGTAGTACCAGTTGATTTTATGAGCACCTCAAGTGAAGTGGCTTATATATTAAATGATTGTACTCCTGAAGTTATTTTTACTTCTGAAGAGATGAAAGCTGATCTTCAAGAAGCTTTGAAAGAAGTGAAGTATAAACCGACTATAATTATTATTGATGATTATGAAGCGGTGGTTGAAAATTCAGATACAGACTATCCGGTTATTGATCCTAGCTTGGATGCTACATCAGTAATTATATATACATCGGGTACAACAGGTAGTCCTAAGGGTGTTATGTTGTCATATCAGAATATTTTGGCAAATATTCATGCTGTTTCTGAGGATGTTAAAATATTTCGACCTCAAGATCGAATTTTAATGTTGCTACCATTGCATCACATTTTTCCTCTTTTAGGTACTATGGTTATGCCTTTATATTCAGGAGGTACAATAGCGATGTCTCCTAGTATGGCTTCTGAGGATATTATCAAAACTTTAAAAGAAAATAAGGTTACACTTTTAATAGGTGTACCACGATTATTTAGCGCTATACGTAAAGGTGTAAAGGATAAAATTAATCAAAGTAAGGTTGCAAAGCTGTTATTTTCTATTGCAGAAAAAGTGAATTCTCCTTCGTTTTCAAGATTTATATTTAAATCAGTCCATGATAAATTTGGAGGAAGCATTCGCTATATGGTTTGCGGAGGTGCAGCATTAGATTCCGAAGTTGGAAATGACTATAAGGCGCTCGGTTTCGAGGTTTTAGAAGGGTATGGTATGACTGAAGCAGCTCCAATGATTACCTTTACCCGACCAGGTTTTGTTAAAGTAGGCTCTCCTGGCTTTCCATTACCATCGTGTGAAATTGATATTAAAGATGGTGAGGTTACAGCTCGTGGTAAAAATATAATGCAAGGGTATTATAACCGACCAGAAGAAACGGCTGAAGTTATGAAAAATGGTTGGCTACATACTGGCGACCTTGGGCATTTTGATAAAGAGGGTTATTTACACATTACTGGTAGAAAGAAGGAAATAATTGTATTAAGTAACGGTAAAAATATCAATCCTGTTGAGATAGAAATTAAGTTAGAGCGATACGCAGCTTTTGTTAAGGAAGTAGGGGTTTATCAAAATGGTGATCAAATACGAGCTATTTTGGTTCCTTCGGATGAATTATTATTTAAAAATAATAATGTTGAGGAGCTTCAAAAACAATTAAAATGGGAGGTTATTGATAATTATAACCAGCAATGTGCACCGTATAAAAAGATAATGGACTTTACGGTTTTTGAAGGTGAGCTTCCGCGTACTAGGTTAGGTAAAGTGCGTAGGTTTAAACTAAATGAGTTAGAATCAGAGCTTGTAGCAGAGCCTATTGTAACAGAACAAGTTGATCTTAAAGAGTACAAAATATTATCAAACTATTTAGAGCAGGAGAAAAACAAAAAAGTATTTCCACACTATCATCTAGAAATGGATTTAGGAATGGATTCGCTTGATAAAGTAAGTCTTCAAGTTTTTATTCAATCCACTTTTGGTGTAAATATAGAGCCGGTAGATCTTGTTAGCTTTAAGGATCTTAAAGAGTTGTCATTTTACATAAATGAGCATAGAAGTAAAATGAGTGTTGAGAAAATTGACTGGACTAAGATTCTTAAGGAGAAAGTAAATCTCTCGCTACCAAAAACATGGTTTACAGGTCGTGCTTTGGTAAAAATGTCAAAAGTATTTTTTAAAGGATATTTCAGATTAAAGGGAAAGGGTTTAAATAATATACCTAATGAACCTTGTATTATAGCGCCAAATCATCAAAGTTACTTTGATGGCTTGTTTGTTGCCTCTTTCTTGAAAAGTAATATTATTAAAAACACTTACTTCTATGCAAAAGAAAAGCATGTGAGTAGTAGGTGGCTTAAATTTCTAGCAAATAGAAATAATATTATTGTAATGGATTTGAATAAGGATTTAAAAGAGTCCATCCAAAAAATGGGTGAGGCACTTAAAAAGAAGAAAAATCTCATTATTTTTCCTGAAGGAACCCGAACGAAAGATGGTGACTTAGGCGATTTTAAAAAGACCTTTGCGATATTGAGTAGAGAACTTAATGTACCCATTGTGCCTGTTTCAATAAAAGGTGCTTTTGATGCTTTACCAAGGGGAACTTATTTTCCGAAACCTTTTAAAAAGGTAATGGTAGAGTTTTTAGAACCGGTTTTACCAAGTGATAATACTTATGATAAAATTAGTCAGTTGGTATATAATAAAATTAGTTTTAAGCAGAAGCGTATTAAGGCTTAGCATAAAGATATTATAATAAAAAAGCGTTATAAGAGATTAGTTCTATAACGCTTTTTTTATGCTTTGAAGTTTGTATGATTTAACTTTCTTTTTCTGGTTGTTCTTTGTCCTCGTTAGATTTCTTATTGCGGCTAAAGAGGTTTTTAATAAGCTCTCCAAATTGCCTTAGCAAAGGTTTAGATATTTCAGTAAAAATGGTGGTAAGAATATTTGCAGGACTAAGGGCCTCTGAAATTTCCATCTTTTTAATGAGTAATTTCTTCTCTGTTAATTTAAGTTCATAGTACAAACGAACCTTTTCGTTTTCAAAATCCTCAAACGACTCAATATTTCTAAAATTATTAGGCTTCATAATCATCGTGTTTTTGGAAGAACATTCTAGTAATAGACTTGATAATTGGCTTCTGAACAACTTTTTTTCTCATTAAAAAGAATACCAAAGCAAGTAAAGCATAGATAGCTGCGATTATTAAAAAACCTAACTCAGTACTGCCCAATAAGCTGCTTAAAAAGTGACCTCCTGCCAATGATAACATCAATAAAGTGAAGAAGCTGAAGTAGGATAGTACTACAATTATTGCTGTAGAAGAGAATAATCTACTAATATCTTCCGCTATTTGAAGTTTAGTGAGGTTTATTTTATTTTGAACATATGATTCCACCTCTTCAGATATTTCACTGGCCTCATTACGTATCGTTTTTTTTAGATCCATCTAAATAAGATTTGTTTTAGCTTATGTATTGGTTTGGTATTTTTAAATAAGCCTAAATTGAATAATTCATGAAAAATAGAAAAATCAATTTAGGCTGCAAAAAATATTCATACGATATTAATTAGTTTGCACTCGTTTCAGAAGCTTCGGGGGCTTTTTTTGCTTGTGAGATAAGTTGTTCAATTTTAGATTCTAAATTGCCCATCTTTTCCTTTAATTCATCTTTTAATTCGCCGCCTTTACTTTTAATTTTTCCTTTAGTTACTTCTAATTCTTTCTCAAGGTCGTCTAATTTGTCCTTAATGTCTTTACGAGTTTCAGTTCCTGTTTGTGGAGCATAAAGTAATGCTGCAGCAGCGCCTAAAACAGCACCTGCAATAATTCCACCTAAAAATAAGCCAGTATTTTTCATGATTTAAACTATTTAATTGTTATAAAAATATAAAGTAATATTACGTATAATGTAATATGTTTAATATCGTAATTATTGCTTGTAATATCAAATAAAACATAAAAGCTTTTGACACATTTGTTTTGATTAAAGACGAATGAAGGTTATTTTTGAACGATGTACTAATATTAGCATTTAATATATTGGTCTTATAAATACCTGAAATCATAAATAAACGATATATATCCTAATGGAGACTCAAAATGAGCTAAGCGCTATAGAACGTAAAGAAGTTATAAATAAATATAGAAGTCTTCTTAAATCGAGTAAAAATATTTTCAATAAAGAAGATCTAAAAGAGGTTCGTACTGCAATGTTAATGGCCTTGTCTCGAAAAAAAGAAATTCGAAGAAAAACCGGTATTCTTTCGGCAGTACACTCTCTTGATGTAGCCCAAATAGTTGGTTCTGAAATAGGTTTAGGAAGAACATCAGTTACATGTGCTTTACTTTATGATTTGTTGCGAAACGACGATATGGAGAAGCACGAAATATCTGAGATATTTGGTGAAAACGTTGAGGCAATAGTTAGTGGTTTGCTTAAGGTTAGGGAGTTGTATGATAAGGATACATCCATTGAAACAGATAATTTCAGAAAATTATTACTCACATTTGCGCAAGATGTACGTGTTATTCTTATAATTATAGCCGACCGATTACAGGTTATGCGAACTTTGCATTTACTTGATGAGGAACGCCAGCATAAAATTGCTGCTGAGGTTGGTTATTTGTATGCCCCAATGGCACATCGTTTAGGTTTATACGCCATAAAATCAGAAATGGAAGATTTGGTAATGAAGTTTACCAATAGAGAAATGTATTCTTTCATTGCCAAAAAACTGAATGAAACTAAGCGCGCTAGAGATAAATATATTGGTGATTTTATTGCTCCCTTGAAAAAGGAGCTTACTGATATGGGATTGAAATTTGATATAAAAGGTAGAACTAAGTCCATACATTCCATTCATAATAAAATGAAGAAACAAAATACGCCTTTTGAGAAGGTGTACGATTTGTTTGCCATTAGAGTTATATTGGATAGTGAAGGAAATACTGAAAAGCCCGATTGTTGGAAAGTGTATTCTGTTGTAACAGATAAGTATCAACCCAATCCATCTCGTTTGAGAGATTGGCTTTCAATACCAAAATCAAATGGTTATGAATCTTTACATACCACGGTGTTAGGGCCAGAAAAAAAATGGGTTGAAGTTCAAATTCGTACCAATAGAATGAACGAGGTTGCTGAAAAGGGACTGGCTGCACATTGGAAATATAAAGGAGGCTCAGGTGAGAAGGGAATGGACGAATGGTTAAGTAATATTCGCGAAGTCCTTGAAAATCCTGAAAGAAACGCCGTAGATTTTATTGATGATTTTAAATTGAATCTTTACGATGAGGAGGTATTTGTTTTTACTCCTAAAGGAGATTTGCGTCGTTTACCCAAAGGAGCTACAATATTAGATTTTGCCTTTGATATTCATTCAGAAGTAGGAAAGAAATGTACTGGAGCTAAAATTAATGGTAAACATGTATCCATTAAGCATGAGGTTTCTAACGGAGATCATATTGAGATTATTACGGCTAATAATCAAGTGCCACGACCTGAATGGGTAAATATTGTTGCTACTAGTCGAGCAAAAACAAAGTTGAAGCAAACACTTCGAGAAATTGAATATAAGGAAGCAGAATTTGGTAAAGAAACACTGGTACGACGCTTGAAAAACTGGAAAATGGAGTTAACTGATCAGTTAACTCATCAGTTGGTAAAGCATTTTAAAACAAAAAGTATCAACGATTTCTTTAGAGATGTTTCAACCGGAGCCATTGATGTAATGTCTGTGAAGGAATTTATCCTTCATAAAGACGATAAGGAAAGTGAAAAGCCAATTGAAGAAATAGCTTCTTTGAAAAGTGCGACTAATTTTGTTGTTCAAGAGGATGAAGAGAGTCAATCTTCAGATGTTTTAATGATTGATAAGAATCTGAAAAATGTTGATTACTCATTAGCAAAATGTTGTAATCCGATATTTGGTGATGATATTTTTGGCTTTGTAGTAGCAATTGGTGGTATTAAAATTCACAGGAAGTCGTGCCCGAATGCTCCTGAGATGCGCACTAAATTTGGTTATAGAATTGTAAATGCACAATGGACCGATGGGGCTTCGGCTAGTTTTCAGGCCACATTAAAAGTTACCGGAACTGATGATATTGGTATAGTAAGCAACATTAGTCAGGTTATTACAAAAGATATGAGTATGAAGATGCGTTCTATTTCAATTGATTCCAATGAAGGAAGTTTTGAAGGGTCTGTTACCGTATTTGTAAACGATACCAATGTGCTTAATACTTTAATTAGGAAGATTAAAAATGTTAAAGGAGTATACGCTGTATCAAGGATTGATAGGGCATAGTTAATTGCTATTGTTGAAGATAAAAAAAGCGGCTATGCCGCTTTTTTATTATGTGTTAATTTAATTTATAAGTTTTAACCCAATCGATATCAAAAGAAAGTGGTAACCCATTTTTTGGCTCCTCTAAAAAGTGAGTGCTAAAGCTGAGGTACATTGGATCTGTTGGAATGTTATTGGTTTCTGTGTGAATTGTTGAACCATTAATTTTCCACTCTAGCTTATTTTTGCTCCATTCAAGCGAGTAAATTAAATACTTACTAGTTGAGGTTGGTGCGTTTAGTGTTTTCTCGTTAGCTTGAACTTCATTATTTTGTTGCCAAAAGTTTCCTACAATTGATTTGTTGCTTGATTTTCCAGACTTACAGATGTTAATTTGAGGTGTTACAGTTTCTGAGTGTAAACTAAAAATATGCTGAGCATCTTTATTATGGGTAAATTTAATTTTAGCTTCAAATTTACCATACTGTTGACGAAAACTTTGGCCAGTATTAATAATACCTGAAGTAAGGTTAAATTCTTGGGGTCTAAATCCAATAGCAGTATCCCATACTTTACCTGTACATTTCTCAGTTTTGGTAGTGATTTGCGCACAGTTATTTGAAGTGCTTACATTTTTATCGGTAAAGAACTGTTTTTCATTGGCCTGTACATAGTTATCATTCAGTAGAGTTTTACCCCAAAAGTAACCTGTAAGCCATTTGTTTTTATCTAATGTGTTAGTGCTAAATTGCTCTTCAAAAGTCAACGACCATTTGTTAAGCTCCTCAAATGAATTATTATTCTGAGTTTTAAAAAACCAGTTTAAATCATCGTTCTTTTCTAGGCTCGTAAACTCTTCTATAAGTTTATGTTCTTCAGAGTTTTTATAACGGTTTTTATCCGTCATATGAGCTTTTATTTCAGTGAACTCTTGTGATACAGTATATTCTTTTAGTTCATAATACTTAATAACTTCTGCAGTTGATTTTAATTCTTCTGCTTTTTCGTTATTGCCTTTACTTAAAAACTTATTATATCGCTTAACTATTCTAGATCGCTTTAAAGCTTTAAATTCTTTCTCCTTTGCAAAAGCTAGAGTGTCTTTGAAACGCTCTTTTTTTAACTTTTTCACTTTCGAGTTAAATTCTGGGCTGTTAACAATATCTTTTAATTCATTATACCTTAAAAGTAAGTCCGATTTTTCTATTTCTGTAAAGCGTTCAAAGTCTAGTTCTAATTGTTTAATTGAAGCTTCAAATTTATCGGTTGAAGGAATTTTGTTTCCAAAATTAATTCCAAATATACTGGCCATGAAGATTGATTTTGATTTAAATTATTAAAAGTTGTACGCTAAAAATGAAAAATGGTTTTAATAAAATGGATGAATAATTATTATTAGTTCTATAAGAAGCTGCTTTGTTATACTAAGTGTTTTATTATAAAATAGTTTAAGTAATGTATTGGTACCTACTCCGAGAAAAAAGTATTGAGATGTCTTATGACCCTCGTAATTATTCAGAATATAGTATTGCACCATTCATTATATTTTATACTTTTGTGACCGCTAATGCGAAAATAGCTCAGTTGGTAGAGCACGACCTTGCCAAGGTCGGGGTCGCGGGTTCGAGTCCCGTTTTTCGCTCCATTAATTTATTGAAAACAATTTCATGTTTTTAATTAATGCCCAAGTGGTGAAATTGGTAGACACGCAGCCTTGAGGGGGCTGTGCTCGCAAGGGCGTGAAAGTTCGAGTCTTTTCTTGGGCACTGAAAACTCCCGATTGATTTAGTTCAGTCGGGAGTTTTTTATTCAACTCAAATTTCTATATCCTGCATGGCTAATCCTAGTCTTTCTAATCCTAGTCTTTTTTCTTAATCATTTTACTAAAGTACTCGGATTATTAAAGTTAAAATTGTAAGCATATTTAATATGCTGAATCATTTGAAACTAAGAGTTTATACTTAGCTATTCAATAATATGATATTGAATGTAGCTTGTATTATTTTTGCAAGTGGTGTACACGTTTAATTACCTATTGGTAATTTTTGGGATTATATATTGTTGTGTTTTATAACAATAGCGATGCAGTAGTCCAATCAGTACAACGAAATAACTTTATTTAATAAAATGTGCTGAAACTGACATAAGTAGTGCATAAAACTAGATTAGTATATGCAAATCAATAATTCAAAAAAGAAATGTTAAATTTTTGGTAGGGTAGAATGTTTTTCGTGCGGATAGTATTAGGAACATTGAAAAAGGAAATGATGACATTTTATTAAAGGTATTGAAAAAAGAACTGGTTTAAAGGTATTTAAAATCTAATTTCTGTTTTTAGAAAAAAAACGTATAGTTATTGTACATGAATTCCGTTTGAATTCATATCAAATTTTCAAATATATTCAATTATGAAAAAGATTATAATCATAATGGTGTCTCTAGTTTTGTTATTGACACAATATTCAAATGCTCAAAACAGAAGGAATGCAAAGTATAATGCTAGAAAGAAGAAAACAATAGTTGTTCATAATAAAAGGCATGCTCATGCTCACCGAAAAAGAGTTAAAAGAACCAAGGTTGCGCATTATCATTACCGCCATTTGCCAAAAAGAGGAGCGATTGTGAAATCAATGCATGCCGATGCTCGGATAATAAAACATAACGGAATAAAATATCGATTTTATTCGGGAGTTTGGTATATGCCCAAAGGCAATAATTGGGTAGTTGTAGGTTGTAAAAAAGGTGTTAAAATACGTACACTGCCTGTGGGTTATCAAAAAATTGTAGTGGGTCCAAAAACATATTATTACTATTATGGTACGTATTATGTGATGCGAAGTAAAAAATATGAAGTAGTTGAAGCTCCGATAGGTGCGGAAATATACTCCTTACCTGAAGGAAACAAAACTGTAAAGCTTGAAGGAAGTGAACACTATGAGTTAGATGGTGTCTATTATATGCCAAGCATAAACGACCAAGGGGAAGAAATATTGATAGCTGTTAAAAATAAAGATTAACCAGAAAGACAATCAAAATATTACCCTAAATCTTCTTGATTTGGCTGTTTTTAAAAGATAAAACCCACATTAAAAAACGTTTTGAAATAACTGGTACAGATTCTGTGAAGACCTTATGGAGATTTTATCCATACTCACATAATGCTAAAAATATCAATGTAGCTATGGCTATACCTCGGTTTTATTCATTACAGAATCTATAAATAATTCATTTTCTTATCAATCATTCAATAATGGGTTCTAACAAAAAAAGGTATAAAACAATTAAGCTTTATACCTTTTAATTTTTTATAAAAAATATTAGTTATAAACTTGTGTTACATGCATTTTACCAGAAATAGTTTCAGTATACGTTTCTTCTTCTGAAAAATCGTAATCAAGATTAGTTCGAACAGCTTTAATATTAATTATGGCCGTTCCTTTTTCGGATTTTACTTCACCGTTTACATTATAGGTATAGTTATAACTTGCCTCTACTGTAATCTCAGTTTCCACCAATACAGGCTCTCCATCATCGCCAATCACGGGTTCTCCTTCTTCGTCTATTAAGGGCCACATAATTACTTCAGGTTCAGTTATGACTTCGATAGCATCAAAACTCATATTGTAACTTTCTTCATCCGTAAGATCCTCCCGTCCAGTTATATCTGCTGATCGAGTGCTAATACCTTTGGTGGTAATTACTAAATCTTTTGTTTTATAAATATTTAGTGTAGCAGTTAATTCAACAGGTGAGTTTTCGTCGTCAGGATCAGTTTTTTCGTATTGTTGAATCTGGTAAACGTCAACCAGTACGGCATCAGGAATGCTATTTTCATTACTTTCGCAGGCTATAAAAATCAATGCAATTGCTATTGTTGCTAAAATATTTTTCATGTTTTTAATTTAACTTTCTACAATATACTGAGGGACCTACAGATCCCTCAATAATAGAATTATTTATTCGGTAGGACGTACTTCGTATTCTTTAATACTAAAGTCATCAAAATACATTGTGGCCTTACCTGGATTTGTATCGTGGTTCGCCATACGCCAATCTAACCGACGGATTGAATTTGCTGAATCCCAATAATATGGTTCTCCATTGCCTTTGTCCTTTATCCAACTAAATTTAGCCCATTCATCGAGTACTTTATTAGAATCGTGCCAAGTACCTCCAGGTCCATTAGGGTTAAACCAAAACATATTATGATGAAAGTTGTTTGATTCGCTCTCGCGGTAGTACATGTAGGTTATTTCATAGTATTTACCTTCTTCAAATGCTAAATCTGATGGACTACTAAAAAGAGCCCACGTTTTAGCTTCGGAACCTGATTGTACTTTTAATGAGTAGTTACCACTTGCTTTTCGTTCGCTGGATATTTCTATTGATCCTTCATTAGCACTGCCTAGTACCCAATTGTCGCCAAGCGTTCCACTTTCAAAGCCATATATATCTTTGTCGGCAGTTAAATCAACAATATGCATTCGTACATTTTGGTCGGTAAAATCACCTAAAGTACGTTCATCTATCGATTTTATAGTTCTGCCTGACCATGATACTGTTATTTCATCAGTGTTGTAAATAGGTTCCGTAAGTGTTAGATCTATATAGAATTTAACATCCTCATTAACTTTAGCAGAAGCAACGTCAATTACTTTGTTAATTACACCAGCATCCTCATTGTTTATGGTAACAGTAAAGTTCTCTTCTTCATTTTCGAAGGGTGCAACTTCGCCATTTAGCGTAATCTGTATGGTTTCATCTTCCAATTCTTTAGGAGTACCTGAAATCATAAAGGGTGCAGTAGATGGTTTTACATGAACAATTAATGGCAGGTAGGTTAATTTACTAGCAGAGGGTATTTGTTGTCCTTGTGAATTATTCCCATTGCGGTTCACATTTATTGTTGTTTTATAATCGCCAAGTTGAAAGTAGCTAGCATTAATAGTTTGTCCGCTTGAAGATTCTGGAGTTCCCCCTTCAAAATTCCAGTAACGTCCAGTAGGTTCACCTAAAACGGTATTATCTACAAACTGAATGGATTCACCAGCTTCTATTTCTTGCACAGGCCAAGAGGCACTATCATTAATATCAATAGTTGCATCAGCAGTTAAATCTACAATAAGTTGATCGTTATAATAAACTTTTACTGCTGGCTGAATACTATCATATACCTTAATCATAAATGTAGTATCAATAATCCATAGTTTTTTTTCTTCATTAAAAATAGCTGGGAATGTGTCTGTTCCTTGATACTCAACATACTTTGTAAATTCGTTGTATAAACGTATACCTTGATTGCCTGGTTTGGTGAAAAGTAAATGAACGGTTTTGTCTTCACTTACAGTATCTTGCTCACTTTTTGCAAATTTGAAGTAGTCTTCTTCATGACGATCAATCTCTCCTTCTAATTGTATTATACCTGAAGAATCAGCATAGGACCATTGATGGGTTATATACCCTTGTGATAAATCGGCAAATGACATATAATCATTTATGCTTTTCATCTTAATGTATTGGTTGTTTGCATCCTTTGGTAAGAGCCAAACTGCGTCAGCAAAATCTGATAAAATGTCGGTCTCTTTATTGCAGCCTATTATTAAGGTGAATAGGGCGATAACTATTATATTGATATTTTTCATTAGTCTAAATATTAATATTTATAATCTAATCTACGTTAGGGTTGGTTTGAGACTCATCAACAGATATTGGCCAGTAAGCATGTATCTCTTTAATGTAGTTTTGAGCAGCTTGCTCAAAATCGATTAAGGTAGATCCATCGCCTGGGTTAGCGCCACGTTCGAGAGCTGCATATTTAGTTTTACCACCATAGGTATATGCTGCAGTATGATATCTTTCGCGAGATAAAAATTGGAATCTTTCTTTGGCAATACCCCAACGAGTTAAATCGCGTTGACGAATGGCATGTCCTTCTAAGCATAACTCTAGGGGACGTTCAATATACATAAGATGGTCCATTAGCATTGTAGCATCATATGATATCTCATCAAAGGCAGTGTAAGTGGGGTAGTTGTTGGATCGTAGGCCGATTAACTCTAAAGCAGAACGATCGCGAACTAAATTAATATAATCGATTGCTTCACTTGTACCACCATCATTATTTCCTCCTTCAATTAAACACTCAGCATACATTAAGTACACATCAGCTAATCGCATTAAGCGAAAGTTAACACCAGAGCGACGTAATAAATCATTTTCGTTTTCAACAATATCCCAATTTGAGTTTTTACGAAAATAGCCAAACTCCAAATTATTGAATGCTGATGTTTCAATAGGTTTATCACCATAGTAATTTAGATATAAATCATCAACGAAAGCGATTGAATGTGAGGCACGCAAAGAGTAGTTGCGGGTAACTTCAAATCCATCGTCGTTAATTACTTTATTTCGAGGATCTTCTTCACTAATTTTTTCTTCTTTAAAAGCCATTGCTAACCAACAGCTTGGTAGTATAGTTCTGAAGCCTCCGGTGCTTCCTCCTGAGAAACCTTGACCGTATTGGTTATACATCCTCTTATCTGCATTGGTTTCTTCTGTTTTTAAATCAGTATCGTATGATATTTCAAAAATAGACTCTTGATTAAATTCGCCATTCGTTGTCATATTCATACTTACATCAACTAAGTCATAAGGGCCATTTTCTATAATATCTTTAAGATATACTGCTGCCATTTCGTAATCAGCACCATTAGGAATATAAAGATAGCTTTGAGCTAAAGCCATTGCAGCTGCTCCTTTTGAAGCTCGGGCTGCAGCTTGTGGGTCATCTGCTAAACCATCGGAATAATCTGTTCTAACAAAGGGAAGGTTTTCGTATGCATATACTAAATCCTCAGTGAAGAATGCTCTAACGACTTCTTCTTTTTGTAGATTTTGGTAAAAATCTTCTTGTGTTTCGGGCACAAAATCGTACATAATTACTTCTCCTTTGTTAAAAGAGTTGTGAACCCAGAAGTGGAATAGGCCTCTGAAAAATCGAGCTTCACCCATTAGTAGGGTCCATTTTTCTATGTCTTCTTCTGTTTCCATATCTTCTCTAATTCCATTAAGGCCAGCAATTACTTGATTTGAACGGAAAATACCTTTGTAAAGGTTATCCCATTTGTTGCGTAAAGAAGGCATTGTATTGGTGAAATTTTGAGCATATACCATACCGTTGTCACCATTTAAATTTGGGCGTCCAAAGCCGGGCCATCCTAAATCAGACCGAAGTGTTTCTGTGTATACCTCTAAGGTATTTTGGTGACGTAATGAGGCGTACACAGATATCAATCCGCTTTCGCAGTCTTTAAGGTTTTTCCAATACTGGTCAGTAGTATTCTCATTTGGGTTTCCTTGGGTTAAGAAGTCATCGCAGCTTTGTAGTGTAAAAAGAGCGAGTATTGCTACAGCTATGTATTTTATTTTATGCGTCATATCTCTTCTAGTTAAAATTGGGTTGTTAAAAATCTAACTGAACACCGCAGCGGTATTGTGAGGCAATAGGGTAATTACCTTTATCAAGTCCTCTTGTAGCTAATCCATTACCACCAACCTCAGGGTCGTAACCTGAGTAGTTTGTGATTGTTAAAGGATTGTCAGTTGCTATATACACACGAAATTTTCGAATGCCAATATTGTTTAAAGTACTTTTAGGAAGTGTGTATCCTAAAGTAACATTACGCAAACGAACAAATGAACCATCCTCAACCCATATATCTGCCCAATCAGCAGAGTTTTGGTGTGAAGATCCACGGTGAGCAGGTATAGTTGTGTTTGTATTACTTGGTGTCCATTGGTATATCATATCTTGGTGGGTTCGTTCTTGCATGGCATATAAACGAGAACCATTTATGATATCGTTACCTACAGATGCATACCACTGCATAGAAATATCAAAATTTTTATAGGATGCATTCATATTTAGGCCTAATTCAAAATCGGGCATCCCGCTACCACCATATACTTTATCAGCTTCGGTTAGTTTGCCATCACCATCAGTATCAACATACATTAAGTCGCCTAGTTTCGCTGTAGGATCGAGTTGTTGATATTTTGCCAGTTTCTCTTCGGTATTGGCTATGCCATTAGTAGGCATTACAAAGAAAGCACCTGCTTCATAGCCTTCTTTTAATCCGGTAATAACATAGTTGTTATTCACTGCATATCCATTTGAAAATGGATAAATATCAGTGTCGCCACTCATGCGTGTTATGGTATTTTTATTTTTGGTGAATGTACCGTTTACTCCCCAACTAAATTTACCAGATTGACGCCAACCAGCAGCTAACTCTATACCTTTATTTACCATATCTCCAGCATTTAGTATTACACTTTCACCTCTACCTGCTCCTGTTGATGTTGGTAACAGTAGGGAGAATAACATATCGTTTTTATTTGATTGGTATATATCGGCAGTAAATGTTAATCGGTTTTTTAACAAACCCATATCGATACCAATATTACTCTGAATAGTTGTTTCCCATTTTACATCAGGGTTGGCAAACCCGGTTTGGATATAACCAAGCATCATATCATTGCCCATCGGATAATCATATCCGAGGCCTACGGTATTTGTATAACTATAATCTGCAAAATTTTGATTTCCGGTTGTACCTATACTAGCACGTAATTTAAATGAGTTTACTGTTTGGGATATTGACGACCAGAAATTCTCGTCAGCAATATTCCATGCTGCAGATGCCGAAGGGAACATACCCCATCGGTTTTGTTTAGCAAATCGTGAAGAACCATCTCTACGTAAACTTGCACTTAGCATATAGCGTCCTTTGTAATCGTATTGAAAGCGGCCAAGCATTCCAACTAGTGTATTTATTTTATCTTGATCGTAAGGACTGGTACCCGATCCTGCGTTAGGATCTGCAGTACCACCATTAATCACATACACGCCATCAAAGGCAAGATCCATTTTACTGGCCCAAAAGTGTTCGTTGGTATATTTTTCGGTTGAGAATACTCCTAATAATTTAAATTTATGATTATTAATTTTTTTGGTGTATGTTAATGAATTTTCCCATGTCATGGTAGTTTTATTGGTACTCCAATTTTGAATTTTTGAACGAAAATCGGGTCTAATTATTTCATCGCCATTTGCATCAAAAATATTCATTGGCGGATTCACTCGTTTTCTATTGCTATTATAAAAGCTAGCGCCAAACCTACTATTAAAATCAAAGCCTTTAGCAATGTTGTATTTAACATTTAGGTTACCATTGAATTGTTGCCCAGTTTCTACATCTGTTTGCAAAAACTTTTTCATCATGTTACCCATAGTGGTAGCATTTGTTTCGTTAGAACCTTCGCCTACAGTTTGGTCGGGATCAAGGCTTGGTTGAAAGGGTTTGTATTTATAGGCATCGTATAATAAATTACCTGCTTGTCGTTCGCGCTCATCAACTCGCATCCCTAGGCCTAATGTGAAGTTCCATTTTCCTTTTTTTATGTGGGTGTTTGTTCTTAAGTTAAAGCGTTCGTATCCAGAGTTTAATAGAATACCATCCTGATTAAAGTATGACCCAACTAAACTAAAACGTACATCATCTTTACCCCCTGAAATAGAAACACTATGATTTTGAACAATGGCATTGTCATTCTGTACGGTGTTGATAATATTAGTGTTATTGGTGAAATTTGCAGGGTTTTGTTGCAGTGCGGTCCAGATATCATCAGAATGTTTTGAATTATTATTCTGTTGAAATTTGTACTCAGAGTACCAATAATCTTCAAATCCCATTAATGGAATTCCTGAAGTAATTTTTTGAATACCCATGTAGCTATCTACTGATACTTTTACAGTGCCAGCTTCACCCTGCTTAGTGGTAATTAATATAACACCACCAGCACCCCTAGTACCATAAATGGCACATGATGCCGCATCTTTTAATATATCAAGCGTTTCAATTTCGTTATTACTTAGGCGTGGATCTCCTTCTTGTGGAATACCATCAACTACAAAAAGAGGAGCATTAGACCCTTCGATAGAACTAATTCCTCTAATTTGTATGTTAGATCCTTCGCCAGGAGCACCTGAAGCAGCTTGTACATTAACCCCAGCAACTTGTCCTTGCAAAGCAGTACCTAAATCGGCTGTTGCCATTCGCGTAATATCTTCTGATTTAACTTGGGTAACGGCACCCGATATTTCTTTTTTCTTTTGTGTACCATAGCCAATAGCTACTACCTCGTCAAGGCCAATGTATTCAGGTTCGAGAATAATGTCAATGCGCCCGCCCGTTATTACTTTCTCTGAATTTTTCATTCCAACAAAACTAAATACAAGCGTTTTCCCTCTGTTAGCTTTGATATTAAACTTACCGTCAAGATCTGTTATTGTACCATTTGTAGTACCCTTTACAACAACACTTGCACCCGGTATTGGCAAGTTATCTTCAGCACTAATAACAATACCTGTTATAAACGATTGCTGTGCAAATATTGATGTACTCAAGGTACTAAGCAAAAATAAGAGTAGCCATTTTTGCCGTGTTTTAAATAATTGTTTTAGATTTTTGTTCATGTCTTAAAATTGTAATGTTTTACATCTGAATTTTAAGAGCTACGAGAGTTTTGCTTTGTTGAGGTTAATTACAAAGCTTTTTATTGAATTATTAGGTTGAAGGTTGCTTAGTTTGTTAGTCGGCCATTTGTAGTAATTTTGTTTATTATTTATAGTTAGTGTTATAATATATAATTACAGTAGTTACATGTTTTACTATTGACTGGATAATTAATCAGGGTGTTTTTTTTCAATGGAATAACATGCGGATGATTTTTTGGTTTTATTTTTACAATGTTAAACATTTTTTCACATGTCAAATATATAATAACGGATCAGGATATTAAGGTGATAATGAATTAAAATTACGGGTATTTTTATATTAGTTGTATAATATAAGCGGGAAGTAAATATGTATTATAAGAGAGGTGGAGTTTTTATACTTCTGAATTTAAGTGAATTGTGTTTGTTTTGAGGTGAATTTTACACTTTGTGTAATATCCGTTATGGGTAATTTAAATATTGATTAAGCAAGCATATTAATCTTTAAGTTTTATCCTTAAGTAAGTATAAATAAAGCTATGCTTTTAGCCTTGTAATAAAGACTAAAAGAAGTTAATTGAATAAAGTGTATCTAGTAGGTTATCGATGTAAAATCTGCAATTTAATTTGAGTGTTACTTTTATATATATCTATAAAGGAGTATTTTAATGCTGTTAAAGATGATCAATCAAGTTTATAAGTCATGTTAAATTAAGAATATGACTATTGGGATTGTGTAATTTTGCATTTGCGGTATTAATAATAGTTTGACAGTATGATAAAGAAATTGATAAAATCACTATTAAATCATCACTTGTATGATACTATATTAGGTAAAAAGGAGTATGGGAAGTTTGTTGTAATTTCTCGCTCACGTACGGGGTCAAATTTGTTAGTATCTTTTTTAAACAATCATCGCAAAATTCGAGCTTTCGGAGAAAAGTTTGTATATCTGCATAATAGAGATACTAACTCTATCTATAATGAAATTTTCAGAAAGAAATCTACCAAGATAACCGGGTTTAAACTCTTTTACTATCACCCTTTAGATTCAGATGATAGATCTATATGGGAGTTATTAAAGAATGATCAGAGTATTAAAATTATTCACTTGCGCAGGCGAAATGCATTAAGAGCATATCTATCTCAGAAAATTGCTCAGAATACAAAAGTATGGGTAAACTCTGGGGATAATAATGTGGCAACAGATACTAAAAAAGTGCATTTAGATATTGATGAGATGTTTAATGATTTTGAAGATACCAATAATGATATCAATCAAACCAAAAGTACTTTTGATAAGCACCAAATGATTGAAGTGTTTTACGAGGATCTTATTCAGGATAGAATTGAAACAATGAACCGTATTTTTGATTTCTTAAATGTTTCGAGGATTCAAGTTAAAACAACAATGAAGAAACAAAATCCTGAAAAAATTAAGGATCTTGTTATTAATTATGATGCGTTAAAAGAGAGGTTAATTAACTCTGAATATTCATTTATGTTAGAAGAATAATTGACTGCGTATACTAATCATTCGTTTTTTGCTATATCCATATTAAAGTAAAAAACGCACATTTGTAAATAACAATATCTTATTCCGTTATCTCTAGTATTTCAGTATTAATTACTACTTTAATTAAGCTAATATTAGCGTATCGTAACTATCCTACTAAATTTATGCACACCCGGCTTAGCGATTGAAGCGGCATCCTTTGTGAGCCTTCGTTTTGGCGAGCAAAGATATAGTGAAAAGCGCGCCCCTTGGGGAAGCCCCGCTAATAATAACTTTTAATAAAGTTGTGTGTTTATAACTAAACAAGTCTCTTAAAGCTTAATTTTGGAGTCAGATATAAAAAGTATGAGCAATATAGAAATACGTACCATCGATGTGGTGCAATATATACAGCCTTTGCGAGAAGGAGGTTCGATGCCAGCCATTGTTATGGCCGATGATGGTTTTCAGTATGTGCTGAAATTTAGAGGGGCAGGACATGGAAAAAAGATGTTAGTATCGGAGTTGATTGGTGGAGAGTTGGCACGTGCTATGGGACTTAAAGTACCTGAATTAGTGTTTATGAATTTAGTGGATACCTTTAGTAAAACGGAACCTGATGAGGAGATTCAGGATTTATTAAAGTTTAGTGAGGGCCTTAATTTAGGTTTGCACTTTTTATCGGGTGCTATCACTTATGATCCCTTGGTTTCTATAGCTGATTCGATGAGTGCCTCGAAGGTGGTGTTGCTAGATAGTATGATTAGTAATATTGACCGAACGGCAAAAAATACCAACCTGCTGAACTGGCATAAAGAATTGTGGCTGATTGATCAGGGGGCAAGCTTTTATTTTCATCATAATTGGGAAACATGGAAGAGTCATCTCGATCGTACTTTTCCTTTGGTGAAGGATCATGTGCTTTTAGAGCGTGCTGAGCATTTAGAAGAGGCTGTTAAAGAGATTAAGCAAGTGGTTACAATTGATAAGATTACTGAAATAGTGAATACAATACCAGAGGAGTGGCTTACCGATGAGTCGGAACCGCTTAATGCCAGCGAAATGCGTGCGGCTTATATTCAATTTTTAACTACCCGATTATCAAAAATAGATATATTGGCAAAAGAGGCTGAAGATGCAAAATAGAGTGACTTTTGAATATGCCATTATTAGGGTGGTACCCAAGGTGGAGCGCGAAGAGTTTTTTAACGTTGGTGTGTTGGTATTCTCGAAACGTAAAAAGTTTTTGGGGATTAAATATTTAGTGAATGAGCAAAAGCTCAATTGCTTTGCTTGCGATTTAGATTTAGATACCATTAACAGCTACCTGCAAGCATGGGAGAAGGTTTGTAAGGGCGAAGCTAATACGGGCCGTATTTGCGATATGGAATTATCAGATAGGTTCCGTTGGTTGGCAGCAACACGAAGCACGGTTTTGCAGACCTCAAAAACACATCCGGGTTTAAGCGATAATCCGGCAGAGGATTTAGAGCGCTTGTTTACCGAGTTTGTTTTATAAATAACATTAATCCAATTATACAATCATGAATTTAAAGTTTCCCCTATTAGTGGCATTGATGATGTTTTGCATTGAAGCAATACATGCCCAAAACGTATTAAGTCCGGCAGATTTATTGAGCCTAAAGGCCAGTAGAACTGTGCAAATGCATCCTGATGGTAATCAGCTGATTTATGCGGTTTATACACCACGTACAGCCAATGAAAAACCAGGCGGTTCGCACGGAAAATATATGTTGGCCAATTTAAAAACAAGAGAATCTAAAGCCTTGTTTGCCGATTCGCTTAAAGCCTATTCTCCTTTATGGAATGCAGCAGGTGATGCCTTGGCATTTAAAATGGTGGTTGAAGGTAAGGTTCAGGTATTTGTTTCTGTTGGCGATGATTTTAATCCAATTCAGGTTACCAATGCTATTAATGGCGTTAATACTTACGCTTGGAATCCTGATGGAAAAAGCTTTGTGTACACTTCAACTTCCCTCACTACGGATAAAGAGAAAGAATTGAGAAAACGCGGTTATGGTTTTATATTTTATGAGGAAAATCTTAAAAACGATAATCTGTTTAAGGCTGATTTTGACGCAGATTACAAACTAATTAAAGAAACGCAGCTAAGTAAAGATGTAAATGTATGGGATTTTTCTTTTGATAAAGCAGGTAAGCAGTTGGCTTATACTGCTACGGAATTAAAGTTAATTGATCAGAAATATATGTTTCGTAAAATTCACATTTACAATTTAGAAACACAAAAACTTACTCAAGTAATTGATAATGTGGGTAAATTGGGTAATTACGATTTTAGCCCGAATGGCGAGCAGCTTTGTTATACAGGTGCATTTAATATTAACGACCATGGAGTGAGTACGCTTTATACGGTTAATGTTGATGATGGAAATATTACCAATGTAACACCAGAAAAATACAAAGGACATATTGCCTGGGCCAATTGGAAATCGGACAAGGAGTTGATTTATTTAGCGCACGAAGGTGTGTATCCTAAATTATTCTCTTATAAGCCTAAAGGCGATAAGCGCACATTATTATTAGACGCAAAAGAGGCTGGTGCTATTTTTAGTACGCCAGTGTATTCTTCCGATTTTAAAGCGATGGCATTTACCGGAAATACACCTTCGGATATGTCGAATATTTATACTTGGGATGGGAAGGGAAAGCCAAGCATATTGAGTAACATAAATCCAGAGTTGGCATCTAAAACATTGGGCGAACAAGAGATTGTTAGTTTCGAAGCTCGCGATGGTTTAAACATTGAAGGTTTATTAATTAAACCCGTTAATTATAAAGAGGGAGAAAAATATCCGTTGGTGCTTTATGTACATGGCGGACCAGAATCGCATCATTCTAATGGATGGCTATCACGTTATTCAACACCCGGTCAGGTAATGGCAGGTAAAGGATACCTAGTAGCCTATATTAATTATAGAGCAAGTACCGGTTATGGTGTTGATTTCGGAATGGAAGGATTTGGAGAGCCTGCAGGCAAGGAGTTTGATGATTTAGCTGATGCGATTGATTACTTGGTTAAAGAAAAAGGTGCCGATAGAGATAGAGTAGGTATGGCAGGTGGTTCATACGGAGGTTATGCCTCGGCTTGGTTTGCCACGTATTATACTGAGTATGTAAAGGCAGTAGCCATGTTTGTGGGTATTTCAAAC
Organism: Saccharicrinis aurantiacus; assembly: GCF_001660705.2. Lineage (GTDB taxonomy): Bacteria > Bacteroidota > Bacteroidia > Bacteroidales > Marinilabiliaceae > Saccharicrinis > Saccharicrinis aurantiacus. The sequence goes on from NZ_LYBV02000026.1 coordinate 222,883, forward strand.
ATTATTAGTAAAAAGGGAACTACCGATATTGCCTACGAAGAATTATATGTTCACAGCGGAAAACAGCTTGAGGAGCAATGGGAAATGAACTTGAAGCGAAGCCCAATATATCATGCCCATAAAAGTAAAACGGCTACTTTAATTTACGGAGGTGCTGTTGACCCTCGTATTGATCCAGGCCAAAGTAAAGAGTTGTACCGCCGTATGAAAATGAATGGGCATCCTGCTGTGCGCTTGGTGCAATACCCCGGCGAAGGGCACGGTAATAGAAAACAAGTGGGACAAATTGATGTATTATACCGCCAGATTGATTGGTTAGATTGGTACGTGAAAGATTTGAAACCATTGGATGGCCCAATGCCAAACCTAGATATTAGCGATAAGTATGGCTTAGATTGGGCGTTTTAATGTTGAATGGAAAGTGCAGTAGGTGAAATAATTACGCCTACTATTTAAATAGTATTCTTAATCTCTAGATATAATAATTGATGAAAGAAATAGATAAATCAAAACCAGTTTTAGTAACAGGAGCCAATGGTTACGTGGCCAGTTGGTTGGTGAAAATGTTACTTAATGAAGGAATTACTGTTCATGCGGCTGTGCGTAACCCAAATAACGAAAGTAAAATTGCTCATTTAAAAGAAGCCGCTAGAGGTGCTGCAGGGAAATTACACTTTTTTAGAGCCGATTTATTACAAGATGGCTCATACCAAGAAGCTATGGAGGGTTGCGAGTTGGTTTATCATACGGCTTCGCCTTTTACAATGGATATTAAAGATCCTGTAAAGGAATTAATTGAACCCGCAGAAAAAGGAACGGCTAATGTGCTTTATTCTGCATCAAAGATTAATACTGTAAAAAGGGTAGTTGTTACCAGTAGTGTTGCCGCCATATATACCGATGCAATCGACTCGGTAAATGCACCTAATGGTACGCTTACCGAGGAGATATGGAATAAAACGGCATCGGTAGATTACCAACCTTACTCTTATTCAAAAACATTGGCTGAGCAGAAGGCATGGGAAATAGCTGGTGCACAAACGCAGTGGGATTTGGTTACTTTAAATCCATCTTTAGTATTAGGTCCGGCTCTAAACCCTAAAAATACTACATCAGAAAGTATGAATATATTAAAAATGCTTGGTGGTGGCGAAATGAAAATGGGCGCTCCACGCATGGGTATTGGTGTGGTAGATGTTCGCGATGTTGCCGAGGCACATTTTAAAGCAGGTTATACACCCGAAGCGAAAGGACGTTATATAACCTCAGCTCATAATACTGATTTCCTTGAAATGGGAAAAGTGCTTTTGCCTAAGTATGGCAATGCTTATCCACTGCCTAAGCGAGCAATGCCAAAATGGTTATTGTTGTTAATAGGGCCATTAGCAAATAAACTATTTACACGTAAGTGGATACGAAATAATGTTGATGTTCCTTTTAATGCAGATAACTCTAAAATAAAGAAAGAGTTGGGAATTGTTTTTCGTCCGTTTAAAGAAATGATGGAAGAATCGTTTCAGGTAGCTATCGATGAGGGGATACTTAAGTCGAAATAGTTTATTCTATATGCATATAAAACAAAAGGATGCTTCTTAATCATGAAGCATCCTTTGTTATTTATAATAGCTAGCTATATTCAGCTTAGAATATAAAACTCCTAAAAGTCTAAACTAGTGTAAAGCACAAAACTATTGGCTGGTATTTGAATAGTAATTTGTTTGTTGGCTTTAATATTGGTTTCAATTGCTTTTGGGAAACCATCTTCATCAAGGCTTCTTTCTCCATCGATATATAAAAAGCGTTGGAAAGTTGTATTGTTTGGAATAGCTATACTAAAAGTTTGTTCTGTTTCAGACGTGTTTACAAGCGCTATTGAAAGATCATCGCCAGAAATACCAGCAGTTAATCGTACGCCATCAATATCTAACTCTTCTGTTTTTAATATTGAACTACCTACAGGAAAATAACGACACATTAAAGACCAAGTATAAAACCAAGGGCGCATTTCCTCTTCTTGTGGATTGTTGCAAAGTTCAGTTCCTAAGCTATTCCACATTCCCCAGCGCTTTAATTTATTTTTGTCGCCAAGGTCGCCATCGGTATGCATTGCATCATCAAGTGCCCAAGCAGCCGTTCCAGAGTAACCTATGTTCATGGCTTGTATAGCAGCATCTGCCATATCAATACCGTAGCTATAGTCAAATATGTCCATCTGGCTGTCGATACCTGCATGTGGATCTTGTTCAATGCGTGCTTTGTTTTCTGGTTTTCCTGTGTGGCAACCTAATTCACCAAATATGATTTGCTTTCCTTTTTCGAGTGGATATTTCGCAGCGCGACTATTAAATTTAGCGAATTCTCCATTCTGTAACGATTCAGTACTGGTGTAATCATGTACCTCATAAATACCCATGTCAGCATCTAACTGTTTGGCACATTCATCAACCCACTCAATACCGGTGTACTCAGAGTCAGGATTGTCGTGAAGTGTAACAGCATCTGGGCCAGCTACAGATACATACTCAGCTAATCCGGTCTCTCGAATTTTGCTCGCCAACAATTGAGCACCCTCGCTCCACTCTTTAAAATTACCATTGGTGCTGGCCCACGTTCCATTGGGCTCGTTTACCAAGTTGTAATATTTAATACAGGTATAGCCTTTGTCAATAATAAAGTATTGTAATGATTCAATAATAATATCAATCCATTTAGGATCGTTAGCACCACTGAACTTATCCCCTAAATTTTCTGCAACATCATGCACATGAAAAGGCGTTCCCCATTCACCTAATAATACCGTCATGTTGTTTTTCTGAGCATAGCTTAAAATCTTTTCTAGAGCTTCAACTTCTGGGGTGTCAAAATTTACAATAGGATTGTTTGCTTTATCAAAGCCAACTAAATAACGCCAGTTTGCCTGATAAACAACCCTTAGTAATTTAGGCTGCATATAATCTAAGCGCTCGTAATTCATTTGCCACTTATCTTCAGTCATTAGCTTGCCCCAATCCGAGTTTTCGGTAGAGGCATGTGGGTAGGCATCCCATTGTACGCCATTGCCTATAAAGTTGTTTGATATTTCGTTATTAGGGTTAATGGTTATAATAGCTTCGTTTTTAGGTGAACAAGCATATTGCGAGAGTAAACAGGTGAGAAGGCTTAGTAATTGTATGATTCTCATAACACTGAAATTTATTTGTTTGTAGTAATTTATTCCTACAAAAATAGATAGCCTGTAAGATTGTTCTAGTGATATGGAGTTCAATATTGGTGATAAGATGAAAGTACTATAAGGTATAAAATAGAAAAGAGGGAGCCTATGCAAGACTCCCTCTTTCTGTCAGCGTTTAAAGCTGAACTTATTTTGTAAACTGATACAAGTAAACGGTATCTCCTTCTTTTAAAGCTAAGGTATAATCATTACCTTCTTTTAATTCAGAAATATCTACCTTATTAGTATAAGTCTTTTTGTCTCCTATATATTCTTCTTCAACGGCTTTCTTAGTATTTCCGTCATATATTCTAAGTTCCAAAGTTTCCTTTTTAGGATTAAAATGACTTACTACTAAGTTGTCATTATTCTCTTCCATAAAAACTTTAGAATTTTCAGGCTGATCTTTCTCAATATTTATAATGTTGTGCATGTGTTGCCCATCAATAAAAACCAATGTTTCTTCGTAAGCTTCACCATCAGAATCTAATTCAACTTTGTATACACTAGCACCCCATGGGTCGATGCTTACTTGTTCTTGAACAAAGTCTTTACCTTCCATCGATTCTGATAATATAACACCGCCAGTATAGGAGTCTTTAATTTCTAAAGACTGATATTTAGCGTCGTCATTCCATACAGATACCACATATTTATCATCAACTTGATTATGATACACCATAACTTTATTACCTGCTTGTGAACTAAATCCGAACACTACCATTGCTGCAATTGCTAAAAAATTTTTCATCGTATATAATTTTAAATTGATTATTAACTTCATAACAAGTAGTATAAATACTATGCCATGCTAGCAGTGGTAAAATGTTTATTAACAAGGCTTAAGGTATGTTAAGAGTATTGGGGTGTTTTTCTATTTTGTTAACAATATAAATGTCATTTATTAACAAACGGTATTAATTATTAGTGATTTAGGCATTCGAGTTGCCTAAAGTAGCGGAGGGTTACGAGAGTGAAGGAATCATTATTAGTGGAAAAGCTCAATGCCTGATTGCATAGCTGTAGTTAGGTAAAAAAAGATGAAGTCAATTAAATCATATCGGTAGCCGCAGAGTTTTAATACAGCTTCATTTGTAATATAGTTGGTTATCTTTAGTGTTGCTAAATTTTAACAGTGGACTTAATAAAGTGTGTTTCTTGTTCGTACATATCTATTAATTATCCTCAGCAACAGATGGGGTTGTTTAGCTAATTAGTATAGGTGTTTGGTACATAAGGGGATTTTATTTCTTTTGAAGGTTCTTTAATAAGCCAGCATTGTTTTTAATACCCGATTTTTTTAATCATTAGTACCCTTTTAGTGATAAGCGTTATTAATATTTTGGCACTATAATAATTCTTAAAAATTACTCGCTATGAAAAGCATGCTGAAACAAACTATTTATGTCATCCTATTTCTATTAATAGGAATGAATACATTGGCTCAAAAGACAATGCCGAAACATATTCAGAAAATACATGATAGAACCGAGGAGATGGCGATTATTATGGATCTTACTGAAGATCAGAAAGCTAAGATTTTAGAAATAAAAATGGCTACAGAGGCCGAAAGAATCACGAAAATTTTAAAGAAGTACGAAATAGGTACCGAAGAGTATATTAAAGCCATTAAGGAGTTGTATCGTAATAACTCATTAAAGATGAAGGCTGAAGTAAGTGTTGAACAGTGGAAGAAGTGGCAGCAGCGACCAAATAAAGGTTAAGATTTTTATGGAATTCTTTAACAAAACCTAATGCTGAATTGGATAGTGTAATTTTAAGTAAGGTGTGTTTTCACAAATTTGCGTTATCAATTCAATAGTATTAAAATAAGATTCTAAATAAACATTTTTAATTCGAAAGAACATTATGAAACATTTAATTAAAGGGATTGTGGTAGCCTTCGTGCTTATGGTATCAATTAATACATACGCGGAAGAGTTAAAACCGAAGCAAAAGCAAAAAGTAGAAGCTTCAGTTAATGAAATGACCGAGATTATGGGTTTAGATGCTGATCAAAAGGCAAAAATGCTTGTGCTTAAAACAGAACAAGAGAAAGCGCGTATTGCCATTGTTGCCAAATATGAAAAAGGTGAGGAGCGTACTGCTGCAATAAAAGAAATGTATGCACAATATGGCAAAAAGCAACGTGCTATAGTTACTCCTGAACAACAGAAAAAATGGAAGAACAGACCAAGAAACTAATTGTTACTATTATGTAATAATATTACGAAAAGGCCTAGTTGATAGGTCTTTTCTCTTTTAGTCTAGTTTTTGTTAGGGTTTGTTTTTGCCAAATGCCCCCCATTTATACTAACGTTATTAACCATTGTTTACATTGATGAATTCTATTTTTGGAATATTCATTAAACTATTAAAAAAAGTATATTTTATGAAACGAAAATTACACACTTTGCTTGCTGTATTATTTGCATTAAACTTGGGGTTAAGTGCCCAAAATATATTAAGCGATGAATTAGCAAATACTGATGGAACGATTGGAACTGATCAGAGTGATGCTAGCCTTTTGTGGATAGATGCTCCTAAGAAAACAGGAGGGGCAGCTGCTATTGTTGATAACCCTACTGGAGGAACCGATAAAGTATTGCACCTAACTTCAGATTCAGATGGACAAGCCAACGCCGTTAGTTATAATGAGTACGGAAGCTTTGATTTAATTGTGGGAAAAACCTATACAATGAAATTTGATAGATATTATGTTCCTACAGAAGAATCTAGCAATAGTACAGGGGAAAAATTTATTATGCATCCTAGTACATTTAGCGGTATTACAAATGGAGGTACTCAAGTAACGCCAAATGTGCTTTTTGAAAATGTTACACCAAATGTATGGTCTGCTAGTGAATATGAGTTCGTGTATACCGATGATACTAAAGCTGAAGGTGATGTTGTTACTCATTACATTAGAATGCAAATAAACCCAGGGGCTTGTGATTTATATTATGATAATTTTTATATCGAGGAAAAATTACCAACTTATGAAGTTACTTTTAATGTGAACCGTACTATTGATGCAGAAGATGCAGGAGACAATGTTTGGCTTACTTTTGATGAGACATCAATTATATCAAAAATGGATACAGATACTGAAAATTCAGTAACATATACTTCTGTTTTGCCAGGGACTTATAAATGTGTTGCACTCGGAAAAGGTTATTTACCACTATTTGATGAAGAAGTAGTTGTTGTTGATCAAAATATAACAATAGACCTAACTATTGAGCGTGATGTAGATAATGTAGATGGCCAATTGGTATTTTATCCTAATTATACTTCTGATGAAAGTATTGTTGATAAGGAAAATTCAGAAAAGAAAGATGAAAGAGCAGGTTCTACAATTGTTCTTAAAAAAGGTGATGATGTAATTTATTCTAATACAGGAACAGGATATTGGATTGGTAATTTGAATACTGTAGGGGCAACTGCTGGTCAAATTTACACTTATCGTATGGAGTACACAGGTACGCTTTTTTCAAGTCATCCTGAGGTGGATACTCCTCCTGCAGTTGGAAGCCTAAAACCACGCGAAGGTTTTATACCAGCAACAACTGATTTATCAGCCAACAATCTTAATTTTTATAAGTATTATGGGTGGTTTGATGCACATTTTATAGTAACAGATGTAGATGGAAATGCAATTAATGCAAAAATATCTATTACTGAAGTAGGCCTTACTGATGAAGCAACAGGAGCTAATGGTATTTATATGGCAGAATTAGAAGATGATGGTACTACTTATAATTATACGGTTACAGCTGATGGTTATCAAACTAAATCAGGTACTATATCACAAGATGTAGATGTAACTAGTGACAAATTAATTGAAATTACATTAGATACGGCTACAGGTCTTGATAATGATATCAAATCAGGCATTCAGGTATATCCAAATCCTGCCTCAACATTATTAAATGTTGCTGCGCCAGAAGGAAGTCAAATTAGTGTTATCTCAATTGCAGGTTCTAAAGTACGCTCTTTATCTGCCAATGCTACAGTAACTCAAATTGAAGTATCTGATTTGGCAAAAGGAATCTACTTAATTGAAGTAGTTAGCAACGGAACTAAGCTTGTTGAGAAAGTTCAAATAAACTAATGAAGGTTAATCTTTACTTTAAATTCATCGTTTAAAGTATCGTTATTTTGTATTACTTTAGGAAGGGCCTCGGAAACGAAGCCCTTCTTTTTTTTGCCTCTATATTGTGCATGTTTTCGGCGCTTAACTAATTATTACCCCATTTTCTCCGTTGTTTTTACCCATGTAAGTTTATTGTATATACATAATTTAACACTTGAAAAAAATAATTAAAAAGTATTAAATTATGAAAAGAAAATTACACTTATTATTAGGGTTAATTTTAATGTTAAGTGCAAGTATAAATGCACAAACTGTATTATTTGATCAAGGTTTTGAGGATGCAGCTGATATAGCTAGTAGTTCAATATGGGAGAATACTTCTAAAGGTAGCGGAACTGCTGATTACTCTTCAGAAGAATCTGCAACAGGCAGTAAAAGTATAAAAGGTATAAACCCTGATTCTAGTAATGGTAATCAAATGAGGTTTGCAAGTAAGGGTAGTTCAAATTTATCTTTTACAGCCGGAGTTACATACTTGTTCAAATACAAGAGGTTTTTGGCAGTAGGCACTGATTTAGCAGGAGGCGATAAGTTTTATTTGGGAGCTAATGTTACACAAGTAAATAATGCGACAAACTTACTTGACCCAAGTCGAAAATGTAATTCTTTTTCCGGAAATCCTACAGGAGAGTGGTATGAGATGGAGTTTGAGTGGACTGCCGATACTGATTACACTAATACATATATTCAGTTACAGGTAAACCCTAAAGAAGGAACATTTTATTACGATGACTTTTATATAGAGGAAAAAGCGTTTGAGCCATCTGTAACTTTTAATATTACACGTCCTGCCAGTGAAGCCCAAAATGTATGGATTTCAATAGATGGAAGAACACAATTAGTTAGCTCAAAAACAGACCCTGTTGAAACACAAACTGTATTTACAGGTATGGCGGCAGGTACCTACACGTACTATACTTTAGGGAAAGGTTATGTAATGAACTCAGGTTCTGTCACTATAGAAGCAGATGCTGATAAAACTGTTGATATTACAATAGAAGATGATGCCGACAATGTTGAAGGTCAATTGGTTTTTTATCCTAACTATAGTTCAACAGGGCCAGTTGGTAAACCTAATAGCGAAAAAGCAACAGAAAGAGCAGCATCTACATTTGTTCTACTAAAAGGCGACGATATTATTTATAATTATGCAGGTACAGGATATTGGGTTGGTAATTTAAATACATTAGGTGCAACAGCCGGTGAAATATATGCATACCGTATGGAATACACAGGAACGCTTTATTCAAGTCATCCAGATGTAGATAACCCTCCAGCAGAAGGTAGTTTAAAACCTCGCGAAGGTTTTCTACCTGCCTTAACTACGTTAAGTGCTAATTCTACCGGATTGTATAAATATTTCGGATGGTACGATACCTATTTTTTAGTTAAAAATGAGAATGGTGCAGTTGTTTCTGCAACTGTAACTATTTCAAATGGTGGTATCACCGATGAATCTACCGATTCTAACGGAATTTATAAGGCTGAGCTAGAAGACAACGGAACAGTTTATAACTATTCTGTATCAGCAAGTGGTTATGTCACTAAAACGGGTACATTAGAGCAGCTTGATGCAAGCGTAACTAAAGATATTCTTGAAGAAGTAATTTTAGAAGAAGACGGTTCCACAGCCCTTGATCCACAAAGCAAGTTACTCACTAATGTATATCCAAACCCTGTATCTAACCTTCTGAATATTCAAGCCCTTGAAGGCAGCCAAATTAACCTTATTTCGGTAGCCGGCTCAAAAGTACGCTCTGTAATTGCAACAAGTGCAGTGAGTACTATCTCGGTTTCTGATTTAGCAAAAGGCATTTATTTGGTTGAAGTAATTAACGGAACAAACAAAGAAGTACAAAAAATACAAGTCAAGTAATCACTCATTTACAAACATAAAAAATAGGCCATCGAATTTAAACGATGGCCTATTCTTTTTTGCAGCAAATTCCAGCTATTCACTATAGCCTTGTGCTTTTGTTTTAAGTATTGCTAAGCAGTGCGTGTGCTTCCTGCGGTCGCATCCGCCAGCCAAGCACCACTAAAAACAAAAGCCCAAGGGCCGCCGTTACTATCTGGGCTGCTCAGTACTAACAATGCGGCAGTAATGCTTATTAGAATATGTTTTTTTAGGCTTATTATTTATGCGCCTCGTTAGTTTGGAAAAATTTCTTTGCCCTGCCTTTGCCGGCAGGCAGGTTTGGGCAAACAGCCCAATGTTATAACTAACTATCCTTTATGCTCTCCTTAATTAGCTTTTCTATCTCTTCAAGCTTGCCCAGCGGAATAGAATTAATGGTTTTAACCAAGTTTACTTCTTCCGAAGGCAGTTTCATTTGATACAGCGGATGGTTATTATCCACGTTACTATCGTTATTAGGTATCCATTGAATAAAATCGTTGGGCGTGCATTTTAATAATAAGCACAAGTGCTCAATGTGGTGTAAGTCGATACGCAACACCTTATTGTTTTTAATACGGGTGGCCAAGTTGCCTGAAAATCCATGCTTAAGTAAAAAACTATAAGGTCTGGCTATTCCACGTGCCTTAAAAATGCGGTCAAAGTTATATTGTAACATAGTATATGGTTTTATGAAACCTTAATTTACTATAATTATTTAAACTATTATACTTCCTCTCTATATTTAGTTTGCTCTACTCTAATTAAATATACTTCTACTCTAGTAATAACACACCATATTCGGCTCTAATATACTTAGTCTCCATGATCATATACCTAAGACCTAGAATTGTATCCTTACGACATAGAGATTATCACTTAAGACCTAATATTATAAACTTCAGACTTAAGTTTACCGCCTTATACCTTAGTATTATACCCTTATGACTGAAAATTTATTTTAATTGCAAGGTTATTATTTCGCATTGAAAGTGAATTAGTAATGATTATAATGGATTTATATAAGTTAGACAATAATTAATAGAAGGTTAACAAGTTTATGGAGATAGTAATAGTGATTAAATAATAAAAGAAAGTGGATTTGTTTTAAGTATAGGTGGTTTTTATGTTTTTGTTAAAGGTATGCCATTTACTTACGAGCTTGCAGTGGACTAAACCTATAGTGTTTATGCAGGCGGTGTTTGCGTGAGCGATAGGACTGGCATCCTTTGTGAGCCCATTATGGCGAAGCAAAGATAGAAGGGATAGCGCGGCCCAGAGGGACACGCCCTAGGGAAAAAAAGAAAGGTTCAGCCTTAACTGAACCTTTGGTGATGTTTATTGGATGTGTGTATTGTGTTGTGCATTAAAATATGCATTTGTTTTTGCCTAAAGCGGACTTATATGAGCTACTTCAATAGTAGTTCTTCCCAATAAATTAATAAATCTTTATCGCTAATGTTAGGATCTAAGCCGCGTTTTTTAAGGCTAGTTTTTAAGTAGGCATCTGACGATTTTTTAGCTTTCAGAGTAGTTTCTGGGGCCTCAGCAATTCTGTTTTCTTCAAACTTTGGCATTTGGCTTTCTAGCTTTTTAAATAGTTTGTTTTTAATGTTGGCGTAGTCCTTTTTGTTGGCCAAGTTATTCAACTCGTTGGGGTCTTGGTTTAAATCGTATAGTTCAATTTCAGGACGAGTTGAGGCCATAAATTGGCTGTACGGAGCTTTTAATTTTCCGCTTTTGTAGTACTCGTGATACAATGTGTAGGCCGGATATTGTAATCTTTTGTAACTGCTCAGTTGCATGTAGGGCTGATTTGGCATTCTATTCCAAATTAATTTGTATTGTCCATCGCAAATACTTCTGATGTTATCTGGGGCATCGCCAGCTCTATCTCTGAAGGCATAAATGTATTTGCGCTTGTTGGGTTTTTTGCCCAAAAGATCGATGCCTTGCATGTGTTTGGGCTGTTTGATATTGGCCATGGCGAGGGTAGAGGCCGCAACATCAATCAGGCTAATTAATTGCTCATCAACAGTGCCTGCATTTTTGCCATCGGGGTAACGCACAATAAGCGGAATGTGTATACCACCTTCGTACAAAAATTGCTTGTCGCGTAGGTGCGGACGACCATGATCGCCAAATAATATGACAATGGTGTTGTTGGCCAATCCTTCTTCTTCGAGGCGTTTTAATATTTGCCCCACATAATTATCGGCATGCTGCACGCTCTCTAAATACCAAGCCCAATCGGCTTTCAGAAGTGGGTAATCAGGGTAGCACTTGGGCATTGAAACAGTTTTGTAATCTATTGGGTGCTCCTTGTCGTGATGAAAGGTACGGTGTGGATCGTTAATTTGAATTTGTGCAAAGAAAGGCTGCCCTTCAGCACGTGTGTTCCAATTAATATCGTCGTACTCTATTTTATTGGTAAAGTTGTAATCGCCCTTGCCCTTCACTTTAGGATTGCGGGCATTTCCGTTGATGCAATAATAACCAGCCTCCTGAAAGTAGGTAACAATGGGTTCAATGCCTTGGGGTAATGGGGTTTTGTCGATGGTGCGGTGATCGTGACTGTTAACGCTTGGCGGATACATACCCGTTATCATTGACGATCGACTCGCCGAGCACACTGCGGCATTTGAGTAGGCCTTGGTAAACCTAATGCCTTCACTGGCTAATTTATCCATGTGCGGCGTGTATACATCGGGGTTGCCATAGCAGCTCAGTTCGGCACCTAGGTCGTCGCCATTAATCCATAAAATATTCGGTCGGTTTTGTGCTTGTATTTGTATGCTAAGTAGCACGAGGAGTGCTACTGCTATTGAATTAAGTAATTTCATTGCTTTGTTAATTTAGTTTTGTTGTATGTTTTAATGGGCAGCCTATATTCTATTAGACTGCGCTATCTAGACTTACTTTTGTGGATATTCCTTAGTAATAATAAGTGGTATTTGAACATTAAATGAATGTCGTACTTTATTGGCATCTAAGGTATCGGCAGCGCAGAGTAGGGCTACGGGTTCACCATTTTCGATAAATACCTGAGGGCGTTCGAGGTGCGTGAATTGTTGCGTGCGCCCATCTTCCCAAGTGAAAATACGTTCTGATATTTCAAAATTCTTGGCTTTATTCCAGTGTATGCCATCTTCCGAATCGTAGTGAACCAATGAGAATAAACGCTTTTTGCCTTCGTGGCGGATGCGTTTCACAACGGCTCTAAAGCGGCCTTCTTGATACCAAATGTATGGATCTTCGGCAGGGAAGTGTTCTCCCGGAAAAGTAAATACCGGATCAGGAAACTTCTTAAATGGTCCGGTTGGTGTATCGCCAATGGCCACGCAATGTACAACGGGTCCGTAGTTCGGAGCGGGGCGTTTTTTGCTTACACCTTTATATACCATAAGAATTTTTCCATCGGGCATCTGACAAACCGAAGGGTTTGAAGTTACAGCTGCATCGTAGGCTAAGCTATCGTGTGTAATATCCAATACCGGTTCATCAAAGCGTTTCCATGGCCCGTTAGGACTATCGGCAACAGCCACTCCAATACGTTGATTGTTGCGGTGTAGCCAATTTATACGGTGCTTCCCTGGGACTCCAACAATTTTACCATCGCCGGTATTTCCCATGTGGTATAAGTAATATTTGCCATTAAATTTATGTACGGTTGGGTTGTGCGTGCACATGCCATCCCAATATTCAACGCCTCTTATAGGCAATGCTACATCTTTAAATTTAAAAGGGCCAAACGGAGAATCGGAAACGGCATGGGCAATTTCAGAATGTGAAACCCAAACCCAACCCGGCGCTTTTGGCCAGCGCGAATAAAACATGTGGTACAAACCATCTTCGCCTTTTACCAAGGAACCACCCCAATGGCTTAAACTGTCACCTCCGCTAAAAACGGAACGTTTCTCTACTTTGCCAAATTCAATTTTATAATCGGGATTTCCTTTTTTAGGTTGAGAGCAAGCAAAACATGCTATGGCGAGAAGAGCTACAATTGTTTTTTTCATATATCTTAATTTAAGTTCTGTTATTAATATAAAGCATAGTGATTTCTTCTACTGTAATACTGTTACTACATTTAAAAGTATGGTTAAATGATTTTTTATTAGCATCTTCACCTGTTCAATTGCAAAACAAAAGAATGAATAACTTATTGCGTTGATAAGTAGGTTTTTATAAGTTGGTAAAAAAGGGTGTTCATAGTGTTAAAACAGAATAAAATTCAAAATAAATTAATGGTTTTGGTTGAACGAAAGTTTAACCATGGCAAAAGAAAACTTTGGAAGAATAAAGACTTTGAAAGTTTGAGTTTTGAGATTCATCGTGATACTAAAATTCTGATTAGTGTTGCTACTTTAAAACGTTTTTTTGGTAAGGTTAAAACTGCCGACGATTATAAACCGCAGCAAACGACCCTAGATGCTTTAAGCCTTTATGTTGGGTATATGCCTACTGATGATACTCCATTTACACGAAGAAACAGATGGTTAGGAGCTGCAGCTGTGGTAGTTATTGTTATGGTAGCAGTATTTGTAATCAGTAACTTAACTAAAAATAGTACTACTCTTGCTCCTTCAGGAACCATAAGTTTACTTAAAACAGAGGGTAAATGCCCTACTACCGCCTACTTTAGCTATACTGTACCGGAAACAAAGGAGCCATTGTTTATCGATTTTGGAGATAAATCGCGCAAGTATAATATCACTGCCGATGGAAAATGTTCGCATTTTTATGCCTATCCAGGATATTTTAACGTGACTTTAAAAGGTGATAAACGCAACAGCTCGGATACCCTTAAAGTGTTGGCTGGCACTGAAGAGTGGAATGCTTTGGCTTATTATTTTAAATTGGAGAATAGGGAGCGTTATTATACCATACCAATGGAAAACTGCATCAAGGATGGTATTTTTTATGCTTCAAAAACTGATCTTCAAAATATTGGGGTCAATACCAATGAGGTTGTGGTTGTTAAGCTCGATAATTACAAGGATACCGGTAAAAGTGGGGATCAGTTTATATGTACATCCACTTTTAAAAATGTTTCCGATTGGGCTGCCGTGCAATGCTATGCAACGGTTATATCAATTGTGGGAGAAAACGGAAAAATAGAACTTAAGTTTGTAGGAGAGGGCTGTAGTCGTTTTTGTGAAATGACCTTAGGTGAGCAATCATATGATAATATCAATAACGATTTAAATGGCTTTGTGGTAAATCCAGATAATTGGATTGATATGATGCTTGTTAATAAAGAAAAAGTAATTGATGTTTTCGTTAATAAAGAGCTCGTTTTCACAGGGAGTTATACCGAGTCAATCGGAAATATAATGGGCGCTTCAATTTCTTTTAACGGAAGTGGATCGGTCAATAACTTTATGCTTAAAACCTTAGATAATAAAAGTATAATTACTACTGACTTTTAGAGGTCTTCAGTTTTAATAGAAACAAAAAAAGCTCCCCGAAGGAAGCTTTTAATATCTTATGTAATTTGTTATTATAATGCTTGTTCAAGGTCTCCACCTATGTCAGCTTCTCTATAACCTTCAAAAGTAATTTTGAATGAGTGAGCGTGCTGAGTTGGTAAGTTTTTAGGCGCTTTAATAACAAGTCCTTTAGAGTTTCTTTCCCACTCTAGTTTCTCATCGCTACCTAATAAGCTCACGTTTTGGATAGGGTTGTTAACCACACCTAAATCAGTACTGAAAGTTTTAATTACAATATCATTTTTAGGTGAATCCATAATGATAGCATACATTTCAGTATCAGACTTTTTAGTAAAGCGAATATCTGTATCTTGGTATACGATCTTTTTGCGCTCAATTTTATGACCACCTGCAGGTAAACGTGTTGGGCCTTCACCAAAGATTGTCCAAGGACGAGTTTTGTAAATAGCATCTCCATTTACCTTTAACCAATCTCCCATGCCAATTAAAAGGTCTTTCATTTCCTGAGGAATAGTACCGTCTGGGTTTGGTGGCACGTTAAGTAGCATGCTACCGTTTTTAGATACAATATCAACTAAGATATCAACCAACTCATTAGTGCTTACAAATTTAGCATTTGAACGATAAAACCAAGCACCTGGCGAAGTATCAGTAATCCATGCCTGCTCTTTCATTTGATTCGGACGACCACGTTCGTAATCTCTAATGGCAGTTTCTTCTGTAAAAGTAGTTTCTTTAAATAATACAGCTACATCTTTATTCCACTCAATACCTTTGTTATAATAGTATGCTAAGAATTCCTTTCTGCATTCTTCAGTCATATTTTCTAACCACCAGTCAAACCATAGTACATCTGGTTGGTATACATCAATATACTCTTTCAACTTAGCCCACCATTGCTCATGAAATTCAGCATCAGGCATCTTGTCGTCCATTGTATGTTTGTTGGTATAAAGATCGTAATCTTTAGGGTCAACTTTTCCATACATGTGCGCCGGAGCGTAATACATCCATGTAAACGCGTGGTGAAATGAAGCTAAAAATTTCATGTCGCGTTTTTCAATCTCTGTTTTTAACTCTTTAGAAACGTCAATACCACCGTAGTTTACAGAGTTCCAACGTGTAGCTTTACTATCCCACATGGCAAAGTTATCATGGTGCATAGCAACAGGACCAGAAAATTTAGCTCCTGATTTTTCAAATAACTCAGCCCATTCAACCGCATCAAAGCCACTAGGATCGAAGTTTTCGATTAAATATTTGTAGCCATACTTTTCTTCCTCAGTAGGGTCTCCAAATAATTCAGTATGATGAAGGTAATTAGATGTTGGTTTGCCATTGTTTTTACCTGTGCTCCAGTTTGGGATTCCATCTTTTCCATACATGATCATACCATGCCAACCACCTAAATATTGGTGAGGCTTCATGTCAACAAATGCTTGAGAAACAGGTCCCCAGTGTGCATAAATACCAAATTTAGCATCTTCGAACCATTCTGGAACTTGGTTAACAGTATTTAGTGACTCCCAGTCAGGAGTAAATTTTGTTTCGGCCTCGGCCTTTTTATCACAGGTGCTCTGACCACAGCTAGCTAATAGTAATGTACCAGCTACTCCAACCATATAAACCTTTTTAAGTGATTTTCTTAGTATCATAAATAGTTATATTAAATATTCGTTATTTCAACACAATGTAAAAGTATTGTAAAACCTCAAGAACTAAGGGGTAGAAAAAAACAGTAAAACGGAGGAATTTTAGAAAAACGAATGTAATAGTGTACTACTGCGTAATTACCCCCGCATATATAGAGTGTTTTACACGCCATCGATCTATACTTTTATAATAATTTTAGCTAAAAATATTTCTTATTATGAATTTACTCAGAAGACCTATTAAAATTTTAGCACTGTTTGCAATGTGTGGCACAGTATTTAGTTGCACGCAGAAAGTAGAAAAGAAGAAGAAACCGAATATAATTTATATCATGTCTGACGATCATACCACTCAAGGAGTAGGTGTATATGGAAGTCGTTTGGCAGCCTTAAATCCAACTCCGGTTTTAGATAAGTTTGCCAACGAAGGAATGATATTTGAAAATTGTTATGTGACGAATGCTATTTGTACGCCAAGTAGAGCTGCAATAATTTCGGGACAATATAATCATACCAATGGTGTAATCGACTTAGAAGGACACATTGACGATAAACAATATTTGCCCGAAGAGTTAAAAAAGTTGGGTTATGAAACTGCAATAATTGGTAAGTGGCAT
The DNA here is from genome assembly GCF_001660705.2 of Saccharicrinis aurantiacus. GTDB lineage: Bacteria > Bacteroidota > Bacteroidia > Bacteroidales > Marinilabiliaceae > Saccharicrinis > Saccharicrinis aurantiacus. The sequence continues at coordinate 239,869 of NZ_LYBV02000026.1, forward strand.
TTACACACTGAGCCATCTGCTTTTGATTATTATAAAGTACTAGTTGGACATGGTGGCCAGGGTGAATATTTCGATCCTGTTTTTATAGAAAAAGGAATGGAGTATGAATTTCCGGTAACTAAAAAAACTAAAACTATTAAAACAAAAGGCCATAGTACCGATGTGATTACTGACATCACAATTGATTGGTTAAAAAATCGTGATGATTCAAAACCATATTTCTTGATGCATCACTATAAGGCCCCTCACGATATGTTTGAGTTTGCCCCAAGATATGCCGATTATCTTGAGAATGCGCATATGCCTGAGCCGGCTAGTTTATATGATAACGAAAATAATGGTTCGGTTGGTACTAAGGGATACAATGATGAATTGATTCATGTAATCGGATCATCAGTTTCGCACCGTAATACCATTCGTAATATGGGTATGCATATGGACATTGATCAGGATATTGCAGACCCTGAGTACACCAAATTAACTTATCAAGAATATATCAAACGCTATTTGCGATGTGTAAAAGGTGTGGATGATAATTTAGCACGTTTATTCGCTTATCTTGAAGAAAGCGGCGAATTAGATAATACCATTATAATTTACACAGGCGATCAGGGTTTTATGTTAGGAGAGCATGATTATATTGACAAACGCTGGATGTATGAAGAGTCTATGCGTATGCCTTTCATCGTTCGTTATCCTGAGGGTATAGAGGCTGGTATGCGAACAGATGCCATTATCAATAATACAGATTTTGCGCCTACTATTATTGAGATGGCAGGTGGTGAAACACCTGATTATATGCAAGGAAAAAGTTTCAAATCTATTTTAGAAACAGGCGAAGAACCTGCTGATTGGCGCGATGCTACTTATTACCGTTATTGGATGCATATGGCACACCGTCATGCTAACCCAGCACATTTCGGAATTAGAACAAAAGATTATAAACTGATTTTCTTCTACGGAAGATATTGGGTTGATACCGATGATCCGAATGCTACATGGAATAAGAAATCATGGGGTAACGATTTTACAAGACATACACCTCCAGCTTGGGAATTATATGATTTAAAGAATGATCCTAACGAAATGAATAATGTATACGGTAATCCTGAATACAAAGAGATTCAAGATCAGTTGAAAATCAAACTTAAAGCTTTACGCGAAGAGGTGGGTGATACAGATGAAAACTATCCTCATATTAAGAAAGTGGTTGATGCCAATTGGGATAAATAAGCGGATACGTGCAAATAGTTAGCGCATAAGTTTAAACGATTGGTACGTATATAATTTACTTTTACACATTAATTAGGGATAATCCTTAATTCAATTAACTAAATAATGCAAAAACGCTATTAATCGTTTAAACTTAAAAAAGTTATACATGAGAAATCTATTGTTAGTAATGTGTGCCATCATTTTAATGTCATGCAGTGTTAAGCCTAAGGAGAAAGCCAAGGAGAAAATAAAGTATGAAGCCGACTGGGAGTCACTTAAGCAATATGAAGTTCCAGAATGGTGGTTGAATACCAAATTTGGTATTTATTTTCACTGGGGGCCATATTCTGTGCCTGCACATGAAACGGAGTGGTATGCCATTCATATGTACACAGAAGGCCATCCGATTAGAGAGTATCATGAAAAAACTTATGGGAATCTAAAGGATTTTGGTTACAAAGATTTCATCCCAATGTTTACTGCTGATAAATTCGATGCCGACAAGTGGGCGGAATTGTTTAAAAAGTCAGGTGCGCAATTTGCAGGGCCAGTTGCAGAACATGCCGATGGATTTGCCATGTGGGATAGTGAGTTAACCGAATGGGATGCCATGGATATGGGGCCAAAGCGCGATGTTGTTGGCGAAATGGCCAAGGCAGTTCGTAAGCAGGGCATGAAGTTTATTGCCACTTACCACCGCCATTGGTTATATGCTTGGTTTCCAACATGGGATAAAACAACAGATGCCAGTGATCCGGCTTACGAGGGATTATATGGACCATATGTGCCTGAAGGATCGTTTGTAATGGCCACAGGAGATTATCCAAATCCTCCAAAAAAAGAATTTCATGAGGAATGGTTGGCTCGTTTAGATGAGTTAATGGACAAGTATCAGCCAGATATTATTTGGTTCGATAATAAAATGGATATTATCGAAGAGGATTATAGAAAGCAGTTTTTGGCTAACTATTATAACAAAGCTCAAGATTGGGGACGCGATGTAGTTTGTACTTACAAGTTTGAAGATATGGCTGTAGGTACTGCTGTATTGGATTTAGAGCGTTCACGAATGAGTGAGAAGAAGGATTTTCCTTGGTTAACCGATGATTCTATTGATTGGAAAGCATGGTGTGATATTTCTGATCCAAAATACAAATCTACAAATCGTTTAATCGATTTCTTAGTAGATGTGGTTAGTAAAAATGGAGCTGTACTTTTAAATATTACGCCACGTGCTGATGGAACAATTCCAGAAGGTGTTGAAACTCGTTTGTTAGAAATGGGAGAGTGGTTTAAAGTAAATGGAGAAGCTATTTTTGATACGCGACCATGGAAAATTTACGGTGAAGGCCCACAAGAAATTGTAGAAGGTCACTTAAGCGAGGATAAAAACCCTGAGGCTGTAGCAGAGGATATTCGATTTACAACTAAAGGTGACGATTTATATGCCATTACAATGGCATGGCCAACAGAAACTATGAACATTAGAAGTTTGGCTAAAAAAGAAGGTTTGTTAACTAAAAATATTAAATCCGTTAACCTTTTAGGTTATGAGGGTAAAATTAAATGGGAGTTAACAGAGAATGGTTTACAGGTTGAAATGCCAGATACCAAACCTTGTGAGCATGCTTTTGCTTTAAAAATTCAATTACAATAGTATAATTATATAAGAAGGCTTGCGTCATTAATTTGTCGCAAGCCTTTTTGTTTTTATAAATACGTATTTATGAAAAAATATATTGCCTTTATATTAATGAGTTTAACGCTCATTTCTTGTCAGTCTCCTGAGAAGCAAACTCGAGTAGTGGAAGATTTTAATTTTGGTTGGAAGTTTCATTATGGAGCTATAAAAGAAGCTGAGCTAGCAGGTTTTGATGATGCCGATTGGCGAGATGTAAAGTTACCGCACGATTGGAGTGTTGAACATTCTTTTACCCAAGAAAATACAGGTGGTGCAACCGCGTGGCTTCCTGGAGGCATTGGCTGGTATCGTAAATCGTTTAAAGTAAGTAAGTCATCAGAAAATAAACTCACATGGATTGAATTTGATGGTGTTTATACCAATTCTGAAGTGTGGATTAACGGACATTATTTAGGCAAACGACCATTTGGCTATGCACCTTTCAGTTACGATTTAAGTGAGTACCTAAAATATGGCGAGGTAAATGTAGTGGCTGTGAAAGCCGATAGAACTGCCTTTTTGGATAGTAGGTGGTATCCAGGTTCAGGCATTTATCGAAATGTTAAATTAGTTAGCGCAAATAAAACGCATATTCCACAATGGGGAACTTTTGTAACCACTCCCCAAGTATCAGCTAAGCAAGCATTAGTAAATATTCAGGTTACAATCAAAAATGCGGCAGAAAATACTATTGTTCGATCTAAACTAATGCACAATGGCTTGGATAAAGCTGTTACCGAGACTGTACTTAAACTAACAGTGCAGTCAGATAGTGTAATTGATCAGCGTATTAAACTAGATTCACCATTGTTGTGGGATACCGAAAATCCAAATATGTATTCTCTAGTGTCAGAAGTATATGTTAATGAAGAATTAGTTGATGAGTACTCTACTCTCTTCGGAATTAGAGAATTTAAATTTGATGCGGAAGAAGGTTTTTTCTTGAACGGAAAAAACATGCTTATAAAAGGTGTTTGTATACATCACGATGGTGGTTTAGTTGGAGCTGCTGTTCCTAAAGGAGTTTGGAAACGCAGGTTGCAAAAGTTAAAAGACGCAGGTTGTAATGCCATCAGAACCGCACACAATCCTCCATCCGAAGAGTTTTTAGATTTATGCGATGAAATGGGATTCTTAGTTCAAGATGAAGCTTTCGACGAATTTCAGAATCCAAAGGATAAGCGTAAGAACTATAATCAACAGTCAGAAGATGCCGAAACCAAAGGGTATACTGCCCATTTTGATGAATGGAGTAAACGCGATATACAGGCAATGGTACTGCGTGATAGAAACCATCCTTCTATTATTATGTGGAGTATTGGTAACGAAATTGAATGGACTTTCCCTCAGTATGGTAATGCAACTGGTTATTGGGGAAGCAATAAAGTGGGTGATGTAAACTATTATTGGGATGAACCTCCTTTTTCTATCGAAAAAATTAAGAAAACCTTTTTGGCTAAAAATGAGAAGGACGCTTGTGCACAAACAGCTCAAAACTTATCAAGTTGGGTGAAGGAACTTGATTCTTCGCGACCAGTTACGGCCAATCTAGTAATTCCATCGGTTAGTTTAATAAGTGGATATGGAGATGCTTTAGATATCATCGGTTTATCTTATCGCCAAGCAGTTTATGATTATTGCCGAAGAAACTATCCTGATAAAGTAATTTTAGGTACCGAAAATTGGGCTCGATATCATGAATGGAAGCCTGTTGTAGACAATGCTTATATGTCGGGAATATTTATGTGGACTGGGATTGACTATATGGGAGAATCGAGAAGCTGGCCAGTTAGAGGAAGTGGTAGTGGCTTGCTTAATTTTGCGGGCTTTGATAAACCTTCATACCATATGTTTAAATCTTTATGGAATACAGAACCGCACATATATATAACTACGCAAATAGAAAAAGAATCTCCATATAAATGGGATGCTCTTAAAAAGCAGGTTGTAGAAAAAGAAGAAGGATGGGCAGCTCATCAAAAATGGAGTTGGCAAAATGTAAATACTCATTGGAATTATAAGGCTGGAGAATCTATAATGGTTGAAGTTTATACCAACCAAGCGGCGGTAGAGTTATTTGTGAATAACAAATCCTACGGTATACATAAACTTGAAGATGTTACGGATCATATTTTAAAGTGGAATGTACCATATAGCGATGGGCAAATAAAAGCAGTAGTCATAGATAATAAAACAGAACAAATAATTAGTACTTCCTCAAAGGCCGTAAAAATGTCTGTTGTTTCAGATAGAAAAACTTTATTGGCAGATGCTTATGATGTAGCTCATATTGAGGTACAATTGTTAGATGAGAATGGCTCTCCGGTTAAACACCTTGAGAGTGAAGTTGAATTTGAAATTACAGGTCCTATTAAATTATTGGGGGTTGATAATGGTTCACCTCGGAGTGTGCAAAAATATCAGAATAATAAAGTGATAACTTCTGAAGGTAGATGCTTACTGATTGTACAATCGACTAATGAAACAGGTGTATCTCAAATAACGGTAAAAGGTGAAGAATTAAGAGAAACAAAAATTTCAATAGAATGTAAATAAATCATTATATTGCCCAGCACCTAAAATTGGTGTTGGGTTTTTCCTAACACTACCTATGCCATATTGCTATGAAAGAATCTACACTCGAATGCGAATATGTTTTAGACTCTGATATTTCCTTGCTCAAAAAGCTTGAAAAAGGCGATAGAGCTGTATACGAGAGTGTTTTTAATTATTATTATCCAATCCTAATTAAATTTGCCGAGGGGTACGTATTTAATAGGGCAATTTGTGAAGATATTGTACAAGATTTTTTTGTGTGGTTATGGGAAAACAGAAAGCAACTAAAAGTAAGAACTAATTTAAGGTCTTATTTCTATCAGGCTATCAAAAATCGTAGTCTCGATTATTTGAAACATCTACAGGTTACAGATAAATATAGGGTTCTATTTATACAGGCAAGTATGAATGCTCAATTAGAAGAAGAGGAGCCTGAGAACGAAGTTCTTTTTAATAAACTCTCCTTAATAATTAATCAAATGCCACCTCAAATGGCAGAAATAGTGAAGGCAAAATATTTTAGTTCCAAAAAGATTGAAGAGATTGCCTCGCAACTCGACATATCCGTTAATACTGTAAAGACCCAGCTTTCAAGGGGTAGGAAGAAGATTAAGGAGTTTATATCAACCATTCTATTATTGTTTACTTAATCCAATTTGTGTTGATTGTTAAAAAGTATAAATAAAAAATAAAATTTGTGTCATCCTTTTTTAGGTGCTTGTCGTCTTATATACAAAGACACCTAATAAATGGATAAAAATAACATAGACTATCATATACTTTGGAAAAAATTTAACGCTAGTGTTTCAAAACAAGAGCAACAGTTAATTGACGATTGGCGCAGGGTTTCACCCAAACAAGAACAATTATACAAAGATGTTGAAGCCTTTTATTCTGAAGACTCAATTAATCTTACACCTAATTTAAATCAGCAAGAAGCCTTTAAAAACATATCAAATCGGATTAATAAGCGAAGGTGGTATAGTATTTCGGCTGCAGCAAGTGTTATTTTAATTCTCGGACTATCTGTTCTTTATTTACAAAGTAAAATATTTTCAATTAATGAGCCTACTATAATAGCTCAGAATAGTTCGACACAAATTACTCACGGTGAAAAAAAGGCCGTCCTTATTTTAGAAGATGGCACTGAAGCTGTAATAACTCCCGAAACACAGTTAGAGGTTAATCAAGGAAGTTCTTCCCTTCAACTTTCAGAAAGCGGCTTATCTTATAAAGAGCAAAAAAGTAAAAGCATTAAAGAAAGCTTCAATACCCTTATGATTCCGCGTGGAGGTGAGTTTTACCTTGAGCTTTCAGACGGAACAAAAGTTTGGCTAAACTCAGAAACCAAGTTAAAATACCCAGTAGCATTTGTAAATGATCAAAGAGTTGTTGAGTTAACTGGTGAGGCATATTTTGAAGTAGCAAAAGATAAGGAACATCCATTTATTGTATTATCAGGCAACCAGAAAGTTAAGGTTTTAGGAACTCAGTTTAATGTTAATAATTACGATGGCAACCCTTCTATAAAAACAACCTTGGTTGAAGGAGCAGTAGAGGTAGTTACTAATTCAGGTGAGTCTATAAAATTAAACCCTGGATACCAATCTGTTTACGATATAAATACTAGTGAAATTGCTTCGAGTAAAGTAAATGTATCGGAATGTATTGCATGGAAGAATGGAATATTTCAATTTTCAGACGAAACATTAGTACAGATGCTAGGAACGCTTGAGCGATGGTACGATGTTTCTTTTAATTATAAAAATGATGTTTTAAAAAATATACGTTTCACAGGAAAAATGAAAAGATATGAGTCCTTAGAAGAAGTACTTGCAATTATTGCAAAAACAAACGAAGTGAGCTTTACAGTTGAAGGGTCACAGGTGTTTGTTAATTAAAACAAAAAGAAGAAGGTGTAATGCGGCAACATCACACCTTCGGAGTGTTTATAATCCAATGTATTAAATTAAAAACAGCGCAAAGCTATGAAAAAAACATCAAAGTATTTGCCTCCAAATGGAGGTACCCTAAATCTGCGTATGAAATTTATTCTTTTTTTTATTCTAGCCGCCTACATAAATGTGGATGCGAGCACCTATGCTCAGGATACACGCTTGTCGGTAAATTTAAATAACGCTAGTGTTAACGAAGTGTTAGAAGCCCTTGAGCAACAAAGTGAATTTACATTTATGTATCGTTCAAATTTGTTTGCTACAATAGATAAACAAAATGTAGATATTGAGAACGTAACAGTATATCAATATTTAGATGATTATTTGGTACCGGAAGGTTTTGAGTATGAGGTTGAGGATAAAACAGTGATTATTAGAAATGCAACAAATGCAAGTTTAGCGCAACAAGAAAATAATGTTACTGTTACCGGTATTGTTAAAGACGATACTGGTGCAACATTGCCTGGAGTAGCTATTCAAATTAAGGGTACAACAACCGGTACCATTACTGATATAGATGGAAAATACACCATATCTAATTTATCAGGTAATGAAGTTCTAGTGATTTCGTTTGTTGGTATGCAAACTCAAGAAATCCCAATTAGCGGGAAAACAATAATTGATGTTATTCTGTCGCCGGATGCAGTAGGTTTGGAAGAGGTAATCGCAGTAGGATATGGAGTTAAAAAGAAGAGTGTGGTAACAGGCTCTATCAGTAGTGTGAGCTCTGAAGATTTAGTACAAAGTAAACCCTCCAATATTAATTCCGCTCTTAATGGTAGAGCAGCAGGTGTAATTGTTTCACCAGTATCTGGTCAACCAGGAGCTTCACCTCAAGTTAATATTCGTGGAGTAGGTACCAACGGTAATTCAAATCCACTCTATATTATTGATGGATTGCCAATGAGCGATATGAATGCGGTTAATCCTAACGATATAGAGAGCATGGAGGTTCTTAAAGATGCGACTTCAGCAGCAATATATGGAGCTCGTGCCGCCAATGGAGTTATTTTAATTACAACAAAAAAAGGTAAGGCAGGCCAATCTACTTTAACTTATGATGGTTTTTATGGAGTACAGAATGCCTACCATGTGCCTGATATGATGAACTCAGATCAGTATATCAATATGGTAAAACAATTTCACGATAATGATAATCCTGATCAAATTGGAGCCTATCCTGATTGGATTCAATCACTTGATCCATCTATAAATACCAATTGGTTTGATGAAGTTACAGAGCCAGCAAAGGTTACGGAGCATAATATAACAGCAACCTTTGGAAGCGATAAGGGTAGTACCTTATTATCTATTGGTTATAGAGATCAAGATGGAATTATTGGTGGTGATAATTCTTACTTTAAAAGATATAGTGCAAGAGTTAATACAACTCATAATGTAAAAGAGTGGTTAACCGTAGGAGCAAATATGAATGTGCAGCACATTGATAAAGCTAGTATTTCAATGGGTGTGAATGGATACAATACTGCAGGCTACGCTTTTATGATGGATCCAACCACTCCTCCACATGCAGGCCCTGGAACTGCGTTTCCTGATTATCCAAATTATGATGATAGAGGATATGGGGTTACTGCTAGTAATGCAACACGTATGTGGAATCCACTTCATTTTATGGAAGTTCAAGATGGTAACCGAGAAAATAAAACGGATCGTCTTTATGGTAACACCTATCTACAAATAGAGCCCATTAAAAATTTGATTATAAAAACTGATTTTGCAGCAAATATTAGTAACAATAATAATAAGAAATATACTCCAGCTTATAATCACAGACCATCACAGGTAAATAATTTTAATGAAATTTCTCAAAACAGTAGTAGAAATACATTCTGGCAATGGGAAAATACAATTACTTATTCTCACTCTTTTGGAGATCATAACCTGAGCGGATTATTAGGAACTACAGCCTCAGAAAATACCTATGCTCAAATGGGCGGTAGTAGGCAGAAACTACCTGGTTTCGAGGCTGAGAATAATCCAAATTGGTGGTACCTTGATGCTGGAGATGTTGCAACGGCAACAAACACGGGTAAGGCTAATGCAATGCATGCTTTGGCATCTATTTTTGGTCGTGTAAGTTACGATTATAAAAATAAATATATGGCTGAAGTTGTTGTTCGTCGTGATGGTTCAACCAATTTTGGGCCTAATAACAGATATGCTGTATTTCCAGGTGTAAGTGCCGGTTGGAATATTAGTAATGAGGATTTTTGGGATTTGGCAAACTTTGATGTACTTAAAGTTCGTGCAAGTTGGGGTCAAAATGGTAATGAGGCCATCGATCCATTTTCATATACATCTATTATCAGCAATGATTATTTTTATATGTTAGGAACCAATACAACCATATTGCCAGGTTCTGCTCCTCAAAACTTGATTAATGAAAATGTTCGTTGGGAAACTAGTGAGCAATTCAATGTTGGGGTAGATATGGTTTTTTACGGCGGTAAGCTACGAGGTAATATTGATTATTACACCAAGAATACAAAAGATCTACTACTTACACCAATTATGGAAGATATTAGAGGTAATGATATTCCATATTATAATATTGGCGAGGTTAGCAATAAAGGACTTGAATTTCAGGTGACGTACAGAACTAAAATAGGAGAAGTAGACTTTGGTGTTTCTGCCAATGCATCTTATTTAAAGAATGAAGTAGTGGCAGTAGGTAATGAAAATGGTTTTATTGATGGAGGTCAATGGCGTACTAATGCTGAATATACTACAAGAATGGAAGTGGGCAAGCCAATGGGATATTTTTACGGATATAAAACTCTAGGAGTATTCCAAAATCAACAAGAAATTGACAATTATAAATATAGCGATGGTACCTTAATTCAGCCAAATGCTAAACCAGGAGACCTTATTTATAAGGATACTGATGGTGAGGGCGGCATTACTGATAATGACAGAACAGATATTGGTAATCCATGGCCTAAGTGGACCTATGGATTAAACCTTAATGCGGGATGGAAAGGGATTGATTTCTCAATGTTTATAACAGGTAAAGCTGATTTAGATGTAATGGCTTGTCATTATCGCTCCGAATTATATGGAGATGTTAACCTACCAACTTTTTATAATGATGCTTGGCAGAAAGAAGGCGATAATACCAATTTCCCTCGTTTAGCAAATGGAAATTTTCAAAAGCCGTCTGATATATTTATGTACGATGCTTCTTATCTTAAAATTGGAACCCTTGAGCTAGGGTACACATTACCAAAAGCCTGGACAGATCAAGTTAAACTATCAAATGTGCGATTTAGTGTTGCGATGGATAATGTAGCCATATTTACCAAGTATCCTTTCTTCGATCCTGAAGTTGGTGCAATGGAAGATGATGTGCTAACTACAGGACTTGATAGATCTATTTATCCACAAGCTCGAACAACTAGAGTAGGGCTAACTGTTAACTTTTAATTGTAAATAAGATGAAGAAAAAGATAATATATTTATGTTCATGCCTTGCCATTTTATTTTCGGCATGTTCAGATGAGTTTTTAACTAACTCACCAATTATGGGTAGTACAGAAGAGGGCTACTATCAAAGTGATGAGCAAATGTTTAATGCCTTAATGGCTGTTTATAATGCCATACAAATTGATAATGCTTTAGCTCATTATGTTCCTTTCGGAGAAATAAGATCTGATAATGCAAAAACAGGAGGCGGTAATGCAAATGATCAGGCTGATATGCAGCGCCTCGAAGACTTTACTAATACCGATGTTAACTATGTGTCAGCAGGTTTGTGGAGCAGATCATATACAGGTATTTATCGTGCAAATTTATTAATAAATGCAGAGTACGATAGTGAATTGGCTCGATTATATAAGGCTGAGGCAAAGGTATTACGGGCTTGGTTTCATTTTGATTTATTGCGTACTTATGGCCCATGCTTTATTAGTTTAGAAACAAATTATCCTGATAATTTCGAATTTATTAGAGATACCAGAGAGAATGTAAATAAACAAATTGAGAAAGATTTGTTAGAGGCTATCCCATTGCTCGTAACTAAACATCCGGATGAAATGGTAGGTAGATTAACTCAAGCCTCTGGCCAAGCCATATTAGCTAAAACCTATATGTATTGGGCCGATTGGGATAACGATAATAAGAGTATTTTTGATAAAGCAATACCTTTATTACAGGAGGTAATGAAAGCGCACTATACATTAAGTAATGATTATGCAAGCTTATTTGCACCACAGGCAGAAAATAATAATGAAAGTATTTTTGAGATACAACGTTCTACGCAATCAGGAAATTATCAATTAGGAAACCATTGGGTTATGTTTTGTGGTCCTCGAAATTTAGGAGATCATCCAGATGTACTTGCCGGTTGGGGATTGTGGGTTCCTCAAATGAATTTGTACGATTACTTTTTAGAAGAGGATGCTGTGAGAAGAAGTACAGCATTGCTAACCTACGATGATTTGGTTACCAAGCCTAACGAAGAAGGGCATGATGTATCATGGGAAACAGGGGCCTATAATCCTGAAGATTTTGAAGGTCTAGAGCAAGGTAAATATGTAAATTGGAATCAAAGCGTATACACTGTAGTGGGTAATTTGATACGAAACCGTCCAGGTAATGAGCGATTAATTCGCTATGGTGAAATTTATCTGTTGCTAGCAGAATGTCACTTACGAGGATCAACTCGCGATGAGGCTGAAGCAAAACGCTTAATCGATGACTTGCGTGTGGCTCACGTTGGAGGAGGTGATGCCTCAAAATGTATGAGTGTTGATGAGTTGATGACTGCCTATCCTGATCGTTTCCCAAACCCATTAGAGGTTTTGTGGTACGAAAGACGCTGCGAACTTGCCGGAGAAGGCGACCGTTGGTACGATTTAGTTAGAACAGGAAGAGCTGCTCAAGTAATGGGTGCTTTATATCCTGATGCTTGGGATGATAAAGATTATTACATACCAATTAGCCAAGTAGAAACAGGGGCATCAGGTGGTTCTTTAACTACTTATCCTGATGAACCAGTGCCAACTCCTCCTGTATATTAAAATATACGTTAACCCTAATGGAGAGGAACTCGCAGAAATGCAGTTCCTCTTTTTTTACTTTTATAGTCCTTAATATGATATATCGTAAAACGTGAACTATTCGCTGTCGGTTCATATAGATTATATCAACCGAATGTCCACTCGCCAGATATCAAATACAAAAAAAGCACATACAGAAATATTGTACGTGCTTTTTATCAATTATAAGTGGTATTATCTATTTCTATCTCTAAGTCTTTTTATAAAATTCCAATCGTTATCTTCTAAGCCGTTACCATTTGTGATTTTCCAAACACAATCCTGTAGATACGAGCATATTTCTTTGTAGTCATCTAAATCTTCATCAGTAAAATCAGAAATATCAATTCTCTTATTTTGTAAGGCAGTAATAACATCTAAAATAATTTTACAATCAGTTATACCTTTAAGGTTATAGTTTACTCTGTATGAAGTTCCTCTTCTACCTTTATTGATACAATATAAATAGATCTTGGCGGTTATTGTTTCTTGCAACTCTTCAAATATAAGTTTGATATCTTGCATTACAATACCATTTTGGCTCTCTTCATCATCAGATTCAAATACACATCCTGCAGGAAGAAAAATTTCTTTACAATTTGAATTTTTCTTTCTAAAGGTCATCTTTAAGGCCATCCAATCTCCGCCACTACCTCTGCAGTTATTTCTATATCCGAATCTAGAAGATGACTTTAATGCGCTTTCTTCAAAAGTTGTAGTAATAACAGGGTCGTCAATACCTTCAATACTAACAAGGGTTACACCTTCCGGTAAAACAAATGGTGCTGATACTTGTAACTCACCACCGGCTTCTCCCATACCTGGTATTGAACTTGGAGTTGTATTTGAGTTATCATCTTTTGCACAACCAACAATAATCAATAATGATATGCAGAATAAAAGAGATTGTTTAATCATAATTTAAAAATTTGGTAATTATTGGAAGAAAATTACGATTACCCAACAAGAAGTTCAAGTCGTAGATTAATTCGATGGATTACATTGAATAATCTTAAGATATACTTATCCCATTATTAACGAGTGGTTTAGTGTGATTGTTTAATTATAGTATGATCATTATTATTGATGAATTGCTTGAATATAACGGCAAACGCATTGAAAAGGAATTGTATAGCACAAATGACTTGTATAATGCATTTTACTATATGTATTAGCGGCTTTAAGGTTGTAAAATAAAATAATAGTTCCTGCAAGGTGTTGAAAAAGATTGATTTATAAGTTATCAATCCTGTGAGTAATTAAGTCAGCCATAATTGGATCTTGTCCGATAGGTGAAGTAAACTTAATTTTACAACCTTTAAATTGCGTCTCTAAATTAGAGATCATATTCGGCACATCATATCTAATATGAATTCCATTATTATAGACCATAGTAATGGCATCTCTCAAAGAAGGAGAGGCTATCTCCGTATGGGTACCGATTACTTCTTTATATTTATTTTTAGCTTTTACGGCATTAACAGCAAAGTTAAAATCTTCAATTGTAGCTTGTGATTTATTGCCATAGCAAATTATAATTCGAGTGAAATTTGTCGTGAGTTTTAAAGTAGAACTCTACTATAATCAATAAGTTTACCTTTGAAATAACGTTCTTAGTATATAAGGTTTGAATTTACTTTAATTAGATTCTCCTCAAGTAAGTTTACAGATTTAGAACAAATGTTATTTGTACACGATAGACAAACTTTTATTTCTGGTTTATGAGATCTAATTTTATTGGCAATATCAATAATCTTGATGGCATCCTTTTTAATGATTCTGCTTTTAACTTTTTTAACGATGCTTATTTCGGTACTAGATAATTGTTCAAGCTTAACCCTTGAGGACAGGCCGAATGTTTGTGGTGCAATATTCATAATTATTTATGATCTCCAGATTTATAATACCATGTATTGTTTTCCTTCACAAAATAGGAGTTTTCATGAATGTCCTGTATTTGGTTATTCTCGGTAAATACAGCCTTAAATTCAACCCAGCCCTCAGTATCGTTTTCGTCACCACTTTTGGTACTAATTATATTCAGGCTGATCCAATTAACAGATTTAGTCCATTTTAAAATGCTCTTGCGTTCTTTGGTAGGGCGCGTAGATTTATGATGAGAGTTCATTAAATAGTTGATGTCGGCTATTACAAAAGCGGTATATCTTGATCGCATCAAGGCTTCTGATGTATTTGCTTTAGCTGTACCGTTAATTATAGCTTGGCAGCACTCTTCGAATGCTTGGTTTGAACCACAATAACACTTTTTCATCTGGTAAAAATATATAATTTTTAGAGCATAAAAAAAGCTGCTTGATGGGAATAAGCAGCTTTAATATATGAGTGGTGAATTATACCAAAAACATCATCTAATTTATTTATCAATCATTCAATAATGCATTTGGTATTATTTACTGAATCACTTTTCCTCCTACAGGAATAATCGTTTTACCGGCAACATCATTAATAATAATTGCAGCCATCATATACCACGCAGCTAATGCACAAATGATAAGATCAATTGCAGCAAGTGTACCTAATTCAGGGAAACCAAAGTGTTCAAGGTCTAATAAAATGAATCCGATTAATAAAGTGGCAAAAGTAAAAGCCATAGCTTTACTAATTCTTAAGGATGCAATAAATAGAATTACAGTATATAAAGTCCATGCAACAAGGTAGTAACCTACATCTGTTCCACTTGATTTATAAACATCAAAGTGGTTTAATATCCATATAATACCTAGTCCAATCCAAAAAGATCCGTAACCAACAAATGCACTATAACCAAAGTTATTGCCCATTTTTTGTTCCTGAAAGCCAGCAATCATTTGTGCTAAACCACCAAATATAATACCCATAGCTAAAACAGGACCATGTCCCATTAAACCTAAATTATGAATTTGTAAAAGTAAGGTTGTTAAACCAAAGCCTGCTAAACCAACTACTGCTGGATTTCCATTTTTCATTATAAGTTTCTTTAAAATTATCAGCCGGCAAAAGTACGTTTTGCAATTAAGCTACTCAAGTGCAAAAGTGTTAAAAAGTGTTTAAAAGACAATGTTACCACGATTTAATTAATTCAGGCTTAGGCGAAAATAAATCTTCGAGTAAATTAGTGTCTCTAAAAGTAAAGTTTACAATGAAGCTTGATTTATCACGATTGTATTTAGGGTAGAATTTCAAGTCCACTTCGAATGTTGGAATTACTAAACTCTCATTTTTTATTCTGAGCGTTAACCCATGTACAGATACCACATCTATTTTTCCTTCAAGAAAATCATCATCAGAAATTAAGCCAATATCCGTAAATGGAGTTAGTGAAAAGTTAAATCCAATTACTTGGTAAGGAATATGAAAAGTAGGTCTGTATTCTAAAGAAAGATAACTTTCACCTTTAATTTCGTGATCTTTAAACCTAACAATATTATTACTGTAACGCAATAATTGATAGTACCTACTATTATGAAGGGTATTGAAATTAACAAATAAAAAGTGCCTGTAATCTGAATTTCCAATTTTTAATAATGGACTAATATAGGTGGTTCGGAGTTTCATAAATACATCTTCCGCAGCCCCATTGTTGTAAAAACTAGCAGCCTCAATATTTAAACCTAACAAACCTTTTTTCGGTCTAACCATTTGCATTGCATAATCAACACCAATATATGGCCTAGTGTAATACTGGTTCCACATATATCCACCTGTTGCTTTAATTCGGTAACCAACAGGAATATCCTCAGTAATCCCAAAACCTTGTACTTTTTGGGCTTTAAAAAAGTTAATTTTTTGAAGCATTGCAGTTGATAACGACATATTCCAATCGTGAAAAATGTAATTAGAATCCGCTGAAACAAAAGGGCGATCACTATAATTTTGTTGAAAGTAACGGGTTGAAATACTTAAATTCGGGTTGTTTCCGGTTGAAGAAAATAAAAACGTTTTACCAAGCCATGCATCATAAACTTTGCTTTTATACGGAGTGTGATAAACTGAATCAATTCCATCGTACTCATGTTTCAATGTTTCTTTTTTATCTATATAGGAGATGGCACCACCCAATTCCATATCAGTAGTTATAAAAGGCCGCTCAACTAGCAATTCCAAATTATCTTTTTCGTAATTATAAATTCTAGAAAGTCCAGCATCAATAAAAGTACCACTAATATTGCGTGCCAAATACTTGTAACTGTAACCCAAATCTGGACTCTCATTAATCTTGTGATGTGCACCAAGTTCAATGTAATGGCCTAAACCCATAAAGTTTCTCATGTTAGGAGAAATAGAGAATTCATCTGTTCCATTAGTTTTTATCGAGATATCGTATGGGAGTATGTCTTTTGTGATAACCTCAATATCAACACTATCAGATAGTAGGTTATTCTGGTGAATTACAATTCTGGCATCCTCAATATAATTTAGTTGACGCAGAAGCCTTTCGTTCTCTGCCATTTGCCAAGGATTTATTTTATCATTCTCGTCAAAACGCAGATTATTACGTATAACATTGTTTTTTGTTGCTATGTGATTTTTCTTTAATTCCTGTCCAATTCTTGATAATGAATATCTGGCCGTATCTGTAATAGTTCCGTTAAACATTTCAACTTGCTTAAACGAAATATTTCTAATTACTTTTCCTTTAAATTGCTCAAAGTAATGCTGAGAAGCCGTGTATTCTTTTTCTTTGGAATCGTTTTTATAGGCACCTCTCCAAAGCTTATGATATTGATCTATCCGTTCTTCAATCTGCTTTTTTTTCTTTGGGCGCTTCTCATAATACACATTACTTCTGAGTAAGAAATTACGTTGTAGTTTATAGCGTTGATTCTGTGGTAAAATAACAATGGAATCACTAACGCCAAAATAGATAGTATCTGCACAAATCATCATCTGATTGTATGCTACCCTGATGGTATCCTTATTCTGAGCTTTAGCATGGGTGCCAAAAAGAACATAAATACAGGTTAATATAAATAAGAGATTTATTCTCAAAATAAGGTTTGCTTTTTTATCAAAGAAACAAAAATACCTAATTCTCTTATAAGTACATCCGTAAATTTCTTAAATATATTAAATCAGTGTAATTCTATATGAAGTTGTTTAAAGTTGTCTGGAAATTTAGAGAGTGACATATTGGTTTTCATTAACAAGGCTCAATTTTTTTTGCATAGCCATAGCTACGGAATAAAAATTAGCTGAAGTCAATGAAATCAAGATGTTACTCGCAGTTTTTCAGCACGACTTTAAACAACTTCTATAATAAGCTAAAGTTCAACTTTCTTTCGGTTAAAAAAAATGAGTAACAGAGAAGTGTTGAGTAATTAGAAATTAAATTTTCAGCTTCTGTAATAAATATTAATCTTTATATTTAGACTAGGATTTTTTTTGTTGTGTAGTTCTCATACTTATTTATGGAGCTACAGAGAATTCTTTCCCAATTTCTTAAAGATCGTCATTCATTTATTATTTAATGAAATAAGCATGTACACAAGTTTTGCAATTATATCAGTTATTGTATTATTATACAGTTTACTTGCCGGAAAAATAGAGAAAGCCCCAATTAGCGGACCTATGGTGTTTCTTTCTCTTGGTATGATTTTGGGCCCCTTAATATTTCATGTTTTAAATATTCATATCGGATTAGAGCAGTATAAGGTTTTGGCTGAATTTTCGTTAGCGTTGGTTTTATTTACAGATGCAGCTAAATCAAACCTCATAATTTTAAATAGAAACAGACGAATTCCTTATCACCTGCTACTAATAGGTCTTCCTTTAACAATACTGTTCGGATGGCTAATTGGCATACTCATATTCCCCGATTTCTCTTTTGTCGAACTCGCAATTTTAGCAACAATTTTGGCCCCTACCGATGCTGCTCTTGGCGAGCCGGTGGTTAGCAATAAACAAGTACCCACAAAAATACGTGAGGGAATTAATGTTGAAAGTGGCTTAAACGATGGTATTTGTGTGCCAATTTTACTGCTATTAATTACCATGCATTCAATTCAAGCAAATGAACATATTACAATAACGTATGGCATAGGTGTATTTATTAAGCAAATAGGTTTGGGATTCTTAGTGGGAGCAGGGGTCGTTTTTCTGGCTGAGACTTTGATGAAACACGGGTTTAATAAAAAGTGGATTGAAGATAGTTGGAAGCCAACCATTATAATAATGATTGCTATAACCTGTTTTACTCTTAGTCAAGCCATTGGCGGAAGTGGTTTTATAGCAGCCTTCGTTGGAGGTTTGTTTTTCGATCATCGCTATAAAGATAACAAACTCGAATTGTTGGTAGGAGCGCACGGATTAGGAAAAATAATGACGGCTATTGTGTGGGTGGTTTTCGGAAGTTTAATAACAGTTCATATCATTCATCATATTACTTGGGATATACTGTTGTATGCATTGGCCAGCCTAACAATTATCCGAATAATTCCTGTATTAATGTGCTTGTTATCTAATTGTTTAACCAAATACCAGAAGTTTTTCATCGCATGGTTTGGTCCGCGTGGTTTGGCAAGTATTGTATTTGCAGCTTTAGTCTTAGAAGAAAAATTACCTCACGGAGATACCATTGTATTAACCGCATTTTCTACAATCCTGCTAAGTGTTTTCGCTCACGGAATTTCAGCAGGGCCAATGGCAGCCGTATTTAAACAAAAAGAATAGTTTTTTCAGGAGCTTCCCTTTCAGGTCGGGCTTTTCACTATATCTTTGCTTCGCCATAATGGGCTCACAAAGGATGCCGTTTCAATCCCTAAGCCAACATTCAATCCTAGAAATATTTGTAATACTAATAATTACACAATAAATATCAAACCATATTTTAATGTAATTTGAAACAAAAAGCTACATCTATTCTTATCTTTAATAAATCAGCGTACTAACGAATTTCAATCGTATTTTTGTTAGTCTAGTGCTGATTGGCTAAAACTTACATTATTCAGAAATGAAATTAGATAACGCATCTATTATATTATTTGATGGAAACTGTGGTTTTTGTTCCAAAAGTGTTCTCTTTATTATCAAGCACGATAAAAAGGGTATATTCAAATTTGCGTCACTTCAATCAGAGTTCGGCAAATTAATGCTCGATAAATTTAGTTTAGAGAAAAATACAGAATCAGTAGTTTTAATTAAAAATGGAGCGGCCTTTCAAAAATCAGCAGCTGCTCTTAAGGTGGCTAAAGAATTTACATGGCCATTAAAATTACTTTATACGTTTATAATCATTCCCCCTTTTATTCGCGACTTTATTTACGATATAATTGCAAAAAATAGACATTACATTTTGCCTAAAAAGCAAGTTTGTGATCTTCATAACACAAAGTATTCTAGTAGGTTTATAAATGTGTAAACGCAAGGGTGAAAAAGTTTGATAGTTAATCAATATCTCGTTAAATTTAGTCTGTCAAAAATAAAAGTACTTTTTGTAGTCACTGAATGGATTTTTTTTCATATTTTCGCGCAATTTTTTTACTGAAAGACTATGGCTAATATCATTAACGAAGTATCAAGGACCTTTAATGAGTACCTTATTATTCCAGGATTAACAACTAAGCAGCATACGCCTGATAATGTTAGTTTGCAAACTCCACTGGTAAAGTTTAAAAGAGGAGAAAAATCGAAAATTACTTTAAATGTACCTTTCGTATCTTCAATTATGCAATCAGTTTCTGATAGCGGAATGGCCATTGCACTTGCTAAGCAAGGTGGCTTATCATTCATTTTTGGTTCTCAGTCAGTTGAAGACCAAGCAAGAATGGTTCGTGAGGTAAAAAACTATAAAGCAGGTTTTGTTGAAAGTAGAGCAAATATTACTCCTGATTCAACTTTAGGAGATATAATTGCCCTAAAGCAAAAAACAGGTTTTTCTAATATTGGGGTAACATCTGATGGAACTGCAAACGGGAAATTCTTAGGCGTTGTAACAGGTAGAGATTACAGACCAACAAAAGATAGCCACGATAAAAAAGTAAGCGAGTTTATGACGCCTGTAGAGAAAATCATTACAGGTAAAGACGGTATTTCTTTATCAGAAGCTAATGATATAATTTGGGATCATAAATTAAATACACTTCCAATTGTTGATGACGAAGGCAATCTGAAATATTTTGTTTTCCGTAAAGATTACGATAATCACAAACAATATAGCAACGAACTACTAGATGAAAATAAACGTTTAGTTGTTGGTGCAGGAATTAACTCTCGTGATCATGAAGAAAGAGTTCCTGCCTTAGTTGAAGCAGGGGTTGATGTACTTTGTATCGATTCTTCTGATGGATTCTCAGAGTGGCAAAAAGTAACCATTGAGCAAATTAAAACAAAGCATGGCGAAGACGTACTTGTTGGAGCTGGTAATGTTGTTGACAGAGAAGGCTTTTTATACCTTGCCGAAGCTGGTGCTGATTTTGTTAAAGTTGGTGTTGGTGGTGGTTCTATTTGTATCACACGCGAAACCAAGGGTATTGGTCGTGGCCAAGCAACGGCATTAATTGAAGTAGCTAATGCTCGTGATGATTATTATGCTCGCACTGGAATTTACATTCCAATTTGTTCTGATGGTGGTATTGTACAAGATTACCATATGACTTTAGCACTTGCTATGGGTGCCGACTTTTTAATGATGGGTCGTTATTTTGCACGTTTCGACGAAAGTCCTACTCGTAAATTAGTTGTAGGTGGTAGTTATGTGAAAGAATATTGGGGCGAAGGTTCTAATAGAGCACGTAACTGGCAACGTTACGATATGGGAGGAAGCAGCAATCTTAAATTTGAAGAAGGTGTGGATAGTTATGTACCATATGCCGGTAAGCTAAAAGATAATTTAGAAATTACATTGGGTAAAGTTAAATCTACTATGTGTAGTGCAGGTGTAATTAATCTTCAAGAACTTCAAACCAATGGTAAATTAACAATGGTTTCATCAACAAGTATTATTGAAGGTGGAGCCCACGATGTTATCGTAAAAGATTCTAACGGAAACTAAATAGATTTCTATAAAATATTATTCTCCTCGTGGCCGAAAAATGCTACGAGGTTTTTTATTTTATATAAATATTGGAGTCGTATATTTGCCTGATTCACAGGGCTTATTTTAGGTCTTTATAAATGAGCAAAATGGTTGTTTATGTTATAAAATCATTAGCTATTATAAAGAATAGAAAAGTAAGTGGGTGATGTCGGTAAAATTTGTACATTTGTTTTGCTTTTCGGTAAAATGAATGAGCAACTAGCAAGAAAATATTGAAAAAAATTAAAATCATAAAGTATATAAAATGATTATAGAAGCTAAAACTCGTGGGTTTATTTGCTTAACAGCGCACCCAAAAGGATGTGAGCAAAATGTGATCAATCAAATTAATTACGTTAAATCAAAAGGTGAAATAGCCGGACCAAAAAAAGTATTGGTTATTGGTTCATCAACAGGATTTGGTTTAGCATCAAGAATAAGTAGTGCCTACGGATGTGGCGCTTCAACAATAGGAGTTTATTTTGAAAAAGATCCTAAACCAGGAAAACCTGCAAGTGCTGGATGGTATAACACTGCTGCATTTGAAAAAATTGCACAGGCAGATGGTTTATATGCAAAAAGTATAAACGGCGATGCTTTTTCAAAAGAGGTGAAGCAACAAACGATCGACTTAATCAAAGAAGATTTTGGAAAAGTTGATATGGTAGTTTACAGTTTAGCTTCTCCTTTACGTGTTCATCCTGAAACTGGTGTTAAGCACCGTTCAGTATTAAAACCTATAGGAAAGCCTTACACAAATAAAACGGTAGATTTCCATACAGGAGAAGTATCTGAAATTACAATTGAGCCATGTTCAGGTCAAGAGGATATTGACAATACAGTTGCTGTAATGGGTGGCGAAGATTGGGAAATGTGGATTGATGCTCTTAAAGAAGCTGACGTTTTAGAAGAAGGTTTCCTAACAATGGCTTATTCTTACATTGGCCCTGATGTTACAACTCCAATTTACACAAACGGTACTATTGGCCAGGCTAAAAAACACTTGGCAGAAACTGCTAAAGTATTATCTACTAAATTAGAAGGGATTAAAGGTAATGCTTACGTTTCGGTAAATAAAGCACTTGTAACACAAGCTAGTTCTGCAATTCCAGTAATTCCATTATATGTTTCCTTATTATTTAAGGTGATGAAAGAAAAAGGAATTCACGAAGGTTGTATTGAGCAAATACAGCGTTTATACGCTGATAAGATGTTCAAAAATGGCATTGATGTTGATGAGGAAGGTTTTATTCGTGTTGACGATTGGGAAATGCGAGAAGATGTTCAGGAGATTGTTAGCGACCTTTGGGCTAAAGTAGATACTGAATCATTAAAAGAATTAGGTGATTTAAGTATGTACAGCGACGATTTCTATAACCTATTTGGGTTTAAAGTAGAAGGCGTAGAATATGGTACTGATATTGATGAAATGGTTCAAATACCAGGATTACAATAGTAGTACTATACTCCAATAATATATTAAGGGTAGAGATGATTCATTCATTTTCTACCCTTTTTTTGTATGCTCTTGTTTCGTATTAGGGCTTTAGCTTATATTTGCCGCATTGTGAGTAAACAGACTGAAATAGCACCATGGAAGCATAAAGAAGGCTTCGAAACTTTGTTCAATGATCATTATGAATCATTGGTGGCTTACGCCTGCTCGTTTGTTGAGGAGTATGATGCAGCGGAGGAATTGGTACAAGAGGTGTATTTTAAATTGTGGACGCAACGTGATAAAGTAAATATTAAAAGTACGGTACGTGGTTATTTGTACAGTATGGTTCGTAATGCATCATTAAACTTAATTAAGCATTTGAAAATTACAGAGGAATATAAAAACGACAATAAGCTTAGTATTGAGCAATTTGAACAACAGGTTTCTGATGCTGCTGAACTGAGTGACTTACAAAAAAAGATAAAGCGTAGCATAAATGCTTTACCGCTGCAGCGGAAAAAGATTTTTTTAATGAGTAGGTACGATGGCTTAAAATATCAGCAAATTGCCGATGAGTTAGGCATTTCTATTCGCACTGTTGAGAAACAAATGAGCGCAGCTCTTAAGTTTATGCGCACCGAGTTGGGAGAGTTTTTAATGTTAGCTGTGTTCTTTTTTAATGGAAATTAAATTAGAGGGTAGGGTAAAAGTAATTTGAGTTGTCGTGTTAATGAGAGATACTAATTAATAGTTTTTGGAAGAACAAAATACACATATTGACGAAGCAAAATTAGTGGCTTTTTTAGAGGGCCATATTACTGCGGAAAGCCGTAAGGAGGTATTACTATGGCTTGGCGCGAGTGAGAAAAATCGCTCTTATTTTGAAACCGTAGAGCGTCTTTGGCTCGAGTTAGGTAAGATGCCAGATATTCAAGCTAAAGTTGATAAGCAAAAAGCCTGGAGTAAATTAGAGCAACGAATTAACAGGTTTGAAGATAAGGAAGCCAAGCATAAGAAAAGAAAACTAAGCTGGTTTGTGGCTGCGGCTGCGGCATCCATAGCATTAATTATATCACTCTACCTCAAGCCTACTGTCTCTCATTCAGAGATGGAAATATATAACTTCGCTAATGCGGATGCTAATAGCTCAATTAATGATACGCTTCCTGATGGTTCATTTGTAACTTTAAATATAGATGCTTCTATTCGATATGCGCTTAATAAAAATGCCAACCAAAGAGAAATCAGTTTAAAAGGGGAAGCCTTTTTTGACGTAAAACATGATGCAGAACGTCCTTTTATTGTGGATGTACCACTCGGGAGCATAAAAGTCTTAGGTACCGAATTTAATGTGGATGCCACGGATACAACATTTATAAAAGTGGCATTATTAAAAGGGTCGGTGTCTTTAAATTACCAGCGTAATAATAGTTCAGATATAAATATCCTGTTAAAACCTAATGAAGAGGGGATTTTTGATGCCACGCGTGATACTTTATTCAAACGAAGCATGGCGCCGCTCAGTACTTATTGGTTAAATAAACAGATCCATTTTAATGGAACTGAACTTAATGTAGTATTACAAAAGCTTGAAGAAGCTTACGCTGTTGATATTGATTGGAATATTGCTGAATTTGAGGATATCTTATTTACCTCTTCGTTTAATGATCAAACAATTGATGAGGTACTGCAAGTTATTGCCAGTACTTATAATTTAGAATTGCGTACTGTTGCGGATGATCATTTTGTGCTTTCAATAAGAGACAAGGAATAGATGTTTAGTTTCAAAATAAATATAGTTTTAGGGATTCTTGTTGTGTGCAATCTATTTTGTTTCAGCATGAATGGTCAAAGTATGTTGGATACGAAACTATCTATCAATATAAATGAACAAGCTATTGAAGCCGTTTTTAAAGAAATAGAAGATCAGTGTGAAGTTCGTTTTGCTTATAATCCATCTATTTTTGAGGAAGATAAGCTTGTCACTATAACTGTAGAAAACCAAACATTAGAGTATGTTCTTAATCAAATACTAGGTAAAGACATCACCTATAAATTGGTAGGTAAACACTTGGTGTTGCAACTAAGAAACGCCAAGCAAGAAAAAGGAAAGAGTGATGCTTTAAAAGGAACCGTGTTTGATGATGAGGGCAATTTATTAGATGGTGCCATCGTGTTTTCATTGTATCAAAATAAAAGTACCATAAGTAATAATGGAGCTTTTAGTCTAAAAATAAAAAACGATTTAGCTTCTTATGACATCAGTATATCGCACCCAAATTTTAAAGATACCTTATTGCATTTTACGCAAACTCCTGAAGATGCGATCAGTGTTTATTTAACACGCTTTGAAAAGGATACGCTGCAGTTTCAGAAATTTGAAAATAAAAGCATCAGCAAATTAGATATTAAGCCCATTAATAATATTGGTATTGTTGATTTTGTGGTTCCTGAAGAAAAGCGTTATATATCAAGCTATCTGCCATTATTAGAAACTGTACCAGGTCAGGTTTCAGTAATTCCATCCATTAGTACCAATGCTTTGCATAGTGGTACTGTTAAAAGTAAAATATCACTGAATGTTTTAGGAGGATATACAGCTGGAGTAGATGGGATTGAACTAGGAGGCTTGTTTAATATAAACTTGGGTGGAGTAAATGGTTTGCAAGCTGCTGGCTTATTTAATATTCTTGGAGAAAGTGTTAATGGTTTACAGACTTCGGGTATTTATAATTTGAGCCAAGGAAATATGCGTGGCTTGCAAGCTGCAGGAGTTGTAAATACAACACTTGGTAAAGTAGATGGAATGCAAGTTTCTGGCTTGTTGAGTTATGCTGGTTCAGATGCCAATATTCAGATATCTGGACTGCAATCGGTGGCAAAAAATAATAGTATACAGGTTTCTGGTTTAGGCAATACATCTAAATCGACAAAAGGAGTACAAATAGCGGGTGTTTATAATATAGCCGACTCTTTAGCCAACGGTATTCAGGTGAGTGGGGTTTTTAATAAAACAAAGCTTCTTAAGGGGGTTCAAGTTGGATTGGTAAATTACAGTGATACCATCGAAAATGGTCTGCCAATCGGACTCGTTAACATCACCCGTAAGGGGTATCAGCGTTTGCAAATAGAAACAAATGAGTTATACTATGCGGATGTGGCTTTAAAGACTGGTTCGGAGCACATATATAGTATTTTAAAAGTTGGAGCAGGTAGTATTTCTGATGTAGGTTTTGGCATTGGCTTTCAGAGCAGCCCTTATAAAACAGTAGCCCTTAATTTAGATATGGTAGCCTCCGCAGCTTTTGATACCGAAAGAATTAATGAAGCCAACCTGCCTTTTTATGGTGGCTTGTTTAAAACATCTCTGTCGCTTGGTTTTAATTTACGCAATGGAATGGGCTGCTACCTTGGCCCTAGCTTTAATATATTTGTGCCCAATAGCAAGGACTTGAGCCACCTTGAGTTTCATGGAGCCATACCAGAAGAATTGTATTATGGGCAGCATATTATTCAATCGTCCTATCAAGATGGAGTTGCTAAAGCTTGGCTTGGCTGGCAATTTGGTTTCCGCTTTTAATAAAGAAACCCCACTAAAATACTTTAGCGGGGTTATATAAAAGGACAATAAACAGCGCCTCTTTATTTAATCGAACTCTGGTTGTATGTAGTTACTTACTTATACAAAGTATCGATACTATTATTTTACAATGAGCTTTTGTGTACTAACATCTTGCCCATGCTTAATTTTTACAATGTATAAACCAGGTTTAAGCTCATTAGTATTAATACTTACTTCGCTATTACTGGTTGTTTGTTGATAAACTGTTTTACCAGTCATTTCAACAAGTTGAATTGTAAAATCTTCATCGTTATAATTTGTGTTGATACGTAATGTATTACCTTTTAAAGGATTTGGGAAAATAACAGGCTTGTTAAACGCGCTTTTTTCTTCTGATTGGAATCCTGTTTCTACTGATGCCGATTTAAGTGTTGTATAGCTCACAACCAATTGAGGTGCTGTTGCAGAGTTTTCTTTGCTTGCAAAAGCAACATCATTTCCTTCAGTTTGTGTAAGCACAAAACTTACCTCTTCATTAGGATTCAATGATGAAGTATTTAAACTGCACGAATAAGTACTGCCAATAGCATACGTATTATTTAAACTTCCTAATAGTGCTCCTTTTGATGGGGCATTACTTGTTGTAAGATTAGTTTCAGACCAGTTATTGCTATCTCCTAAATTAATATCGATATTACCATTTCCAGAATCACCTGAGCAAGTTAGTTTTAACTCGGCTTTGGTTATGGTGCCACTGATAGAGCCTAAATCGTACATTAAGTAGCCCGTACGTTTATTAGGTTCTATGCGTATTATATCCGCGTTGTACGCAGTACTTCCTTGTAAGTAAGCATCGTTTATAGGTGATAGCGTTACGGTTTGTGTTTCAGAACCTGTATCTGTTTTTGTAAATTTAATCCAATTCAGATTTAGATCTCCACCATCAAAAGTAGTTCGTAATATTTGATTGCTTCCTTCGTTTAGTGAAATATCAGCTAATTTAACAGTCTCAAAGTTTGACCAACCACCAGTATTCGGACAGCTAATTGAACCCAAATTTGTACCATTAATAGATAATGATATACCTTTACTTGTTGTAGTTGTAGCAATATTTGCTTCAATATCGTAGGTTCCAGATTCAATATTAACGGTATGTTCTATCCACTCGCCATCAACGGTCCATCCTATATTTATCTCTCCATTTTTAGTTTCAATATCTACACCTTCACTTGTGCGCATAACATCTCCACCTTTGTTTGTTGCATCAGAATCATGGTAGGCTATTCCTTCGCCGCCCGTGTCAAACTCCTCTGCTTCTATTGTGCCTGGAATACTGCGAGCTGTGCCACCATATGGTGCTTGTTCGGCCGGCGGTGTTGTACTATCGCCATTGGTTACATACTTGTCCCAAAATGTACTAATGTTTGTAATAGAGCTTGATAAGTCAAATATCCACCAATTTTCTACGCAATCTGAAAAATCTACGCCACCTTCTGCAATTGTTGGGTTTTCCCACGATGCATCATATTCATCGCACACTCTTTTTGCTTCAGTCCAAGCATCACGTGCGTATGTATTAGGGTTACTCGACGCTGTGGCGCTTTCAAGATACGATGTGTTTTTGTTATTAAAATTGGGTGTATTGTTAGTTCCATTACCATCTTCTATTTTATGATAATCTGTATTGGATTTAATCCACGAAAGTTTGCTATCGTTGGTCTGTTCTTCGTTCCACTCGCTATGCTGTACCACTACTACATTTGATTTAATAAGCGATTCTGATATGCCTTCGTTAATCAATTGATTGCACCAATCATAAGTAATATCCGATTGTCCGGCCTCTTGCACAAATACCTTTCCTCCGGCATTTAAAATTGGTTTTACTTTAGCTACAATCCAGGTAACAGAATTATTCCAATGGTCGTGAGCGTTTGTCCATATAACATCTTCTTGCCCAAACAACATATTGTAAAGTCCGGGTACTGCCTCGGTAACAAATGTTCCACCTTGTTCTCCATAAGCACCTGCAACCACATAATGGTTTATGTTGGCAAAATCGGCGTGCTGTAACATGCAACCTAATGCTGCCGCCGAATGTACATCATCTTCATCGGGTTTTAAATCGAATTGAGCCAATAATAAGTCCGTATTACTATTAAAGTAAGGACGTTGTGCACTTGTATTTTGCACAAAGGTTCCAGCAATAATTATTGCTGCGAAAATTAATTTTAATGATTTAATCATTGTTGTGTTTTTTTTCATTAATACTGTTTGGGCGCTGTTTTATACCGCATGTATAATGCATTAATTGTTGTTAATTAATCCATGTATACTTTTGGTATAGCCTATTTAGAAAATTTATGTGTTTTCTGTTTGAATATGTTAATTAGTTAGTGTGTGTTAATTAACTAAAGTATTATGTGTGTTAGTTGTGTTTTGGTAAAACAAAGGCACTAGCTAAAGTGCCTTATTAAACGTTATTTTTTCTTAACTATAATCTGTAATTTTTCTAGTAATTGCGGTTTGTCGTAAAGGGCCACTTTAGCTATTTGTTTAAAGTCGTGCATCCAATCATTAAGCCTATCAACCATTATATCTCTGTCAACGGTGGCTTGTTGTGCTTCACCTTTTTCGAGCATTATTTTTTGCTGATAGTTTGCTGTTTGATTTACTTTGTTTAACGAACTCTCAAGTCTTTCGGCAGTACAACCAAAATTGCTGGCTTTGCCTAGCCAAACTTCATTATCTAATAAAATTTGATAAAAATTAATCATCTGATTTATGGCACTACTAAAGGTGCGCTCGCGTTTGCCGTTTAGTTTAAGTGTAAAATAGGCATCTAAATCATTTTTAAAAACTACGCGACATATGCTCAAGTGTTGCAGGTATTCTTGTTGAGACTGTTCTAACTCATTAGTTTTGCTTTCTTGCGCTTTGGCCACATCACCATATTCTTTATAATACGTTTGATTGGCAGTAATTGCATCGTTTAGAATTAGCTTGCCAGTGCCTAACTTTTCAGGGGTATAACCAAATTGGCTTAGGGATGCTGAAATGTCGGGATCGTTAATCGAATTGTTAATTCGGAGTGTAGATTTTTGAATGAGTTCATCGATTTTAGCATTTGTTTTAATCATTTTTCTAGTATTAAGGGTTAATTTATCAACTGTAGTCCGTTTTTTTATGCGGGATCTACATTTTTTATATTGTGATCACTTTATTCTGCATGTGCACCAACTTTGCAGCCTTTGCACCACTAATTTTTACTTCTGTATCATCATATTCTGACATTGTACTGCGTACCTTTCTCTTGCACCGCTCGCTTTTGCCTTTGTACCATTTATTTTTGCTTATGTACTTGGTACAAGAGCAGAATTTATGGTACAAGAGCGAAATAATGTGGTATAAATAGAGAAAAAGTAATCTACAGAGTGAAGATTGTTGGTGTAATGGTTACTACTTTGAAGAGTGGAGTTGCGGAGTTTGGGTTTTTCATAATATAGGTTTGTTTTAAATGGGCATATGTTTTTAAATGAGTAACTAAGTTAGTTTTTATATTGATAACTACAAATTTTAATGTGTATTATGTTTTGTGTGAGTGATTGCAGCGGCATCCTTTTTGGCCTTTTTCGGGGCAAAAAGATATAGCGAAAAGCACGACCCGCAGGGGCACACCCTAATTAAATTAAAAAAAACTTTAGAAGGAGGGGTGGGGGAAAATTGTTTTGAGTTGTCGTGATAATGAAAGACGCTTAAAACAATTTATTATTATTAAGATTAGGAAAATGAAAACAAGAATTATAACAGTATTGGTATGGGTTATTTTATTTATGCCAAATATATATGCTCAGAAGTCGGATAGTATTTTGGTATCAAAAACAGACTCAATTGCCATGCCTAAAGCACAGGCTACTATTATTTATCCGTGGGGAACCAATGGCGAGGCATCGATGAAGAAAGCGAATAATGTATCGTTTAACTTGTTTTATGGTGTAAACGGAGGTTTAGATGGTGCCGAACTTGGTGGCATAGGAAATCATAATTTAGGAGATGTAAAGGGTGCACAGTTTGCCGGCGTTAGTAATATTACTAAGGGTAAAACTACGGGTGCCGCTTTTGCAACGGCAGTAAATGTATCAAGTGATTCGGTGCGCGGGGCATTATTTTCAGGAGGTGTTAATTATTACCAGCATAGTTTGAATGGAGCTGTTTTTGCACCTGTTAATGTGGGTGTAGGCAATGCAAAAGGTGCGCAGCTTGGTGTGGTTAATGTGCAAAGTAAGCGTGTGGATGGAGCTCAGGTGGGCGTAGTAAATTATGCCACAAATGTGAGTGGATCGCAAATTGGCGTGGTAAATACTAGCGATAGTATTTCAAGCAGTTTTCAGTTGGGTGTGGTGAATTATACTACCAAAGCAAGCGGTTCGCAACTGGGTGTGGTGAATGTTGTGGGCAATGATGATGGTGTTGTGCCTATTGGTTTATTTAGCGTGGTTGGCAATGGTTATTTTGGTTTGGAGCTGAGTACTTCTGAAATTTACCATACTACGCTGCAATATAAAATGGGTGTGGATGCTTTTTATAATATATTCTCGGTAGGTCTTCTCGACTATTCAAATTTATCGCAGTATTCTGTTGGTTATGGTGTGGGTACGCAAAAAAGATTGGGTAAGCATCATTTATTAGGAATAGAATTGGTGGGGCACCAAATTGTTGAGGATAATGAATGGGATGTGGTTAATGTTTTGGGTCAGATTAATTTGGATTATACTTTTTTAATTACTCAGAATATTGGCATAAACTTCGGACCAAGTATTAATGGATATTATACCGAGCTTAATAACGGCGGACAATGGGGAAATATTGATATGCCCTACGATCCGGTTTTAGAGCATGAGTTTGATAGAGGCAAACTGTTTGGATGGATTGGTTTAAACGCAGGTTTAACCATTAGATTTTAGAGATTGATGGAATTCCAAATATAAATTTAGATATAAGTTATAAGCGAACAGTTTGTTATTCGAATGACGTTTTTCTTAGACTTGTATTTAGGCGCCTCGTTAGACCGGCCTCTTTACAAAAGGCTTTTGTTTTATTTGGAGCTTTAGTAAGACTGGCTAGCTGAGAGCTTTGCTCTTAGATCCGCCAGCCGCACTTAAGCTACCAATAAATAAGAAAGTTTTTTGTAAAGCAGCCTTGAATTTCTTTGCTTCCGTTTCTTGCTTCAAGGCAAGAAATGAAGTTGGGCCTACCTGCCGGCAGGCAGGTTTGGGCAAACAGCCCAATACGTGATATTATTTAGAGTAACATTGATTTGAAGCAATAACAAACATTATAATAGAAATACTATGAAAACGAAGATTATCTCATTAGCAGTTATAGTAATCGCAGTTTTATCATTTACATCGTGCGAAAAAATAACGGGCGAAGGTCCTGTTGTAACACAAGAATTAGATATAGATTATTTTACAGGGGTTAGTAATAATACCTCGCATACAGTTAGCATTAATTATGGCGACGCCTTAAAAGTTACAGCAAAAGGAGAGGCTAATATTATTGATAGAATAGAAACTTATATTGATAATGGCGTGTGGAATTTTGAACTTAAAAATGGGAACTACAAAAACTATAGCTTAAGTATTGAAATTACAATGCCAGAAATTAATTATGCGCAAATGAATGGTTCGGGTAAAATTGAAGTTTCGGATATGTTGGCTACCGATGTTACAGAGGAGTTGACCTTAAAACACAATGGCTCGGGCCGATTAAATGTTTCTAATATGGAAGATTATGCGGCTATATATTGTAAAGGTCAGGGTAGTGGTTCTATTACATTATCAGATATTACTATGGATGGTTCTGAACTTAAGTTAGAGAACTCGGGAAGCGGAAATATTAAAATTAGTAATAGTACCCTAATTGCCAATCAGTTTTATGCCAAGTCGGAAGGCAGTGGTGAGATTACTATTAAATCATCCGACGATTCGTTTTTTAATGTGGCAGATGTAAACTCTAGTGGATCGGGTTCAATAGACGTAGTGAGTGCTGTTGTGAGTAAATGGTCTTCAACACAAAATGGATCGGGCAGCGTTAAAGCGCATGTAAAAGACGAATTGAGTGTTACCATAAACGGATCAGGAAGCTTTAAATATAAAGGAAGCCCAACTATTTTAAAACAAGAAGAAAATGGCTCGGGTAGTGTTGGCCGACTATAGTAATACCAAAAACACCATCAATTTATTTATCAATCATTTAATAATGTATTTGGTATAAATTATTTGTTTTTAGCATGCTCTGCACCTTATAATTGAGAGGGATTACTTTATAGATATGCAGAAAAACAGTCTTAAGACAAGAATAAGTTATTTATAATTGATAAGAAAAAGAATAGCGTAACTGCATAGTGGTTACGCTTTTTTTATGCCCAATTTTAGAGGGATACAAGTTTTGAAACTAAAAAAGTAGTTGAATAATTTGTTCAACTAAAATATTAGTTATAAGTTTGAACTATTAATTTAGTTGAACGATGAAAGAATTAACAAAAGCAGAAGAACAGGTAATGCAGCAACTTTGGAATTTGGGCGAAACCAATGTAAAAAGCATTATTGAACAAATGTCGGAACCCAAGCCGGCATATAATACAGTATCCACCATAGTTAGGATTTTAGAAAACAAAGGTTTTGTAGATCATAAAAAGGTAGGCAAAGGATATGTGTATTTTGCCATTGTTACCAAAGAAGCTTATAAAAAGAAGTTTATGAAGCGTTTTATGTCGCATTACTTCCAAGATTCACTTAAAGATTTTGTTTCCTTTTTTGCTAAAGAAGATAAGATGGATATAAGTGAGTTGGAAGAGCTAATGAACGAAGTTAAAAACGATTTGAAAAATAAGGAGGATTAACATGGAAACCTTTATAGCATATCTTATAGAATCCGCTTTAATATTAGGAATATTAACCCTCTTTTATAAGTCGTTTTTGCACAACGAAACGCTTTTTAAATTCAATAGGTTTTACTTGCTGATGTCTGTTGCACTGGCAACAGTAGTGCCCTTTTTAAGTTTTTCTTTAGGTACCAAAAGTGCTGGAGTGGAGGCAGATAATTTTAGTAATTTACTGGGTACGGTTAATGTTTACGCCAATAATGTGCGCGAGTTAATTGTGCCTGTAGTAGCTAAAAGTAACATGTTTAAACTCCTTTATGTGTTGGGAGCAGTGGCATTGTTGTGTAGGTTGCTTTGGGGATTTATCCGATTGGGCGGATTATCTAAAAAAGCAAGCTGGACAAAGGAGAATGGTGTTAGAGTGGCCAATTTGCCTGGGCGCTTTAATCCTTTCTCGTTCTTTCAAATTATTTTTGTGAATCAAACCCTTTACTCTTCGTCCGATTTAGAGAAAATAATGATTCACGAAAAAGCCCACGTTCGATTAAAACATTCTGTTGATGTTATACTGTTTGAGCTATTATTGATAGTTCAGTGGTTTAACCCCTTTGTATGGTTCACTAAATTTTTATTAAAGGAGTTACACGAGTTTCAAGCCGATAAAACTGTATTAAAAAGCGGTATGCATGTTGGCGAGTATAAATTGTTGTTGCTTAACCAGGTCACAGGTGTCCGCTTGTTTCCGGTTAACAACCTAAATCAGAGTATCACTAAAAAACGATTTAAGATGATGACTAATAAAACATTAAAAAATATATTACTAATTAAATCAATTGTGGCTGTTGCCGTTTTAATAACTATTTCTACATTTTTTGCATGTACCAATAGTGATGAAGGGCCTGAATTAGCTGAAGAACCTCAATCATATTTAAATGTAGACCTTGATGAGGAGGTGTATTTTTTAGCCGATGTTATGCCTCAGTTTCCTGGAGGAGATTTGGGATTAAGAGAGTATATTGCTTCCAATGTTCGTTACCCTAAGGAGGCTCAGGAACAGGGCAAAGAAGGTAGAGCGTATGTACAATTTGTTGTTGATAAAACAGGGACTATAAAAGACGTAAAGATTGCTCGTTCTTCAGAATGTGCTTCAATTGATGAAGAAGCAATAAGAGTAGTATCGGCGCAACCTCAGTGGCAACCAGGTATAAAAGACGGAAAGAGTGTAAACGTTTCTTATACTGTTCCAATTAATTTTGTACTTAGAAAATAGAGTGACTTCTATTTATTAAAATAATAAGTAAAACAAAAGAAAAGACAATGCAAAGGCTGCCAAATGGTGGCCTTTTATACTTTTATTAGGTAAATGCTTGCTTATTAGAGTGAGTTTAATTTCAAATCACTATTTTTGCGGCTTAAACAAAAAGTACATGTCAATTATCTATACCCCGCAACAATATAAGTTAGCAGATAAAGCCCAAGAGAATTTTATTGATGCCGATGAGATTCATCAAATATTAGAGGCGGCAAAAAGCCCTCATGCTGATGATGTCCGTCGTATCATAAGCAAATCCTTAAACAAGGCGCGCCTTTCGCTTCAAGAAACAGCTGTGTTACTAAATGCGGATAGTCCTGAATTGGTGCAAGAAATTAAAGACGCTGCCAAGGAATTAAAAGAGCGTGTTTACGGTAAGCGTATTGTGCTGTTTGCACCACTTTATGTGGGTAACTTATGTATTAATAATTGTACTTATTGTGGTTTCCGTAACGAGAATAAGGATCAAAAAAGAACCACGCTTACGCTAGATGATTTAAAACTAGAGGTGAAAGCCCTTGAGGATGCCGGACATAAGCGATTGATATTGGTTTATGGCGAGCACCCAAAATACGATGCTAATTTTATAGCTGAAACCGTTAAAACAGTTTATGGCGTAAAGCATAAAAATGGCGAAATCCGTCGCTTAAATATTAATGCTGCTCCACTTGATGTTGAAGGATTTAAAACTGTGGCTGATGCAGGTATTGGTACCTACCAGATATTTCAGGAAACCTACCATCGCGAAACCTACGATAAAGTGCATAAAAGCGGTCCAAAGAAGGATTACGATTGGCGTGTTACAGGCTTAGATAGAGCCATGACAGGAGGCATCGACGATTTGGGCATTGGTGCTTTATTGGGCTTGTACGATTGGCGTTTCGAAATTTTAGGTTTGTTGCGTCATGTGAACCATCTAGAGTCTGTTTTTAATATCGGTCCGCATACCATTTCATTTCCGCGCCTGCAAGATGCCTCGGGCATTGATGTCGATTCAAAATGGAAAGTATCTGATGCCGATTTTACCCGATTAGTGGCCATCCTCCGATTAGCAGTTCCTTATACAGGGCTAATACTAACCGCTCGTGAGCCAGCCGAAATTAGAGATGAGGTATTGCAATATGGCGTGTCGCAAATAGACGGCGGAACCAATATTGAATTAAAAGGCTATTCGGCCGATGAGGATGAACAAAACTTGGATAAAGAGCAATTTGTAATTTCAGATAACCGCAGTCTTAATGAAGTGATGGACGAGCTGGTCCAGAAAGGTTTTATCCCATCATTCTGTACGGCATGTTATCGTAAAGATAGAACGGGCGAGCACTTTATGGAGTTTTCGGTACCCGGATTCATTAAACGTTTTTGCCAACCCAATGCCATGCTTACTTTGGTGGAGTACCTTGAGGATTATGCACCTCAATCCACTAAAGAAAAAGGATATAAACTAATAGAAGAGGAACTCGCTAATTACGAAGATGAGCGTTTTAAATCGCGCTTATTACAGCGTTTAGAAAACATAAAAAGTGGCACCCGCGATTTATATTTTTAGTAAGAATTCATTCTTACAATAAAAATGCCCCTATGCTGTGAAGTGTAGGGGCATTTTTGCTTTTATATCCTCAGTGTAAATTCAGTTGTAATATCGGAAATGATCGATTATTGATTGTTTTTGTATTTATTTAAAAATAGGACTCTTCATAGTTTTACATCCTGTAAAGAAGTTTAAAATATATCATTATCTAAAATATTTAAACAATGAAGAGTGCATTGAAAATAAGCTTTATTGCAGTTCTGTTAATTACAGTTACACAGCTGCATAGTCAAAAGAAATTTAAAGCCAACTGGGAATCCCTATCTCAATACGAATGCCCTGAGTGGTTCCGCGATGCTAAGTTTGGTATTTACACACACTGGGGTGTATATTCTGTACCAGAGGATGAATCGGATTGGTATGGAACTTATATGTACACCGAAGGACATCCTAATAATACCACTCATAAAGAAAACTATGGCGACCCAAAGGAATTTGGATACAAAGATTTAGTACCTCTTTTTACAGCACCTAAGTTTGATGCCGATGAATGGGCTGAATTATTTGTGGAGTCAGGAGCTCGTTTTGCAGGTCCTGCTGGCGAACATGCCGATGGTTTTTCAATGTGGGATTCAAAAGCAAATCCATGGAATTCGGTGGATATGGGACCTAAACGCGATATTGTTGCCGAGCTAGAAACTGCCATTCGAAAGCGAGGATTAAAGTATGTTGTTAGCCTTCATCATTCGTGGCTTTGGGGTTGGTTTCCCACATGGGATGAGAATACCGATTGTGCCGATCCTGCCAACGAATCTTTATATGGCGAAAAAGTTGCATCAACCGCATGGAGAGTTGAAGGTGAACGTGGATATTACAAGGTTGATCCAATGCCAAGTGCCAAGTTTGAAAAGTTGTGGCTTGAGAAAGTAAAAGAAGTTGTTGATGGTTATAATCCTGATTTACTATGGTTCGATAATCGAGTTCAAATACTTTCAGAAAAAGTTCGCCAAGAGATGATGGCCTACGCTTATAACAATGCTGCGAAGAACAATCAGGAGTTTGTATTAACATTTAAGCGACCAGACTTTCCTTTGGGTACAGGAACTGTTGATTTAGAACGCAATCGAATGCCCGATATTTATCCAGAACCTTGGTTAACGGATAATTCTATATCTAAACAAAAATGGATTTGGCATAAAGATCTAAAATGCTATCCAACCAATAACCTTATTGATGATTTGGTTGATATCGTGAGTAAAAATGGTAACCTATTATTAAATGTAGCGCCAAACCCTGATGGTACTATTCCTGAGGATCAGAAGCAGAGATTGAGAAAGATGGGGCAATGGTTGAAGTTAAATGGTGAGGCCATCTACGAAACTCGTCCTTGGCTAGTGTATGGCGAAGGGCCTACCGAAACAAAAACAGGTCATTTAGCAGATATGCATTTCGATGGATTTGGTGATGAAGATATTCGTTTTACAACCCGTAATGGACAATTATATGCCATAGCTTTAGGATGGCCAAAGTCAAATGTGCTTTCAGTAAAGTCCTTAAGTTCTACTTCATTTAATGGAGATATTAAGCGTATCGAGTTAATCGGATCAAAGAGTAAGCTAACTTGGGAACAAACTAAAACGTCTTTAAATATCCAATTGCCATCGGCAAAGCCATGTGAGCATGCTTTCGTATTTAAAATTAATTAGCTATGAATTCTAATAAGTTACGAATTGCTGTTCGCAAGTACGATCCCTTTGAATCTGCCATCGAAAAAATATGGCAGAAATTTAAAGGTACTACAGCTTGCCCTCTTGAGCTTGAGATAGTCCTTCTTGATTTGCATCCCTTGTATGAGGAGATCATTGTTAAAGATGGACTAAAAAACGGGGATTGGGATATTACATTTATCAATACCGATTGGATTACTGAGGCGGTTAAAGATGGTCATGTTGAAAAGCTAGATGCCTATATAAAAAGGTCTACGCCTGATTCTTATCCTGAAAATTGGTCATCATCGCTTTTGCAGATGCAAGAGTTTGATGGTTCTGTTTATGGTTTGCCTATGCACAATGGCCCCGAATGTTTGATTTATAGAAAAGATCTTTTTGAGAGTGCACAGGAGAAAGAAGCCTTTAAAGTCAGATATGGTAGGGAACTAGAAGTACCATCAACCTGGGATGAATTTAATGAACTTGCTTTGTTTTTTCAACGCCCTATTGAAGGACAATATGGTACTGTATTCGCAGCTTATCCTGATGGACACAATACTGTATTCGACTTTTGCTTGCAAATGTGGACCAGGGGAGGAGAATTATTAGCCGAAGATGGAGCTGTTATTCTAAATTCAGAGCAAGCCATTGCGGGGATGAAGTATTATCGTTCAGCCATAAAAAATACAGAGATGGTGCATCCTAAATCATTTGATCTTGATTCTGTGCAATCAGGGATGGCATTTGCCAATGGAGAAGTGGCTATGATGGTAAATTGGTTTGGCTTCGCATCAATGTGCGAGGTTTACGATAAATCGAAAGTAAAGGGAAAGGTTGATGTTGCCTATGTGCCTGCTGGTGCAGGAGGGGAAGGTGTTTCCTTAAATGCCTACTGGTTATACGCATTAGGCACAGGAAGTAAGCACAAACAAATTGCCTACGACTTTATGCGTTTTGCCATTAATGCCGAAAATGATAAACTTCTTACTTTGGAAGGAGGAATTGGTTGCCGAAAATCAACGTGGATAGATGCTGAAGTGAATAGTGTTGTTCCTTATTATTATAAATTAGAAAAGCTTCATAAAAATACCAGAGCATTACCAAAGCTGGCCCATTGGCCAAAAGTAGCCAGCGTAATTGATAAATTAGTATTAGAGGTAATTAATACAGAAAAAGATATTGAAGATATATTAAATGAAGCACAACTAAAGTTGGATGCTATGTAAGTTCAAAGGGGAATCGGAAATTGCATATAATAAATTTTAAGGTTGTGATTATTAGGAGCTGCATTTAGGCGCCTTGATGTTTTTTCCTTAGTTTTTGTCATCAAGAACAAAAAGTAGGTCAGGGTTTGGGATGAAATCCCAATAAGTAAAGTCGTTTAGGATAATATTGAAAAAAAAGAGTTATAGGATTAAATTTTAAATTAATTGATATGCCAGAAAATACACCAATAGAGAATCACAAAGATATTAAGCTTTATAATACAGAAGATTGGCTTTATGAGGATTTTGTAATCGGACAAAAAGATCGTTCCATTAGTAGAACCATCTCCGAAGGAGAATCGATGACATTTAACGGTCTTGTGCTAGATATGCACCCATATGTTGGCGACCAGAAGTTTGCCGAAGAAGAGGGGCTATTTGGCAAAAGACTTGTTGCAGGTGCTTTGGTATTTAGTATGGGACTTGGCCTTATGGCCAATAACAATGTAAATACTTTTAGCTATGGATACGATAAACTACGTTTTATTAAGCCAGTGTTTATAGGTGATACTATTTATACCATTAGAACGCACTTAAACAAGCAAACTAAATATGATAAAATGGGACTGATAACTGTAAGTTATGAGGTTTATAAACAGCCGGGAGAGTTGGTTTTATATTGCGAACACCTACAAACGGTTAAGTATAGGAACCCTGAAAATATAAAGAGATAACAATTTTAACAATGCAAAAAGGGATACCATTAGGTGTCCTTTTTTTATACCTTAATCTTATTTTATAGAGTTGCTGAATTGTTAATTACAATTGATATTCATTCTTAAAATTAATGCTGTTTTTATAGTCTCTAGGAGATTGATGTATATACTTTTTAAAAACTTTTCCGAAGTTTGTTGGGCATGAGAATCCGCATAAATCTGCTATCTCTCCAATTGGTTTTGAAGAAGTATCTAGCAATAGTAGCGACTTTTCTATGCGTTGTTTGTTAATATAGTCGAGTGGCGTTTGATGGGTAAGCTCTTTAAATTTTCTAGTATAATGATCAGGTGAGAGATGACATAAGCTGGCGAGTTGACCAATGGTTATATTTCTTTGAATGTTACTGTGTATGTATTTTATTGAGTGAGAAATCCGATTGTGTACTTCGCTTTCTAAGTTCATTTTTGGAGTGCTAATAAAATCAGAGATTAATAAATCTAGCAATCCAGCTGATTTTAAAATGTTGCTTGCATCACTAATTTTATTTTTATTGATTCCAAGCTTCATCCTTTTCTGATAAACATTGGGGTTACCTGTTGGGAGATGCATCCCTCTGTTTAAATCGTAAAGTTTTTTGAAAAAACTAAAATGATGTGGTTCTGCTTTTATTTCATTAATAAAATTAAAAAGCTGATAAATATTTAATCCATCAGATAGTTTAATTGAGAAAGTGGCATAATATTGCTCCATATATTTGGGGCATTTATACGTACACTGAATAAAGCTAGGAACCAAATAGAGGTATCCTTTTTTAAGTTTTAGCGATTTATCACCTATCAGCATATGGGCTTCTCCCTCGGTTATCAAATACAATCGCGAAAAAGGGCTAATGATGTTTTCGTAATTCCACTCTTGCCCCAATGTACAGTGTGCAATGGATGAGAGATTATAAGAGATATTATTTAGTAAGCTTAAAATATTCATGTGTCAATGTGTGTAGCTTAAAATTTAATTGGGATAAGTATTAATTGCTGATGCA
Organism: Saccharicrinis aurantiacus; assembly: GCF_001660705.2. GTDB lineage: Bacteria > Bacteroidota > Bacteroidia > Bacteroidales > Marinilabiliaceae > Saccharicrinis > Saccharicrinis aurantiacus. The sequence continues at coordinate 280,742 of NZ_LYBV02000026.1, forward strand.
AAATAATTAGAATATCGGAAATAATTTATTTATTCCTTAGGGTATATAACAAAAAAAACGAGCACCCTAATAAGGCGCTCGTTCTATTCAAATGCAACATTAATAATTCCATTATTAAATGATGTATTACATTCTTCTGGTTGGTTTTCGGCTGTCTCGGGTTGTATTATAAAGACTCATTAATTGTTTTACCTTTTTAGCATATTTAGGATTGTTGATATAGTTGAGCTCTTCATGTTCCCAAATATTGGTATTTAAATCAAAGAGAGCAATTGGCGTTCTTTTACTATCTGTTTTATCACGCTTATCAAACTGTACAATTAATTTCCAGCCATCCTTTACAATCATACATTCTTTCTGAGAACCTCCTTGTAACATTACATAAGGGCGAGGTTTATCTTCTTTTTCTTGTAGCAAAGTAGGGTATAAGTTGTATGAATCTAAAGCACCTTCACCCTCAATGGTAGTGCCTGTAATGCCAGCTAGAGTTGCTAAAATATCTAAACCAATAACCGGATTGTTAGACTTGGTATTTCCTTTAATGCCATTAGGCCACGATACTATAAATGGTACACGACTACCACCCTCGTACGGATCATTTTTACACCCTCGGTAAATGTCGCTAGGCTCGTGACGTGCATTCCAAGTATCTCCATCAACATGCAAGCCGCCATTATCCGATGTAAATATGATAACGGTATTCTCGTAAATACCTTCTTTCTTCAAAGTCTGCACCATCATCGCAAGTTGCTGATCTAGCTCTTTAATCATATCCATGTGCTTGCTAGGAGTGGTTCCTTTTATCTTCACACCATTAAGGTCGTTTGGTGCTTCGTGAGGAGTATGCACGGCTTGCGAGCAATAGTACATGAAAAATGGTTTGTCGTCTTTGGCATGGTTTGAGATATACTCAACAGCTTTGTCGGCAATTAAAGGACCAATATCACTTGGTTGCCAATGAGAGTCACCTAATCCCTCTTTCTTTTCCATTACAAATCCATTACGTTCGCAATATCCTGAATCTATAAGAGCAATCATTGACTCTTCATGTAAAGGATACCAAATGTCATTTTCGTAGGCAGCATAGGGTTCGTTTTGAATTCCAGAAGGAAGCGTAAAGTTGTAATCAAAACCATTTTGACTAGGGCCATCAGCAATAATTTTTGAGATATCAGCTCTCAAATTCTTTTTCCCTTTCCCTTTAACAAGCTTATAAATTTCGTTCGACTTGTCCTGATCTGCAAATCCGGTTCCTAAATGCCATTTACCTATAAACGAAGTATTGTAATTGGCTTGTTGCATCAATCTTCCAAGCGTTAGGGTTGAAGGGGTAAATACAGATTCAGCATATCCACTCCAAACACCCCATGGCAAAGGACTGCGGTAATTTAAGTTTCCGGTCATTATAGCATAGCGTGATGTGGCACAAAGTGCAGCAGGGGCGTGAGCATTGGTAAACATCATCCCGCTTTCGGCCAACTGATCTATATTCGGAGTTTCTAGTTTAATGTCAGGATTGTGTAAGCGTCGGTATTTTGATACATCTCCTACGCCTAAATCATCGGCCAATATAACTATTATATTAGGTTTTGAATTTTTCTGTGCCATAGTAGGCAAAGCTATTAAGGCTATTAATGCAGCTGTAAAAATGCATCTAATTAGGCTCTGAAGTTTATACATACAATTCATTTGTTTATCGTTTAATTTCTTTGGATAAAAGTACGGTAAAGGGACGTAAATTATCGGGGGCAAAATTGCGATTAAATGGAGTAATTTTGATTTGTAAGCCATGTACCATGGAATACATTAAACCTGGATTATGTATTAGAATATCGTAATGAGCATTGAAAGTGCAATAAAACAAGGGTTTATCGATACGAGGCATAGCACGGTTATGGTGAGTTGAGATAAAGCCACGAAGTAACTTGTTTTGTGGCAATTTCAATGCGTAATAGATAGGCTAATGCATATTGCAGGTTAAATTCAAAGGAGCTATTTACCACTAGCTTTTACTATCAAGTTATTTTAATATCACTATTAAGCAACTTCAATTTTCAGTCTAAATTCTTTCGGAGTTAGTTTTTTAATTTCTTTAAAACGACGGTTAAAGTAAGCCAAGTTTTCAAATCCAATTTCAAAAGCAATTTCAGAGATGCTTTTGGGCGTGGTAGCTAAAAGTTCGCAGGCCTTACTTATGCGTAGCATATTTATGTAGTGCGAAAAGGTATGTCCTGTTTGTGTTTTAAAAAAATTGCAGAATGCAGACTTGCTCATGTCAACTTCTTTGGCAACATCATCAATGGCAATGCTATTAAGATAGTTGTTGGCTAAAAAATTAAGAACAATAGCTGTTTTGTCGTTGTATAACTTCTTATTATCGAATTTTACGCTCGATAGTTTCTGATATGAACTATTAGGCAGACTAATAATTTCTATAATCTTAAACAAAGCCACATAGTTACCGATTGAAGGTTCTAAGGTCATACTTTCTAATACCTTAACTACTTCTTTTTTCGTATGATCAAACAATTCGAGACCATATTTCATCTGTTCCAATAAATGAAAGGCCATATTAAACTCAGGAAATGAAATGCTGTTTTCGAATATTGAAGCCGGAAAAAGTACTGCAATGGTTTCAATCGGATATTCTTCATTATCCTGCCCGTTACCCACTACATGAAAATGTGGTAGTCCTGGACCTAGTATTACCAATTCTCCAGTTTGATAATTGTCAACATAATTACCAATAATCTTAGTACCATAGCTTTTCTTTATATAGATAATTTCATATTCAGGATGAAAATGGTGAGGTGCGTAAAAGGTTTTTAGCTGATCATTTTTAACCAAAATGCTCTGGTTGGCAGATTTAATCACAGGTTTTAGAGTAGCACGCATAGTATAATTTAATTATTTGGCTGTAAATATATAAATATTTAAAATATAGTATTACTCTAGCTAAGTATAGTATTTGATGTAATGTGATCGTATCCCTAATTTTGTTTCAGTAATTTAAAGAACTTTAAAATAAAATATACCTCATGCAAAAGTATTATTCTATTCTATCCATAATTGTATGCTTCATTTGCTCTGTGTTTTCAGCAAATGCACAGGTAACAACAAATAATAATGAAACCATAATAAAATACCTATCAGGTACCGATAAAGACAATCTTATAGATTGGGTGTTCTTCGTTTCTGATGGACGAAAAAGTGGTGAGTGGACCACCATAGGCGTTCCATCTTGTTGGGAACAAAAAGGTTTTGGAGCCTACAATTACGGTCAAGATCCCTTAGATGATCGTGCTGAAGAATATGGTTTGTACAAGCATAAATTTACTGTTCCGAAAGATTGGAAAGGTAAGAGTATTAAAATTGTTTTTGAAGGTGTAATGACTGATGCCGAGGTTAAAGTAAACGGTAAGCTTGCTGGCGAAATTCACCAAGGTGCTTTTTACGAGTTTAATTATACTATTAGTAAATTATTAAAGTATGGTGCCGATAACTTATTAGAGGTTAAAGTGAGCAAAGTGTCAGCTAACGAATCTATTAACCATGCCGAGCGTGATGCGGATTTTTGGATTTTCGGTGGTATTTATCGTCCTGTTTATTTAGCAGTGTCACCAAAAGAGAATATTGATCGTGTAGCAATTGATGCAAAAGCTAATGGTAATATATCAGCCGATTTATTTGTTGATGTTTCATCAGCTAATAATGTTTCTTTGGCGCTATTCGATTTAAAAGGAAAAAAAGTACAAGATTTAAAGGTTGAGAACCTTATTAAAGGCGATGAAAAATGGAACGTAAGCGCTAAGGCTTCAAACATTCTGACTTGGAACGCTGAGGAACCCAACTTATATAGTCTTCAAATTAATTTATTAAATAAAAAAGGCAATGTGCTTCATCAAGTCAATCAACGTATTGGTTTTCGTACTGTTGAAATACTTGAAGGTGATGGTATTTATGTAAATGGTGAGCGTATTAAATTTAAAGGTGTAAACCGTCATGCTTTTCACCCATCATCAGGTCGTACTACTTCAAAAGCTTGGAGTATTGAGCAAGCTGAGCAAATTTTGGATATGAATATGAATGCAGTTCGTATGGCACATTATCCGCCTGAAAAGCATTTTTTAGAAGTGTGTGATTCATTAGGGCTTTTTGTTATTGACGAAATTTGTACATGGCATAATCCGATGTTAGATACTAAAGTAGCTCGTAAAATTGTAAAAGAAACAGTAGTTCGTGATGTGAATCACCCATCTATTTTACTTTGGGCTAACGGAAACGAGCAAGGTTGGAATCCTGAAGTAGATGATGATTATGCCCTTTGGGATATTCAAAACAGAGAGGTAATTCACCCTTGGAGTATCTATAAAAAGACAAATACCATTCATTATAGTCATTATCATTCTTTGATAAATGACTCCTACACAAAAGAGAAGATTCTATTTCCAACAGAATTTTTGCATGGCTTATACGATGGCGGACACGGTGCTGGCTTAGATGATTACTGGAATATAATGTGGAATTTACCTTTAAGTGCAGGAGGATTTCTTTGGGATTTTGCCGATGAAGGTGTTGAGCGTACCGATAGAAATAACGAGTTAGATTTACAAGGAAATAAAGCCGCTGATGGTATTGTAGGCCCTTATGGCGAAAAAGAAGGTAGTTATTTTACGATTAAAGAAGTTTGGTCGCCTATCTATATCGAAGATCGATTTATTAAAAGTGATTTCAATGGTATTTTCAGATTAGAAAACCGTTACCACTATACCAATTTGGATAAATGTTCAATGACTGCCAAATGGCTTAAGTTTAATGGGCCTGAGGATCAGGATAACTTTGAAGTGATTGCTGAAAGTAAGGTTCAATTACCAAATTTAAGTCCATCTTCAAAAGGCAAATTTACAGTTGATAAACCACAAAATTGGACTACAGCTGATGCTTTACATTTAACAGCTACTGATGCAAATGGAAAAGAAATTTTTACGTGGTCTTACCCTGTGTCTACCCCAAAGCAAGTAAGTGCGCCTAAAATTGATTATACAGCTAAAGGAACTGTTAAAACAATAACTAGCGATAAAACAATAAAAGTTGAAGCGAGTAATATGACTTATAGTTTCTCTGAAGAAACAGGTTTGTTGCTAGAAGTAAAAAAAGGAAGCAAAGTTATTCCTTTAAATAATGGGCCAATCATCTTAAATCAAAAAGATAAAGTTATTGATTTAAAAGTGAGTGAGCTAGACGGGAAAACGGAGGTTTTGGTCACTTTCGAAGAAAAGAAATGGATGCCAGCTTGGTCTACTATCAAAGAAAAACGTTCTGATATTATTAAGTGGACTGTTCGCGCTAATGGGTTATTAGATTTAAGAGTTGAATTTAAAGGCTTCAGAAATTTAAAAGGTTTTAGAGGGATTACATTCTCATTTCCAGAAGAGGAAGTGGCTGGTATGAAATGGTTAGGAGATGGCCCTTATCGCGTTTGGCGAAATAGAATGAAAGGAACTCGTTTCCAAGTTTGGGAAAACGATTACAACAATACAGTTACCGGCGAATCAGGTTTTGTATACCCTGAGTTTAAAGGATTCTTTTCAAGTCTTTACTGGTCAAAAGTAAAAGGAAATAGAGATAATGGCTTTACTGTATACTGTAAAACGCCTCATACTTATTTGCGAATGCTAACACCACAGGAACCTAAGGAAAACAGAAAGGGTAAAACGCATCCTGATTTTCCCGAAGGAGATATCTCTTTTCTGATGAACATATCTGGTATGGGTACAAAGTTTGATTATCCGGAATCAACAGGTCCACACGGAAATAAAGAGCACTATTTCGGTAACGATGATGAGCCTATTGTACTTGATTTAACTTTTGAATTCTAATAACAGCAACTCATATTCTTTGGCACTTGTCTTATACGCATGCCATAATAAAATGATATTATCATGAAAAATATTTTTTCTTCTTTTCTTATTCTTACCGCTTTATTATTAGGTAGTACAGGAGAGTTATTTGCGCAAAATACAACCCAAATAAAGTACTTATCAGGAACAGGAAAAGACCATACAGTAGACTGGAGTTTCTTTTGTTCTGAAGGAAGGCAAAGTGGAGAATGGACTAAGATAGCTGTTCCTTCTTGTTGGGAATTACAAGGATTTGGGAACTATAACTATGGTCGAGATTATAAAATTCCAAAAGAATATCATAAGGAACACGGACTTTATAAACACACCTTTAATGTTCCTGCGGATTGGAAGAATAAAGAAGTAAAAATAGTATTCGAAGGTGTAATGACCGATTGTGAGGTGAAAATTAACGGGAAGTTAGCTGGAGAAATTCATCAAGGTGCATTTTACGAGTTTAAATATTCGATTAGTAAACTAATTAAATACGGAGCTGATAATTTATTAGAAGTTAAAGTTGATAAGATGTCGTCAAATGCATCTATCAATTCAGCAGAGCGTAATACTGATTTTTGGATATTCGGAGGGATTTACCGCCCGGTTTATTTACAGGTATTTCCCAAAGAGCATATTGAGCGTATTTCTGTTGATGCCAAAGCAGATGGAAATATACAAGCAGATATTTTTGTGGCTTCAAAAAAGTCTGTTGATGCAAAATTAGTTTTGAATGATGTACATGGTAAAAAAGTACAAGATTTAAATATCTCAGATATAAAAAAGGAAGCTGGAAAATGGACGCTTTCTACAAAAGCCTCTAATATTCTTACCTGGAATCCTGAGAAACCAAACTTGTATCAACTACAGTTGAGTTTGCTCGATAAAAAAGGAAATACCCTTCACACAGTTACCAATAGAATTGGATTCAGAACAGTAGAGATTAGAGAAAGTGATGGTATTTATGTAAATAATCAGAAAATCAAGTTCAAGGGTGTGAATCGTCATAGTTTTCACCCAGAGTCGGGACGTACAACTTCGAAAGAGTTAAGCATTGAGCACGTTAACATGATTAAGGATATGAATATGAATGCTGTTCGTATGTCTCATTATCCGCCAGATGTTCACTTTTTAGATGTTTGCGATTCTTTAGGACTATTTGTAATAGATGAACTTTGCACTTGGCATACGCCGTACCTCGATACTGAGGTGGGAACAAAACTAGTTGAAGAACTAATAGTACGCGATGTAAATCACCCATCCATTGTAATTTGGGCCAATGGCAACGAAACAGGATGGAATCTAAAGTTAGACGATCAGTTCGCAAAATGGGATATTCAGCAGCGCGAAGTAATTCACCCTTGGGATTCGTTTAATAAAATGAATACCATGCATTATCCCGATTATTATAAGTTTGCTTTTGATTCTCCTGTTAAGGATAAAATCTACTTTCCAACTGAGTTCTTGCACGGATTATATGATGGTGGGCATGGTGCAGGATTGGATGATTATTGGATACAAATGTGGAATATGCCTTTAGCAGCTGGAGGTTTTTTATGGGATTTTGCCGATGAAGGTGTTGTACGTACCGATAAGGAAGGGATAATCGATTTAGATGGTAATCATGCTCCCGATGGTATTGTTGGGCCTTATGGCGAAAAGGAAGGAAGTTATTTTACCATCAAAGAAGTCTGGTCGCCAATTCATATACCAGTGCGTTATATCAGAAATGACTTTTCGGGGATATTTAATGTTGAAAATCGTTATCACTACACCCATCTTGATGAGTGTGAAATGACTGCACAGTGGGTTACTTTTAACGGGCCCCATGGATCAAGCAAAGTAAACGTATTGAGTGATAGTAAAGTGCAATTGCCAAAACTTGAGCCAGGAGCAAAAGGTGTTTTTAATGTTGAGAAACCTAGTAATTGGAAAAATGCTGACGCTTTGTATTTAAAGGCAACAGATATACATGGAAAGGAGATTTTCACATGGTCTTATCCTGTTAAAACAGCCCAACAAATCAATAGCGATAAAATCACTTATGGTAAGGATGGAAAAATTAATGCAACTACATCAAATGAGTTGATTATTGTAAATGCTGGCGATGTTGAATTTAAGTTTTCAGAGAAAACCGGACTGCTTAAATCAGTCACTAAAAATGGTGTTTTAATACCTTTAAAAGATGGCCCTATTCTGTTGGGAAATAAAACAGACCTAAAGGATGTAAAAGTAAATACCTTAAATGATAAAGTGGAAATCACTGGATTTTTTAAGGAAAGAAAAAAATACTGGGATTGGAAAGAGAATAACGAAATGACTCAGGATTTCTTTAAGTGGACAGTATATCCAAATGGGATAGTAGATTTAAATGTTGAGCTTAGAAATAACAAAATAGTAGAAGGTTTTATGGGTATAACTTTCTCTTTTCCTGAGGAAGAAGTTAAAGGTATGAAATGGTTGGGCGATGGGCCTTACCGTGTGTGGCGAAATCGTATGAAAGGTACACAGTTTAATATTTGGGAGAATGATTATAACAATACCATAACTGGAGAATCGGGTTTTGTATATCCTGAGTTTAAAGGTTTTTTCTCAAGCTTAAATTGGGCCAAAGTAAATGGAAACAACAACAATGGTTTTACGGTTTATTGCCATTCAGATCTTACCTTTTTAAGAATGCTCACACCCGATCAACCTGAAGATCCTGGCAAGGGAGCAACTGTAACTGAATTTCCTAAGGGAGACATTTCTTTTGTGAAAAATATTCCAGGAATTGGAACCAAGTTTATGAAATCAGAAGACTCAGGGCCTCAAGGAAGCGATAAAAACTATTTCGGAAATGTAGACGAGCCTATATTAATTGATTTAACATTTGAATTTTAATCCTGATTAAAGGATAGGTGACTAAAAAAATAATCATGAAAAGAGTTATTCAAATATTTCTGTTTTTGTCAATCTCATTGTGCGTTTCTGCCAAAGAATATCATGTCGATTGCAATTCATCCTTAAAAGGAGATGGTTCATTGTCTAAGCCTTTTAAAACAATAAGCGACGCTTCAGAGGTTTTGCAAAAGGGCGATATCTGTTATATACACGCAGGAACATATCGCGAAACCATAAATCCTAAAATTTCAGGTACAGCATCCAACCCAATCGTTTTTACAAGATACAAAGAGGATGTGGTAATTATTTCGGCTGTAGAACCTGTTCAGGCATGGCAGAAACATTCAGGAAATATATATAAAGCAAAAGTAAACATGCCTTTGGGCGATGCAAATAACGTGTATTTCAATCATAATAAAATGCAAATTGCCCGATGGCCAAATAAATCAGATGACGATCAATATGCCTTAGATGCTAAATATATTGATATGACCAAGGGTAGTTATTCTATGTCGTTTATTAGCAATAAAGAAATACCAAATATTGATTGGACAGGAGGCATTATTCATTATTTAGGAGCGCATAGTGGTTGTAGCTGGGAACGTTCTATTACAGGTTACGACGATGAGTTAAAGCGTATCATTTTTGACACATTGCCTGATAAATGGCCTTTCGGAAAAACACATAGTCCTATGCGTTATGAAAATGGACATCGAGGAATTTTCTTTCTTATGAACAAGCTAGAAGCTCTTGATGTGCCAAATGAATGGTATTACGATGAGCATAAAAAGACACTATATTTTTATGCACCTAATGGAGAAAATCCTAGCCACGCACAAGTAGAAGTAGCCATCCGAAAAATTACAGCACAACTCAATAAGGATCATATTCATATCAAAGGGCTTAATTTCTTTGGAGGTATGATTTCGATAAAAGGGAATTATAATCAGGTAACTAATTGCATGGTAAAGCATGGTGCAGAGCGCCTTGTTAATAATTTAAAAGGTGCAGCTGTAAGCGATGCGTCAATTCAATTGCTTAGGGGAAAATACAACCTAATCAGAAATTGCGTTTTGGAGCATGGTTCTGTTAATGGTATACTTTTAGCTAAAGATGCCACGCATAACACAGTTGAAAATTGTATTGTGCAATATTTTAACACAGTAGGTATACATGCTTATTTAATTGGCAGTAGAGGATCTGATAATAAATTTATTAAGAATTCTTTATATGGATCAGCAAGAGATGGTGTAAGTATATCAGGCAATAATAGCGAGTTTGCTTATAATCATGTTCAAAAATGTTTAATTACAGGTGCCGATGGTGGTTTGTTTTATGTTACAGGCAATAGCATACCTCGTAACATCGAAGTACATCATAATTGGTTTCATGATGCCTACGCAGCCAAACATGCAGGTAAAAAAGCCACTGGCGTCTACTTAGATAATAATGCTGCGGGATACACCGTGCATCACAATGTTGTTTGGGATGTTGAATGGGGTGGTTTACATTTTAATTGGGATGCGCTTGAAAACAACATTTACAATAATACCTTTTGGAATACTGGTCCTATGGATCAGGCTCTCATAGATTGTTGGGTACCTGAGAGAAATGGCGTTCAAACCAATGTAAGAAATAATACATTGTATAACAATTTGTCTGATGTACGCCCTTGGTGGAACTCAGGCAATGGGACAAAATATAGAGTAGATGATAAGGAATATTTAGGCCCTGAGGCTGATAATATTTTTAAAAATAACCACCAGTTTAAGAATGTGCCTTTTTCTACCGAAGTAGGTAACGAGTTTATGCTTAATGAAAATTCACCAGCCATAGGTGAAGGAAGAAAAATAAAGGGAATTACAGATAACTACAAAGGAGATGCACCTGATTTGGGAGCTTATGAATTTGGGGGAGAATATTGGAAACCAGGTGCTGATTGGAAGCCTGAAGGTTTTGCTTGGACACCAGGAACAGATTATTTAAATGTCAGCGCCTCTTTTAATAAAACTACAAACTAAAATAAACTAAAAAATGAAACAACTAACGTATTACATTCTACTTAGTATTGTATTTATATCGTGCCAACAGCAGAGTGCCGATGTAAAGACTAAAGAAGATACAAATGAGGAATTCCCATTTTTTATACCCGATGAGAAACCTAATCGTCCATTAAGTGCTGCCGTTGAGCGTAATTATGAGGCTTACGAGCACATTCGTCCAGAGGCTTCTGAACTATATACTCAATTTAAGTATACCAAGCTTGAAGGATTTGATTATAATGGGGGTGATGGAACAATAACGCGTCGGGATCCATCAAAAGTAATTTTTGAGAACGGTAAATACTATGTGTACTACACAGGTCGTAAGTCTCCTGTTAAACCAGTTGGGATGTCACGCGCTAAAGAAGCTACAGATGTTATTCCTTCTGCCGATTGGGATTTATCAGATATCTGGTATGCAACTTCCGAAGATGGTTTTACATGGGAAGAACAAGGTATTGCAGTGCCTCGTCCGCCAAAACCACAACCAGGCTGGCGTTCAGTAACCACCACCGATATCTTAAAATTCAATGGAAAATTTTATTTGTATTTTCAGGCATTTATGGAAGCTAGTGGTTTACGTGGCGATTTCTGCCCGGTTTCAGTAGCTTGGGCCGATTCGCCTGACGGACCATGGCATCACACAGGAAAAATTGTTATTCCTAATGGGCCAGAAGGTTCATGGGATCAATATTCTATTCACGATCCTTATCCATTGGTGCACGATGGCAAAATTTACTTGTATTATAAAGGAGATTTCGATAAGCGAGAAGAGTTTAAGCCTTCAAAAATTCGTATGCAAGGTTTAGCCATTGCTGAAGATCCATTGGGCCCTTTTGTAAAGCACCCATTAAATCCGGTTATTAATTCAGGGCACGAAACTACCTTATTTCCATTTAAAGAGGGTGTTGCAGCAATTATACAGCGCGATGGACAAGAGCACAATACCATTCAGTATGCCAAAGATTGGGTGAATTTTGAAATTGCCTCTATCACCGAAATGTTACCAGTGGCTGCAGGTCCATTTGTGCCAGATGCATTTACTGATACAAAAGACGGTAGAGGTATCACTTGGGGAATATCCCATGTTATTAATGCTGGCGGAAATTGGAGACATACCATATTAGTACGTTTCGATTGTGATTTAAGTCAAGATGTAGATGATCAGGATATGAAAGATCACTATTACAATTATACTCCAGAATACCTTTATAAGCACCGTTTAAACGGAAAGCAAAAAAAACGTATTCAACAGCAAACCAGGGAGCTTAAAAATCAGAAATAATGAAATATAAAATAAAGTCTTATATAAGTTATATAATGAGCTTACTGGCAGTGTTATTGATTTTCCAGCCTACTTTAGCTCAAAAGGATAAAGATATAGCCAACGATTATTTTAGGCAAGATGAGCAGTCAGATTATGGTACACAGAACGATAATCCATTGACTTATGACCTTAGTGGTCACCTTTGGAAAATTCAAGGTGCTTTACCGGGTAGAGGTCTCGAAGAAAAATTCCCTGAAATTAGTTACGATCATATGGGTGATGCCTTAAATTGGGCACCTGCTCATGTGCCAGGAGATGTATTTACCGACCTATGGCGAATAGGACGCATTGATGATCCTCATTTCGGAAGAAATAGTACAAGAGCCAAATGGGTAAACGAATACGAATGGTGGTACCTGCGAACTTTTAATGTACCCAAAGAAATGAAGGGTAAAAAAGTTGAGATTACTATAGAAGGTGTTGACTATGCATACGATGTATTCCTCAACGGTGAACTTTTAGGATCGCATGAGGGAATGTTTACTTCTGCGTCTTTCGATATTACGCACTTAATTAGCTTTGAGCATAAGCGTAGAGGTAGAAATGTACTGACCATTCGTTTACATCCTGCTCCGCGCAGATATAGTCAGGTGGCCGGAAGAAAACCTGCATGGCATGGTGATTATTGGGTTGATTTAGTTCCCACAGGTATTTGGAAGCCGGTTAAATTAGAAGCTTACGAAGATGCAAAAGTAAAAGACATTTACGTTCAAACTAAGTTAGGAAAAAAGAGTTCTGCTGATTTAGATATTCAACTTGAAGTTGAAAATCCTGGTAAAACAGAAAAAATAGTTGATATAGAAATTGATATCCAAGGGGAGAATTTCAAGTCGAAATCATACACAGCTACAATTAAGCAAAAACTCGCTCCTGGTATAAATGAAATTAAAACAAGTATACGTGTGCCTGATGCGAAGCTTTGGTATCCATGGGATTTGGGAGATCAAAATTTATACTTAGCTAAGGTTTCTTTAAAAGGAAGTAAAGACAAAATTTTGCATGCCGATTCAAAATTATTTGGTATTCGTGAAATTGAAATGACTATGAATCCTGGTTATACTAAGGATGAAGTTGAAAATCCTTGGACAGTGATGATTAATGGTAAACGTCACTTTATGCGTTCTGGTACATGGGGTGGACCTCCGGATATATTTTTCGGACGTGCATCAAACGAGAAGTACGAAGAGTTTGTTCGCTTAGCTAAAGCAGGTAACATGAATAACCTCCGAATTTTCGGATGGCATCCTACTGAAATTCCTTATTTCTATGAGTTGTGTAATCGCGAGGGTATTACCGTTTGGCAAGATATTCTGCCTATTGCAAGTTTATCTTTACCAAAATCAGAAGAGTTTAAAGAGGCTATTTTCTCTGAGGCTATCTCTGTAGTAAAAGACCTGCGTAACAACCCTTGTATGGTGATTTTAGAAGGAGGCGAAGAAATTTTAATGACAGCTTCAGATCCAGTACATAACCTTAATTTAATGAAAGAGTTGGGCGAAGTAGTTAGGCCATACTCAAATTTACATTATGTGCCAGTTTCACCCTTAAGTGATCATATTGGTAAAAAATTAGGTTTCAAATCTAAAGAGAGTATTCATGCCAACGGTTTGTTTTATAGCGAAGGTAGAAGAAATACAGAGCAATTTTTTAATGGACAAGATTATGCGGCCGTGGCTGAATTAGCCATTTCATCATGCCCAAATGTTGAGAGTATTAAGAAGTTTATTCCTGAAGATGAGCTATGGCCTCCCGGACCAAGTTGGGGACATCACTGGACGGATTTCGATACATTCCGTACTCTTAATTTCGAAATAGTAGGTTCACAAGCAACGGGCAGTATGCAAGAGTTTGTGGATGCCACTCAAATAGCGCAAGGAGTTATTTTTCAGTACGGTATTGAGTATTACCGAAGAAGAAAGCCAAAGTCGAGTGCCATTTGTATTTGTCACTACATCACTTTTGCACCAGATATGAAATGGGGTATTGTTGATTACTATCAACAACCTAAAATTTCGTACAACTATGTAAAGAATGCTTTCCAACCTTTATTGGTTTCGCTTCAGCACGATAGAAGAAGATGGTTGCCAGGAGAGCAATTCGAAGGTAAAATTTGGGTTGTGAATGATTTCTACAAAGAAGTTAAAGGATGTACCGTTGATGTGGTGTTCTTAGATGATAAGAAGAAAGAAGTAAGTAGAGAAAGCATTAAGCTTGGAAATATTGGCCCAGATAGCTCTAAAGATTATGCTACGGTTAACTGCAAAGTTCCAGGGAATTTAGGAGACCAATTTCATGTAGAGTTAGAGATGCGTGATAAATCAGGAGAGGTAGTTTCTGTAAACGACTACTTGTTGTTAGTTGGCGATGAGAAAGTTGATTTACCTCGATTAAGAGAGATAGGACAAGAGGCGATTGATAAGAAAGAGAAATATGGCCCGCACAATTATTTCAGATACTTTGAAGGTTTAAACGGAAGCAGGGGTGTAAAGCAGGCAGAAGAGTTAATGCCAAGAGTGAAAGAGTTTGTAAAATAAAACAAAAGCTCCGGAGTGATTGCGCAAATCACTTTGGGGCAATAAAGTATATTATGAAACGATCAAATTATTTAATATTCGCACTTTTTATCATTGTCGCTTCAGCTTGTACGCAAGCCGATAAGGTAGGTGAAAAAAAGGTAAAGCACTTTGAACCAACTTGGGAATCTCTGCAACAGTACGAGTGTCCAACATGGTTTCAAGATGCTAAATTCGGTATTTATACCCATTGGGGTGTTTATTCTGTGCCTAAGGCTGAGGGTCATAGCGATTGGTATGGTCGTAACATGTACAACAGCTGGCATAAAAATTATAAGTTCCATAAAAAAAACTATGGTTCTGCTGAAGAGTTTGGATACGAGGATTTTGTTCCGATGTTCAAAGCAGAAAAGTTTAATGCTGATGAATGGGCCGATTTATTTGTAGAGGCTGGTGCGCAGTTTGCTGGCCCTGCAGGTGAGCATGCCGATGGATTTTCAATGTGGGATTCTAAAGTTAATCCTTGGAATTCTGTTGATATGGGTCCAAAGCGTGATGTGGTGGCTGAGATGGCAAAAGCAATCCGTAAGCGAGGAATGAAATATGTAGTGAGTATGCACCACTCTTGGTTATGGGGCTGGTTCCCAACTTGGATGGAAGGAACAGATTGTTATAATGCAGAAGAAGGCTCTCTTTACGGAGAAAAACTACCCGAATCGGCATGGAGAGTTAAAGGTGTCAAAGGTTATTATACTGTAGATCCAAGACCTAGTGATAATTTTGAACGTGTTTGGCTCCAAAAAGTAAAAGAGGTAGTGGATGGCTACTCGCCAGATTTATTATGGTTCGATAACCGTATTCAAATACTTTCAGAAGGAGTGCGCCAAGAGATGATGGCTTATGCTTATAATCATGCTGCAAAAAACGATCAGGAATTTGTATTAACCTATAAGCGCCCCGATTTTCCTTTGGGTACAGGAACTGTTGATTTGGAACGTTCACGTATGCCAGATATTTATCCAGAGCCTTGGCTTACTGATAATTCAATATCAAGAGATTCGTGGAGTTTTACTTCTGACTTAGAGTGTTACACAACCGATCGATTAATTCATGATTTAGTAGATATTGTAAGTAAAAATGGTTGTTTGCTTCTTAATGTGGCACCGCATCCTGATGGTTTCATTCCAGAAGAACAGCAACAACGTTTACGCGAAATGGGTAAATGGCTTAAACTAAATGGTGAAGCTATTTACGAAAGTAGGCCTTGGACCATATATGGCGAGGGACCTACCGAGACTAAAACGGGTCATTTAGCCGATCAAAAATTTGATGGGTTTTCTGATCAAGATATTCGCTTTACTACTCGCGATGGACAATTATATGCTATTGCATTAGGCTGGCCAGAGTCAGGTATTTTACCTATTAAAGCCCTAGGTGCAGCTTCTTTTAGTGATGAAATAAAGAAGATTGAGTTAATCGGTCATAAAGGCGAAATCAAGTTTGAACGCAAGCAACTCTCTTTAGAGATTCACTTACCAGATACGAAGCCATGCGAAAATGCTTATGTGTTTAGAATAAATTAAATAGTTAATTAACCTTCAATAATACACACGCTGAAATTAGCTTGCTTTCAGTTTAATAGATTCTAATTTTTTGGATATGAAAAAAACAACAGATATAAAAATTGTCTTTTTATTTGTAGTATTTCTTTTAATTATTGAAGGTATATCTGCACAAGAAAAACCAAATATTGTTTGGATAACCACCGAAGATAATTCAGCTCGATGGTTACGTTTGTACGATGCTGAAAATGGCGTGCCGATGCCCAATGTTGAGAAGTTGGCTGATCATGGATTGGTTTTTAACAATGCCTTTTCAAACGGAGCTGTTTGTTCGGTGGCGCGTAGTACTTTGTTAACGGGTTGCTATGGGCCAAGGGTTGGCAGCCAGTTTCACCGCCATGCCTTTGCAGTTCCTATGCCTAATGGATTAAGAACTTATCCTGAGTATTTTAAAGAGGCCGGTTACTACACCGCTAACTGTGCCAAAACCGATTACAATTTTGATGTTGATGTGCATGGCATTTGGGATGCCTGTTCAAAACAAGCATCGTTTAGAAATAGAAAACCAGGACAGCCATTTTTGCAGGTGTGGAGCTTACAGGATACGCACGAAAGTAGAATGCACAAACTCCTAGATAATAGGGATGAATCTACACTTATTACACGCCCTAACTCTGTAAAAATATATCCTTACCACCCAAATACGCCAGCATTCCGTAAATCGTATGCACATTATTACGATAAGCATCGTGATGATGACAAGCGTATTGGAGCTTTAATTCAGCAGTTAGAAGAAGATGACTTAATGGATAATACCATCATATTTTATTATGGAGATCATGGTGGTACTTTGCCGCGTTCAAAGGGATATATCTACGAAAGTGGTTTGCAAGTTCCTTTTGTGGTTTATATCCCCGAAAAATGGAAACATCTTTTTCCTGCTCAAGCAGGAGAGAGAATTGATGGTTTTGTGAGTTTTGTTGATTTTGCGCCAACAATTTTAAATTTAGCGGGTATAGAGGTACCAAAACAGATGGATGGAATTCCATTTTTAGGCGAAGGAGTGAAGCTAAGTAAACTCAATAAAAGAGAAGAAACTTACGGTCATGCCGATAGGTTTGATGAAAAGTACGATTTGGTGCGTAGCTATCGCAAAGGAAAGTATAAGTATATGCGCAGTTATCAGCCATTTAATATTGATGGTTTGTATAACGATTATAGATACCAACAAGTGGGTTATAAAGAATGGAGATCGTTATATGATGCCAATAAACTAAATGCCATCCAATCGGCATTTTTCGAGAAGCGTGCTCCTGAAGCTTTGTACGATATAGAAGCTGATCCGCACGAAACTGTAAACTTAGCAGCAGACCCAGCTTATGCTAAAACCTTAGCAAAAATGAGAAAGGGTTTAAGCCAGCAGTTTTTATCCATAAATGATTTGAGTTTTTATCCTGAGGCTTATTTAGAGAAAGCAGCTTTGGAAAATCCAGTTCAATTCGGACTAGATCATCATAAAGAAATTGCGGAATTAATGGCTATTGCCGATTTAGAGTTGAAGCCTTTTAATGAGGTAAAATCAGATATAAAAAAGGCCTTGGTTTCAACTAATCCGTGGAAACGTTATTGGGCTTTAATTGTATGTAGCTCTTTTGGCGATGAAGCAAAAGAATTTATACCTGAAGCAATACAAATCGTGAAAAACGATTCTGAAGTTTTAGTAAAACTAAGGGCTGCCGAATACCTTGCTTTAATAGGAGAGAAAAACCCTGTTAAAATTTTCGAGACTCTTTTAAGTAATAATCAAAATCCACTTGAAATTTTATTGATACTCAATTCAGCTACTTTATTAAAAACATTGGATTCAGACTTAGAATTTGTGTTAAATGCTGAGGCCTTGCTGAAAACAGGAGGTGGCGATAAGAATAAAGAAAAGTGGATACAGAGACGAATCGAATTTCTTAGTATGTAAGTGTAGTCTATATCTTAAGAATTTATAAAGCATCACGATTAAGTTTTAAATACACAAGGCAATGATTAACTAAGGTTTGTAAATCAGTCTTGTGTCTTGAATCTTGAAACTAATATTGAAAATATGAAAATTAAAACAATAATTTCATCTGCTGCGGTACTGTTTCTATCATATGCATGTACAACTAGCAATACAAATTCAGCATCGGATGAGGTAAAAGAGTATCAGCCAACATTTGAGTCTTTGAGCCAGCATGAGGCAGCTCCTGAATGGTTTCAGGATGCTAAATTAGGAATGTATTTTCATTGGGGACCGTATAGCGTTCCTGCATACGGATCGGCATGGTACCCTGCCAATATGTACTTAAAAGGAAGTAAGGTAAATCAATTTCACGAGAAGAATTTTGGGCCAATAGAAGAGTTTGGTTACGAAGATTTTATCCCAATGTTTAAGGGCGAGCATTTTGATGCTGAAGAGTGGGCTAATTTATTTAAAATGACAGGTGCTAAATTTGCAGGACCTATTGCACAACACCACGATGGTTTTGCTATGTGGGATAGTGATGTTAACCCATGGAACTGTGTAGATATGGGACCAAAACGAGATATTACTGGCGAGTTATTTGCTGCTCTTCGAAAACGTGAAATAAAAACAATCGCCACCTTGCATCATGCCCGTAACGGACAGCGTAATGCAAATACGCCAGAATATTGGCTAAAAAATGGTTTTAATAGTCATTACCCTTATCATCCTGATTTACCAACAGCAACAACCGATCCCAAGCTTCGTAAGCTGTTCGGAAATTGGGAAAATATAGAAGATTTTAACCAATATTGGTTAGATCAGGTTGTGGAAGTGGTTGATAAATACCAACCAGATATTCTTTGGTACGACTCGTGGTTGAACATGATTCCTGAAGAAAAAATTAACGAAATGGTAGCTTATCATTTCAATAGTGGATTAAAAAATAAGCAAGAAGTTGTGGTTTGTAGCAAGCATCAAGATATTCCGTGGGAGTATGGTGTTGACGATATGGAGCAAGGTGGACGTAGAGATATTTATCCATTGCCATGGATGACTGACGTAACGCTTTCGAACAAGCGATGGATGTATGTAGAAGGAGAGCCTTATAAAGAAGCTGCCCTTGTGGTGCGTAACATGATTGATGTGTGGAGTAAAAACGGAACAGTATTGTTAAACATTTCGCCTCGTGCCGATGGTGTAATAAATCAGGAGCAACGCGATATTTTAAAAGATATTGGTGACTGGATGAATGTGCATGGTGAGGCAGTCTATGGCACGCGTCCGTTTCATATCTTTGGTTACGGTACAGCCAATGCTTCAGATGCCTCTCACGACGGTCAGTCGGCTAAAATTAAGTATACAGCAAACGATGTTCGTTATACCGTTGCCAAAGATAAAAAGTCGATGTATGTATTTTTTCTTGGTGTGCCCGAAGGTGGAAAACGTATTAATATGAGAGCAATAGGAGGATTTCACCGTAACCAGCCTCCTTCACCAATTAAGGATATTAAGCTGATTGGATCAAATGTTCAAGTAAAATGGAAATTAACACCACAAACCCTACAAATTAATATGCCCGATGTGGAATACAACCCAATTGCCACAGTATTAAAATTAGAGTTAGAATAGAGTTCAGACGATAGATAATTAGATAATAGATAATTGACCTGAAGTTTGGCTTCATGTAAATTAAGTCTTTTATCACTTGTCTAATAGTCTAATATCGAAAAAAAGGAATTATGAAAAATATAAACAAATCAGAAATAGCAAAACCCAATTATCCTGTTAAAGTATTGCAGTTTGGCGAGGGGAATTTTTTACGAGCCTTTGTTGATTGGATGATAAACAAAGCCAATCACTCAAATAATCTAAATATGGGTGTGGTACTTGTTCAGCCATTGGCAAACGGAATGGTTCCGATGCTAAAAGCACAAGATAATTTGTACCACGTGGTACTTGAGGGAATCAAAGAGGGTAAGCCGGTTCGCGAAATTGATTGTGTAGATTGTATTGTAGATGCAGTTAATCCTTACAACGAATACGAACATTATAAAAACTACTTTTTAAGCGAGGATTTAGAGTTTGTAATTTCCAATACCACCGAAGCCGGTATCAGTAGAGTTCAGAACGAGGATATTTATGCTACGCCTCCACAATCGTTCCCGGGTAAAGTATGTGCTTTATTGCTTGAGCGTTTTAAAAAGTACAATGGCGACACAGCCAAAGGACTAACTTTTATTTGTTGCGAGTTGATTGAAAACAATGCTACTACACTTAAGGAGATAGTGTTGGAGTTGGCAGTGCAAAATAATTTAGATGCAGCGTTTGTATCATGGATTAATAATGCCTGTCATTTCTGCAATTCTTTAGTCGATCGTATTGTAACCGGTTTCCCTAAAGATACCATTAAGGAGCTACAGGCCGAGATTGGTTTTGAAGATAATATGTTGGTAACTGCCGAGTATTATCACCTTTGGGCTATTGATGCCAATCCAACGGTAATGGAGAAATTTCCATTACATAAAGCAGGCTTGCATGTGGAGTGGGTCAGCGATATGAAAACCTTTAGAGACAAAAAAGTACGTGTGCTTAATGGCGCACATACTGCATTGGTTCCTGTGGGTTTATTAGCAGGGCACGAAACCGTAAAAGAGGCTTTCGCCGATGCGGATGTTGAGTCTTTTATACGTGGTATGGTTGACGCTGAAGTTTTACCAAACATTGAAGGTGATACAGAGGAGCTAAAAGCTTTTGCCGCTGAAATATTAGATCGCTTTTTCAACCCCTATATCAAACATTATTTAAAGGATATTTCGCTGAATTCTTTATCAAAATGGGTAACACGTGATTTACCTTCGTTAAAGGATTATCAGTCTAAAACTACGGAGTTACCTGAGCGCCTATCCTTATCACTAGCAGCTTTATTAGCTTTGTATCATCCCGAAAATAAAATCGGTTTTAAAGCAAACGATACGCCTGAATTGCTTACGCAGATAAATCAAGTTTGGACTTCGGATACATCAATAGCAGAGCAGGTAAAAAGCATTTTGTCCAATACTGAAATTTGGGGCGAGGACTTAAACCAAATAGGCGGATTATCGGATAAAGTGGCAACATTTTTTACGCTAATTACAGAAAAAGGAATGCAGCACGTATTGCAAAGTTTGTAGTTATTCAGTCGTCTGTTTGTGCCACGGTGAACGGCCTAAAAACCAAATTAATTATTAACAATTAATGTAACTATTTAGTATGAAGTATTATGAATACAAGGGCTTTAACGGTTGATTAATATTAGTATAACTAATAAGCGAATAATACCTAAGCGCCTCGTCATGGCGAGGTACGTGGCCATCTCAAGGGAGATGCAAAAGGTAAATGCCCTAAGATTGCTTCGTTCCTAGTAATGACGCCATGCCGTAAAAATCATCCTGAATAGTTACTCATTAAAAATTAATCAAGTGTCAGAGATATTAAAAATACAGTCAAAAGATAATGTTGTAGTGGCACTAAAGGCCATGAACAGTGGCGATGTAATTGAAGTAAATAACACTAAAATTACCATTGCCGAAACCATTCCTTTCGGACATAAAATAGCAACGGAAGCTATTGCCAAAGGTGGTTTAGTAAGCAAGTATGGCGCTCCAATCGGAGGGGCATCAAAAGCAATAAAACAAGGCGAGCATGTGCATTCGCATAACCTAAGTACGCTTTTATCGGATAACCTGACTTACGTATATGAGCCCCTTGAATTTAAAGCAGAAGCTAAAAAAGCAAACGCTACGTTTATGGGATATCAACGTAAGTTAGGTAAGGTTGGAATTCGTAACGAGTTTTGGATTGTTCCTACCGTAGGTTGTGTTAATGGTCAGGCTAAGCAAATTATTGAGATGCTAAAGGCCGATATGGATACTTCGTTTATGGATGATTTACTGGTGCTAAACCACCAGTATGGTTGTTCGCAGCTAGGGGGCGATCATGAAAATACGCGTAAAGCTTTGGCGGCTGCCATCAAACATCCCAACGCCGGAGGAGTGTTAGTGATGGGCTTGGGTTGCGAAAATAATCAGATTAGTGCCTTAAAAGAAGCCATGGGTGAGTTTGACGAAGACCGTGTGAAGTTTTTAGTGGCTCAGGAAGTTGAAGATGAAGTTGAGGCGGGTTTTGAATTAGCCAAGGAGCTTTGTTTGAACATGAGAAACGATAGTAGAGTAGAGGTGCCCATGTCGCAACTTAGCATTGGTTTAAAATGTGGTGGTAGCGATGCCTTTTCGGGTATTACAGCTAATCCGTTATTGGGTGCTTTTTCAGATTGGTTGGTACAGCAAGGCGGTAGCACGGTTTTAACCGAAGTGCCCGAAATGTTTGGTGCCGAAACCACACTGATGAATAGAGCCAAAAATAGTTCGGTTTTTGAGAAAACAGTTGGTTTAATAAACGGTTTTAAAGATTATTTCAGAAGCAACAATCAGGTGATTTACGAAAATCCATCTCCCGGAAATAAAGATGGTGGTATTACTACTCTTGAAGAAAAATCTTTGGGAAATGTACAAAAGGGTGGTTCATCTTTAGTGGTGGATGTGTTAGATTATGGCGAGCAAATAAAAGAACATGGTTTAAACTTGTTATGGTCGCCAGGCAACGACTTGGTATCGAGTTCTGCTTTAGGTATGGCTTCGTGCCAGATGGTATTGTTTACCACAGGGCGAGGCACACCGTTTGGTAGTTTTGTGCCTACCATGAAAATTGCCAGTAACTCTGCCTTGTATAATAGAAAAACCAACTGGATGGATTTTGATGCCGGTCAGTTAATTGATAGCACTTCAAAGGATGCTTTGTTAAGCGAGTTTATTGATTTTATTACAGAAATAGCCAATGGCAAAAAGCTAAAACATGAATTGACTCACTCAAAGGAGTTGGCTATTTTTAAAAGTGGTGTTACCCTTTAATCTTACAGCATATAAGAGTTTTAAATAACTTCAAAAAAAAATCAAGGCTTTCCCCGAAAGACTTGACTATATGAATCCCCACAGCAGGTATGCCCCCTGCGTGGGGATTTTTTTATCCGATTAATAATACCTTAGATTCAGTTGTTTATATAAAAAACAATACTTAAGTAGTTGGGTGCTATTTCTGTCGTTGTATGTTAATCCACCATTATGGCCGGCTCCATGGGTACGGTACATTACGTATTGTGATTTAGGCGAACCCTTTTCTTGAAGAGTAGCTAAAAATTTGTAGGAGTGTAATGGAGGAACCCTATCATCAGAGTCGCCCGTAATAAGCAACACATTTGGGTAAACAGTATCTTCTTTAATTTGATGCAATGGTGAGTAGTTTGACAGAGCTTTATACTCTAATGAATCAGTTACATTTCCAAATTCAATTAAATTAGTACTCGCCTGTCCTACGGTAAATTTAGAACAGCGCAACATATCATAAGGGCCAGCCTCTGCTACCACAGCTTTAAATAAATCGGGGCGTTGTGTAAATGCAGCTGCAACCAGCAAGCCTCCATGTGATTTACCATTAATTGCTATTTTGCTAGCATTAGTATATCCCTCAGAACTTAAATACTCAGCAGAAGCAATAAAGTCGTCTATTGTATTTTGTTTGTTTACCCCACGTCCTTGCAGTGCCCAATCAGAACCTAATGCACCACCACCTCTAATGTTTGGTACAGCAAGAATACCTCCATTTATAATCCAAGCAGTTTTCCAGGCATCATACCTAGGAGAAATAGTGGTACCGTATCCGCCATAACCATATATCAGAGTTGGATTCTTACCATTTAATTTTGTTTTTTTTAAACAGGTAATATACATTGGTATCTCAGTACCATCTTTTGACTTATAAAGTACATATCGCGTTTCAATTCGGTTAACGTTATACGGTAAAAACAGTGTTTCTTCTGCCTCTGTTTTAAGCATTTCTAACGATATCTTAAATGTAAGAGGAGGATGATAAAATGAACTTACTATGTATTTAGCATATTTAGGATTTTCTTCATCTTCATTAGATATAAAGTTTACTGTTCTACCCACAGGAAAATCCATCTTTTTCAGGAGTTGACCACTTAAATCAAATATCATTACAAATGACTCTGCATTTTTTATATAGGTGCAAGCTAGCCTATTACTTTTTAGATAATTTACATTCTTTAGGGTAACATCGTATTCAGGTATAATTTCTTTAACATCGTTGAGTGTATTAATATTGGCTTTCATAATGCGCCAGTTAGGAGCTTCAATATTTGTTTTAAGTAAAACAGTATCACCAATTACTTCTTCTATACTTACCAGTGTATTATTTTTATTTGGAAATATAATGAAATCCTTTATCGAAAAGTTCTCAATGCTGTCATTGGCAAAGGCATAGCTTTGAAAAATTTTATTGTTTACATATTGGTATCGTTTAATAAATAGTCTATCACCAATACCTGAGAAAGAAAAATTATTTTGGTCATTTTTATCAGGATTAATAAATAGTACTGGGTCACTAGATTGCGAAGTACCCATTGTGTGGTGAAATAGCTTTTGCCCAGTTGCTAAGTCAAGATGCTCTTGTCCTTCTTTTGGCTTATTAAAGGCATCATAATATAATCCTGAGTTGCCCCAATATAGGGTAGATCCCGACCTCAAGTGGTGTAGTTCGTCAGCTAAGCGTTTACCCGTTTTTAAGTCGAAAAAGTATACCGTTACCCAGTCATCGCCATTTATACTAGTGGTTATGGCAACAATTGTATTGGCTTTATTAACTAGCATATCACGGTACAATATATTGTCATCTTTGTTGCTAACATAGTCTTTGCCGCGCATTAGGGTTTTGTAGGTTCCCATATCGCCTTTTTTGTACCTCAGATTCGGAGATTTATTTAATTGTATAGTTTCAAGTGTAAATTGATAAGTGGTATCCTTTTTACTTTTTTTATTCTTCTCAATAGTTTGACCATCAAATAGAATAGATTGTATTTGTCTATCGAGGTACCTTGCGTTAGTTTGTTGACTTTGGACTTTTTTTGCTAGTTTATCTTGCTCTTCAAGCCAAGCATTAATATGTAAATCATTGGGGTTTTCCATCCATTGATACGGATCTGCCACTTCATCACCAAAATAGGTATTTACTGCCGAGCTATCCTTAAAAGCTTTAGGATATTGATAGGTTTTTTGGGCATTGATATTAGCGCATAGGCTTAATGTAATTAGGCAATTGGTAAGTAATTTCATGTAAAATAGGATCTTAGATTAATCAAGAACTAAGATAGTAAAAATACAAAACTAGAAAAAATTTATGTTAGAGTAAAGTGTTATTTAAATGTTAAATAGCAGCCAATTTAAACTGTGTTCGTATTTGAATTTCGTTGTTGTTTGCATTCCTATTTACTAAATGGTCTAAAATGAATTTGAAACAATTCGCCCATGAGCAATCTGGCATAACATCACCCTAACAACTCCATCTCAAAGCAAGTTGTAAATTACATTAACAATTTATAATTAACCATTAATAATTATCCCTCCCTTCTCTTGTTCAGTAAAAAACTAGACAATACCAATATCACTGTTACATTGCTTTCAATTACACACCCTTTTTAATAAATCAGTGCCCCTAGGCATACATTCACTTCGTATATATTAGCATAATCAAAACGGTTATTAATTTATAAATCAACTATAATTTAAATACAGTTACTATGCAAATATTACTTCATCAAATTAACTTTAGCAAACGCATATTAATTATGCTATCGTTTATTATAACATGCGGTTTCATTCAAGGTCAGGAGCCGCAGAAACCCAATGTTGTATTTGTTTTGCTCGACGATTTAGGCTTTTCACAAACAGGCTATATGAGTCAGGGCATCACCGAGGCAGATTTAGATCCGCTTTTTGTTGAGTATACCGCCGAACGCTATAAAACAAAAAACAGCTATACACCACAGCAAGCCATTGAGTTTGCGCGTAGGGCCACACCAACCATCGATAAAATGGCTAGCGAGGGCGTTATTTTCAGCAATGCCTATGCAGCATCTAACCTATGTGCGCCATCGCGTATTGCCATTGCAACCGGAACTATGCCCAATAAACTAGGCATTTATACCAATACCGATTGCGAAGCACGTGGCCCCAATAAAGGCGCCTTACTTGTACAAAACCTAAAAGATAGTGGTTATGCCACAGCCCATATTGGTAAATGGCATGTAGGCCGTCAAGATCCAAACTACCGCAAACAATATCGCGGATCTACCCATAAAAACGATCATCCCTATCAACACGGTTTCGATTACTATTATGGATATAACATGTACGATAGTCCCTTTTATAACGCTGATAATGTTTGGGAAGGATACCAAAAGTTAGAGAAAAACCCCAAGTATAACACCGACCTGTTTACCGATAAGGCACTCGAATTTATGCAGCAAAGCATAGAGGGCGATAAACCATTTTATGTGCAACTGCACCTACACGCCGTGCATGCTCCCCTAAACCCCAAGGCACCCGATAATTATTTTAAGCAGTTCAACTCCGATTCCTACCTACTCAATAACTTTTATGCCCACATCTATGGTGTCGATCAGAATATAAAGCGCGTAAAAACCTTTCTTCAACAGCATAATATCGATGAAAATACCATCATTATTTTCACATCCGATAATGGTGGTTCAGTAGGTTGGGATTCTCCACTGCCAGGCAATGCGCCCTACCGCGGTCACAAAGGAATGTATCTATTGGGCGGTATCCGCGTGCCTATGTTTATCTCGTGGCCCAAGGGCATCCCCAAGGCTCACGAAGAGAAAAATTTGGTATCCACCATTGATATCATACCCACTGTATTGTCAGCCGCTGGAGTCGATATTCCAGAAGGTATCGACGGAAAGGATTTGACCCCTTATTTATCAGGAACCTCAAAAAAACCAGTCCGCAATCATTACGTATGCTCCGGTATCCATTCTTGGGCCTGGGGTTTTATGTGCAGTCATAGCTTCCACCAATTTAACGAAACCCGCAAGCGCGCTACCTTTGCCTCTGTGGTAATTAAGGAAGGGTATTTGTGGCGTTACGTAGGCGAAACTGTTGATCATCTCTATAAAGAATACCCCGATGGACGACCTGCTTATTACGAAATGTACAATATTAAAAACGACCCCCAGGAGCGCGATAACAAAATTGAATCAGAGAAAAAGAAAGCCAAGCAATTAAAAAGTATCTGGAAACAAGAGTCGTCTACCTTTCCGCCACCACAACACGGCAAAAAAGACCTATGGAACGATATCATCAATAACTAATACCAAATGCATTATCAATTATTTGATGATGTTTTTGATATAACCAACTTAAACGCAACAAGGTTTGGTTTAGGAGAATTTAAGTAGCCATAATTTGGGCGCCTTAACCTGCTATCCATTCTAGCCTTTATTGTTTTACTTAAGTAGGACTATTGGCTTCGTGTGCTTCCTGCGGTCGCATCCGTGCCATAAGTCCCACTAAAGCAAACCAACAAAGGGCTGCCATTACTATCAGGGGCGCATTGGCATAAACAACGAGGTTTATCTCCCCCCAAATAGTGAGTAAAAAAAAATCCGGATTCAGCATTGCCAAATCCGGATGATTATTAGTTGTATTTGCTATACACGCATTAAATCGTATGCCTCACCGGTACACTATCCAATTCGCTTGCACTTTTATCACTTAGTACATAATTAATTCTATCAATCGAAGCCTGTTTGTCCTTCGGTAACTGCGAATCAAAACTAACCGTATTAATAACATGAATCCCCATGTAATAAGTATCTACCTCAACCAATTCAATTAATTTTTTTTGCTCCTCAAGCACCTCGCGTTCAGTAGCCATTTCAAAGCTACCCTTATTCACATCAGCCTCAAGCTGCGTTCCCTCATTAACATTTAACGAAGTAGGCACAATACCAATAGGCTTATACTTATTAATTAATCGGGCATTTGCTTCAGCATTTTCAATACCTCTACCTTTACCGGCAGCACCAAACATAAAGCCATAAAAGAAACTAATCCCAGCCTTATTCAACCGGCCCAATTGCGCTTCGGTATCAGCCAATGAAGCGCCTTTATTTAAATAATCCAACGCATCACCTAAGCCCGTTTCTGCGCCAATCCATAAATCGCCAATCCCAAGTTCCTTAAGCTCGGCCAATTCCTCGTCCGATTTTCCCATTATATTATTAATGGAAGCATACATGGTAATAATTTTAACCTCTGGCAGATACTTGTGTATCATCTCAGCAATGTTTTTTAAGCGTCTTCCCGATAAAACAAAGGCATCACCATTCACTAAAAACACACGCTGCACATTAGGATATAGCTTTTGAGCTTCCTGCAAATCTTGCTCTATTTGCTCGGTTTTAGCCACAGAAAACCTAACATCGCGATACATGGTGCAGAATGTACATTCGTTATGTGCACAACCCACTGTTACTTCTAATAATAAGGTGTTAGCCTCGTAGGGTGGTCTGTAAACTGGTCCTGTGTAGTTCATTTCTTTATGTTTTAAATTTAAATATTCAAAAACCTATTGTAATCATCATCTTCATGATTTAATTACAATACAAAGATACAGTACAAGTCATTTATGGGTGTTGTAGTCTTATTGGTAAGTATTGTATAAATAGTGGTTAAATGTAGTGTAGTTATCGGTATTTGAGGCTTCGTAAAGGTTTTGTGGTGTTTTTGGACTGTTTTATGGTATTTAAAACCTTTATTTTTACAATTATATGGAGTGCTAATAATTTGTTAATATTTTTGGTATTACATTTTTAACCACTGGCTACTAACTACTGGCTTTTATTTAACAAACTATTGATTTATGAAAAAAAACATGATGCGATTACAATAAAAGCATTTCAAATTGATTAGGTTTACCTTCGTTTTATTAAGCCTAAAATAAACCTATATGATTACTAAAAACTTCGCCCTTGTAAGAATTGTCATTCTTTTATTAATTGCTACTTCTTCCTCAAGTTGTCTTTATATTGTTACTAAGAGTCGGGCGTTACTAAAACAGCAGAATAATGCACAGTTAGATTATGTAGCTAGATATGCATTTAATTTAAGGGATAAAGGAAAGGTTGCAGATTGGCCTTTAGTAATAATAGATGGCAGAGGCTACGCCCTACATTATTATATAAATAAGCATGTTGCCTTGTCAAAACCTGAAGTTAAACATATTGATTTTCTACCGAAAAATAGTGAGACTGCATTAAAAATCTATGGAGAATCAGGAAGGGGAGGAGTAATACTTGTTACTACAAGCTATGCAAAAACAAGGGCGCCTCTTAAAATAAAAAAGGCTGAGTCTGTAAATGGGAGTAAAGTAATTTATGTAGTAGACGGTAAGGTGGATGAAAAAGAAAACGTTCAGAATATCAGTAAGATGAAATAGCAACAATGGATATTCTGAAACAGAAGGAGGCCATTAAAGTATATACACAGGAGGATTGTGAAGGTGTGATACTAATTACCTTAAAAAAGTGAATTGAGCTATCAAGCATCCTCGCATGACTGTACGAGGATACTTGGATGATGTTCTGGGTATTAATTACCAATATATTTTACATAGGAGTAATAGGCTCCAAAAGTATTATCTCCTTCAATAAAATCATTTTTTAATATTGTATGTCCTTTTTTAAGGTGCACTTTAAAAATAATGGCTTCTTCGTTGCCCTTAATTGCTTTAGTAAACTCTCGATTTTGTATTTTAATACGCGCCTCAGTTGGTTTAATAACCGTATAATCGTAATGGTTTTTATTTACTGCAGGCACACTCCAAATAGCACCAGGGCATTCTTTGGGCCAACGGCATAAGCTGATTTCATATAAGCCGTCTTTTTCAATTCCAATGGTGTGCTTGTTGTTTTTATTTGTGAGTCCTTCAGCAACTTGCTCACACTTCCAAATGCCTCTGTCGTCGCCAATGGCATGTTGTACCGTTAGTTTTATCTCCTCTTGCGCCGCATTGCCCACAATGTTAACCGGTAGTTCTTGATATTCAATTCTAAGTTTTGCCTTTTCAATAAACTTTTTATTTTGCTGCAATAGCGACGTAATTAATTCAGGATGTTGAGCTGCCACGTTGTTTCTTTGGCTCGGATCTTTTTCAATATCATACAGCTCTTTACCATTAATCAGTCGCCAGCTATCTTTCATAATGCAAGTTTGATTTACAGCTTCAGGAGCGCGCCAATCTTGTCGGTGGTGTACAAATACACTCCTATTATTGGGCTTGTTCTTTTTACCTCTTAGTAAATCAGAAACATCAATACCATCTAAATCCATATTTTGTGCTAGCTCAATATTACAAAGAGCAGCAAGTGTAGGCAGTATATCAACATGGGCACTTAGCTGCGAAATATCTTTTCCACCAACAATGTTACCCTCAGGCCAGCGAATGTAAAAAGGTACGCGATGTCCGCCCTCTAACTTAGAGCCTTTAATTCCTCTAAAGTTTTTATTGTAGCCTAGTTTGCCATCATTACTATATCCATAACGACTTCCGTTATCACTCATGAAAATTACAATGGTATTATCGGCTAAATTGTTGTCAATTAAAAACTGGTTGAGTTGGCCCATGTTTTCATCAATATTGGCAATCATGCCCATTTGCTTGGCACTTACCACTTCTTTTCCTTCAAGGTGTTGGTATGGTTTTTCATATTTCTCAGCCACAATAAGTGGGTCGTGCGGCGCATTGGTTGGTAGGTATATGAAAAATGGTTTGTCCTTTTTTTGTTCAATGTATTTTTGCGTTTCGCTAAACCAAACATCGGTACAATATCCAGTAAACTGTTGGGCTTCGTTATTTACGTAATACACATCATCAAAATATGTATTTCCCCAATGGTCTGATAATTCACCAACACCGCCAGCCAAATGCTGAATTACAGTTTCAAAGCCAGAATCTGTTGGTCGGCTAGGGTAATTATCGCCCAAATGCCATTTGCCAAACATAGCAGTATGGTAGCCATTGTCTTTAAATATATCCGCCATGGTAATTGCCTTTTCATTTAAAGCATCACGCCCTTTAAAAGTAGCCCAAACTCCATTGTTAACCGGATATTGCCCTGTCATGATGGCACCGCGCGTAGGGGCACAAAGCGGACTTACATGAAAATCACTTAGGCGTACAGATTCGTTATAAAAGGCATCAATATTTGGGGTTTTAATCCACGGGTTTCCCTCGCAAGCTAAGTCACCAATGCCTAAATCATCGGTTAAAATAAGTATTACATTGGGTTTTTGCTGAGTTTTTGCATTCATGTTAATGCCTGCAAATAAAAGGCAGATTAGATGGATGAGCGTTAAGCTATTTTTCATGTGATTGTTTAATCTATTGTTTCCCGAAAAATAATTCAATTTGACAAAAGCTAGCGGTTACCTTTAGTAAAATAATAGGGGAGGTATTCTCCTTCTTAAAAAAGAATGCTCTATTTATGGTAAAACGAGTGTTATTATTCTTTTATAAATCTTCCATATAACATGTCACTATCGGTTTTTATCACCACCAAGTGTAAACCTTGATTTAAAGAAGATATATCAATAGCTTCATTGGCATCATTAACTTTTTTATTGATTACCACTTCACCTAATGTATTGTAAACGTTCAAGTGTGCTTCAGTAGCAAGTCTTTCGTTACTAGATACAAATATGTGATTGCTACTAGGGTTGGGATAAATGTTTAAACTTTGTGTTTTAAGTTGATTTACCGAAGCACTTTCGTCATCAACCTTAAGAACAATGCTATGGCTGATGTTGGTATTAACCAAAGTGGCTGTTATTGTGGTAGTACCTTTTTTTAGAGCAGCTACTCTGCCTAAGGCGTCTATGCTTGCTATTGTAGGATCATCAATTTGCCAATTTACAGTTTGAAACGATGCATTTGAAGGACTCACAATAACTTGTAACTGTTGTTCTTCATCCTCTTTTAAGATTAAAGTTTGCGGATTTATAAGAATACCGGTGGCTTCAACTATGGGGTTTGAGTTTGGGTCGGTTGCAGTGTACCATCCACTACCAAAAGTAGAAGCGTAAAATTTACCCGGTGTATAATTATCAATGGCAATATCATTAACTCTATCTGACTGGCCGTTGCCGGTATTGATCTTTTCCCATGTAACACTTGCATCTTTAGAAAGGTAGACTCCTGCATTGCGCCCATCTATTTTAGCATTGGATAAGGTTGAAACTAAAATGATATTCGGATCATAAGATGCGGTTTCAATTCGGTTAGTCCACGGAAAATCGAATATTTTGGTCCAACTAACCATGCGATCTTCACTTACCCAAAGGCCACCATCGTTACTATTGGCGTAACTAGCCCCTGCGGTAATGTATATTTTGCCATCTTTTGCAAAATGAATATCGTTAATACCATAATTGCCAGATATGGCCTGAGTAGATTCTACTTCAAGCCAATTACCGCCATAGTCCGTTGATTTAAATAGTCCACCGTTGGAGTTTTGTATGCTTACGTACAAAGTGCTGTTGTTATTCGGGTCAATGGCAACCATGGTGGCATCTAATGATTCGGGCAAGCCATTATTTGAGTCAGTCCAATTGGCACCACCATCGCTCGATTTATGAAAGCCCCAATGTGTAATGGAATTGCCAACATATTCCATGTTCCTCGATTTTTGAGGTACTACAAAATACATGTTATCAGGCTGTGCTGGATCAATAGTTAGGTGTATTTGATGCACCGATTGATCGCCCGAATGCCCTGTTATATCCCAATAAGGAACCGCCTCTCCATGCTCATGAAAAGTTGCGCCATTATCAGTTGATCGCATTAGTTTCCCTTTTTTAGCCTGACGGAAAAATAATGCGTAATGAATATTAGTATTATTAGGGTGAATAGCATACCAACTTAATGAGTTCTCGTCGTCTAATAGCTTATAGAAGTTAGCTGCTTGGGCACCTTCTCTCACATTATCACCATCTAAGTTGGTTACCCATAAACTATTTTCTCCAGCATGGCAAAACACTTTATTAGGGATAAGTGGGTGCTGAAAAAATCCATGACCAGGAACATTGCTATTGCCTGCGCCAACATAACTTTCCTCCTCTGGTTCTCCCGTATATTCGTCGTCAATATCAACCCAAGTTTCGCCTTTGTCGTAACTCATTAAGGATATTTTGGCAAGCTGTGTATGTAGCACAGAACCATCTGCATTGAATTTTACAAAGTTACAGCCCTTGCGCTCGTAGAAGTCACGGTTAACCCATTCCTTTTTATATTTTAAACTGATGTTAGTTTCCATTGGGTTGTTTCGTTGCGCCCAATAGCTTGCATCTGTAGAGCCCGATTCCCAAGCTTTTCCATTACGTAGGCATACGTGCCAATTTTCTCCACCATCGGTACTACGCCAAACACCACCTGGTTTAAAGTTATTGCGCGAGGCATTTGAATATTCGTTATTGAGGTAGATGTTGTTTACATCGTTCGGATCAATCTCAATGGTATTATACCTGATCGTAATCTTGCTTGGCATATCGGGATATGCAGCCAAGAAAGCATCATCATCCATGTCAAAAATATAGGCAGCACAGTGCGAGTAGCTTTTTTTAATGTCGGCATTATTCTGAAAGTGACTCATATCTATGGCCAGGTTGCCACTGATTTTTTGCCATGTTTCACCACGGTCTGTACTTTTAAATAAACCACCCTTTTCGTCTGTTATAGTAGTTCCATCGGCCTTCCAAATAGGGTTGATGATTACTATGATGGTAAGCAAATCATCGTCTGCATTGTAATGATAATCCATGGCACGGAGCATGTCGTAATCCATACCACTATCCTTTTTCACCCAAAGGTCGCCACCATTGGTGCTTTTGTAAAAGCCTGTACTTGTAGACGCATATACAATATCAGAATTAGCTGGATCTACCAATAGCGTTTCAATACCTGTTTCCGCTTCAAGTCCGCTGTTAATTAAAGTCCACGAGGTTCCTTTGTTTGTGCTTTTCCATATTTTATTTAAACTAGGCGAATGGGCTAGTGTACCCTTGGGCTGAGAGTGCGGGTAAAGGTTACTCCCTAAGTTGCGTAATCTGCCACCTCCAGCATACCAAATATTATCATTTTTAGGGTCAACAGCTACTGCATCTACATAAATGCCATCAAAAGTAGTAACAGGCATTCTGGTCCAGGTATGTCCCAAATCTTCGGTATAAAATATACCATTGTTTCTCTCGTCGGTACTCATACCAAAGTTGGTATTGCCACGTGCAAAGTCAACACAAGTTAGCTCTATGGGGCCACGATATCCCTTTTTATAATCTGTTTCATCTACATTCAGAATGGTGTTGTATGTGTAACCGGCATCCCATGTTCCGTATGAGTTGCCCATATTAGGACTAATAAATAGTACATCAGGCTCGGTAGGATGCCAAAATGCCGATTTGCAGTTTCCACTCATCCCTGGGCCAAACTGTTGCCAAACAATATCGGGGTTAGAGCTTACATTCTTTGTTTTTAAATCATTAAAAAAGCTTTCTTCCTCTTCAATCCATTCAATTTTAAAATCGTCGAAGTATATCTCCGAGTTACCTGCATTGTTTGGTCTAAAGCTAAACAGTATATAGGCGTTGGCATCCGTTTGCGTTGCTCTATAGCTTGTTTTGTATTGTGTCCATTCTGTTTTATCAAAATTGCTAAGGTTTATTTGATGAAGTTTAGTTCCATCTTCTGCAAATATTTTGATATTGGTGGTAGAGTTATCATTGGGGTTATTCACAAATTTATACCAAAATGTTATTTCATAGTTTTCTCCCTCTTTCAGTAAAAAGGAGCTTGTAGTTAAATTGCCTTTCTGCGATGGTGAATTAAAAATCATATTTAAACCGTAAGCATCGTTTCTTTTCGAAATGGTGTTTCGTTCAAATAAGGGCATGCCTGTACTTAGTGTGCTTGACCATTCTGTAGAAAATTCTTTTTCAAAGCCGCTATAAAAAACAGATTCGTTGGCATAAAATATATTGGGGATAATTAGGAGTATGGAAATTATAAAGTTTTTCATTGCCTGATTTTAATTGTAGATTATTTTAGATTCTTCTTCATGCAATATTCAATAATACTTGGAATAACAAATATGGAATCCCTTTCATGTAAAAAGACCTAATAAACGGTGTAAAAGTAGGGGGTAAAAACGTATCGGTTTTATTAGCTGTTCTTGTTTTTTTGAAAGTAATAATTGCCGTTGTATGATTAAACTATAAGTGTTTTGTTTTGCAGGTAAAATTATGAAAATTTGACATTTAGTCAGGTCAATTTTATTAGTAACGTTTTTTAAGGATAAGAATTGCCTAGTGTTTTGTAGAATAAAACTAATACTGATGTAAATGAATCTTGTGTTTTATAAATAGTTTTAGACATGTGTTATAATTTGTTTTTACCCGCTATCTTCCTATTTTCACACTCTATAAAGAGATTTGAATATTGCACTAATCGTGCTAACGTTATTATATTTCAATACTGAAAGTTATGCTAAAAAAAATATCATTATTACTGTTTTTCGTTTGTTTTTCGTTTGGTGTATGGAGTTCTAGTTTTAAAAACTTGACCACATTAGATGGCTTATCTCAAAACGATGTAAACTGTATCTTTCAGGATAGTAGAGGGTTTATTTGGATTGGTACACACGATGGCTTAAATAGATACGATGGATATACGTTTAAAGTGTATCGTATGGAACCACGACAAAAAGATGGTTTGGTTAGTAATATTGTTTTTACCATTACAGAGGATGCTGAAGGACACCTTTGGATGGGCTCTAGTGATAATGGAATTTGTAAATTTGATGTGGACAATAATGTGTTCACGCATTTTTCAAATTCAACTGAAACCCCCAATGTATTAACCTCTAATCGAATCATTCAAATTAAGGCTGATAGTTACGGTAATGTTTGGTCTGTTACTGATAAGGGAGTTGATGTAATTATTACTGCTACCAATGAGGTTATTCATTTAACTCTTGCTGATTTAGGGGCAACAAAAGGGAGTTTTCAAGGGAATTTTGGCCGTTCAATACTTGAAGATTCGGAAGGTAATATATGGATAGGTACCTATAAAGGCTTGGCAAAAATGGACCCAGTAAAGCACAAAGTGTCCTATATTTATACACCAAGTGCTAAGCCCTCATTGGTAACAAATATTCAAGAGTACGGAGATTATCTAGTTGTATGTAATGGCGCTACAGTACGTATTTTTGATAAAAAAACGAAAGAATATCATAAAAGTTTAAAACTATTGAGATCCACAAGAATGCTTATTGACGATTCTGGTAAATTGTGGGTAGGTAGTGCAAACGGCTTGCTTTTGTGCGAGCTTGAGGAGCATGCACCATTACGTTTTAAGAAGAAAAAACTATTTACAGCAAGTACTAAATCTGATGGCTTAACCACAAACTATATTACCGCCTTGTTTAAAGATAAATCTGGATTAATATGGATAGGTACAAATGGTGGAGGTGTTAATATTTATAATCCAAAATACAAGCCTTTCAAACAATATAATATCCAACAAGATCAAACAACAACATCTTACAATAAGGTGCGTAGTGTATTTTCTGATAAAAGAAATAATTTGTGGGTTGGTACAGCCGAAGGTTTAAGTTTTATTTCAAAGAGTATCCTTGAAGAACAATCTGACAACAAGAATATTGATCAACAAAAGTTAAAGGGTAATTTAGTTTATTGTATAGATGAAGATGAGAAGAATGACCTGCTTTGGATGGGAGCTATTTATCCTAGTGAGGTATATGTTTATAATACTAAGAATAATCAAAATATTGATCCTTACAAACTTGGAGTACCTAAAACAAAATCGGTATTCTCAATATTAGTAGATAGTAAAAGTAATGTTTGGCTAGGTACCTATGGTGATGGTTTGTGGCGCTTAAAAAGGAAAAAAGATGGTACTTATTATCGCAGACAATTTGTGATGGAAGATAAGAGCTACTCTTTGTCATCAAACATTATTAGAAGTTTAATGGAGGATAAACATGGTAATATTTGGGTTGGGACATCAAATGGTCTTAACAAAATCTCCTATAAAGAAAGCCATACCAGGAACCCTAGATTTTTCGTTCATAAAAACATTAGGGATAACGAAAAAACCTTAAGTCACAATTATATACTTCCAATATATGAGTCTAAATCAGGCGATATTTGGGTTGGCACTATGGGTGGAGGACTGAATAAATATGTTATATCAGATATAGGTGTAGAGTCTTTTGAGTCCATCACAACTAAGGATGGTTTACCAAATAATGTAATAAAGGGAATCCAAGAGGATGAAAACCAAAACTTATGGCTCTCATCAAACAAAGGATTAACTTGTTATAATCCTATCACAAAAGAAATTAGAAACTATGATGTGGCTGATGGATTGCAGGATAATGAGTTTTCTGAGTTAGCGAGTTGTAAGAATAAAAAAGGGGAGTTAATCTTTGGAGGGGTAAACGGGCTAAGTGTTTTTAAGCCTTCGGATATAGCTGAAGATACTACGGTTGCTGAACTCGCTTTTACACGACTTGATATTCTAAATCAACCAATTGAAGTTGGGGAAGAAGTAAGGGGCAGAGTGCCATTACAAAAAGATATTAATGCAACTGAACAGATTTCTTTAAAATACGAAGAGAATAGTTTTACCATGTACTTTGCAGGATTACATTTTGTAGCACCGCATAAAAATAAGTATAAATATATTCTAGAGGGTTTTGATTCAGAATGGGTTTACACTAATTCGGATGCTCGTTTTGCCAAGTATACTAACCTTAAACCAGGTAATTACACTTTAAAAGTAATGGCGACCAATAACGATGGTTTATGGAGTAATGAAGCCCGTACTATTAGTATAACAGTTATTGCACCTTGGTGGATGTCTACATCTGCTATGGTTGCATATCTAGTCGTTTTTGTGCTATTACTTTGGTTCTTCCGACGTTTTTCTCTTATTGGTGTGCAGCAAAAAAGTCAATTATTAATGGAGCGCTTCGAGAAAGAAAAAGTACAGGAGCTTTCGCAGATGAAGCTTAAGTTTTTTACGAATATCTCTCATGAGTTTCGGACCCCTTTAACCTTAATATTAGGACCTATAGAAAAACTTATTAAAGAGAAAAACACATTGCCCGAAGAGAAGGTTGATAAAATTCATCATACAATTTATAGAAATACTAACGTTTTGTTACGCTTAATTAATCAATTGATGGATTTTAGGAAGTATGAACAAGGTAAAATGAAAATTGAGGCAAACGAAGCAAATATTGTATTGTTTGTTAAAGATGTTTCAAAAGCCTTTGAAATGGTTGCTGATGAAAAGAATATTCAATTTAAATTTAATACTACGTCTGAGTCAATTAATCTTTGGTTTGACCCTGATAAACTTGAAAAAATTATTTACAACCTTCTTTCCAATGCTTTTAAGTATACTGATAATGGAGGGGAGATAATTATCAATATAAAAGAAGAAGATAAGACAATATCCATTGAAGTTAATGATACCGGTATTGGTATGTCAAATAATGTATTAAAACATGTTTTTGATAGATTTTATAATGCAGGGAAGATAAGTACTAATAAGCAAGGGAGTACTGGTATTGGTTTGTCCTATTCTAAGAGTTTGGTTGAAATGCACCATGGAACTATCTCCGCTAAAAGTACGGAGGGTGAGGGCACTAGTTTTGTTGTTGAATTATTAAAAGGGAAACAACATCTTAAAAAGGAAGAGTTACGTGGCACCTCAACCTACAAGATTCAAGAAGATGTAATTCTCTCCGGAATAATACATGGTGAACAAAAGAAAGCTGTAGTTGCAGTATCTTCAGACAACAAAATCAAACTACTAGTAGTTGAAGATAATTTTGAACTGCGAGAGTATGTAGTTGACAACCTAGAAAGTAAATATGAAGTGCTTCAAGCTAAAAATGGTAAGGAGGGACTAGAAATTTGTAAGGAATACAATCCTGATCTTATTATAAGTGATGTTATGATGCCAATAATGGATGGCTTTGAAATGTGTGAGGCTATAAAAGCAGATGAAAGCATAAGCCATATTCCGATTATATTATTAACAGCTAAAAATTTAAGTGAGCATAAAGTTAAAGGGTATAGTTTAGGTGCTGATGCATACGTATCAAAGCCATTTGATATGGATGTTTTACTGGCTCAGATAGATGCGATTATAGAAAAGCGGAGTTTAATCATAAATATGTTTGATAAGAAGATAGAAGTCACGCCAACTGACATTGCATCAACTTCAATGGATGAAAAATTCTTAGCAAAGATAATTTCTATTATTGAATCAAAAATAGATGAACCTTTATTTACAGTAGAAGAACTAGCTTCAGAATATGGTATTTCAAAGGTAATAATGAATAGAAAGCTGAAAGCTCTCACTGGTAAAACAGCAAAAATATTTATCAGAACAATACGCTTAAAACGTGCCGCGCAACTTCTTTCATTAGGTCGTTATACTGTAGCTGAAGTAACATATGAAGTAGGTTTTTCAGATTTAAAATACTTTAGAACTTGTTTTAAAACAGAATTCTCTCTTTCTCCCTCAGAATATAAAAAGAAGTTCTCAGAGCAACTCATCTCGGATTCTGATGATTTAGAAGACGAAGAATAAACCTTATTTTATATCATAAATATTGCCCTGAGTAAATACTAATTATTTACTCAGGGTTTTTTGTTTATTCTCGATAGAAGGAAATAATGAATTTTATTAAATGTTAAAAAGAGTAAAGGTGTAAAATGCTCTTGCGTAATTAATTTGTTCGCTGTTCTCCATATGTAATCAATGATTTAAAAGGCTGTTCAGGATATTCTTATTTTGCACTAAGGGTTATTTTAGGCTCTAAATCCTTCTATTTTAGGGAAAATTAACAATTATTACCCACTTTTTAGACTTGCTTATACCCACATAAATTTAGCCTCTTCATCTAATTTTACCTGTAATAAATGATGAATGAAAGAAAACAAAATTACATCTATGAAACGACACAATTTTAATCAATTGCTAAAACGGGGGATTTTTCTATTACTCGTACTTATGATGCAGGTTGGTATTGCAAATGCGCAATCTGTAAAGATTAGCGGAACTGTTACCGATGGAGAAACTGGCGAGCCTTTACCCGGGGTTGCCATTGTCTTTAAAGGAACATCTAATGGTACAATTACCGATTTTTCTGGTAATTATTCAATTAAAGGGCCTCAAACCGGAATCCTTCAGTACTCTTTTATAGGTTTCGATTTAAAAGAAATACCTGTTGAGGGGAAATTGAAAATTAATGCCAAACTTAAACCTAGTAGTATCGATATCGATGAAGTAGTTGCCATCGGTTATGGTACACAAAAAAAGAAAGAATTATCAGGAGCCGTTGTTCAGGTTAAATCTGAGGATATTCAAAAAATATCTACATCTGATTTAGGTACTGCTTTACAAGGGTCTATTGCCGGGGTAAGTGTTCAGCTAAGCTCAGGGCAACCTGGTGCCAATTCGAATATTCAAATTCGAGGTGTAAATTCGATCTCAGGAGATAATGCTCCGCTTTTTGTTGTAGATGGTATTCCGCAAGAGTCAGATCCACAGTTAAGTAATAGCGAAATAGAGAGTGTGGATGTGCTTAAAGATGCTGCCTCAGCAGCTATTTATGGAGTGCGTGGTTCTGGTGGTGTTATTTTAATTACCACTAAAACGGGTAAAGCTGGAGAAATGAAAATTACAGCTGATGGATACTATGGAATTCAAAAAATCACTTCGGGTATTGATCTATTGAATTTTGAAGATTATTGGTATGCACAGTTTATTTTTCAAGGACACCTAGACGCAAATGCTACCTCTGATAATACTTGGACTGCTATGGAGAATACTCCATCAAACTTTACCAATAACACCAGTATAATGGATGTTATTGAACAAGATAATGCGAAAATTCAAAATTATAGTGTTAATATATCAGGAGGTACAAAAGATTTGACTTACAATATTGTAGGGTCTTTATTCTCTCAAGATGGTACTCTTATTAATACAGGTTATGAGCGATTTAATGTAAGAGCTAATTCTTCATACAAAAAAGGACGATGGACGGTTCGATCTAGTTTAGGTTTTAAGGTTGATGAGCAGGAGTATGCAGCAGGTAATTTATTATATGAAGCCTATAAATACAAACCATTTCAAAAAGACTTAGATCCAAGCGCATCAGTAGTAAGTGATGATGGTACGGGGAATGATAAGCTCCAAACAGGAAATGTTATGGCCAAATTAAAGCAAACAGATGTTCGTAATGGTGAAACCTTTAATGGGAATCTGAGTGTTGGATTTGAAGTGATGAAGGGTTTAACCTTTAATGGAAGAGCTGGTGTTATATATGGAAATAATACAAGAGTAAAGATAAATCCACTTTTTGAGGTTTATGATAACGATGGAGAACTGGTTGTTAATACAAATACCCGTTCTGGCGTTAAAAACACCAGCGATAGAAACACAAAAACAACCTTCGAAGGAGGATTAAATTATGTGAAAAAGATTGGTAAGCATCAATTAAAGCTTTTAGCTGTGGCCACAAGTGAAGAGTTTAAATACTCAACATTTTATGCGCAGGGTAAAGATATCACAAGTAATGCTGTTCCTGTGTTAGAGCAAACAACACTTGAGCCATCAGTAGGTTCTGGCAAAGATTATAACAGAACACTTATTGGTTTGTTAGGTCGTGTGCAATATAGTTATAAAGGCGGACGTTACAACTTAAGTGTGAGTGCCCGTCGTGATGCTTCGTCTAAATTTTC
The DNA here is from genome assembly GCF_001660705.2 of Saccharicrinis aurantiacus. Lineage (GTDB taxonomy): Bacteria > Bacteroidota > Bacteroidia > Bacteroidales > Marinilabiliaceae > Saccharicrinis > Saccharicrinis aurantiacus. The sequence goes on from NZ_LYBV02000026.1 coordinate 322,769, forward strand.
TGCAGAACATAGGTGGGAGACATTTCCTTCAGTTTCTGCGAGTTGGAATGTTGCTGATGAAAAATTTTGGCAAGGAATGTCATCTGTTGTTAATGCCTTTAAGTTGAGGGCATCTCATGGACAAGTGGGTAATAACAGTATTCCTGATTACGCTTATGGTGCCACAATCAGTTCTGGTTATGATTATCCTTTTGGAGTTGAAGGTAATCCTTACCTTACTTTAGGTCAAACTCAAACAGCTTATGCAAATCCACAAGTTCATTGGGAAACATCACAACAAACCAATCTTGGTCTTGATTTTGGCTTCTTTAAGAATAAGTTGACATTTAATATGGATATATATAATACAGATAAAAAAGATTTACTATTTCCATTATTGGTCCCTTCGGCAGCAGGAATTGGTCAAAACCAAAAGGTATATCTTAATATAGGTGATATGAATAATAGGGGTATCGAGTTAGCTACTAATTATCGTCATCATGGTAAATTTAGTTGGAGTGTAGGAGGAACTTTTACTAAAAATGTAAACGAAATTAAGAAGATGAATGGGTCTAACCCAATCTCTTATTTCTCAAATGGTAATCCTATTTCGGTGAGTGGCAATAAAGATAAGATAACGGTAATTACAGAAGGGTATGAAGCAGGTGCTTTCATGGTTATGGAGACTAATGGCCTTGCTAATACCAAAGAAAAATTAGCGGAATATCAGAAAATTGATCCAGGGGCTAGAATGGGAGATCTAATTTATGTCGATCAGAATGGAGATAATGTAATCGATGAATCGGATAGAGTTTATGGTGGTAGTGGAACTCCTGAGTTCGAGCTGGGTTTAAGCTTGAACTGCGATTATAAAGGCTTTGACTTTTCTATGCAATGGTTTGGAGCATTTGGGCAAGAAGTAATCAATGGATCTAGAATTTATGCTCATACAACAGGTACGCACCAAGATCAACTATATCAGTGGTCAACTGACAATCCGCTAGGAGTTATGCCAGCTAATAGAAAAGGAGATCATATGAACTATAGGTCTTGGTCTGATATATGGATAGAAGATGGATCTTTCGTTCGTTTAAGAAATGTAACTATAGGATATACATTACCTAAAAAAATGTTAACTAAGATAGGTCTCTCTAAGTTACGTTTTTATGTGGCAACAGATAATCCACTAACTTTTACGAAGTACACAGGTTACGATCCTGAAGTAGGTGGTGATGGATTATCAACACGTGGTTTGGATAAAGGAAATTATCCTATAAGTTCACAGTATAGAGGTGGTGTACAATTGAGTTTCTAATAGTTAAATTGGTAGAAATGAAAACAAATAAAATAATAAAATTTATAGTAGCTTCTTTAATAGTGATAACTATTAGTAGTTGCGAAGATTTCCTAACACAGGTAAATCCTAATGAGATAACTACAGATAGCTACTGGACGAAACTGACAGATACTAACAGTGGTTTAACAGCAGTGTACAATGCCTTTAGAGATATGGATGTGATGGGAACAAAATACGAGATTCCTCGTAGTGATGCTTCTTATCCAGGATATGGGCGACCAAATACTACAAATGTGTATTACCTGCAAATGTTTAATGCATCTTCAGATGGAAGTAATAAAAAGTGGGAGAAACTATATATAGGCATTTTTAGAGCCAACCAAGTTATTTTTGGACTTGAAGGGATTAAAGAAAACATGGTATCTGAAGAGGAATTATTAGATTGGCAGTACCAAATGGGACAGGCTCGTTTTTTTAGGGGTATGTTCTATCATTACTTACATTCTTCATATAATAACGGAAGTGTAATCTTATATGATTTTCTTCCTGAAACTGAGGCTGATTTTAATCAACCAGTAACTTCTGCAGAAGATATCAAAGCGTTTCTGAGGGAAGATTTAACTTACGCCCTTGAGAATTTACCAGATACATGGACAGATTATGCAGGGCCTGGTGAAGGAGTATCAGAAGGAACACCAGTTAATAATAGTAATTTGGGTAGAGTTACAGCAGGAGCTGCTGCTGCCTTACTAGGTAAAAGTTATTTATTCGAAGGCGACTATACAACTGCAGCCATGTATTTTAAAGCTATTATAGATAGTGGTTTATATAGACTGATGGATAATATTAACGATAATTTTACTGCAAATAATGAGTTTAATCAAGAATCGATATTAGAAATTGGATATGACCTTAGTTTAAAGGTTGATGAAGGAGGTAGTTCAAATCAAGGAACTACGAATACTTACGCAAATATGTTTAGTAACGTGGGGGGGTATAGATCATTATATCCTGCTAACTGGTTAATTTTGGCTTACAGAAACGATACTCCAGATCCAGTTGATTCAAGAAATCATGTTGGAGTTGATGATTTGGGTGATCCTATTGTGAGAAAATTTTCATTAAGAACATCATATTCAATTGTATTAATTGATGATGAAGATTGTGAACCTTATTATGGAAATGAAATAATAGCAGACATTGGTGCATTTAAAAATGGAGAATCTGCTTATTGGAAGAAGTTGACAAACTGGGAAACTGTTACCAGTGAAGATGATATCTTCGATAAGTCAGGTATTAATTATCGAGTTATTCGATATGCGGATATATTATTAATGTATGCTGAGTGCCTAATTGAAGGAGGTAAAAATGAAGGAGGAGTGCAAGGTGCTCTTAATTATATTAACCAAGTTCGTCATAGAGCTGCTCTAATTTTATTAGGGGGAAGTGCGAATGGTGCATACGCTAGTTCAACATATGATGAACTAGTTTATACTGCAGAGAGTTTAATGGAGCATTTAATGCATAAGGAACGACCTATGGAGTTATCAGGTGAGGGTTATTCAATTCGTCAACTTGACTTAAGAAGGTGGGGTATTACTAAAACACGTTTTGAAGAATTGGCCTCTAAGGATTATTATCTAGCTCAGTATGAGTGGATAAACGGTGAAGGAGAGTCTAAAAAGAAACGAGGTATTATGACCGAAGGTGTTGATGAGGATTATGGTACAGATTTATCAGAGTTTACGCAAGCGGCTATTAACTATAGAGAAGATGCTCATGCTTATTGGCCAATTCCAGTCAGTGAAACTACAGCTAATTCAAAGATTAATTAAAAAAAACAATCACGATGAAAAATATAAAATTATTATTCATATTCACAATCCTTTCAGCCTTTATGGCATGTGAGCCTGAATATGAGCCATTAAATGATTATTCGGCTATTGATTGGTTTACAACAGCATTTGGTAACGAAGCAAAAGTTTCCATTGATAAGTATATGTCCTATTCTGATTTGTCACAGAATGAACTAAGTCATACATGGTCATTTTCTGATACAAGTGGATGTGTGTTTTTAAAAGGTCCAATATCGGCTCAAGATAAAATATTTGATGAGTTTATTGATGAAGATGCAGGTAATGAATCGACAGATAAAACAGTACATGTATTATTTACTAAAGGAGGAAGACAAGCACTTCGTTTATACAATACATTCAGTGAAGAAGTTACTTTTTATGGTAACGATACCCTTTATTCTAATTATACTGATGGAGAGTGGGTTATTGATACTACATTTATTATAGATGTATATGACTCAATACAACCAGCGTTTAAAGTATATAAAGAAGATGTAGAAATTATAAGTGTACCTTATGATTCAATACCTTTGCAGTCTGAGAAGGATTTGTGGACTGTTGTGGAAGTGACATTTGGTAATTCTTTAATGTTTGTTGATTTAACAGAAAAAGGCCGACCAGATACATATAGTTGGGAATTTACAGGAGCTACGCCTGAAATTAGTGAAGATTCAGTATCAATGATTGCCTTCAATTCAATCGGAACTTTTACAGGGAAATATAAGGCATCTCGATCTGACGAAGATTTAACAGCTTCAAAAACAAAGATTATACCTCTAAAAATAAAAGTAATTGCTTCAAACGAAGAACTAGTATTTAAAGAAGCCAATAAATCAAGTTCAAATATTATTGGTTTGCAGATTTCAGGAGGTATAGCTCCTTTTACAGGGCAAGAGGCTACATTCACGGTTCATGCAACTAATGAAAATGGATTTGATGAAGATATAACAGTTAGTGAGGCTAAAGTTAATGAGTTAGATGCAACAATTATTGATTTAGTTTTAGCAGATGAGGTTTATAACAACGATGTTATTACCGTAACTTATACCGGTAATAAAATAGAATCATTAGATGAACGTATTTTAAGTAAATTTAGCGATGAATTGGTTAAAGTATTTGTAGGTAATATTCTTGATGAGGAAATGGCTAGTTTCGAAGATGCAGATGTACTAATAAATAGTGATTATTGGAAGTCTGAAGTTAAAGGAACAGGAACTGCTGAATATTCAACTGAGCAAGCGGCAAGCGGAAATCAGAGTATAAAAGGCGAGAATCCTGGTACTTCAGGTAATCAAATGCGATTTACAAGTAGTTTAGGTGGATTGTTGAATATTGAAGCTGGCGTAACTTATACTGTTAGATATAAGCGATTCGTAACTGATGGTTCAGATTCAGCAGGTGGTGATAAGTTTTATATTGGTGGTTTAAATGAGACTCAAATTAACAAAGCAGAAAATTTATTAGATCCAGGTAAGAATTGTCATGAATTCGTAGGAACACCACTTGGAGTTTGGTATGAAATGGAATTTGATTGGACTGCAGATAAAGATTATGTTGATGCATTTTTTACTTTACAGGTGAATCCTAAGGTAGGAACATTCTACTATGATGATTTCTTTATTGCTGCTAAATTAGATAGACCTGAATAATTCAATAAATTGCTCTGCTAATTAATTAGTAGAGCAAACATTAAAAATACTAAAGATGAAAAACTATTTTAAAATAATATGTGTTGTATTATTAGCTGTATTGTATTCGTGTGAGCCGGATGAATATGCAACACCAAATATTGAGTTGGTTCCTATTTACCGTTTAACAGATACTGAAAATGATACTTATGCAATAATTGATATATATAAAGAAAAAAGCTTATTGTTAATCGAGAATAAAGATTTTGCTGTTACTTCATTTATAACAACAGAATATGTTGATACATCTACAGTAGATAATTATTATATTTCGTTTGAGGTGTTAACAGAGTCTGTAGATACAGTAATAAATAATATTAGTTCCTCAGTTAGGGAGGAAATTATTACCAAAACAAATACTGTCGAAAATTACGATTTAGGAGGACAATTGGAAACTGGTTTAGCAGATCTTAATATCGAAGTTAATAAAGAACTAAGTTCAGTTACTACGATCGTAACTATTCATGAAGATGGTTCGGAAATAGTTGAAGTGGGAGATCCTGTTGAGGAGTCTATTCAAGAGTTTGTTTTAATAAATGGAATACTAACGGAAATAGAGGTGTATAACTAGTAAATATATATCTATAATAGAAAAGGGAGGTGTTAGCCTCCCTTTTTTGTTTTACCCCTATATTGCTTCGATTTTATCCACTATAAAACTCTCTTACCAACCTTACTTTTAGGGACGTAAAAAATATGAATTAACATTAGTTAATAAGATTCAGAGAAAGAAAATTAATACATAACATAAAATAGAGAGAGATGAAAACAATGAAGAATTTAGTGTTAGGTTTAGTGCTATTGTTATCAACAAGCACATTTGCTCAAGAATTAAATAACTGGCAAAAGCAGAAGTTAGAGAAAGAGCTAAGTGAAATGACAGAAGTGTTAGAATTGAATGAAAAGGAAATAAAAAAAGTCACCAAAATTAAAACAGAGCAAGCTATTGATGCGGATAAAATTATGAAGTCCGTAACAAAAGGAACGCCTGAGGCAAAGAAAGCCTGGCAGGATCATGGTAGAGAATTTAATGGAGAACTTAAAAATGTATTAGGAGAGGCTAAGTGGAATAAATGGTTAGCCTACAAAAAGAATGGAAAAAAAGCACAAAGCCCGAAAGAATCTTCAAATGATGAAGGTTTAACAGCAGCGGCTTTAAAACTTTTGAACAGTACGGATTTAAATAATTGGCAAAAAAATAAAGTTGAAGAAGAAGTTTCAGAAATGAATAAGGTGATGACGTTAACACCAGATCAGCAAAAAAAGGTTATTGATGTTAAAGCATACCAGTATAAAACTTCTGAAAATATTATGAGAACAACAAAAAAAGGTTCTCAGGAGCAAAAAGATGCTTGGAAGAAATTAGGTCCAGATGTTAGTGAAAAATTATTAGCTGCAACATCTAAGAAGCAAATGCAAAAGTGGTGGGCGTATAACAATAATAAAAAGAAATAATTAATTATTAGATTAATGCTGAAAATTAAAACTATGAAGAATCTCGTAATTGCGTTAATGCTTGTGTTGTCAACTAGTGCATTTGCACAGGAGTTAAACAATTGGCAAAAACAGAAACTAGAGAAAGAGTTAACTCAAATGACAGAAATTATGGAGTTAAATGAGAAGCAGGTGAAAAAAATAACAAAAATTAAAACAGCACAAGCTATCGATTCTGACAAAATAATGAAATCTGTTGAGAAGGGAACTCCTGAAGCAAAAAAAGCATGGCAAGATCATGGTAGAGAGTTCAATGGTCAGTTAAAGAAAGTAGTATCAGAAGAGCAATGGAAAGCTTGGATTAATAGTCAAAATAAAAGCAAGTCTGCAAATAATAAAAGCAAAGCAAATACAGTAGAGGGTTTAAGCGAAAAAACAAGCGCATATATTCAATCTAAAGGGCTAACCTCTTATCAACTTGGTAAAGTAAATAAAGAAGTCGCCGAAATGACAAAAGTAATGGCTCTTACTCAAGAACAGCAAATTAAAGTGGTTGATGTTAAAGCTGTGCAGAGTAAGAAGTCTGTTAAAATTATGAAAGATTACCCAAAGGGTTCTGCAGAGCAAAAAGAAGCCTATAATAAACTGTCAAAAGATACATCAGAAGGTTTGCTTGAAGCAACATCAAAAAAACAAATGAATATGTGGTGGACTTATAGAAAGGAAAAGAAGAATTAGTATAACGATTATATGAGGTCACTGAAAAATATTCCATTTTTTTTAGTGTAGTTTAAAAATATAAGGATGTAATATTGAGCTAAATGCTCATACGTTACATCCTTTTTTTTTGTGATAATTGATAAACTAAGATCTTCAAATAGAAATAAATAAATGTTGTCTAGGCTTCGAAGTGCTTACGAGTCAGATATTGTGATGGCTGCCTGTGATCGTTTTTGTATCCTTTTCAGATTTATAGCAAATATTGTTAAGGTAGTTTGCGTCTGTATACTTTAGTTCATATGAAATGACATATTCAAAGTTAGGAATATTTTTAAATTCACCGTTTTTTGCTTCTATATTATAGCGATACTTTGCCCTATCTTTCAAGTAATCCGAGTTTTGAATTTCAATTTATTCTTCATTAAGAGTATTTTTCAGTGCTCTACTTAAAATTAGTTATTCTCTTTTATAATTTTCCTTTGCTTTAATAGTTCAATGAGAAGTTCAATTGTTGTATTTATAAATTAATAAAGGGATTTATTCAGAAGGCTAATTAAAAGGGAATAATAAAGAATCATATGCTTATCAGGTATTGAGTAGTTAAAAGTCGGCACACAGAATATAAAAAAAGGCTTATACGAAATTTATGTTTTTAATAAGTTTCACCATTGCAAAGGCTTCTTATTTGATACGCTGTAAATATTACAAAACTCTTTTTGAGATATCTCAACTTATGCCTTATTTCTTACAATAGTATAACTTTCCATTGACTAGTTACTATTGTCCAAAATGTTTACTAATAGTATTCACCCGTTATGAGGATCATAATACGAACAAATATTTATCTGATCATGTAAGTTGATTAAGTCGGGCAGAGAAATGTGCCTTCCATTTTATACCAAAGTTAAGTGATGATAGCAGATTTAATAATTGCCATTGAAAATGATCAGCAAGTAGAGTGCTATGTAGTTATCTTATAATTTTTTGTATCTAAGTACAGAAGCTTAAAAGTATTACTGCATAAGTGTAGTTTGGTTACTGCTAACTTATAATTGTTTCGTTACGTAATTAAAATATTAATTAGGTCAGATATAATTAAAACTTTATGGTTTTAATCTTCCGGATGTGTTTGATATGTTGGTAAATATGTTTGTATATCGCTATTGTTTAGTTATATTTGTAGTGCATATTTTTAACCTAATAAAGCAGGGAGAGAGCTTTGGTTAAAAATAACCTAAACTATTATGAAAAATATTTACATAATTCTATTGTTGGGATTTTTGTGCTTGCCTGTACACGCCCAAGTGGATGATTATTTTAATGGATATAAAATAAATGGTAATTTTAGTTTTGAACTAGAACAGCAACTACTGCAGAAGAATCATTTTCTAGATATCATACCTTTTTCATCCGATACCATTGTGGCTATTCGTCAACAATCCTACTATCTTACTTATAAGTTTGGTTTGCAGAGAGAACTTGAGATTAATGAATCTAGTATTAATCACTTAATAAGCGGCATTGACGACACCAACCAAACGATTGTAGGTAATTGTATTTTGTATCTCCAAAGTTTTTCTCCGTCAGAATTTAGTATACCAGCATTACAGCGTATTGATAGTTTATTGCAATCAGATAACCAATATCATTTTAGAGAATTATATAAGTTAGCTGCTTATTTAGGTGTTGGGTTAGAGACTATACAGAGACAGTTATTGCAGAAAGATAAATACAATAATAATCAGCGTTGGGTAATGCATTTAGCTTTAGCAAGGTTAGGACATGCTAAAAGTATTCAATATTGTTTACAGGTGGCGGAGCAAATTGCTGAAGGGAATGATCAAGTAGCCTACCTAGTGCCTGATTTAATTTATACACGTCAACGAGAGTTGATTAATTACTGTTTGGAGATTTTGAATAGTAATGAAGAAAACTGTTCCTCGCCAAACCCAGATATTGACACCAAAATTCTTTGCGCTTATAGAGTTCTTGAATTATTAGCCCCAATTATTCGAAATTTCCCTTATAAGCATAGTCCCTCAGGATATTTACAAGTTGAAGATTATCAAAAAGCACTATATGGTGCACGCGAGTGGTTTTTTAATAATCCTGATTACCAAATTAATTCAGATACCTTTTAAATTATGCCTAAATCAAAATTACTAAGGAAGAGTTTTCTGACTCTTTTAATAATGTTGTTTGCCATAATAACAGCACATGCACAGAATACACAAGAGGAATTGGAGCAACTATTATTGAATAGTTCTCAGTTCTCAACAGAGGGTAAAAGAAAAATAGAGGCAGCCTTTAGTGCCATGGATGCGGTAAAAAAAGCAGGTGCATATATCGAGTCGTTACAAGAATTGTTTGAAGATGGCATAGTTACTTTACCAGTTGGTATACAAAAAGGAGAATATGAGTTAATCATTCAGCGAATTAAATTGGATGAAGAAACGGGTAAAACAAAAATATATGCTACTTGCGCTTTCTGTTTTAAAGATAATGCACAGCCAATTGCCTTTGATGGTTGGGCTACTTTAGAGGGAAAAAAGGGGCTAGGTACTAATGGGAGTCTTGAGATAATTGAACCCATACGCCGAGGATTAGGAGATAAGGTGACATTAGTATTTAATAAAGGAACAAAAGTAAATTTTGGTTGCGATGGAATCGATTCTTTTTTTGCAAATCTGTGTGTTGCCTTTACATCAGATAAAATTAAACCAGTTGATGCCACAGGGAAACCAGCAGGGCAGTATCTAGCTACTAGTGTTCAAACATCATTTGCTAATTTTGATCAGTACACAGTATCCTTATCTTTCGATAAGTATTTTATGTTTGATGGCGCAAAGGATCTAATATTTAGTTTGCAAGGAGGAACTTTAGATCAAAGTGATACTGAAACACCAGCAATGGTTACTTTTCCCTCGGGTTATTTTAGTGGTGAGAATGAAGAGGCTCGTGCCCTTTGGAAAGGTCTCTCATTCAGTTCTGCATCCGTTTCCTTACCGGCTATTTTTAAAAAGCCATCAGAACAAGAGCAAACAGATACTACCGATATAGTAGGTGTTGAGGATAGGATAACTATTGGTGTAAAAGATTTTATAGCTGATAATAATGGACTAAGCGGAGAAATAAAAGCAGAAGAGATTATAAGTGCTTCGCAACTTGATAAAAAGAAGTGGGCCATAAGTATAGCAGATTTTTCGTGCGAATTACTAAAAAATGAAGTAACAGGTATTGGGTTTGGTGGAGATATGAACTTACCACCCTTAGGCAGTAATTCATTACTACCATATCATGCTTCGTATAATCATAGTGAAGATGCCTATCAGTTTGAGGTTGGCATAAAGGGGAAATATGATTTTCCGGTATTATCAAGTACGCTAAGTTTAAATGAAACTTCGTTTGTAGAGGTAGTAATTAAAGACAACGATTTTTACCCAACAATTAATGCAACAGGAGTTATAAGTGTGCATGCGCCAATAAGTAAGGAGGATACTACAAGTAAGTTTAATCTTCCTGATATTTCTTTTCAAGAGATGTGTATCAGTAGAGACGAACCTTATTTTAGTGTTGGGGCACTAGGTTTGTCGGGTGGAATTGCAGCGCCAGAAATTGCCGGCTTTCAATTATACATTGATAGTATTACACCATTTACCAACGATTATGGTAATGGCTTAGCCTTCCGAACAGGCGTTAAGTTGAGTGAAATGTTTGGTGGCTCAGCTGGTTTGCAACTTTATGGTGATTATAGCAAATGGCAGTTTGATAATTTAAACCTAGAGCGTGTAGATGTAAATTTTAAATCAGGGGCCTACGCTGTAAAGGGAGGTGTTTGGTTTAAAAAGGGTGATCCTATATATGGCAAAGGGTTTAGGGGCGATGTGAAATTTACCATTATTGATAAGTTCAAATTAGATGCTGTTGCTGTATTTGGTAAAAAGGATAACTACCGATATTTCTTAACAGATGTATTTACTGAGTTATCTCCCTCTTCGGGTTTACCTTTTCCTCCTGCACTATCTTTCTATGGTTTCGGAGGAGGATTGTACCAGCGTATGCAACAATCAAGTAACAATAGTGCGGATAGTGATTTTGGGAAGTCTTTATCAGGTGTAAATTACGTGCCCGATAATAACGTAGGTATGGGTTTTATGGCCTCAACAAAATTTGGACTTGTGGGGTCTTCTGCATTGTTTAATGCTAAAGTAGGTTTCGAAATGCAATTTAATAATAGTGGAGGGCTAAATTTTATTCAGTTGAGGGGTGATGCAGCCTTAATGAATAGTCCTGATTCATGGGGTACGTTAGCTGATAACATAAACGATGCTGTTAAAAAGGTTGAAGATTCAGGTGGGAAAATAAAAATGGCAGCCAAATCTGATTTATCAGTACCAGCAAACAAAAGTGGAGGCTTTTTAACGGCTTCCTTAAACATTAAATATGATATAGCTAACCAGGTTTTTTCAGCTGATTTGGCTACATACTTAAATGCGGGCTTTATTAAAGGTGTAGGACAAAATGATAAGATGGGTTGGGCCTCGGCCTATTTTTCACCCGATAAATGGTATACTTACATTGGTACACCTGAAGATAGGTTAGGCGTAGAGATACTTAATTTAGCCAGATCTGACGGGTACTTTATGGTGGGAGATGAGATTCCAGAATTGCCATTACCACCCAAAGAGGTATTGCAAAACTTTAGCCAAAGTAAAAGGGCACAGCTTGCACAACGCGATAATAGTTACCTAACGGCAGGAAGCGGTTTGGCCTTCGGGAGTTCTTTCGGAGTTAAATTTAATGCTACGTTACCTCCATTTTATGCTCGTTTTGGCGTTGGTTTAGGTGCCGAGTTTATGCTTAAAAATTATGGTGCCAATGCTTATTGTGCAGGTGGTAGTACTACCTTGGGTATAAATGGATGGTATGCACGGGCTCAGGCATGGGCTTGGGTTGAGGCTGGTATAGGTATGGAGGCCAAATTATTTGGGAATACCAAACGCTTTGAGATAATAGATTTATCTGCCAGTGCTTTATTAGCAGGTGCAGGACCAAATCCTTTTTACTTTACCGGAGCTGTAGGAGGTAGATTTAATGTAATGGGTGGGCTAATATCAGGCAATTGCGATTTTGATTTTGAAATTGGTGAAGAATGTAAGGTGATGGGGGGTAGTCCGTTTGGAGAAGAGGTAATAGCTCAAATAACCCCAAGTACTGGCGAAAAAGAAGTAAACGTATTTGCTGCGCCACAGGCAGTATTTAATATCCCTGTAGGTCTTGAAATGGAGATAGAGGAAGACGATGGCAAATTTGCATGGTATAAAGTTACTCTCGAAGAATTCTCGATTACATATACCGATACCAAACAAAAGGTTGCTGGTTATACTGATTTGAGCGAGGATGGTAAAATTTACTTGCTCGACCCCAATGATCCTTTTGAAAGTAATAAAGACATGTTGGTTTATGCAAAAGTTGGTTTTAAGCGAAAATTAAATGGTACTTGGGATTATGTAAAAGGTGCTGACGGAAACCCAGTTTATGAGAGTAAAGAAGCTTCATTTACTTCGGGCGAACGTCCAAAGTATATTTTGCCAGAAGATGTGGTGCATAGCTATCCCTTAAGCAGGCAATACAATTATTACCCTAATGAACATTCTGAAGGTTACGTTAAGGTTGCTAACAATTATGAGTACTTATTTACCACAAATAAGCCTGATGGTTGCGATCAAAAGCTACGATTTGTTGATAGTAATGGTCAGCAGCAAAATATTGCATTTACCTATAAAACCTATGGAGCTGGTAATAAAATTCGTTTTGAATTACTTTATAACACAGCCAGTGTAAGTTTTATTAACAATGAAATTTACCAATTGGCATTGGTTAATGTGCCACAAAGTATCGCTGGTATTACAGATAATATTACAAGTACCTCTACCAGCCTTAGCGATGATAATGATTTAAAAGTAAATAAACAGCAAGCAGAAGGAACCTTAGCATTGCTCGACGAAAAAACTATATATGATATTCAGTTCAGAACGAGTACTTATAATACGTTCGTAAGTAAAATGAATGCAATAAATATTGATAAGGGTATGACATGGCCCGAATACTTAGGTGTAAACCGATTAGTAGCTGGCCTTTCTGAAAGCGCGCAAAGTGGATCTGCTGAGATTTTTGATGGTTTTGAAAGTAGAGTATTAAATCGAGAGCTAAATTTAATGCACTTTAAACCAGTATATGAAGATACCAAATGGTATACCAAAGAAATTGCCCCCCTAATGTACGAAAATGAAGACCTATTAGAGGCTGTTAATAAAAAAGACTTAAGTCCAGGGGATGATGCTAACATCATATTTATGAATTTAATATCAGATGAAAATACGCTTAGTGATGAAGCTATTGAAGGGCTTAGTGAATGGATTTCACCAGGAGGATCAATTCAATATAGAGTTCCATCCTATGTAGATAAAGATTTTATGGACTTACAAACAGATATTGCCAATGCAGTTGTAAGCAACAAAAATAGCAGTAAGGGTATAAGTAAATTTTTGGCTACTGATTTAACTCCTAAATTAATAAATGGAGATTATGAAATAGAGGTGAGCTATACCTTACCTGGTACCGATATAGTTACATCAACAGTGCGCAGAACCCTAAAGCTTAACGAGTAGGATTTAGGCGATTAAATACAAAAAAAAGTAACACTGCCTAGCAGTGCCAAAATTAAATATAAATAACCGCATGTTTTTTTTGCGGTAGATAAAAGCTTAGTTACATCTTATAACTAACTATTAAAATACTAACACCGTAGTGTCGCAATATGTGACTCAGGGGGCGAAGCCGTACTAAAACAGCAAAAAAACAAAGTAGTATATAAATTAAATAAGATGTGTAAATAAGTTAGTAATTAGTGCATTATGTCTCGAATTGTATTTTAAACAACTTCTTTATAAGGTCTCTTATTTCGTTTCTATTATCTAAAAAAACCTAACACAAACTACCATATAAATTCTATGAAAAAAGCATTATACATTCTCCTCTTGTTACTTCTTAGCTTTACCACTAAAGCTCAAAGTAACTACCCCATATATGTAACGCCCACTTTAACTCCACCATACTCGCTAAAGCTAAGCGACTATAGTGCCATAGGTTCGCAAAACCTGGTGGTACAGGTAATAGTTAACGATTTAAATATTGTAGACTTGCCCATTAAGCTCCGTATAAAAATGGAGACCGCCGGAGTTACCATCGAAAATCCACCTACTTATACCACCACACCTATATTTTTAAATGGAGGAGTAACTACCATTCTGTTTGGCGAAGATTTGGTAGATAATTTTAATGTAAACAACCTCATATTTAAGGGTTATAGTAAAGATGCCTATTTAAAAACGGGTCAGTTGCCCGGCGGCTTTTATAAATTTACAGTAGAAGTACTGCATTTTAATACCAACCGATTAATATCAAATAGCGGCAGCACCAGTGCATGGATAGAATTAGGTAAGCCTCCATTGTTGCAGGCTCCCCTTCATGAAGCTGAGGCCGGACAGATTGTGGGCATGCCAATTACCTTTTCGTGGTTAGAGAGTAATGTTGGTTCGCCAGGGGCAAAGGGCAGTATACAATACTTATTCGAGATGTGGGAAATGCGCGTACAGGGCATTAACCCTAATACCATAGCACAAAGCATGCCTGTGTTTCATGAGTATACCACCTTTAATCATTTGTATCCTTTATACCCAAGCACTTTACTAATGGAGCCTGGCATGCAATATGCTTGGCGTGTAACGGCAAGCGATGTATCAGGATTGGTACCTTTTGAACAGGATGGACACAGCGAAATACGTACCTTTATATACAAAGCCAAGTGTGATAATGCCACCAATATAGCATCTGAAGTAAAAGGCAAAAACGGTACATTTACATGGGATGCCAGCGAAAACCACACCTCCTTTAATATTGAGGTGCAACAGCCACAAACATCGTGGTTTTTAAATAGCGAAACCTTTGATGCCAAAGCTTCTTATTTCGATTTAGAGCCAGGGCAAACCTACCAAATTAGGGTGCAAGGTGTATGTAATGGCGATCCTCAGCAAGTAAGCGATTATAGTGCATGGCACAGTTTAACCGTACCTGAGCCCAAACCCTTAATCGATTCTGAGGAGTGCCCAACTTGTGGCTGCGACGATGATATACCCGAAGTTGAACTTACCAACTTTGAACTAAAAACAGTTGAGGTAGGCGATACCATAGTAAATAAAAATGGTACAACCAGGTTTATAGTGCGCAGTGTAAAGGATGATGGAGCTAATACCTATAGTGGCGTTTTCTTATTCTGGGCCGAGATTTGGAGCGCTAAAATAGTTTGTAATTACGAAAGCTTACAAGTAAATACCGATAATGTTATTGTAAACATGAAGTTTGAAAGTGTTTACGACCCACAATATTTAGCAAACGTAGATGTAATTGAAGAGTACATAAATAATTTGGCTGATGATGTAGCAGAACTTACTACAAGTACCACTGTTAAGGACTCCATAACTATAGATAAACCCTTTGATCAAATTTATGTAAAGGGCGATTCAGTAATGGCCGTTACAGTTAACGATGATGGAAGTATTAGCGAAGCCTTTGTTTCTACAACCGATAATTTAGACAAAACATTAATTACAGGCTCTAATGGTGAGCAGGTGGTTATTACTGGCGATGGCAAAGCCATGGGCCTTGAGGAGTTTAAAAACACCGGAGGAAACAGCCGTTTGGTAAGTAATAACAACAGTAAAAAGGAAGAAGACTTACCCACTGATAATAGCATGGTAAGCTTTAGCCCATCCTCCAATCAGCAATATGGTTTTGATGCTTATAGCGATATTAAGCAGCTTATACAACATAACTACCCGGCCTTAAATAATGGCTACCGGCCAGCCTTTAAAAGTGTAGCAGCTTTTGGTACCGATAAAATTACAGCCAGCAGCACACAAGGGCTTAGCTTTAGAGACCAAATGGGCATACCCGCCATTGGTAACAGCAGCGAGCTAAACATACGTGGTAGCTTTGGTGGTGCTCAGGTACCATTATATGCCTACCGTATGCAGGCCGATAGTACCGAGCAAGTAGTAGGTAAGCTACAAATGCTAAGCTATACACCGCAAAGTAAAAAGCTATACATAGTGCAAGTAAATGGGGCCAGTATGCCCAACGAAAGTGCATTGCAAAGCACCCTAAATAATATATACGCACAAGCACTTACCACGTGGCAGGTGCAAAATTTAAATACAAACCTAAGCGTAAATTTTGCCAATGGTAAAATGACTCACGGTGGCTCAAGTGCCTTTACCACCTACAATACCGACCAAAAGGCCATTTTATCTGCTTTTGAACTTGCGGGCCATACCTTTGAGCGCGATGCCTCTTACCTCTTTTTTATTGATAATGTACAAGATAAAGATAAAAGTATAGCAGGCTACATGCCACTGCAACGCCAAGCAGGGTTTATTTACGATAACCCTAACCTTAACATTATTGCACACGAGCTAGCGCATGGGGCGTTTAACCTGTACCACACCTTTAGTGATAACTTAAAAATTGCCAATGAGGGAGAAACCCAAAACCTTATGGACTATAAAGGAGGTACTGAGCTTTGGAAGCATCAGTGGGACTTAATTCACGACCCTAGTAATGTTATGTTTGCATGGGGACAGGATGAGAAAGAGGGGGAGAAGGTACTTATAGGTAATGATGAAAAGTTAATAGGCTTAATTGAAAAATTAAGATGTTCATTTAAGACACAAGTACCATTTAGCTATAAAAAACCATTAGGCTTCGTTAATAATGTAAAAGTCTTTGATAATATAAAGCTGTATGATAGTTATTTATATGATGAAATAACTTTGGTTATAGCTGACGATATAGAGAATTATCTACCAACAGAAGCCTCTGTTAGAAATGTACAAGGCAAGTTTGCAATTGAACTTAATGGTTTTTCATTTTATGTAAAAGATGAGGAAGCAGCAAATAATCTTAAGAAATATATTTTTAATACTACTGATGCCGATTGGATAACTCATCAGGCTAAGCTCTTGGCTCAATTGACCAATGCAATTAATAGTTCAGATGATGAAGACTTAATTATAAATACGCTTTATACCCTCTCACCCTGTTCATATTCAGAAATGACTAATTCAGCAAGGCACAAAAGTCTTGAGGTAATGGCTGGTCAATGGCTTTTACCAGGTTGGAATGAGAAGATTGTAGTTGACTTAGTTGCATCTGCTTTAGATAATTCTAATAATGCAAGATCACTATATGATTATTTTAAACAGAATCCAGAGATACTATATAATTTATATAGTGGAAGTGATGAATACAGAAGTCACTTTGTAGAATTGTGTTCTGCATTGATGGCAATGAACTGGACAAATGATGAATTATACAGTATCGCATTTAATCGTTACTATATTATAAAGTCTAAACAATTGTTTGTTCGTTCTAGTTTTGATAAGGCCAATGGAATTGATATTTGGTCTAAGTGGAACGACACTTATGAAATGATTACTGAGGTTAAAGGATTATTTGCACTTGAACCTATTGGATTAGCATTAGAATGTGATAATTGTTCGGAATCAAATATTAACTATGTACCCGCTATTTTCTTACAAAGCCTCGTTGATAAATCAGATGAAGAATCGATAGAGCTATTAATAAATGGGGCGCTTACTTTTGCAGGTGGTTATGGATCTATTAACCTAATAGCAAATGGCTCTCGAATTGGTAAAATAATAGGTGCTATAGAATTACTTAACTTAACAGCCGATGGTATAGTTACAAGTCCTCTGGTTCGTAATCAATTGATGTTAACAAATGGAGGTAAGGAGTTTTTAGAATATTGGCCTTATATTAAAATGACAGTTGATTTAGCAACTGTAAGTACTGATATTTTAACTACTTTTGCAACTAACGGTAGAAAAGTTGGGAATACTTTATCAACTCTTCCTGATGCTGAAGCACAGAAAATTCTGTCTCGAATTGACGATGCAGAAGATGTTCTGAAGAGAAGAGGGGTGTTGGTTAATGTGGGGGGAGATTTTGCTCACTTCTTAGATGATGGTTTTGTACTGACTAAGAGAGCAGAAGTTATTGCAGATGGATTGCCTTCTCAATTTCCAAATTTATCGATAGATGAAATAACAGCAATAAAAGTTTATACAAGTGATGAAGTTAGGAATGGTGTAAAAATATATAGAGAATTAAACGCACAACTAAGAGTTGGAAGTAACTTAGACGGATATTATAGAGGATTAAATAAACTATTGAATGATGGTTTGGGTAAAATGACTCCGCACAACGGTAGTTTAGTTTATAGAGGTTGTGGTCAAGCAGAATCCCAATTGGCTAAAAATTGGAAAGTTGGAGATGAAATTACATTTAAAGATTTTAAGTCTTCAAGTGTTAAAGAGAATGTAGCCTTAAAATTTATGAATGATCAAGACGGAGATGTTATATATGAGATATCAAATCCTAAGGGATATAATATTTGTGAAATTTCTTGCCTTTCAAATGAAGCAGAGATATTTTTTAAATCAGGCTCAAAATTTAATGTTGATGAGCTTACATTTCAACCTAGGTTTACAGAAAGTGATCCTATAGTTAAAGTGATTAAATTAACTTATATACCATAGAATGAATAATATTTTAAAACAGTTGCAAAGTCTAAAGAATAGAATAGAATCTATAAATTTAGAGGATAAATCAAATTATGATGAAGATTATAAAAAGCATTTATCAATAGAAAAATCTGTTTACAAGCGATTGGTTGACAATATTGAATATCAGATTTTATCTGCCGACGAGAAACAATGTCAAAGAATCTTAAATCTTGCAAAATCTAGGGCGCAGGGTAAAGGTGTTGCAAATCAGTTACATGAAGTCAATTTGTACTCAAAAATAAGAGAGGTCATCCCATATATAATGGCAATTAGCTATAAAATAAATATGGAAGAAAAGCACCTAACGGAGGATTTATTGAGCTTTTGTGAGGATCAATTAGAGATTATAGATGCATCTCCTAATAAATTAAAGATCATTTTTCCTACTAAATTGGAAGTTGAAAATGCTTTTAAGAGTTATACAGAAAGAATAAAACGAAATAAGATATCCAGTCTTAAAGTTTATTATCAACCTGAAGTTAATGAGAAAATAGAAGAACTATATCATATGTTTTTGAGTATTGCTATTTAATTAAAGTGTTCGTCCCCCCC